>CP119316.1:1355000-2032500 GCA_029202985.1 Candidatus Andeanibacterium colombiense | reverse complement strand
TTCCAGCCTTTCTCGGGCGCGTAGATGCCGTAGCCGACGAACACCAGCTCGCTACCGGTCAGCGCGATATGCGCATCCTCGCGGAACGAGGATCCGACCCATTCGCTGCCATGCGCGAGCGACAGTCCCCCATTCTTCCCGGCGATCGTGAGCGGCGCGAAATTCCGGCCGGTAATCTCGACCAGCGGCACATCCTGCAGCCAGCCGCCGTGGTTGCCGGGCTGGAGGCCGATCCCGGCCCATTTCTTCATCAGGAATGCGAGCGTCTTGTCTTCGCCCTTGCTGCCGGGGAAGCGGCCTTCATAGGAATCCGCGGAAAGCTCGCGGGTGACCTCGCGCATCGTCGCGGTCGAGACATTCGCGGGCGGCACCGGCGGGATGTCGAGCGGCGCCGGGGCGATCTCACCGCCGCCCGTCGAGGCACAGCCGGCCAGCAGCATCAGCAGGGCGGGGAGCAGGAAGCGCACCTTCGCGGGTCCTTTCGGCGAAACGGGAATGCCCGAGCCTTGGCAGAGCGCCGGGATCGACACAAGCACGGCGCTTGCCCTGCAAACGCCCGGAAGGCAGGGAGTATCCATGAGTGAGACATGGCAGAATGCGATCGGCCGGGCGCGCGCGCATTCGCCCTTCCTTACCCTCGCGCTCGATCGGCAGCCCGCGCTGGCGGACCTGCTCGCTCAGGGCAAGGGCGAAGACGCGCTGGCCTGGGCCAGGGCGGCCGGCGCGGACGCGCCGACCGTCGCGTCGGCCCTGCGCCGCGAACGGCTCGCGCTCGCCGCGGCACTGGGGATCGGCGATCTTGCGGGCGCTTTCCCGCTCGCCCGGGTGATGGCCGAACTGTCGTCCTTCGCCGACCGCGCGCTCGATGCGGCGATCGGCGATGCGATCCGCCGGCGGACCGGGGCGGAGCCCGCGGGCTTCTCGGCACTGGCGCTCGGCAAGCATGGCGCCTGCGAACTCAACTACAGTTCCGACATCGACCCGATCCTGCTGTACGACCCGGAGGCGCTGCCGCGGCGCGAGCGCGACGACCCCGGCGACGCGGCGCAGCGGGTCGCGCGCCATGTGGTCGAGACGCTCTCGAAGCAGGATCACGAAGGCTATGTCTTCCGGGTCGATCTGCGGCTGCGTCCGGCCTCGGAAGTCTCGCCGCTCGCGATCAGTTTAGACGCGGCGCTGACGCATTACGAAAGTTCGGCGCTGGCATGGGAGCGCGCGGCCTTCATCCGCGCGCGGGCCTGTTCCGGCGATAGCGATGCGGGCGAGGATTTCCTGCGGGCGATCCGGCCGTTCGTCTGGCGCAAGAACCTCGATTTCGGCGCGATCGAGGAGATCCGCCGGCTGACCGCACGAATCCGCTCGCATCACGGCGGGCCGGAAATGCTCGGGCCGGGCTCCGATCTCAAGCGCGGGCGCGGCGGGATTCGCGAGGTCGAATTCTTCGCCCAGACCCACCAGCTGATCCACGGCGGGCGCAAGCCGTCGCTGCGGGTGCGCGGCACGCGCGCGGCGCTCGATGCGCTGGCGGCCGAGGGGATCATCTCCGAAGCCGACGCGCGGGTGATGGGCGAAAGCTACGACCGGCTGCGGGTGATCGAGCACCGGCTGCAAATGGTCGGCGATCATCAGACCCACCGCCTGCCGGCCGATCCCGCCGCGCTCGACAATGTCGCGCGGCTCGAAGGCTTCGCGGATGCGGCACCGCTGCTGGACGAATTGCGCGCGGTGACCGAGGCGGTCGCGAGCCGCTACGATGCATTGCTCGACCAGCCGGAGGTGCCGGCGGCTACGAGGCACCGCCAGGTCGAGGCGCTGCCGGCCCGGCTGGAAAGCCTCGGCTTTTCGAACCCGGCCCATCTCGCCGAACGGATCGAGGGGTGGAGCGACGGACGGGTGCGCGCGCTGCGGAGCGAAGCGGCCCGGGCCGCCTTCGACGCTGTGTTCCCCGCCCTGCTCCACGCCCTGGCGAAAGCGCCCGATCCCGATCGCGCGGTAAATCGCTGGGAATCGCTGCTGGTCAATCTTCCCAGCGCGGTAAACCTGTTTCGTCTGCTGCAGGCGCGGCCCGGCCTGTTCGCGCAGCTGATCGATATATTGACCCTCGCCCCGCCGCTGGCCGACGCCCTCTCACGCCGTGCGGACCTGCTCGATGCGCTGATCGATACCACCGCGCTCGACCTCCCCGGTTCGGTCGAGGAACTCGCGGCGCGGATGGGCTCGCCCGACGGCGGCTACGAGGACCAGCTCGACCGGGTGCGGCGGGTGGTCGGCGAGACGCGCTTCGCGCTCGGCGTCCAGCTGATCGAGGCGTCGCACGACCCGCTTGCGATCGCCGAGGCCTTGTGCCGCACCGCCGAAGCGGCGATCGCGGTCTGCGTCGAAGCGGCGGAGACCGAATTCGCGCGGGTCCACGGGCGCATGCCGGGGCAGGACCTGCTGGTGCTCGGGCTCGGCCGGCTCGGAGGCGGGGCGTTGACCCATGCCTCGGATCTCGACCTGATCTACCTGTTCGGCGATGCCGGGAGCGACGCGACCGAAGCCGCGCAGTCCGATGGCGAGCGGCCGCTCGGGGCGACGCTCTATTTCAACCGCCTCGCCCAGCGGGTCAGCGCGGCGCTGAGCGTGCCCACTGCCGAGGGTCCGCTTTACGAAGTCGATACGAGGCTGCGGCCGCAAGGTGCGCAGGGCCCGCTGGCGGTGAGCCTGTCTAGCTTCGAGCGCTACCAGAAGGAAGACGCCTGGACCTGGGAACACATGGCGCTCAACCGCGCGCGGGTGCTCGCCGGCCCGCCGGAAGCGCGCGCGCGGCTGGAGACAATCCTGCGCGAAGTGCTCCACACCCCGAACGATCCGGTGAAGCTCGCGGCAGATGTGCTGACGATGCGGGACGAGATGGCGGCGCACAAGCCGCCGCGCGGATTGCTCGACGTGAAGCTTCAGCGCGGCGGGCTGGTCGATCTCGAATTCCTGATCCACTATCTGCAATTGCGCGAACGGATCTCGATCACGCCCGAAATGGTCTCGGCGCTGCACGGGCTGATCGCTGCCGGGCTGCTGCCCGAAGGACTGAAGGCCGCGCAGGTCGTCCTGATCCGGGTGCTGGTCGCCTCCCGCCTGCTCGCGCCCGATACCGACGAACCGGCCGAGGCGGCACGCGACGCGCTGGCGCGGGCCTGCCGCGCGCCCGATTATCCCGCGCTGCTTGCCCTGCTCGCCGAAGCGCGGCAGGTGGTCGGCGCGGCGTGGCGCCAGGTGTTCGGCGTCGAAATTCTGGAGAAAGACTCATGAGCGGCCAAATCGGCGACAGCTTCCCCGACATCGCGCTCGAAACCCCCGAGGGCGGCAGCGTCAAGGCATCGGATTTCCGCGGCCAGAAGCTGGTGGTGTTCTTCTATCCGAAGGACGACACGCCCGGCTGCACGGTCGAGAACCAGGATTTCTCCGCGCTCGAGCCGGAATTCGCGCGGGCCGGGGTCGCCCTGCTCGGGGTGAGCAAGGATCCACCGAAGAAGCACGGCAAGTTCATCGCCAAATACGGCCTGACCGCGAGGCTCGCCTCGGATGCCGAAGCGGGCGGCCTGTCCGACGCGCTCGGCATCTGGACCGAGAAGAGCATGTATGGCCGCACCTACATGGGCATGCTGCGCACGACCTATCTGATCGACGGCGAAGGGCGGGTCGCGCGCGTGTGGGACAAGGTGAAGGTCAAGGGCCACGCCGCCGAGGTGCTCGAGGCGGCCCAGAAACTGTGAGCGCTGCTGCGACCGGCTCGGTTGCCGCCGCGATCCGTGCGGCCCTGCTCACCGCGGACCCGCGCGCCAAGGCAATGGCGACCCGCGCGGTTGCGCGCGACTGGCGGCTGGGGCGGCTCGGGTTCACCTTCGAGGAAGCGATGCCCGACCGACCCGCCTGGCCTGAGCGTCCCGAATTGCTTCCACCCAACCGCATGCCGAAGCGCGGGCGCGGCGAATCGGACCGCACGCGAATCGCTTTGTGGCATGCGCTGGCGCATATCGAATTCGTCGCGATCGATCTGGCGCTCGACATGGCCGGGCGGTTCGGCGGCGAGTGCGGTGAGCAGTTCGTGTCGGATTTCCTCTCGGTGGCGGCCGACGAGGCGATGCATTTCGCGCTGCTTCAGCGAAAGCTCGCGAGCATGGGGAGTTTTTACGGCGCGCTGCCGGCGCATGGCGGTCTATGGGAATCGGCCGATCGGACCCGCCACGATGCCGCCGCCCGGCTGGCGGTGGTGCCAATGGTGCTGGAAGCGCGCGGGCTCGATGTGACCCCGGCGATGCTCCAACGGGTCCGCTCGCAGGGCGACGCGCAGGGCGCGCGAATCCTCGAAAGGATTCTTGACGACGAGATCCGCCACGTCGCGATCGGCACGAAACATTTCGTCTCGCTTTGCGCCGAATCCGGCGAAATCGCGGAAATCCGCTGGAAAAATCTGGTGACGGAGTACTTTGGGGGTGCCCTGAAGGCCCCATTCAACGACTCGGCGCGTTCGGCAGCCGGTTTGTCGCGCAGCTTCTACGCCGCGCTTGCCACCTGAGGCGAGCGGGTTAACCTCAAAACAACACGGGGGGTTCGGGATTGGTTCCCGGCTTTTTTGGAAAAAATTGCGTCGCAGGCCAAGGTCCGCGTCGCCGGGGGATCGCTAGCAGCAAAAGCTGCCCACCGATTAGGACGGGACAACTGGTCGCAATGAGTTTCTCGCTTGTATTTCGTACCCTGCCCGCAGGGTTTCTGGCCGCTGCGGTTCTGATCGGCGCCAGCCCGGCCTCGGCACAGACCGAAGCCACCGCCGCCCAGATCAGCAGCACGGTTCACCGTCTGTCGGATGGTCCCGATTCGCCGCTCGGCAAGGGCGATGACGAATTCACCCAGCTCTTCGCGAACTGGAAATCGCTCGACAACGGCACCGGCATCGCGATGCCCGCCGTGCGCACGACCGTTTCGGTCCCATCGCGCTCGCCGCTGGCGAAGGCGCTCCTGACCAGCGGCTATGGCATGCGCACTCATCCGGTGCTCGGCGGCCGCCGCAACCACAAGGGCCTCGATCTCGCCGCGCCGACCGGCACGCCGGTTTATGCCCCGGCCGACGGCCTGATCGCCCGCGCCGACTGGTTCTCGAGCTACGGCAATTACATCCAGATCGAACACGGCGGTGAGCTGCAGACCCGCTACGGCCATCTCTCGGGCTTCGCGGTCCACGCGGGCGACCGCGTGCACAAGGGCGATCTGATCGGCTATGTCGGCACCACCGGCCGCTCGACCGGTCCGCACCTGCATTACGAAGTGCGGGTTGCGGGCGAATCGGTCGATCCGACCCCCTACCTGGCCGGCGAAGTTTCGCTCGCCAGCCTCGGCGTGGCCGATGCGGCGATGGGCGGACCCGACGACTAGGGCACTTCCTTCAAGCAGCTGAGCGACAGGGCGGCAGGGTATTCCCTCGCCGCCTTTTTGCTGTCTGTGCGCCTGCTTGCCTTCCGCCGGTTTTGGTCCATCATGCGGACATGACCGATATTGCGATTGGGGAGCAATTGCCGGCCGATCCGCGCGAGGAGCGCATCCGCTCGGTGGTGGTGGTGGGCGGCGGCTCGTCGGGCTGGATGACGGCCGCCTACCTGGTCACCGCCCTGTCGCGCGACATCCGCGTCACGCTGGTCGAAAGCGAGACGATCGGGATCGTCGGCGTGGGCGAAGCGACGATCCCGCCGATCCGCGAGTTCAACCGCTTCCTGCGGCTGGACGAGCGCGCGTTCATGCAGGCGACCCAGGGCAGTATCAAGCTGGGGATCGACTTCCACAACTGGGGCCGGCGGGGTGACCGCTACATGCACCAGTTCGGCCGCGCGGGCCGCGAACTCGATGCGGTGGTCCAGCTGCATCACTGGTGGCTGGCCGGGCGGCTTGCACCAGGAGGGGAGGATTATCCCGCGTTCGAGGATATGTTCCCGGCCACCGCGATGGGCCGCGCCGAACGCTTCGTCCCGCCCGCGAAGGACGCCGACTGGCGCACCGGGCAGTATAGCTATGCCTATCATTTCGATGCCTATCTCTACGGCCAGTATCTGCGCAAGGTGGCCGAAGCGCGCGGCGCGACCCGCATCGAGGGGCTGATCGCCGGGGCCGAGCGCGACGGTGCGACCGGCCATGTCGGTGCACTCGTGCTCAAGGACGGGCGGCGGCTCGAAGCCGATCTGTTCGTCGATTGCTCGGGCTTTCGCAGCATCCTGCTGGGCGGCGAGTTTGCCGAGCCCTTCGACGACTGGAGCGAGTGGTTGCCCAACGACAGCGCGATCGCGACCACCAGCGCGCGCGAGCCTGAGCGGATCGTGCCCTATACCAGGGCGATCGCGCTGGAAGTGGGCTGGCAATGGCGCATTCCGCTGCAGCACCGCATCGGTAACGGCCATGTCTATGCCAGCGCGTTCAGCAGCGACGAGGATGCCGAACGGCGGCTGCGCGCGACGCTCGACACGCCGATCATCCGCGATCCGTTCCAGCTGCGCTTCAAGGCCGGGCGCCGGCGGCGAAGCTGGGTCGGCAATGTGGTTTCGGTCGGGCTCGCCTCGGGCTTTCTCGAACCGCTCGAATCGACCAGCATCCATCTGGTCCAGGCGTCGATCGAGCGGCTGGTGCAGCATTTTCCGACCCGCCGGATGGATCGGGTGCTGCGCGACCGGTTCAACGAGCAGACCCGGCTGGAATGGGAACGCGTGCGCGATTTCATCATCGCGCATTACCACCTCACCGAACGCGACGATTCCCCGTTCTGGAACCACGTCCGCACGATGACCGTGCCCGACAGCCTCGCCGCGGTGCTCGAGTGCTGGCGCGAGCGCGGCATATTGGCGGTGGAGGGCAACCATCTGTTCCAGCTGGCGAGCTGGAGCGCGGTGCTGCTTGGCCAGCGCTGCCTGCCGCGCGGGGTGCATGCGCTCACCGACCGCGCGAGCCCAACTTACGCCGCGGCGGAAATCCGCAAGATCGCGGCCGAAGTGAAGGCCTCGGTGGCCGCCGTGCCGCGGCACGACGAATTCCTCGCGCGCTACGCCCCGGCGCCGCCGGAAGGATAGGGGTCAGGCGAGCAGGCGGTGCGCCATCGCGCGGACTTCGGCGCCCATGTCCTCGCGCTCCAGCGCCAGCGCCAGCGTCGCCTCGACGAAGCCGAGCTTGCTGCCGCAATCGAACCGCCGCCCGGCGAAGGTCACCGCGTGGAACGGCTGGGTGCCGATCATCCGCGCCATCGCATCGGTCAGCTGGATTTCGCCGCCGGCGCCCTTGCCCTGGGTTTCGAGCGTGCGCATCACTTCGGGCTGAAGGATGTAGCGGCCCGAGATGATCTTGTTCGACGGCGCCTGGGCGACCGGCGGTTTCTCGACCAGCCCCTTGACCTCGGTCAGCGCGCCATTCGATGCGCCGGGATCGATCACGCCATAGGAGGAGACTTCCTCCATAGGCACTTCGAGTACGCTGATCAGATTGCCGCCGACCTCATTATAGGCATCGACCATCTGCTTCATGCAGCCCCCCGCACCTTGGGTATCGCCGATCATCAGCTCGTCGGGCAGGAAGATCGCGAAAGGATCGTCGCCGACGATCGCGCGGGCGCACCAGATCGCGTGCCCCAGGCCGAGCGGCACCTGCTGGCGCACGGTGATGATGTCGCCCGGAATGGCGCGCGAGGAATCGAGCACGCCCATGTCCTTGCCGCGTTCGCTCATCGTCGATTCGAGTTCGAACGCGACGTCGAAATGCTCGACGATCGAGGTCTTGCCGCGCCCGGTGACGAAGATCATCTGCTCGATCCCGGCCTCGCGCGCCTCGTCCACCGCATACTGGATCAGCGGCCGGTCGATGATCGGCAGCATCTCCTTCGGGATCGCCTTGGTCGCGGGGAGGAACCGTGTGCCCAGGCCCGCGACGGGGAAGACGGCTTTCTTGATCGGTTTGCGCATGGTCATGTAACGCCCGTTATGAAGTGCCGGGCCGTAGCGTCAACAACCAAGGTTGACCCCAACGGTTGCCGGGCGCTTGCTCCCCGCGACATTCCGGCTAAACGGCGAAGATGGACAAGATCATCATCGAAGGCGGGCGCCGCCTCTCCGGCTCGATCCCCGTTTCCGGCGCGAAAAACGCCGCACTGACGCTGCTGCCCTGCGCGTTGCTGACCGACGAGCCGCTAACCCTGCGCAATCTGCCGCGCCTCGCCGATATCGATGGCTTCCAGCACCTGATGAACCAGTTCGGCGTATCCACCACGATCGCCGGCAGCCGCCCCGAAGATTTCGGCCGGGTGATGACGCTGGAGGCCCCGCGCATCACCAGCAGCGTCGCCCCTTACGAACTGGTCCGCAAGATGCGCGCGTCGATCCTGGTGCTCGGCCCGATGCTCGCGCGGATGGGCGAGGCGACCGTCTCGCTCCCCGGCGGCTGCGCGATCGGCAACCGCCCGATCGATCTGCACCTGAAGGCGCTGGAGGCGCTCGGTGCCGAGATCGAGATGGCCGCAGGCTACGTTCGCGCCCATGCGCCGGACGGCGGGCTGCCGGGCGGGCGCTACAGCTTCCCGGTGGTCTCGGTCGGCGCGACCGAGAATGCGCTGATGGCGGCGGTGCTCGCCACCGGCAAGAGCTCGCTCCACAATGCCGCGCGCGAGCCCGAGATCGTCGATTTGTGCAACATGCTGGTCGCGATGGGCGCGCAGATCGAAGGGATCGGCACGTCCGATATCACGATCCATGGCGTGCCGCGGCTCCACGGCGCGACCTACCGGGTGATGTCCGACCGGATCGAGGCCGGCTCCTATGCCTGCGCCGCGGCGATCACGGGCGGCGAAGTGACCCTGGAGGGGGCGAAGTTCGAAGAGATGGAAGCGACCGTGCAGGTGCTGCGCGATGCCGGCGTTTCGGTCGAGGCGGTGGCCAAGGGTATCCACGTCGCGGCCGACGGCCCGCTCAAGGCGGTGACCCTGTCGACCGCGCCCTACCCTGGCCTCGCGACCGACATGCAGGCGCAATTGATGGCGCTGCTGTGCCTCGCGGAAGGCTCGAGCGTGCTGACCGAAACGATCTTCGAGAATCGCTACATGCACGTGCCCGAACTCAACCGCATGGGCGCGCATATCGAAACCAAGGGCCGCACCGCGGTGGTCCACGGGGTCAAGCAGCTTACCGGCGCCGAAGTGATGGCGACCGATCTGCGCGCGTCGATGAGCCTGGTGATCGCCGGCCTCGCGGCTCAGGGCGAGACCCAGGTCCACCGCCTCTACCACCTCGATCGCGGTTACGAACGGCTCGAAGAAAAATTCGCGCTGCTCGGTGCGCAGATCGAACGGGTCGGCGGCGACTGACGCAGAATCCCGAAGGATACTTTTGCTGCCTCCGCGCGTTGAACAGCGCAACCCAAGTTTGGAGGCAGGATATGAGTCTCTTGAAATATGCGGCGTTCGGCGCCGTCGGCGCGGTCGCCTACAAGATTTGGCAGAAGGCGGTTGCGGACCAGTCGCATCCCGCCCCGGCCGCCTTCGCCGCAGGCCAGCACGCACCGAGCGATCCAGCCCCGGTGCGCGATGCGGGGCCGGATGCCATGCGCGACACGCCCCACGCGTGGAGCGTGGAAGACCAGCAGAGCGACGAAAGCTTCCCGGCCAGCGACCCGCCCGGAAACTACTGAGTTCAATCACTAGTCCCTTTCGCCCGGCCTCCTGTGCGCTATGATGCGCGCAGGAGGCTGCGCATGGGGTTCTGGAAAAATCTGTTCGGAAAGAAGGATCGCACCGCGCCCGCCGCTTTCGCGAAGGGCCAGCGCGGCGATGTCCGCGATGCGGGCCCGGATGCGATGCGCGATCCGCCCAAGGGCTGGTCGAAGACCGACGAGGAAGACGACGAGAGTTTTCCCGCGAGCGATCCGCCGGGGAATTACTGAAGTCCGGCTTCAGCCAATCCCGCGCCATCGCAGGGGCGGCGGGAGATCGTTCGCCGAGAATTCCAGATGCAGCACGCGCCGCCGAGCGGGACTGGTCGAGCGCGACGAGGCATGCAGGATCGGTGTCGCATAAAGCCAACCGTCTCCTGCCTCAGCACGGCATGACAGGATCGGCACGGCTGCTGCCCGGGCACCTGCTTCGGTGTCGCCGACCTTCCCAAAGCGGTGGCTACCGCGGGCAGCCTGCAGCGCACCGTTTGTATCGTCGACCGGGTCGAGATGGAGCCGCAAGGTTCGCAATGTGTCCATCAGCGAAAAGGGCGGCTCGACATGGGCGATGCCGTCCTTGAGCGACCATGGACCGTAGCCGGAAAACTCGGTTTTTTCAGTGACGGCGATCGTACGGTCCTGATGCCAGCCCAACGCCCAGTTCGCTTCCGGCACCTTGTCGAACGCGATCGCGCGAACACAGCGCCACTGCGCCGCACCCAGTTGTTCAAGCAGCGGCGGCTGTCGGAGCAGTTCCGAAACCGCGCTTGCCAGCGCACAATCATCCACTATCCGCACGCCCGGTTTGCCGAGCGAGAAATAGCGGTCGGTCAATTCGTGCCATCGTTCAAGCTCGTCGATGACCAGCCCCGACAGGTGCACCGCTCCGTCGATATCGAGCTGCGCTTCAGTCAAATGCCTGCCCGGCCACCAGCCACAGCCGGATCGCCCCGGCCAGCCCCGGCGGGACCTCCGCCGCGATCCGCTCGGCGTCTATCCGCGCGACCAGCGCATTCACCGGCAGGCCTTCGCGCGCGGCGGCGTCGCGCAACAGCTCCCAGAACAGGGGCTCAAGGCTGATCGAGGTCTTGTGGCCGGCGATCTCGACCGAGCGTTTGACCGGCGGGTGGTAGGGTGCCGTCACGCAGGTTCGTGATCCGGGCCGAGCATATCCCCGGGCCGCACGATCCGGTCGTAATCTTCGGGCGTGACTGCGCCACTCTCCACCGCGGCCTCGCGCAGCGTGATACCCCGTTTGTGCGCGTCCTTCGCGATCGCGGCCGCCTTGTCGTAGCCGATCGTCGGAGCGAGCGCGGTCACCAGCATCAGCGAGTTCGCGACGCCGCGCGCGATGTTGTCCTCGCGCGGCTTCAAGCCCTTGAGCAGGTGTTCGGTGAAGCTTTCGGCCGCATCGCCGAGCAGGCGGGCCGATTGCAGGAAGTTCTGCGCCATCACCGGGCGGTAGACATTGAGCTCGAACTGGCCCTGGCTGTCGGCGAAGGTCAGCGCGGCGTGGTTGCCGAACACCTGCACGCAGACCTGGGTCAGTGCTTCGCACTGGGTCGGGTTGACCTTGCCGGGCATGATCGACGAGCCGGGCTCGTTCTCTGGCAGCGCCAGCTCGCCCAGCCCCGAGCGTGGGCCCGAGCCGAGCAGGCGGATGTCGCTGGCGATCTTGTAGAGGCTCGCGGCAAGCGTGTTGAGCGCGCCATGCGCGAACAGCAGCCCGTCCTGCGCGGCGAGCGCTTCGAACTTGTTCGGGGCGCTGGAGAAAGGCAGCTCGGTGAGCGCGGCGATCTCGGCGGCGATGGCTTCGCCGAAGCCCTTGGGCGCGTTGAGCCCGGTGCCGACCGCGGTCCCGCCCTGGGCGAGCTGGTAGAGCCCGGGCAGCGCCAGTTCGATCCGCTCGATCCCGGCGGTCACCTGCCGCGCATAGCCGGAGAATTCCTGGCCGAGCGTCAGCGGGGTCGCATCCTGCGTGTGGGTGCGGCCGATCTTGACGATATGGTCCCAATCCTCGGCCTTGGCCGCGAGTTCGTCCGCCATCGCGGCGAGCTTCGGGAGCAGCTGCCCGGTGACCTGCGTAGCTGCGGCGATATTGATCGCGCTCGGGAAGGTGTCGTTCGACGACTGGCCCATGTTGACGTGGTCGTTCGGGTGGACCGGCTTTTTCGCGCCGAGCTGCCCGCCGAGGGCGAGGTTCGCCTTGTTCGCGATCACCTCATTGGCGTTCATGTTGCTCTGGGTGCCCGATCCGGTCTGCCATACGACCAGCGGGAAATGCTCGTCCAGCGTGCCGGCGGCGACTTCGGCGGCTGCGGCCGAGATCGCTTCCGTGAGCGCGGGATCGAGCAGGCCGAGCCGCGCGTTCACATGCGCCGCGGCCTGCTTGATGATTCCCAGCGCATGCACGACGGGGAGTGGGATACGCTCGCCGCCGATGCGGAAGTTCTGCAGGCTGCGCTGGGTCTGTGCGCCCCACAGGCACTCGGCCGGGACGGCGATCTCGCCGAAAGTGTCGGTTTCGATGCGCGTCTCGGCCATCTCCGGTCTCAATACATATGCTGGCCGCCGTTGAGCGACATCGTCGAGCCGGTGACGAACCCTGCGTCCTCGGCGGTGAGGAAGGCGACCCCGCGGGCGATTTCCGCGGCTTGGCCGAGCCGCCCGGTCGGGATGCGCGAGACGATCTTCTCAAGCACCGGCTCGGGCACCGCGGCGACCATGTCGGTATCGATGTAGCCGGGTGCGATCGCGTTCACGGTCACCCCGAACTTGGCGCCTTCCTGTGCCAGCGCCTTGGTGAAGCCATGGATGCCGCTCTTCGCGGCGGCATAATTGACCTGGCCGTATTGCCCGGCCTGGCCGTTGATCGAGCCGATGTTGACGATCCGGCCCCAGCCGCGCTCGCGCATGCCGGGGAAGGTCGCCTTGGCCATGTTGAAGCAACCGCCAAGGTTGATCCGCATGACCTCGTTCCAGTCCTCGAAGCTCATCTTGTGGAGCGTCGCATCGCGGGTGATCCCGGCGTTGTTGACGACGATGTCGATCGCGCCGACCTCGGTTTCGATCTGCACGCAGTTCGCCAGCGTGGCCTCATGGTCGCCGACGTCCCATTTGTAGGTGGCGATGCCGGTTTCTTCGGTGAAGGCGCGGGCCTTCTCTTCGTTGCCGGCGTAATTGGCCACAACGGTGCGGCCCTGTGCCTTCAGCGCAAGGCTGATCGCCTTGCCGATGCCGCGGGTGCCGCCCGTTACGATTGCGACGCGTGCCATGTATGCTCCTTGATTGTACCTTCGGCTCTCCTGCGCGGATCGTTACGGGGAAGCGGCGTTGCAGGCAAAGAAAAACCCCGCTGGAGCGGGGTTCTTCGAAAGCCGAGCGGGCCGTAGCAGCCATCCGGTCAGAAGCTGAACTGGGTTCCGACGTAAACGGCCTGGCTGTCCTGCTTGCCATTGGTCAGCGGGGCGAGCCGGTCGCGGTCCTGCGAATAACGAACCCCGGCGGTAAGGTCGAAATTGCGGGTGATCGAGAAGGCGCCGCCCACGTCCACCGTCTGCGTGCCCAGCGATTCGCGGCTGCGCGCGTCGCGGCCCAGCTTCGGCTGTTCCTCCAGCGCGATCCGGGCGTTGAAGCGGCTCGGCTTGTCCTTGGCGCCCGGGCTCGGCTGGAAAGCCGAAAGATCGGGGATCGCCGCGTCGCTGAGCGGTTTCGTAATTTCGAGAGCGCGCGGCGCGGCAAAGCCGGCATAGCCGCGCTGAGTACCGAGGCTGTAGCGCGCCGGGGCGAGGCGCAGCGCGGCAAGGCCGGTCTGTGCGCCATCGGCGGCGGCGAAGTCCTGATGCGGTGCGATCAGGCGCGACGATCCTTCATCGACCCGTACCGCCACGGTTATTGTGCGGCCAGCACGGCTGGTCCCGCCGGCGGGGGTGAAGCGCATCTGCGGCCCGGAAATGCCCGAGCGCTCGGCCAGCAGCCGGGCGAGCTTGGGATCGATCGAGGCCGGAGTGAAGTGTCCGAGCCCGACGCGCGGCTGCGCGGTCTCCATCTTTGCGCCGCTGGCATCGAGCGCGAGGACGGCGGAAGGCGCGGCCACCAGCACCGCAGCGCCGGCACACAGCAGCGCAACGGCTGCACCGCCTCGCCATGCCGATTTACGCTGCTCCACCATGTCCCTGTGCCCAACCTTCAAAATGCAAACTTCAAAGCGATTCTCGACGAACCATGCGACTTAACGGCCAACTCCCTGAACGTTTCCTTACACGACTAAGGAATCGGGCGATTAACTGTCTCTCCAGCGCAGGTTTTCCACAAGCCGAAGCCGATAGCCAGTGCGGAATGGCCCCTAATGCTGCTGTTTTACAGGAGTGTTGCAATGTGCCCACAGCTGGGACGAGAAGCGCGACCGGTGCGGGCGTTGCGGTTAAGCGGGCATTCACGGCCGGCCTGCGCATTGCGCTGCCCGGCGCGGAGGCCGACGAGCGACTTGCCGCGAGCGGTGCGGCGGCTATAGAGGCGTCACTCAGCCGGGTACCGCGAGGTACGCGAACAGATGGGAACGGCATAACGTGATGACTGGCAGCAGCGAGAACGGCACCTCCTTCATTCGGCGCACGGCGCGGGTTTCGCTGGTGGCGCTGGCGCTGGCCGGGCTGAGCGCCTGCGGCGGCGGGCGCGACGAGCGACCGAAGGCCGATCTCGCCTCGGCCCAGGTGACCTCGATCGGGGTCAATTCCTATCTCTGGCGCGCGACGCTCGAAACGCTGTCGTTCATGCCGCTGACCCAGGCCGACAGCGCCGGCGGCGTGGTAGTGACCGACTGGTACGCGAACCCGGCCAACCCGAACGAGCGGATGAAGGTCTCGGTCGCGATCCTCGACCAGGATCTCCGTGCCGACGCGGTGCGGGTCGCCGCCAGCCGCCAGGTGCTGCAGAACGGCACCTGGGTCGAAGCACCGGTCGAAGCGGCGACGGTCCAGAAGCTCGAAGACGTGATCCTGACCAAGGCGCGCGATCTCAGGCGTTCCGCCGTCGGCTGATCTGGCGTTTCACAAGAGCCTGCTTCACGCCCGGCGTTGCGGCGCGAAGCGCTTCAATCCCGGACGATCAGGCTCTAGGGGGCATCCATGACCGATACACGATTCGATCCGTCGACCGCCGACGGGCGCTGGCAGCGCGCGTGGGACGAGGCGCAGGCGTTCCGCGCCGACGACAGCTCCGCCAAGCCGCGCGCCTATGTGCTGGAGATGTTCCCCTATCCCTCGGGGCGCATCCACATCGGCCATGTCCGCAACTATACGATGGGCGACGTGCTCGCGCGCTACAAGGCCATGACCGGCCACGAAGTGCTCCACCCGATGGGCTGGGACGCGTTCGGCATGCCGGCCGAGAACGCCGCGATCGAGCAGAAGGTCCACCCGGGCAGCTGGACCTACCAGAACATCGCGAACATGAAGGCCCAGCTCCAGCGGCTCGGCTTCGCGCTCGACTGGAGCCGCGAGCTCGCGACCTGCGATCCCGACTATTACGGGCACGAACAGGCGCTGTTCCTCGATCTTTACGCGAACGATCTGGTCTATCGCAAGGAATCGGCGGTCAACTGGGACCCGGTCGACCATACGGTGCTGGCCAACGAACAGGTGATCGACGGACGCGGCTGGCGCTCGGGCGCGCTGGTCGAAAAGCGCAAGCTCAGCCAGTGGTTCCTCAAGATCACCCACTTCGCCGAAGAACTGCTCGACGGGCTCGGCGCGCTCGAGCACTGGCCCGACAAGGTGAAGCTGATGCAGGAGAACTGGATCGGCAAGAGCCAGGGCCTGCAGTTCGCCTTCACCCTTTCGGACGGCGAGAAGCTCGAAGTTTACACCACCCGCCCCGACACGATCTTCGGGGCAAGCTTCGTCGCGGTCGCGGCGGATCACCCGGTGGCCCAAAAGCTGGCCGAGACCAGCCCCGAAGCGGTCGCCTTCATCGAGAAATGCCGCGCGGGCGGAACCACCGCCGAGGAACTCGAAACCGCGGAAAAGCTCGGATTCGACACCGGCCTCACCGCGGCGCATCCGTTCACCGGCGAGCCGCTGCCGGTCTATATCGCGAATTTCGTGCTGATGGATTACGGCACCGGCGCGATCATGGCGGTGCCGGGTCACGACCAGCGCGACTTCGATTTCGCGAGCAAATACCATTTGCCGATCACGCGCGTGATTGCCTCCAGCCCGGCCGATGCCGACAAGCCCTTCGCGGGCGAGGCCGAGGCGGGCGACGGGATCTGCGTCAACTCCGGCTTCCTTGATGGAATGCCGGTGGCCGAAGCCAAGGCGGAAGTCATCGCCCGCGCCGAATCCGGCGGTTGGGGCCAGGGCAAGACCGTCTGGCGCCTGCGCGACTGGGGCGTCAGCCGCCAGCGTTACTGGGGCACCCCGATCCCGTTCATCCACTGCGCCGCCTGCGGGATCGTGCCGGTGCCGAAGGATCAGCTGCCGGTGGTGCTGCCGCAGGATGTCGACATGTCGATCCCCGGCAATCCGCTGGTGCGCCACCCGACCTGGAAACACGTGCACTGCCCGGATTGCGGCGGGGCGGCCGAGCGCGAGACCGATACGCTCGACACTTTCGTCGACAGCTCGTGGTATTTCCTGCGCTTCGCGAGCCAGCCGAAGGACAAGCCGTTCGACCGCGAGGAAATCGCGCGCTGGCTCCCGGTCGGGCAGTATATCGGCGGGATCGAGCATGCGATCCTGCATCTGCTCTACGCCCGTTTCTGGACCCGCGCGCTGCAGCACATCGGGTTGATCGACGTAGCTGAACCCTTCGCCTCGCTGTTTACGCAGGGCATGGTCACGCACGAGACCTACAGCCGCGAAGAAAACGAACGCCCGGTCTATTACAGCCCGGGTGAAGTCACCCGCGGCGCGGATGGCGCGGTGCTCAAGGCGGATGGCGCGCCGGTCGAGATCGGCCGCGTGATCAAGATGTCCAAGTCGAAGAAGAACGTCGTCGACCCGGACGAGATCGTCGCGAAATACGGCGCCGACGCGGTGCGCTGGTTCATGCTGTCCGACAGCCCGCCCGAACGCGACCTGCCGTGGTCGGTCGCCGGGATCGAGGGCTGCTGGAAGTTCGTCCAGCGCCTGTGGCGGCTGTTCGGCGAATACGATGCCGCCGCGGCCGGCGAGGACAAGGCGCTCGACCGAAAAACGCACCAGGCGATCGCCGCGATCGCCGAGGAAATCGAGGCGCTGTCGTTCAACAAGGCGGTCGCGCGGATCTATGAGCTGACCTCGGCCGCCGAAAAGGCCGCGCCTTCGGCCAGCCGCTCCGCCGCGATCCGCACGATCCTGCTGCTGGTCGCGCCGATGATGCCGCATCTCGCCGAAGAAGGCTGGGCCGCGATCGGCGAGAGCGGCCTGATCGCCAAGGCCGACTGGCCCGAAGTCGATCCGGCGCTGCTGGTCGAGGACGAGGTGACCATCGCGGTGCAGGTGATGGGCAAGCTGCGCGATACGCTGATCGTCGCCAAGGGCCTGCCCAAAGAGGAGCTTGAGGCGCTTGCCCTCGGTTCCGAGAAAGTGCAGCGTGCGCTGGACGGGGCTGAAGTGAGGAAGATTATCGTGGTGCCCGACCGGCTGGTCAATCTCGTCTCATGAAGCGCGCCGCCGCCCTGATCCTGCTTGCGCTGGCACTGCCGGCACTTTCGTCCTGCGGGCTTCAACCGATGTATGCCGGCGGCGGCAATGGCCCGATCGCGCGCGGGCTGGCGGATATCGATGTGCCGCCGATCGAAGGCCAGGCCGGCTGGCTGGTGCGCAATGCGCTGAACGACAAGCTGCGCGGCGGCGGCAGCGCAAGCGCCGCACGCTATCGGCTCGACGTGCGGCTCGACGATCAGCTCGAAGGCCTCGGCCTGCTGACCGACGATACGATCGGCCGCGAGCGCCGGACATTGCGCGCGCGCTATCAGCTGATCGATACCCAGAGCGGCGCGATCCTGCTCGACGCGACCGATGGTTCGGATGCCGGTATCGACGTGGTCAGTTCCGAATATGCGACGATCGCCGCCGAGCAGACCGCGCTCGAAAATCTCGCGAAAGACGTCGCCGACCGGATCGTGACCCGCCTCGCGCTGACTCTCCGCAAGCAGTCGTGAAGGCGACCCAGCGCGATTTCGCCGCAACCGCTCCGCGTGCGGCGCTTCAGTGCCGGATCTTCTTCTTTTGCGGCCAGGACGAGGCCGGCGCTTCGGCGGCGGCGGACCGGATCGCCGCGCTGCTCGATGAGCCGGGCGAGCGGGTCGAGCTCTCGGGCGGCGACCTGCGCAAGGACCCGGTGCTGCTTGGCGACGAGGCGCGTTCATCCTCGCTGTTCGGCGACAAGCGCCATATCCTTGTGCGCGCGAATGGCGACGAAGCCTGCGACGCGATCGAGAACCTGACCAAGGTGATCGATGCGGGCGAGGGCGAGGCCTGCCCGGTGCTGGTGGTCGCGGGTGCGGCGACCGACAAGTCGCGGACCGCCAAACTGCTCGAAAGCCGCGACGATGCGCTGGTCGCGATATTCTACCCGCCCGATCTGTCGTCGGTGACCCAGTCGGTGCGCGACATGGCCAATGTCGCCGGGCTGCGGCTGGCCGGCGATCTGGCCGAACGGATTGCGCGCGCCGCGGGGCTCGACGTCCGCCTTGCCCAGTCGGAAGTGACCAAGCTTGCGCTCTATCTCGACGCGTCGCCGCAGGCCCCCCGCGACGCCGATGCCGAGGCGCTCGACGCGATCGGCGCGAAGGCGGAGGAGGACGGCTTCACCCCGCTGGTCAACGCGGTGCTTTCGGGCGAAACAGGCCGGCTCTCGGGCGAACTTCACCGGATGCGGGAAACCTCGATGAATCCGGTCGGCGTGCTGCTGGCGCTGGAGCGGCGCGCGGCACAGCTCGCCGGCCTGTCGGCGAAGCTCGGTTCGCGCGGCGACATCAGCAAGCTGCTCGAGGTGGAAAAGCGCGCGCGGCGGATCTTTTGGCGGGACGAGCGCGATCTGTCGGTGCAGCTGCGCCGGTGGCGCGGCCGGAAGCTCGATCGGCTGGTTTCGCGGCTGGTCGAACTGCATCGCGCGCTGTTGACGAGCAATCAGTCCGCCGAATTGCTGCTTGCTCAGGGCCTCGCGGAAATTGCACGGGCTGCCGCAACCCGGCGCTGACGCGGACGGGAGTATCCGGGCAATAAGCCCATTGTTTCAACCGAGGTGCAGGTTAACCGCATGGCAACCTTTACACTCGGTTCGCCGCATCTGTGCTGCATGTGCGAAATGCGGGTTGGTTTTGTTACATTTATCGTATATAAAGGCTCCGGAACGAAGGAATATCCTGGTTTCCGTTGAAGGAAGGGGGTTCAGATGAAGAGCAGCAAACTTAGCAACGCCATCGCAGGTCTTGCAGCTTTTGGGCTGGTCTCGGCTACGTCGATTTCGGCAGCCACGCCGATGCGCTCGGCGGATGCGCTTCCGGTGGCTTCCCCGGGCGTCGGCTCGGTCCCCTATACCAGCGGCGCGCAGAACGCTTGGCATTGCGCCCAGGTGAGCGACGAAGCGCTGCGGCTCAACAAGAAATCCGTCCAGGTCGATGAAGCCGGGCGGGTCGTGCTGAACGGCAAGGGTTCGCCCTACACGTGCAAGGGCGGGGCTGGTAGCTATCAGGCTGGCCCGTTTCCGTGGACCTTCGTATTTCTGTTGGTCGGCGGCACGGGAACGTTCTTCGCGGTGAGGGCAATCGTCAGGAACGATAGCACGGGCTAAGCGGAATCCGCGGTTGCGGTTCGGTATGCATGCGGGTGGACTTCCGGCAATTGGTGCCTGGCTCCTCGCGGTGCAACTGCCTCATCATTGCGAGGCGAATCGCGGTCGAGCGCATGATCTATCAAAAAGCGAAAATCTTGCATGACGGCACGAAGCTTCTTGCCTTGGGGACTCGCGCCGGGGCATGAGCGTTCTGCAGCGTCTATTTATGCTGGCGGGAAATCATCGCAGGTGCTGCGTGAAGGGGAAGGCGTGAAGAAAGTCCGACAGTCCCGGCTGGTCGCAGTGCTGCCGCTTGTTGCGCTGGCTGCGTGTCAGCCGCAGCTGCATCCGAACCTCCCGGTCGGCGATGCCGCCTATGCCACGCTGGATCCGGCGCTTCCGCCGCCGGGGAGCAGCTATCTCCTCAGTCCTGGTGACGTGGTGACGGTAAACGTATTCCAGGAACCCGATCTGACAGTGGAAAACGTCGCGATCGATGGTGCTGGCAACCTCTATCTTCCGCTGATCGGCCAAGTACAGGCCGGCGGGCGGACTCAGGCGGAGGTTTCGCAGGATATCCAGCGCGCCTATGCCGGCGGCTATCTGCGCAATCCGCAGGTTGCCGTGGTGGTGAAGCAGTCGACATCGAACATACTGTCGGTGGAAGGCGAGGTGGTCAGGCCCGGGGTCTATCCGATCCAGCCCGGCTCGACGCTGCTGACCGCAATGGCGCTGGCGGGAAGCCCTACCAAAACCGCCAAGCTCGACCAGGTACTGGTGTTCCGCACCGTGAACGGCCAGCGGCTGGGCGCCCGTTTCGATCTCAGCGATATCCGTTCAGGCAAGGCGGGCGATCCGCTATTGCTGCCAGGCGACGTGATCGTGGTCGGCTTCTCGGCGGTGCGCGGCGCGTATCGCGACATTCTCGACGCGGCGCCGCTTTTCAACGTCTTTACTCGGTTCTGAGGGGCCCCTGGTGAACACTCTTCCGCCCGATCCCCGTGCACAAGCCGCGGCGCTTGATCCGGAACAGCAACCCTATGGCCTGCCGGTCGGGATCTACGGAACCGGCGCGCTCGGCGAGTTGATGCGCTATGTGCTCGCGCTGGTGCGCCGCAACCGTTGGCTGATCCTCGCTGTAATAGGCCTGGCCCTGATCGCGGCGCTGGTCGCCACGATGCTCGATACGCCGCGCTACACCGCGACGACCAGCATCCAGATCAACGACCAGAGCGAGCAGGTGCTTGGCGAAGAGCTCGACAGCCAGGCGAGCGAACTTTCGAAAGCGACCGATGTCGAACGGTTCCTCAACACCCAGGTCGATATCATGCGGAGCCGCGGGCTGGCCGAACGGGTTGCCCGTCGGCTGGAACTGATCGGCAACGCGCGGTTCTACGCCGCGTTGGAAGTTCCCGCGCCAAGCGACAGCAAGGGCGCGGCGGAGCGGCGCGAACAGGTCCTCGGCCTGCTGCAGAAGAACCTGACGGTGAGCCTGCCGCGCAACTCGCGCATCGCGACGATCTCGTTCTCCAGTGCCGATCCCGATTTTTCGGCCAAGATCGCCAATGCCTTCGCCGAGGAATTCATCCAGGCGAACCTCCAGCGGCGCTTCGACAGCTCCGCCTATGCGCGCACCTTCATTTCGGAGCAGCTTGAGGAAGCGCGGGTGCGGCTCGAGGGGTCCGAACGCGAAGTCAACGCTTACGCGCGCAATGCCGGGCTGATCCGGACGCGCGACAACAGTTCGGAAGAGGGCGCCGGCAGTAGCTCCGGCGGGCTCAGCAGCGTGACGACCTCCAGCCTGATGCAGATCAACCAGGCGACCAACCAGGCGACTGCCGAGCGGATCGCCGCCGAGGGCCGCTGGCGCACGATCCAGTCCTCGCGGCTGCTTTCCTCGGAACCGGTGCTTGCCAATCCGACCGTGCAGCAGCTGATGACCCAAAGGGCGGTGCTGGAAGCGGATCTCAAGAAGAACCGTTCGCGCTATCTCGACGGTCATCCGAGCATTATCCAGGGTGAAGCGCAGCTGGCCTCGGTCAACCAGCAGCTCAATCAGGTCGCCAACAATGTGCGCGATTCGGTGAAGGCCGACTACACCGCCGCGTTGGCGTCGGAACAGCGGCTGTCGCAGCAGGTCAACCAGTTGCAGGGCGCCACCCTGGCCGAACAGGACCGCGCGGTGCGGTACAACACCCTGGCGCGCGAGGCGGATACCAACCGCTCGCTGTATGACGGGCTGCTGCAGCGCTTCCGCGAATTGAACGCGGCGGCCGGGATTGCGACCAGCAACCTCGCGATCATCGACCGGGCCGACCGGCCGCTCAGGCCCTCGTCGCCCAACCTGCCGTTCAACCTCGCGATCGCGTTGCTCGTCGGTGTCGGCATCGCCGCGGTGCTGGTGTTCGTCCGCGACCAACTCGACGATCTGGTGCGCATCCCCGAGGATGTCGAAGAGAAGATCCAGCTGCCTTTGCTGGGGATCATTCCCGATTCCCAGTCGGAGGATCCGGCGATTGCGCTGGCCGATCCGAAGTCGGCGATCTCGGAAGCCTACGGTTCGCTGCGCGGCGCGCTGCTGTACTCAAGCCGTTCGGGCCTGCCCAAGGTGGTGCTGGTCACCAGCGCGCAGCCGACCGAAGGCAAGAGCACCAGCGCCTTCGCACTCGCCGCGGGCTTCGCGCGGATGGGCCGCAAGGTGCTGCTGGTCGATGCCGACATGCGCCGCCCTTCGGTCCACCACCGGATCGGCAACGACAACCGCCGCGGGCTTTCCTCGCTGCTGGTGTCCGACGATCCGGCGCGCAGTGCGCTGGTCGTGGCCGCGTTGCCCAATCTCGACCTGCTGCCGTCGGGCCCGATCCCGCCGAGTCCGACGGAACTGCTGACCTCGCCGCGGATGGCCGCGCTGCTCGACGAATTCGCCGGACAATACGACGTCGTGCTGGTCGACAGCCCGCCGGTGCTCGGTCTCGCCGACGCCCCGGCGCTCGCCGCCCTGTCCGATGGCGTTGTCTTCGTGATTGAATCCGAGCGCGGCCGCCGAGGCGCCCTTAAAACCGCGCTCAAGCGCCTGCGGGCGGTGCATGCGGTCCTGCTCGGCGCGGTGCTCACCAAGTTCGATCCCGACAAGTCGGGCAACCGCTATTCGGAATATTACGGATATTCCTATTACCGCTACGAAGCGGGTGAAAGCGCATCGGGCTGATGACGGTGGTGTCGAAACCCGGTCGCGGTTTCGGCCCCGGTTTGGCGGTGCGCCTGGCCGCCAGCACGATACTCGCACTCTATCTCTTGGCCGCCTGGGGCAGCGGGTTTGATCGCCAGAGTGTCCTGTCGCCCGGGCAGGAACGGCTGGTGCCCGGTCCATTCCGGGCCCAGGCGGATCGCAGCGCCGCGGCGATCGCGCTGGCGCGGGGCGATAGTGCTAGGGCCCTCGCATACGCGACCGAGGCGTTGCTGCACGATCCGATTGATGCGCTGTCGGGTTCGTTGCTGGGCTCGGCCCGTGAGTATCGCGGCGATCCTCAGGGCGCCGAGGCTGCCTTCCGCATTTCCGCAGAGCGTGGGTGGCGAGACCGACTGACGCAACTCTATTGGTATGGTGTGGCGGTGCAGGCCGGCGATAGCGATCGCGCGGCGCTGCGCGCCGATGCCTTGCTGCGCGCCGATCCCTATTTCGCCGCCGGAAACGCCCTGTTCGAACCGCTTGAAGCGAGCGCGGGGGGCCGCGCGGCGCTCGCCCGTCGCTTGGCCGAGAACCCCGTTTGGGCGGGCCCCTATCTTTCGGCTCCCGCGGACGCCAGACACATCGGCCTGAAAAGCGCGATCGCGCTCCGCGCCGCGAAAGAGGGCGATGGGCTCGACTGCAATACCCCGCGCCCCCTGGTCCAGAACCTCCTCAACCGCGGGATGCGCCGCGAGGCCGAACAATTGTGGCGCGCGGCATGCGGCGCCAAAGAGCTTGCGCAGGTGCAGGAAGGCGCGCTTGTCGATGGCAGTTTCGAAGAATTTGGGACCGATGAGGAGAAGCGCTCGCCCTTCGGATGGCGGGCCTATGCGCGCGGCGACGTGGTGATCGAGCCGATCACCGAGAAGGCCGGCGGCGCGGGCCTGAACCTGCACAATTCCGCGGCGGTCAGCCGATTGATGCTAAGCCAGGCGCTCGCGCTCGCGCCAGGCCGCTACCGCGTGCGGATTGACGCTCGTCAAGCGCTCGACCGGATCGCGTTCTCGCTCGATTGCGGCGCTCCCCAGCTTCCGGCTCATGTCGATGGTGAGCCGGCCGCCGGTGGGCAGGTGCTTCAGGTCGGCCCATGCGCCGGGCAACTGCTCAGCCTGTGGCTGCGCCCGGGCGCTGCCGACGTGAAGATCGACGATGTTGCGATCGAAAAGCTGCCCTGAGCGCTAGGTGCTGTTCTTGGGAACGCTGAAGGTGCCCGTCACGCGGCCGCCCTTGGCATCGCCGACCGCACCGCCGCGGCCGTCCACGCTGGAAAGTCCGGTTTTCAGGTCGATCACTAGGCGTCCGCCGTTCAGAGTATCACCCCCGCGGGTGAGGGTAACCGCCCCCGACATCACGATCACCCGCTTGTTGAAATCGTAAACCGCAGCGGATCCGCGCGCCGCCTCGTTACCCCGGGTGACGAGCACGTTGCCGACCGCGTCGAGCCGCTGAATCTGCAGGCTGCCTGTATTGGTATAGGCAACCGTCGTACGCGCTGCGCGCAAGGTGAGGTCGCCCTGCTTGATCACCACGTCGCCGGTAAGCACGACGCGATTGGCCTTGTCCTGCAGTTCGATCTTGGCCGCATCGAAATCGACCGGGGCGTTGCTGTTGAACGAACCCAGCGCCTGCGCCGAAAGCTGCTGCCATCCGGCCAGCCCCGCGGCGGCCAGCGCCAAGCCTGCCAGACCCGTCCGAAGCGCGGGTAAACGGGTGCTTCTCGCCATTACGGATTCCTTAGCTTGCCGGGCACCATACGGAGCCGTGCCCGGCCGTCGAGCGTGACGGTGCGGTTTTCGAGGTCGGCGCGAATCCGGTTGGCACTGAACGTCCCGGCCGGAATTTCACCATCAACCGCTCCATCGCCGATCAGTGCCTTTTTCTCAAGATCGACCGACACGTTGCGCGCTGACATCGTGTAACCGTCGGCGCCGGTGAACTGGACGACCCCGTCGATCGCGACCGTCTGGTTTTTGTAATCGTAGCGCCCCGAATTGGCTTTGAGCAGTGCGGGGCCTTGGGAGAGCAACAGCCGCGCCTCCAACTCGCGCATGTTGACGATCGGCTCGCTTGCGCTCTGCTGGATCGCAGAGCCGGCGACCACCGAAAACGGCCGGCCATGCTCGTCCTCGCCGCGATACATCGCATTGTCGACCTTGAGCCGGTCCTCCGCGATCGCGACCTTGTTGCGATCGAGCAGGAAGCTCACCTCGCCGCGTGGGGCCAGCGGAGTGAGGATCATCAAGGCGGCGATCACGCCGATCCCCGCCGGGAGCAGCGTCGATAGACGGCGGATGAGCTTGTCGTGCGCGCCGCCCGGCGCGGCAAAATGCTGGCGCCGATCGCGCAGGATCTCCGCCGAAGCAGTTGCGGGTGCATTCATGGCGCCGACCTTAGCACGTCTGCCCTATTCGTGGCTGAAAATGTCCTTGTCGGCCCAGCCGGCGATATCGAGCCGCGCCCGCGCCGGGAGGAAATCGAAGCAGGCCTGGGCGATGTCGGTGCGGCCTTCACGTTCAAGCCGCCCGATCAGGATCTCGCGCAGGCGATGGAGATAGCGCACGTCGGAGGCCGCATATTCGCGCTGCGCTTCGCTCAGCTCGGGGGCGCCCCAGTCGGAGGTCTGCTGCTGCTTCGAAATGTCGGTCCCGAGGAGTTCCTGCACCAGGTATTTCAGCCCATGGCGGTCGGTGAAGGTGCGGATCAGCTTGCTCGCGATCTTGGTGCAGAACACCGGCCCGGCGGTGACGCCGAGGTAATATTCGATCGCAGCGAGATCGAAGCGTCCGAAGTGATAGATCTTGATCCGCGCCGGATCCGCCAGCACCGCCTTGAGATTTGGTGCGTCATAGGCGCTGCCCTTGGCGAAGCGGACGAGATGCTCGTCACCCTGCCCGTCGGAAATCTGCACGACGCACAGCCGGTCGCGCGGGGTGATCAGGCCCATCGTCTCGGTATCGACCGCAAGCGGGCCCGGGGCGAAGACGTCGCCGGGAAGATCTTCTTCGTGGAAATGTACAGCCATGAGCATGGCCTTAGAGCCTGATCGCCCGAGATTGAAGCGAATTACGTTTGAAGCTCGGGCGTGAAACGGGCTCTCACAAGGGTTGGCCGATTGGGGAAATAGGGAAAGGGGCGCTGGAGACTCCTTCGTCCACCCTGTAGCAGGGCTGCATGACGGACCATGTTCCTCCCTCGTGGCAGCAGGCGCTCGCGCCGGTGCTGGAATTGCCCGAATCGCGGCGGCTGGGCGGCTGGCTGCGCGCCGAAGAGGATGCGGGCAAGGCGATCTATCCCCTGCGCGGGGCGCGTTTGCGGGCGCTTGAGCTGACCCCGCTCGACCGGGTCAAAATCGTGATCCTCGGGCAGGATCCGTATCACGGGCCGGGGCAGGCGCACGGGCTGGCTTTCTCGGTTCCCGAAGGCGTGCAGGTGCCGCCATCGCTGAGGAACATCTACAAGGAACTGGCGAGCGATCTTGGGGTGCAGGCGCCGCCGCACGGCAATCTCGAACGTTGGGCGCAGCAGGGCGTGCTGCTGCTGAACAATGCGCTGACGGTCGAGGCGGCGCAGGCCGGATCGCATCAAAACCGCGGCTGGGAAGCGATCACCGACGCCGCGGTGCAGGCGGTCGCGGAGCGGGCTGTGCCTTCGGTGTTCATCCTGTGGGGCAGCCATGCGAAGAAGAAGGCGATGCGGGTGCCGGCGCTTGCCGGCAACACGCATCACCTCGTGCTGACCGCGCCGCATCCCAGCCCGCTGTCGGCGCATGGCGGGTTTTTCGGCTCAAAGCCATTCAGTCAGGCCAACGCTTTCCTGGCCGCTCATGGCCGCGATCCGATCTCCTGGTGAGGGCTTGCTAAGGGGCCGGGCCTGGATTAATCGAGGCAGGAGATACTTAGCAAGCTAGGGAATTTGGATGTCGATCACTGTCAGGCCGATCACCGCGCGTTTCGGCGCGGAAGTTTCGGGGGTCGATATTTCGCTGCCACTCGACGCGGCGACCGCGCGGAAAATCGTCGATATCCAGAACCGTTGGGGCGTTACCGTGTGGCGTGACACCGGGCTCGACGATGCGGGTCATGTGGCCTTCACCCGGATCTTCGGTGATGTGATCCATGCGCCGCCGCACAAGGAAGGGCCGCGCTTTTCCCAGCCTGAATTGTTCGACGCGTCGAACATCGACCGTCAGGGCAATATCCTCAACGATGAGAAGCGCCGTATCACCAACCGGGGCAACCGCCTGTGGCATATCGACAGCTCGTTCATGGCGGTGCGCGCGGCGCAGTCGCTGCTGCTGTGCCACGAAGCCCCGCCGCACAGCGCGCCGACTTGGTTCGCCGATGCGCGCAGTGCCTATGACGATCTGCCGCAGACGATGAAGGACCGGATCGAGGGCCTTCAGGCGCGCCATTGCTACTTCTGGTCGCGGCGCAAGGCCGGCTATCCCTACACCGAGAAAGAAATCGACGGCTTTCAGCACGCGACCCATCCACTGGTGAACATCCATCCCGGCTCGGGTCGCAAGGCGCTCTATATCGGCGCCCATGCGCGCGACATCGTCGGGATGGAGCGCGACGAGGGGCGCGAGCTGCTCGACGAACTCACCGCCTGGGCCACCCAGCCGCAATACATCCTCTCGATCGAATACAGTGCGGGCGACATGACGATCTGGGACAATCTCTGCAGCCTCCACCGCGCCGGCGATTTCGATGAGACGCTTTACCGCCGCGACATGCGCCGCACGACCATCCGCGATCCGCGCTCTCCGGGCGCGCCCGGTGATGTGGTGCAGGATATGTTTCGTCCGGCGAAAGAATGTACGGGATAGCTCGTCGCACCCGAGACGTGACCTCGGGTATTTCCTACGATAATCCTTGCGAATGTTACTCAGCTATGCGCTCGCACGGGCCCGTTTTTCGCGGCGGTTTGAACCGCTCGGCGATGACTTCGTTATCGTGCAAGCGTCACTTCGCCGGCGATTTCGATAAGCAAAGCCGAGCGGGATGAACTGCTTGGCGAGTTCCGGCGCCGGTTCTGGCGTCATAGGTTTGCGATCTTGGGCGCGACGCTCAGCTTTACGTTTCTGCTCATTCTCGCGGGTGCTCTGCTGGTCCCGTGGCCATTCGCGCGGACGTTTCTCACGACCGGTGTGGCGGCTATGGTGGGTGTGCTTGTGGCCGAAAATTATCTGTTCGCCAGGTCGCTGTTCAAGCTGCCGGCCAAACGGTTTCCGGATCGCGCGCCCGTGGCGCCGGGCCGCTCCTGGCTGCAGGCTCTCGATGCCAATCTACGCAAAAGGTCATGGGCGAATCTTAGCTTGAGCTGGGTAATCGTGTTGACGATTAGCTGGATCATGTATCCCGGCATTCACGCGGCATGGTGGGCGCTTCCCTTGTGGTGCGCCTATTTCGGCTCACTTATCGTGCTTGGCACCTATATGACCTTCAGAAAATATCAGCTCGGCCAGCGATTGCAGGACGACTGACCTTCAGGCATCGACCAACCCTGCGTCGATCATCCACTGCAGCGCCGAGGTTTCGGGTCCGCTTTCGTTGATCGTGGTTCGGCGCATGTCGCGGCGATAGCTGTCGACCAGCAGCGGAGTGGCCGCGTGCATCGTGCAGCGGTTGTCCCAGATCACCAGGTCCCACTGCCGCCATTGGTGGCGGTAAATGTATTTCTCCTGCGTAGCATGGGCATAAAGCTGCTCGATCAGCTCGCGCGCTTCGCTGTCCGCCATGCCGAGGATGCCGGTGCAGTGCCCGCCGACGAACAGCGCGTTGCGCCCATAGGGCATGGTGCGAACCAGCGGATGCTCTGCCGGAGGAAACGGGATGATCCGGCGCATCTGCGGCGTGATCTCGCCCTGAAGCCCGGCGCGGCGGCGGCCTTCCCAGAAATCGTGGACGCCGACGAGGGGCTTGATCCGGTTCTTCGTCGCCTGCGGCAGATCGTCATAGGCGGCGCGGGCATCGACAAACCAGGTGTCGCCGCCCGCTTCATGCGGCGGGGTTTCGACCCCGTGGACCAGCGACCACTTGGTCGGCATCACGTGGAACGAGCTGTCGGTGTGGAAGCGTTCGGCACCCTGGCCGAGCTTGCTGGCCTCCGAGCCGTAAGGGATGATTGCGCCATTGTGGTCGAGGTTGCCGGCATAGAAGATCAGCGGATCGAAGTGGCGGGTGCCCCTGGGCCGGTCGGGCGCATCTTTCGCACGGCTCGGAATTTCGAGCGGGCCAAAGGCGCGGCTGAAGATCTTTTGTTGCTCGTCCGAAATCTTGGCGTCGCGGATCGCAAGCACGCCGTAGCGCGCCATCGCGTCCTCGACCGTCGCGACAAGCTCGGCATCGGGCGCGCGGCTCAGATCGGCACCGACGAGCTCCGCGGCGAAGATCGGGTGCAGGGGGTTAACTTCCATCGGCCTCTCCCAAGGCATCGAACTCCCGCGCAGACGGGGTCCCAGCCAATCTTGCGCCACGCCGACCGTTCCCGCCTGCGCGGGGAGCCAGTGCGGTTTAGCGCGGCAGCTCGGAAATACCCATCAGCGCCTCATCGACCGCGCGGGCACACTGGCGCCCTTCGCGGATCGCCCACACCACCAGGCTCTGGCCGCGGCGCATGTCGCCACAGGCGTAAACCTGCTCGTCGCTGGTGCGGTAGTCTTGGGTGTTCGCCTCGACATTTCCGCGATCGGTCAGCGTAACGCCGGCCTGGTCGAGCAGTCCGGCCTTCTTCGGTCCAAGGAAGCCCATCGCGAGCAGGATCAAATCGGCCCGCAGCACGAATTCGCTGCCTTCGACCTCGTTGAGCTGGCCGTCGGTCCAGTCGGCGCGGACACATTTGAGACCGGTGACGACGCCGTTCTCGCCGACCACTTCCTTGGTCAGCACCGCCCAGTCACGCTCGACGCCTTCTTCGTGGCTTGAAGAGGTGCGCAGTTTCATCGGCCAGTCGGGCCAGGTCAGCAGCTTGTTTTCCTTCTCGGGCGGCTGCGGCATGATCTCGATCTGGGTCACGCTCGCGGCGCCCTGGCGGTTCGAGGTGCCGACGCAGTCGCTGCCGGTGTCGCCGCCGCCGATCACGATCACATGCTTGCCGGTCGCGGTCAGGCTGCCGCGCGGAGCGGCGCGGATTTCGTCGTCACCCGCGACGCGCTTGTTCTGCTGGGTCAGGAATTCCATCGCGAGGCGCACGCCGTTCATTTCGAAGCCCGGGATGTTGAGCATGCGCGGATCTTCCGCGCCGCCCGACATCACGATCGCGTCGAAGTTTTCCTTCAGGCTCTTGAACGAGATGTCGACGCCGACTTCGGTCGAGGTCTTGAAGGTCACGCCTTCGGCCTGCATCTGCACCAACCGGCGGCTGACGAGGTGCTTTTCCATCTTGAAGTCGGGGATGCCGTAGCGGAGCAGCCCGCCCATCCGGTCGTTCTTCTCGAACAGGGTCACGGAATGGCCCGCGCGCGCCAGCTGCTGGGCGCAGGCCATGCCCGCGGGGCCCGAGCCGATCACGGCGACGGTCTTGCCGGTGCGATGGTGAGGAACCTGCGGCTCGATCCAGCCTTCCTTCCACCCGCGATCGACGATCGCGCATTCGATCGACTTGATGGTGACTGGCTGGTCGATGATGTTCAGCGTGCAGCTCGCCTCGCACGGGGCGGGGCAAACGCGGCCGGTGAACTCGGGGAAGTTGTTGGTCGAATGCAGCACTTCGAGCGCGTTCTTCCAATCGCCTTCATAGACGAGGTGGTTCCAGTCCGGGATGATGTTGTTCACCGGACAGCCGTTGTGACAGTAGGGGATGCCGCAATTCATGCAGCGCGACGCCTGCTCGCGGAGCGCGGGCTCTGCGTGCGGGATCACGAATTCCTTGTAGTGCTTCACCCGTTCCCGCGGATCGTCATAGGTGCGATCCGTGCGGTCGACTTCGAGAAAGCCGGTTTCCTTGCCCATTTTCCTAAATCCTACTCGGCGGCCACGGAGGCGGCTTCTTCACGCTCGGCTTCGAGCAGCCTGAGCGCCTTGGCGTAATCGCGGGGCATGATCTTGAGGAACCGCCCGCGCGCCTCTTCCCAATTGTCGAGCAACGCGGTGGCGCGCGCCGATCCCGTGTGGAGCTTGTGGCGCTCGATCAGGATCTTCAGGCGTTCGGCATCATGGCGCAGCATGTCGCCCATGCCGAAGTCCTGGACCGAAACCGGCCGCTGCTGCGGCCTGCCGGCACCGTCTTCCACGTCCGCATCGGCAGGGATCGGCAGCAGATCGACCTGCGCCGGGTTGCAGCGCTGTGCAAAGCTGCCGTCCTCGTCATAGACATAGGCGATCCCGCCCGACATGCCTGCGGCGAAGTTGCGGCCGGTCTTGCCGAGCACCACCACCACGCCGCCGGTCATATACTCGCAGCCGTGATCGCCGGTCCCTTCGACCACCGCGATCGCGCCGGAATTGCGGACCGCGAAGCGCTCGCCGCCGACCCCGTTGAAGTACGCCTCGCCCGCGATCGCCCCGTAGAGCACGGTGTTGCCGACGATGATGTTCTCGGTCGGCTCGCGGTTCACATTGGCCGGCTGGCGCACGATCACACGCCCGCCCGACAAGCCCTTGCCGACATAGTCGTTTGCATCCCCGACCAGGTCGAGCGTCACCCCGTGTGCCAGCCAAGCGCCGAAACTCTGGCCCGCGACGCCGGTCAGGTTGATCCGGATGGTCTCCGGCTTGAGCCCGGCATGGCCGTATTTCTCGGCAATCCGACCCGACAGCATCGCGCCCGCGGTACGGTTGACGTTGCGGATCGTGCGCTCGAGCACCACGGCCTCGCCATTCTCGAGCGCCGGCTTGCATGCAGCGATCAGCTCGTTGTCGAGTGCCTTGTCGAGCCCGTGGTCCTGGGTCTGGGTGTGATGCAACGTTGCGCCTTCGGCCAGCGGCACCTGGTAAAGCAGGCGCGACAGGTCGATGCCCTGTGCCTTCCAGTGGGTGATCGCCTTCTTCATATCGAGCCGGTCGACCCGGCCGATCATCTCCTCGACCGTGCGGAAGCCCATCTCCGCCATGATCTGGCGCAGCTCCTCGGCGACGAAGAAGAAGTAGTTGATCACATGTTCGGGCTGGCCGACGAAGCGCGCGCGCAACACCGGGTCCTGCGTCGCGACGCCGACCGGGCAGGTGTTGAGGTGGCACTTGCGCATCATGATGCAGCCGGCAGCGATCAGCGGGGCGGTGGCGAAGCCGAACTCGTCCGCGCCGAGCAGCGCGCCGATCGCGACGTCGCGGCCGGTGCGGATGCCGCCATCGACCTGCACCGCGATGCGGCTGCGCAGATCGTTGAGCAGCAGCGTCTGCTGGGTTTCGGCGAGGCCGATTTCCCACGGGCTGCCCGCATGGGTCAGCGAAGTCAGCGGCGAAGCGCCGGTGCCGCCTTCATAGCCCGAGATCGTCACATGGTCGGCGCGCGCCTTCGAAACGCCCGCCGCGACCGTGCCGACGCCGACTTCCGACACGAGCTTCACCGAAATACGCGACTTCGGCTGCACGTTCTTGAGGTCGTGGATCAGCTGCGCGAGATCCTCGATCGAATAGATGTCGTGGTGCGGCGGCGGCGAGATCAGGCCGACCCCCGGGGTTGCGTGGCGGGTCGCGCCGATGGTCTTGTCGACCTTGTCGCCGGGCAGCTGGCCGCCTTCGCCGGGCTTCGCGCCCTGTGCCATCTTGATCTGGATGTCGTCCGAATTGACGAGATATTCGGCGGTCACGCCGAAGCGACCCGACGCGACCTGCTTGATCGCCGAGCGCATCGAGCGCCCGTCGGCCAGCGGCTGGAAGCGGCGCGGATCCTCGCCGCCTTCGCCGGTGTTCGACTTGCCGCCGATCTGGTTCATCGCCAGGGCCAGCGTAGTGTGCGCTTCCCAGCTGATCGAGCCGTAGCTCATCGCGCCGGTGACGAAGCGCTTGACGATGTCCCTGGCCGGTTCGACCTCGGCAATGTCGAGCGCCGTCTCGGCCTGCTTCAGATTGAGCAGCCCGCGGATCGTCAGCAGCCGTTCCGACTGGTCGTTGATCGCTCGGGCGAAGTCCTCGTAATTCTTGTGGCTGTTCGAGCGGACCGCGTGCTGCAGGCTCGAAACACTCTGCGCGGTCCACGCATGTTCCTCGCCGCGCAGGCGCAGCTGGTACATCCCGCCGACGTCGAGCATGTTGTGATAGATCGGATCGTCGCCATAGGCGGTCGCGTGGCGGCGCACCGCTTCCTCGGCCACTTCGGTCACGCCGATGCCTTCGATGGTGGTCGCGGTGCCGGTGAAATAGGCGTCGATGAACGCCTTGTTGAGCCCGACCGCGTCGAAGATCTGCGCGCCGCAATAGGACTGGTAGGTCGAGATGCCCATCTTGGACATGACCTTGAGGATGCCCTTGCCGATCGCCTTGACGTAGTTCTTGCGGACCTGGTTCGCTTCGATCTGCGGGTGCTTGTCGGCGCGGATCCGCTCCATCGTCTCGAATGCGAGATAGGGGTTGATCGCCTCGGCGCCATAGCCTGCGAGCACGCAGAAATGATGCACTTCGCGCGCTTCGCCGGTTTCGACCACCAGCCCGGTCTGCATCCGCAGGCCCTGGCGAACGAGGTGATGGTGGACCGCCGCGGTCGCCAGGGCCGCCGGGATCGGGATCCGGCTCGCGCTCTGCGCACGGTCGCTCAGGATCAGGATGTTCTTGTCCTGCAGCACCGCCTCGGTCGCGGCCCAGCACATTTCCTTGATCGCCTGCACGATGCCGTCGGCACCGGTGGCGGCGTCCCAGGTGATATCGACCGTCGCGGTGCGGAATGCGCCGTCAAGCCCGGCTTCGACCGAGCGGATCTTCGCGAGATCCTCGTCGGTCAGGATCGGCTGGCTGACTTCGAGCCGCTTGTGCGTGCCGGCTTCGCGGCCGAGCAGGTTCGGGCGCGGCCCGATCATCGACAGCAGGCTCATCACCAGCTCTTCGCGGATCGGGTCGATCGGCGGGTTGGTCACCTGCGCGAAGTTCTGCTTGAAATAATCGTAGAGCAGGCGACTGCGATCGGACAGCACCGCGATCGGCGTGTCCGTGCCCATAGACCCGATCGGATCGTCGCCGTTCACGGCCATCGGCTCGAGGAACTTGGCGAGGTCTTCCTGGGTATAGCCGAACGCCTGCTGGCGCTGCAGCAGCGTCCCCGATTCGGGGATCGGATCGGCCAGCTCATGGTCGATGTCGTGCAGATCTTCGAGTTTATACTGCGCCTGCTCAAGCCACTTGTCGTACGGATGCGCGTTGGCGAGCTCGGCCTTGAGCTCCTCGTCCTCGACGATCCGGCCCTGCGCGAAATCGATCAGCAGCATGCGGCCCGGCTGGAGCCGCCATTTGCGCACGATATCTTCCTCGGCGAAGGGCAGCACACCGCTTTCCGAAGCCATGCAGACGAGATCGTCCTTGGTCACCAGCCAGCGCGCCGGACGCAACCCGTTCCGGTCGAGCGTCGCGCCGATCTGGCGTCCGTCGGTGAAGGCGACCGCCGCCGGCCCGTCCCACGGTTCCATCAGCGCGGCATGGTATTCGTAGAATGCGCGGCGAGCCGGCTCCATCAGCGGGTTGCCGGCCCAGGCTTCCGGCATCAACATCATCATCGCATGGGCGAGGCTGTAGCCGCCGGCGAGCAGCAGCTCGAGCGCATTGTCGAGGCATGCGGTGTCGGACTGGCCGTGCGGAATGATCGGCCAGAGCTTGTCGAGGTCCGGGCCGAGCAGGTCCGATTCCATCGTGCGGCGACGCGCATTCATCCAGTTCACGTTTCCGCGCACCGTGTTGATCTCGCCATTGTGGGCGATCAGGCGGTAGGGGTGCGCAAGTTTCCAGCTGGGGAAAGTGTTGGTGCTGAAGCGCTGGTGGACGAGCCCGAGCGCGCTGACGCAATCGGGATCGGCGAGGTCGCGGTAGAAGCTGCCCACTTGATTGGCGAGCAGCAGACCTTTGTAGACCACCGTGCGGCTCGAGAAGCTCGGCATATATAGATCGGCGATTTCGGGCAGGTCGTGCTTTTCGGCGAGCGCGTCGAGCGGGTTCTGGGTCTGCTTGCGGATCGTGATCAGCTTGCGTTCGAAAGCGTCCTGATCGGGCGTCGATGCGCCGCGTGCAACGATGCACTGCCGGATCATCGGCATGCTCTCGATCACCGCTCTGCCGAGCCCGGTCAGATCGGTCGGCACGTCGCGCCAGCCGACCAGTTCCTGGCCTTCCTTGGCGATGAACTTCTCGAACTGGCCGACGATGAAGTCGCGGGCTTCGTCATGCTGCGGCAGGAAGCACATCGCGACCGCGTAATCGCCCGGTGCCGGCAGCACCTTGCCTTCGCTCTCGGCCCATTTGCGCAGCAATGGATCGGGAATCTGCATCAGCAGGCCCGCGCCATCGCCCAGCAGCGGATCGGCCCCAACCGCGCCACGGTGGTCGAGATTGGCGAGGATTTCCAGCGCCTGTTTTACGATGGCATGCGATTTGGCGCCCTTGATATGGGCAATAAAGCCCACACCGCATGCGTCATGCTCGTTAGCCGGATCGTAAAAACCTTGAGGCGGCGGATAACCCATCGAATATCAGTCCTGTCAAAACCCCATGAAGGCACCGCCGAAGCAGCGCTTCCACAATGAAGCGCGACTCACCCTGCCGCTTAAGGCAGCAAAAATGTCGCGAATTTTCCCCTTGGCGACACAAGACGCATTTTGCAACCGCGATGGGGTCGGGAGAGCGCATGCCGCGCTCGCTCCGCGGGTGCCGGCCTTCTTCGTGCAGCCAGCGAGAGGCTGCGGAGTTAGGCGGCGCCGCTCATGTTCTGGAGCGCCGCCAGAGCTGCGCGCAAAGCGCGGTCGGTGTCGGTCGGATCCGGGCGGCCGGATTGCGCCGGTTCGTCTGTGGGTCCGTCGAACGGGCGGCCGGCCTGTTCGAAGGCCGGCTGCTTCATTGCCAGCAACGAACTGTAATGCTCCTCTGCCTCGCCGATATCGTCGAGTTCATCGTCGCCGGTTTCTTCGGCCGCTGCCGGGGTGAGCCCGGCAAGGGGCAGCGACAGCGATGGCAGCGGAGCCTCGTCGTCGTCGAAATCGCCCAGATCGAGCGGGCGGAACGCGGCGGGTATGGCTTGGACGGGGTCGGGCACGGGCGGCCCGAAGCCGGATTCCCCAAAAATCGCGCCGCTCGGGGCGATGTCGGAGGCTTTCGGCGCAGCGGGTTCGGGGCGCGCTGGTGTCGGGCCGGCCGTCTCGATCCCGAATTCCTGCTTCAGGCCGACGACGAAAGCCGGCGTGCCACGCGGGCGCGCCTGCCGATCGCGCAACAACGCGGCCAGCCGCTCGGCGAGCTGGACCACGCCGAGATCGCCAAGGTCCACCGCGGGATCGGTCGGCAGCAGCGGCGCGGGGGCGGGCGGCGCTAAGGCCGGTTGCGGGTCGAACATCGGCTCGGTCGTTTGCGCGGCCGTCACCGGCGTCTCGTTCTCGTCGCCGAGCGGCCGGGCAAAAGGCGATGGGTTGCGCAGGCCCTGCAGGCCGCGTTCGGCGATCGATTCGCGTGCCGGTTCCGTCGCCCGAGCGGGCGGCATGGAAGACTCAGCCGGCTCGTTGCTGAAGTGCTCGAAGTCGATCGGAGACATTTGCCGCACGATCACCGGCTCGGGCGCCAAAGGTATCGCCGGTTCCGGGTAGAACGCAGCGGAATAATCGTCCGCGGTCTCGATCTCCGCCAGTGCCAGCGAACGGCGGCGGCCGGCGAACGGTTGCGGGATCGGCAGCGAGCGGGCGTTGTCCTCGGACGGGACCGGATCGAGACGGGTATCGCCGAGCTCTTCCTTGACCGAAATCGGGCGGCGCTTACCGTCGCCCACCGGACGCGACTCGCGCGCAGTGGGCTGCGGTGCGAGGTGGGTGAAATCCGCGTCGGCGATCCGCGCGGCCCGCAGCCGGCGGGCAAGGGTGAAGCCGAGCAATGCCCCGGCCAGTCCGAACACCGGTGCGACCAGCAAGTGGAACGTGCCGCCCAGCGGGGGCGCGGCGGACGGGATCAACGCGGCAACGCCGCTGGCCGCGAACAGGCGTTCGAACAGCACGGTCGGCAGCACGCCGCTGCCGAGTCCGAACAGCACGGCAAACCACACGGCGACGATCGCCGGGAACAGCGGGTGCGCGCTGATCGGTGGTTTGGTCTGCTTGCTGGGCACTCGATTAACCCCTGTATTTCTTGGCCGGATCAGGCGGCAGCCGCCATTTTTTCCCGGAGATCGAAGTCTAGGAGGGCTTGGTAAACATCCCGATAACGAAATACGTTGCGCGCCCAATCGTGGTTTTGCGCGACATGCGCGCGGCCCGCTGTGCGGTAGGCGTCCCACTCGCCGCGCTCGGCCAGCAGCTGTGCCAGCGCCGCGGCGGCAGCGGCAGGGTCGTCCGCCGGGAACAGGATACCGGTCTTCCCGTGGGTGACGAGCTCGCGGTGGCCGCCGACGTCCGAAGCCGCAACGATCTTGCCCTGGGCCATCGCTTCGAGCGGCTTGAGCGGCGTGACCAGCTCGGTCAGCCGGCTGGCCTTGCGCGGATAGGCCATTACGTCGCACAGCGAATAATAGCGCTCGACCTCGCCGTGCGGCACGCGCCCGGTGAAGATGATCGCGTCGCGCGCAGGCGATGCTTCGACCTGCGCCTTGAGCGCCGCCTCGACCGGGCCGCCGCCGACCAGCAGCAGTTTCGCTTGCGGCTGCGCGGCGGTGAGCGCGGGCATCGCGGCGATCAGATCGTCCAGCCCTTCGTAGTCGTAGAAGCTGCCGATGAAGCCGATCACCGGATCGTCTTTGCCGAGGCCGAGTTCGGCGGCGAGCAGGTCGTCGCGCGGCAGCGGCTGACCAAACAGGCCGAGATCGACCCCATTGGGCGAAAGCGTGATCTTGCCAGCGTCGAAGCCGCGCGCGACGAGGTCGTCTTTCAACCCCGCGCAGATCGTCATCACCGCATCCGCGCCGGCGACCACACGGTTCTCCATCCCCCGGGTCAGCCGGTATTTGAGCGAGCCCTCGGTGCCGTTGCCATTGCCGACCGCCGCGTCCTCCCAGAAGGCCCGGATCTCATAGACGAACGGGACGCCGAGTTTCCGCACCGCGCGCCGGGCCGCGAGGCCGCAGAGCGCGGGCGAATGGGCATGGATAATGTCGGGACGCCAGTGGCGGGCTAGCGCCTCGATCGCTTTCGCCAGTGCCCCGATCTCGCGCCATTCGCGCAGGCCTGCCGGCCCATGTGCGGTTCCGGGGGTGCGGTGGAACACGATGCCGTCGATCGTCTCGAGCTCCGGGCCGGGCGCGAGATGCCGCTGGCCGGTGATCCCGCGCACTTCGTAACCCGCCGCCTGCTGCGCCTTCAGGATTGCGCGCGTGCGGAAGGTGTAGCCGCTGTGCAGCGGCAGCGAATGGTCGAGGACGTGCAGAATCCGCGTCATGGGCCGCGCTTTAGCCAGAACTAGCTTAACGGCGCGTCAACCGGCCGGTGCTAGGGCGGCGGCATGATCGATTATTTCGCGATTGCCCTGACCCACGGGCTGCTGGCGCTTGCCGCCTGGCGGCTGTTGTCGCGCGCCGATCTCGATAGCGAGGAGAGCAAGTCGAAGGGCTTGGCCAAGCCGTGGCTCAGGAACCGGCGCGCTCCCGTTCAAGCTGCGCCCGAGTCCGGCCCCGATGCTTGACGCCTTCCTGTTCCTGTTCGTGATGGGGCTGCTCGCGCTCGGCCTGCGGCGGCCGTTCATCTGGGTGCTCGCCTATCTCTACATCGACATCGTCGCGCCCCAGAAGATCGGCTGGACGCTGATGCCGATCCTGCCGGTGTCGTTGATCGCCTTCGTCGCGGCGTTTGCCGGATGGGCCCTCGCCGACAGCAAGCAGGGCAGCCGCTTTACCTTCCGCCAGGGGCTGATGGTGGTGCTTTTCGCCTATTGCGCGGTGACCACGCTCAACGCCGATTTCCCGAAGGAAGCACTCGAGAAATGGGCGTGGGTGTGGAAGGCGCTGGTGTTCGCGATGTTCCTGCCGCTGACCCTGCGTACGCGACTGAGGATCGAGGCGGCGGTGCTGACGATGACATTGTCGGCCGCGGCGATCATCATCTCGGGCGGGATCAAGACCGCGGCCGGCGGCGGCGGCTACGGCGTGCTGTATTTCTTCGTCAACGACAACACCGGACTCTACGAAAGCTCGACCATCTCCTGCGTCGCGATCGCGATCATCCCCGTGATCCTGTGGCTCGCGCGCTTCGGCACCATCTTCCCGCCCAATTGGCGCGTACGCGTGTTCGCCGGGGCGCTGATCTTCTCCTGCCTGCTGATCCCGGTCGGGACCGAGGCGCGCACCGGCCTGATCTGCATCGGTGTGCTCGGTGTGCTGCTGCTGCGCACGATCAAGCGTCGCGGGCTCTATATCGGGCTGGGCGTCTGCGCTCTTCTGGTGTCGATCCCGTTCCTGCCGTCGAGCTTCACCGCGCGCATGGGCACGATCGAGACGCATGATTCCGACGAATCCGCTTCGACCCGCGTCGCGGTGTGGCGCTGGACGCTCGATTATGTGAAGCACCACCCGTTCGGCGGCGGGTTCAACGCCTTCCTCCAGAACAGCTTCACCTACGACAAGCCGGTCACCGTCGATCGGGGCAGAGGCCTGACCGAGTCCTCGGTGCAGAGCGTGACCGACAAGGCGCGCGCCTATCACTCGGCCTATTTCGAGATGCTTGGCGAGCAGGGCTGGCCCGGCCTGACCTTGTGGCTGTGGCTCCACGCCGCCGGCGTCTGGCAGATGGAGAAGCTCCGCCGGCGTTACGTCAAGCGCGCCAGGGCAGATGACCGGGCCGGCACACCGCGCCCGGAAGATGCGTGGAAGGCGCCGCTCGCCGACGCGCTGCAACAGGCGCAACTGATCTACCTAGTCGGCGCGTTGTTCGTCGGGATCGCGTTCCAGCCCTTCGTGCTGATGCTGATCGGGCTCCAGTGCGGCTTGTGGACCTATCTCAACCGGGTCGATTCGCCGGTCAAGGACAAGCGCAGCCCCGGTATCGGCGCTGACGGCAAGCGCCCTTCGGGCAATGCCGTAACGGCAAAGGCACCCGCGTTGCGCTAGGGCTTGCGATGCGCCATCTAATCGCCATTCTTCCATATATGGAGAGGCGAACATGACCCCCGAGGAGATGCAGGCAAAGATCGGCGAGCCGCTCGGAACGTCCGAATGGCTGCTGATCGATCAGGAGATGATCGACAAGTTCGCCGACGCGACCGGCGATCACCAGTTCATCCACGTGAACCCGGCGATGGCGGCCATGACCCCGTTCGGCGGCACGATCGCGCACGGGTTCCTGACGCTGTCTCTAATCCCGGTGCTGACCGAGAAGAGCGACATCCAGCGGCCCGACGGCATCAAGATGGCGCTGAATTATGGCGGCAACCGCGTGCGGTTCCTCCAGCCGGTGCGTTCGGGCAGGCAGGTCCGCGCGCAGTTCAAGCTGGTCGGCATGGCGGAAAAGCGCCCCGGCCAGTGGGAGCAGACGGTCGAGATCACGCTAGAGATCGAGGGTGAGAGCAAGCCCGGCTACGTCGCCGAATGGATCAGCCTGCTGTATTTTTGAAGGATAGCACAATGCGCGATGCCGTGATCGTTTCCACCGCCCGCACCGGGATCGGCCGGGCCTATAAGGGCGGGTTCAATGCCACGCCGGGCGCGACGCTCGGGTCCTATTCGCTGAAGCCCGCGCTCGAACGCGCCGGGGTCGATGGGGCCGAGATCGACGATCTGGTGTGGGGCTGTGCGCTGCCGCAGGGTACCCAGACGCCCAATATCGCGCGCCTCGTCGCGCTGCGCTCGGGCCTGCCGGTTACGGTGCCGGGGATGACGATCGACCGCCAGTGCGGCTCGGGCCTGATGGGCATCGCGACCGCGGCCAAGCAGGTGATCGTCGATGGGATGGATGTGGTCGCGGCTGGCGGGCAGGAATCGATCAGCCTCGTTCAGACCAAGGATTTTCGCCTCGATTTCGACCGCGAGCTGATCGCGATGAAGAACGAGACCTACATGCCGATGCTGCAGACTGCCGAAGTGGTCGCCCAGCGTTACGGCATCAGCCGCGAACGCCAGGATAAATATGCGCTGCAATCGCAGCAGCGGGTCGCCGCGGCTCAGGCGGCGGGCCGGTTCGACGACGAGATCGTGCCGGTCACGACCAAGATGAGCGTAACCGACAAGCAGACCGGCGAGACCAGCCAGCGCGAAGTCACCATCGCCAAGGATGAAGGCAACCGCCCCGAAACCACGATCGAGGTGCTTGCCGGGCTGAATCCGGTGGTGCCGGGCGGGGTGATCACCGCGGGCAACGCCAGCCAGCTGTCGGACGGATCCTCCGCCTGCATCCTGATGGAAGCCAAGCGCGCCGAGCAGCGCGGGCTCCAGCCGCTCGGCCGCTATGTCGCGATGGCGGTTGCGGGGACCGAGCCCGATGAAATGGGCGTCGGCCCGGTGTTCGCGGTGCCCAAGCTGCTCGAGCGCACCGGCATCCGGATGGACGATATCGGCCTGTGGGAGCTCAACGAGGCCTTCGCGGTGCAGGTGCTCTATTGCCGAGACAAGCTCGGCATTCCGAACGAGCTGCTCAACGTCAATGGCGGCTCGATCGCGATCGGCCATCCTTACGGCATGACCGGCGCGCGCTGTACCGGCCACGCGCTGATCGAAGGCAAGCGCCGCGGCGCGAAATATGTCGTGGTTACGATGTGCATCGGCGGCGGCCAGGGCGCTGCCGGGCTGTTCGAGGTTTTTTGATTCCGGACCCCCGGCGAAAGCCGGGGGTCCGGGGCGGAATGTCCGGCCTACGGGGCCCTGGGTTCCTGCGTTCGCAGGAACGCAAGGGTTCAGGCCACCGCCACCAGCTTCGCGTTCCCGACGCCTGGATTCGCGCGCATCCAGGCCTCGACCACGGGGGCGATCTGGCGGCGCCATTTGCTGCCGTTGAAGATGCCGTAATGTCCGGCGTCCTTGGCGAGGTGGTACTGCTTCTTTGCCTTCGGCAGCGCGGTCGCCAGCTTGAGCGCGGCCTTGGTCTGGCCGATGCCGGAAATGTCGTCACGCTCGCCTTCGATCGCCAGCAGCGCGGTGTCCTTGATCGCGGTAAGGTCGATCACCTTGCGACGGTGCTCGAAGGTGCCGTTGGGCAGCGAGTGGGTCTTGAACACATGCTCGACGGTTTGAAGGTAGAATTCGGCCGTAAGATCGCAGACCGAGAGATATTCGTCGTAGAACGCCTTGTGCGGCGCAGCCCCGTCCTCGTCGCCTTCGACCAGGTGCTGGAAATAGTGGTAGTGGCTCATCAGATGGCTGCCGAGGTTCATCGCGATGAAGCCCGACAGCTGCAGGAAGCCCGGATAGACCTTCCGCCCGGCGCCGGCATAGGCGAGGGGCACGGTTGCGATCACATTGTCGCGGAACCACGATAGCGGCCGGTCGGTCGCGACGTCGTTGACGCTGGTCGGCGCCTCGCGCGTGTCGATCGGGCCGCCCATCATCGTCAGGCTCGCCGGGCGGCAGGGATTGTTATCCGCACCCATGATCGCGGTCGCCGCATAGGCCGGGACCGAGGGCTGGCACACCGCCACCACATGTGTGTTGGGGCCGAGGTGTTCGAGGAATTCAATCACGTAATCAATGTAATCGTCCAGGTCGAAACGGCCCTTTGAAACCGGAACGATCTTCGCATCGGCCCAATCGGTCACATAGACGTCCTGGTTCTCGACCATCCGCGCGACCGTGCCGCGCAGCAGCGTCGCGTAATGGCCGCTCATCGGCGCGACGATCAGCAGGCGGGGTGCGTCTTCGGGCAGGCCCTCGCGGCGGAAATGCTTGAGCTCGCAGAACGGCTTGAACAGCACCGTCGCTTCGGTGACCGGATGCTCGACCCCGTCGACCAGCGCATGGGTGATGCCCCATTCGGGCTTGCCGCGCGGGGCATAGGCATGGGCGAAGACCTCGAGTGCCGAGGCCATCACCGGCGAGAAGCCGAGATAACCCCACGGATTGGCCGGATTGTTGAGATATTCGGCCCAGACCGAGGCCACGGAACTCGCGCCCGAAAGCATCGCGCGCTGAACTTCATAAGCGTTATAGAGCAAGGCCGAATTCCTGTTCCGCGATTCCCGAACCAATGTGGGCGGTTTGGTGGCATTGTGCAATGCAGCAAACTGCATTCGCGCGCGCGAAACGCGCAATCCGGAGGTTTCGCGCTTCAATCCTGCATGGCTTTCGGCTAGGCGCGCGCAATGGCTCGCTCCCCCCGCATCCTCCCGCCCGACGGCAAGCCCGCCAAGACTCTCGGCCCGCTCAGGATGATCTGGGCCGAAGCGCTGAAATACCCGCGGCAAGTGGTGTTCGCGCTGCTGGCGCTGCTGGTCAGCTCGGCGGCGACGCTGGCGATTCCCTATCGCTTCAAGCAGATCATCGACAAGGCATTCGGGCACCAGACCGACATCTCGGTGATCAACCACTCGTTCCTGTATCTGATGATGATCGTAGTCGTGCTCGGCATCGCCAGCGCGATGCGGTTCTATTTCGTCAGCTGGCTGGGCGAACGGGTCGTCGCGGACCTGAGGCTCAAGGTCCAGGACAATCTCCTGCGCCTGTCGCCCGGCTTCTTCGAAGAGAACTCGCCGAAGGAAATCTCCTCGCGCATGACCAGCGACACCGCGATCATCGAGACGGTGGTCGGCACCACCGTCTCGGTCGCGCTGCGCAATTTGATCACCGGGCTCGGCGGAATCGCGCTGCTGTTCGTACTCGCGCCGGTCCAGTCGGCATGGCTGGTCGGCGGCGCGTTCCTGATCGCGATCGTGATGCGGACCTTCGGGCGCAAGATCCGCACCATCGCCCGCACCAGCCAGGACCGGGTCGCCGAAGTCGGCGCGCGGGTCGCCGAAGTTCTCGGGGCGATGAAGATCGTCCAGGGCTTCAACCAGGAAAGCCGCGAGAGCGCGCGCTTCGGCGAAGCGGTCGAGGCGACCTTCGCCACCGCCAAGCGCCGCATCCTGCTGCGCGCGGGGGTGACCGCGCTGTTCATCACGCTGGTGTTCGGCGCGATCACCGCGCTGATGTGGGACGGCGCGCTCAGCGTGGCCTCGGGCAAGATCTCGGGCGGCACGATCGCGGCGATCGTGGTCGTCGGCGTGATGGTCTCGGGCGCCTTCGCCGCGCTCAGCGAAGTCTATGCCGATCTGCTGCGCGGTGCCGGCGCCGCGAGCCGGCTGCACGAATTGCTCAACGAGAAGCCCAGCATCGCCGCGCCCGCGCGCCCGGTCGACCTGCCGGTGCCGCCGCGCGGCGCGATTGCGTTCCAGAACGTCACCTTCCGCTATCCGACCCGGCTCGATGCCCCGGCGGTGGAGGATTTCTCGCTGCTGGTCGAACCGGGCGAGACGGTCGCGATCGTCGGCCCGTCGGGCGCCGGCAAATCGACCCTGTTCCAGCTGGCCGAGCGCTTCTACGATCCCCAGGCCGGGACGATCCGGATCGACGGCGTGCCGCTGACCAGCGCCGACCCGGCCGCAATCCGCCGCCGGATGGCGCTGGTGCCGCAGGACGGCACACTGTTCGCGGCCAATGCGCGCGATAATCTGCGCTACGGCAATTGGGACGCCACCGACGAACAGATCTGGGAAGCTGCGGAAAATGCCAATGCGGCCGAATTCCTCAGGAAGCTCCCCGAAGGTCTCGATACCTTCCTCGGCGAAGGCGGCGCGCGGCTTTCGGGCGGGCAGCGCCAGCGGGTCGCGATCGCGCGGGCGTTGCTCAGGGATGCGCCTATCCTGCTGCTCGACGAAGCGACCAGCGCGCTAGACGCCGAGAGTGAGCGGCTGGTACAGGATGCGCTCGACCGGTTGATGGCCGAGCGCACGACCCTCGTGATCGCCCACCGCCTCGCGACCGTGCGCGCGGCCGACCGGATCGTGGTGATGGATGGCGGCAGGATCGTCGAACAGGGCACCCACGCCGAGTTGACCAAGATGGGTGGGCTCTATGCGCGGCTCGCCTCGCTCCAGTTCGACGACAAGGCTTTCGCCGCGTCGAAGTAGAACTTCCGCGATATTTGGCGATCTTTTCGACCAAGTAACAATTGCAACCGACCAAATACGGTGCAAACCTGCGCCGTCGCGCTAGAGCGTGGTCCAGTTCCTATCCGGGCGCTTCCCCATGCGTCCGCTGCAAAAGGCTTTCCGAATGATCCGATCCATTCTCTTCGCCGGGGTTTCGGCGGCTGTCCTCGCCCTTTCCGCTCCGGTGTTCGCCGAAGACGCGGCGCCCCAGCCCGCCCCGGCGCCCAGCAGCGCCCCGCAGATGACCTTCGGCACCTGGGGCTTCGATCCGGCCTCGATCGATCCGAACGTCAAGCCGGGCGACGATTTCTTCGCCTATGCCAATGGCAAATGGATCAAGGACAACCCGATCCCGCCCGAATATACCCGCTACGGCGCGTTCAACTATCTCGACGAGAAGTCGAAGAGCGACGTGCAGGCGCTGATCGACGATCTGGTGAAGCAGAAGCACGCGCCGGGGTCGGGCGAACAGCGCATCGTCGATGCCTATGATGCCTATCTCGACACCAAGGCGATCGACGCGAAGGGCCTTGCTCCGGCCTATCCCTATCTCGCCAAGATCTACGGCGCGCAGGACCTGAAGTCGCTCGTCACCCTGTTCGCGGAGCCGGGCATCCCGAGCATCGTCGCGGCCGGCATCGGCGTCGATGACAAGGACCCGGACGCCTATATCCCGACGATGGGCTTCGACGGCATGGGCTTGCCCGACCGCGACATGTATCTCGTCGACAGCGACAAGAACCGCGAGATCCAGGCGAAGTACAAGGACTTCCTCGCGTGGATGCTCGGCAAGGCCGGCTATGCGGACCCCAAGGCCGCCGCCGCTTCGGTCTATGCCTTCGAGCACCACGTGGCCGAGATCGAATGGCCGCGCACTGCGCTGCGCAACGCCGACCTGACCTACCACAAGCTGACCCGCAGCGAGCTCGAAACCGCAGCGCCCGAGTTTCCGGTGCAGGCGCTGCTCGACGCGCAGGGCCTCGGCAAGATCGACAATTTCCTCGCCCCGCAGATCCCGCCGAGCGCCGACGAGATCGCCAGGAGCGGGCTTGAGGCGGCGGAAGTCGCCAAGATCGGCGGCGGCCTGCCGGCGATGATGAAATTCGTCGCGGCGACCCCGCTCGAAACGCTCAAGGCCTATATGGCGGTGCGGTTCCTGTCCGGCTACGCGAGCACGCTGCCGACCGAGATCGACGACGCCAATTTCGATTTCTACGGCAAGTTCCTCAACGGTGCGCAACAGCAGCGCCCGCGCTGGAAGCGCGCGATCGAGACGGTCGAAGGCCAGCTCGGCGAAGTGCTCGGCAAGGCCTATGCCGAGCGGTATTTCCCCGCTTCGAGCAAGGCCTCGATGCAGCAGCTGGTCGGCAATCTCGAAAAGGCGCTCGGCCAGAGCATCGAAGAGAACAGCTGGATGAGCGCGGCGACCAAGACCCAGGCCGAAGCCAAGCTCAAGAGCTTCTTCCCGAAGATCGGCTATCCGGACAAGTTCGAAGTCTACAAGGGGCTCGAGATCAGCGGAACCGACCCGCTCGCCAATGCGGTTTCGGCGACCAACTGGCAGTGGAAGAAGGACCTTTCGCGTCTCGGTGGCCCGGTCGATCGGATGGAATGGTTCATGCTGCCCCAGACGGTGAACGCCTATTACAATCCGTCGTTCAACGAGATCGTGTTCCCGGGTGCGATCCTGCAGCAGCCGTTCTACGGCCCCACCGCGGACCTCGCGGTGAATTACGGGGCGATCGGCGGCGTGATCGGCCACGAGATGGGCCACGGCTTCGACGACCAGGGATCGAAATACGATTCCACCGGCAAGTTCGACGATTGGTGGACCGATGCCGACCGCAAGGCCTTCGATGCCAAGGCCGACGCACTGGCCGCCCAATACAACGCCTTCTGCCCGCTCGACGATGGCAAGACCTGCGTCAACGGCCGCCTGACCCTCGGCGAGAATATCGGCGATCTCTCGGGCGTCAGTCTTGCCTATCGCGCCTACAAGATCGCGCTTGGCGGCAAGGAAGACAAGGTGATCGACGGCTTGACCGGCGACCAGCGCTTCTTCCTCGCCTGGGCCCAGGTGTGGCGCGAAGCGATCCGGCCCGAGCGGCTGCGCCAGCAGATGCTGACCGATCCGCACTCGCCGGGCGAATACCGGGTGAACGGCCAGGTCCGCAATTCGGACGCATGGTACAAGGCGTTCAACATCCAGCCGGGCGACAAGCTGTATCTCCCGCCCGAAAAGCGCGTCCACATCTGGTAAGCGCGCCCTCGTCATTGCGAGCGAAGCGAAGCAATCCGGGGCGGTGGCACACTCCGCTCCGGATTGCTTCGTCGCTTCGCTCCTCGCAATGACGAAAGAATGGTGAACTGCGCGGGTCCCATCTTGACTTGCAATCCGCCTCGGCCATGACCGGGCGATGGACCCTATTCTCACCGCCCTGCTGCTCGGCATCGTCGAAGGCCTGACCGAGTTCATCCCGGTCTCCTCGACCGGCCACCTGATCCTCGCCACCGAGCTGTTCGGCTACAAGCCGGCGCAGTGGGAAGTGTTCAACATCGTGATCCAGCTGCCGGCGATCCTGGCGGTGGTGGTGCTCTACTGGCGCACCTTCATGGCGGTGCTGCTGGGCGCGCTGCGCGGCGAGCGCGAATCGATCGGCTTCATCCGCAACGTCGCGATCGGGTTCGTGCCCGCGGCCGTGCTGGGCGTTCTGCTCAAGAGCCATATCGACACGCTGCTCGAAACCCCGATCGTGGTCGCCTGGGCACTGGTCGTGGGCGGCATCGGGATCCTGGTGATCGAGCGGCTCGCGCGGCAGGGGGCTTACGAGCATGTCGGGCGGCTGCCGTTCGGCAAGGCGCTCGCGATCGGTTTCATGCAGTGCATCGCGATGATCCCGGGCGTGTCGCGTTCCGGCGCGACGATCATGGGCGCGCTGGCGATGGGGGTGAATCGCAAGACCGCCGCCGAATTCAGCTTCTTCCTCGCGGTGCCGACGATGTTCGGCGCGACCGCCAAGCAATTGTGGGACCACCGGCACGAGTTGGCGGCCGGGGGCGGCCCGGTCGGCCTGCCCGAATTCGCGGTCGGTTCGGTGGTATCCTTCGTCGTCGCGCTGGTCGTGATCAAGGCCTTCGTCGCCTATATCAGCCGCCACGGTTTTGCGCCCTTCGCGATCTACCGCATCGTGCTGGGCGGCGTCGCGCTATGGTGGCTGTGGGTGTGAGGCCGATAAGCGGCTGACAAGTGCGGTATTTCGAGGCAGTCTGGCGCGATGGCGCATCTAGGCGGTAAGAAATACAGACATCTGCTCAAGCCGATGCAGATCGAGCTGGTCGCAATGGCGCGCTGGGTCGCCGACAGCGGCGCGCGGGTGGTGGTGGTTTTCGAAGGGCGCGATGCGGCGGGCAAAGGCGGCGCGATCAAGGCGCTGTCGGACCCGCTCAATCCGCGCCAGTGCCGCACCGTCGCGCTCGCCAAGCCGACCGAGCGCGAGGCGGGTGAATGGTACTTCCAGCGCTATGCCTGCCATCTGCCGAGCGCGGGCGAGATCGCGCTGTTCGACCGCAGCTGGTACAACCGCGCGGGGGTCGAGAAGGTGATGGGTTTCGCCAGCGATGCGCAGATCGCCAAATTTCTCGGCCAGGTCCCGGCGTTCGAGCAGCAGCTGGTCGACGACGGGATATTGCTGTTCAAATACTGGCTTGCCTGCGACCAGAAGGAGCAGGAGAAGCGGCTGGCCGACCGGTTCGAAGACCCGCTCAAGCGCTGGAAGCTCTCGCCGATGGATCTCGCCGCGCGGCATAAATACGATGAATACAGCGCGGCGCGCGAAAAGATGCTGGAAGCGAGCCACACCAAATGGGCGCCGTGGACGCTGGTCGATTTCAACGACCAGAAGCGCGGGCGGCTGACCCTGCTGCGCGATTTCCTCGATCGCATGCCCGAGAAGGACTGCGAACCCAAGGAACCGACGCTCGATCCGCTGAGGCGGAAGCCGGAGAAAGAACGCTACGGGGTGCTTGATCCGCTGCCGCCGTTCGAAGGCTGATTTTTGGCTAGCAGCCCGCTTCGGCCCTCATCACCTGCCGCCCGTCTGCCGCGAATACCCCAAGCTCGATCGAATCCGCGGGTCCGCGCAGCGCGAACACCAGCTGCTCATCCGCCACCGCCGGGCTCACCCCGCGAAAACCGAAGCGCTTCAGCCGGTTGTCGCCCAGGCTCCGCGCGGCAAGCTGCAGCAACAGCGTCGCCATCAGCGGCCCGTGGACCACCGGGCCGCGATAATTCTCGACCTCGCGGACATAGTCGGCGTCGTAATGGATCCGGTGGGTGTTGAAGGTCAGCGCCGAATAGCGGAACAGCAGCGGAAGGCCGGGCGTCACGCGCTGGAACAAGTCCCATGCGCTATCGTCGAACGTTCCGTCGCCCGGCGGCGGAGGCGCCGGAGGAGCGCCGGCCGGCGGCGCTTCGCGATAGACCAGCGTCTGCTCCTCGATCACCGCGAGCTCGCCGTCGGCCGAGGTTTCATGCCGCAGGGTCAGGAAGGTCAGCGACCCGCTGGCGCCGGATTTTTCCTCGATCCGTTCGATCCGGCTGGTCCGCTCGACCGCCGCGCCGATCGTCAGCGGCCGGAGGAAATTCAGGGAGGACCCGGCCCACATCCGCCGCGGCGCGGCGATCGGCGGGAGGAACGCATCTGCCGCGCCGTCGCGCAGCGGATGGCCGTCGGGGCCGATCCGCGCGCCGGGAACCTCGGGCACGCCAAGGCACCAGTGGATGCCCTGCGGCATCGCCCCGGCCTCGCGCGCGCGCAGGTCGAGCGTCGCCAGCCAGCGGTGTGCGAGCGGCGCGCCCAGCGCATCGCGCACCCGCTCCGCGCGGCCGATCCAGTCCTGCGGATCGCTCATGTGCTATTGGCCCGGCGCACCCGAAGGCGCCGGGCTGGCCGAACCCTCCTCCAGCGCTTCGGACGGAAGCTTGCGCGAATCGATCATCTCGGCCGCCTCGTCGAGCGCCTTGGCTTCGCCCACGGTCACCCCGCCCGGACCCGGATCGGTATCCTGCTTACCGCACCCGGCCAGCGCCAGCGCGCCGAGGAGAGCGAGCGCCGCGTTGCGCATGGCGCTTACTGCGCGGGCGCTTCGGACCCGCCGGTGCCGGCCGCGGCCTCGACGTCGGCTGCAGCGGCGGCTGCAGCGGCGCCTGCGTCTTCGGCGGCGGATTCGGTCGCATCGCTGGTCGCGCCCGGATCGGCGACCGGGGTCGCGGTGCCGGCGGCCGACATCGCTTCATCCGCCGGCACTTCGACATCGTCGGCCATCGCATCGGTCGAGGCATCGTCGGAACTGCCGCAGCCGGAGAGCGACAGCGCGCCGAAGGTGACGAGGGCGAGAGTAGCGAGCTTCTTCATGGGCTTCCTCTTTCGGTTTGGGATTGCGGGAGGAGCATTCCCCGATCGCGGCGGAATCTACCCACCGCGTCCGCCGATGAAAAGGCGTTTCGCGGCGATTTCCCCGCCCGTGCATTCCGTTTGACCGCTTTCCTGCAATTAAATATGATATCATAATTATATCAAATGGGGAGATTCGGAATGTCGGATGTCACGCATGCCATGACGGTCAGCAAGGAGCGGCCGGCCGCTTCGGCCAGTGGCTATACCGCCTTGCTGGTGGCGCTCGTACTGTTGGGATTGGCGGTGGTCGGCTTCTTCGGCGCGGGCAGTGCATTCCGCGAGGGGGCGCCGGTGGCCTTGTGGAACACGCTCTGGATCGCGTCGCTGGTGGCGCTCCTGCTGGTGCTGTGCGGCCTGTTCAACCTCCAGCCCAACCAGGGCGTGACCATCACGCTGTTCGGCGCCTATCGCGGCACCGACCGCAACACCGGGCTGCGCTGGGTCTGGCCGTGGATGGGCCGCAAGAAAATCTCGCTGCGCGCGAACAACCTGATTTCCGAACGGATCAAGGTCAACGATCTGCGCGGCAACCCGATCGAGATGGCGGCACAGGTGGTGTGGCGCGTGGTCGATACGGCCCAGGCGGTGTTCGACGTCGACGACTACAAGGCCTTCGTCAACGTCCAGATCGAGGCCGCGGTGCGCACGATCGGCTCGCGCTATCCCTATGACGATTTCGCGCATGCCGAAGTCACCCTGCGCGGCAATCACGACCAGGTCGGCGCCGAACTGCGCACCGAACTGATCGCGCGGCTCAAGGTGGCCGGCATCTCGGTCGATGAATGCGGCTTCACTCATCTCGCCTATGCGCAGGAGATCGCCGGGGCGATGCTCCGGCGGCAACAGGCCGAAGCGGTGGTCGCCGCACGCAAGACCCTCGTCGAAGGCGCGGTCGGGATGGTCGAGATGGCGCTCGAGATGCTCAGCGAGAAGAACGTGGTCGAACTCGACGACGAGCGTCGCGCGGCGATGGTCTCCAATTTGATGGTGGTGCTGTGCGGCGAGCGCGACACCCAGCCGGTGGTCAACACGGGCACGCTCTACCAATAGTATCATGGCAGCCGGCAAGAAAGCCTTCCCCCTGCGGCTCGATCCGGCGCTCCACGCGGCGATCGAGCGCATGGCCGCGCAAGACCTGCGCTCGGTCAACGCCGAGGTCGAATGCCTGCTGCGCGAGGCGCTGGCGAGGCGCGGGGTGAAGGTCTCGGTCAGCGACGCGCCGAAGCGCGGGCGCCCTTCGCGGAAACGCACTACGGAGAAAGACTGATGTTTCACTGGCTGTTCGAGGACGGCGATTGGTTCGCGCCCAAGCGCTATGGCTACGGCGCGGACCTCCCGATCGCGTGGCAGGGCTGGGCGGTGCTCGGCATCTACCTGGCGATCGCGATCGCCCCGGGAGTCGCGGCGATTTTCCTCGGGCCGATCGCGCTGGGCGTCGGTCTGGTCGCGCTGCTGCTCGGTACCTGGGCGCTGATCGTCATCACCCGCAAGCACACGCGGGGCGGCTGGCGCTGGCGCTGGGGCGAGAAGGATTGAGCCATGCCGGCAGTTCATCCCTTCATGCCGGTTCTGCCGCCGTTCCTCGGCCTGAGCCAGTTTTTCGCGCTTTCCGGCCTGCTGCTGGCGCTGTTCCCGCAGTGAGCGCCGATTATCGAGGTTAGCCGGTCCTTAACCGACTCCTGTTAACCCCGCGCCCATGAACACGCGCATTCGCATCCTGCTCGCCATGCCCTGGCTTGCCTGCACCGTCGCGGCGATCGCCACGTCGGATGGCCCGCTCTCGGCCCAGGCGGGCGCCCCGCCCTACAAAATCGTCGAGACCGGCCGCTTCTATGGCAGCCTGCAGCAGGCGGTCGACGCGATCGGGAGCGGCAAGGGCTCGATCGCGGTGTCTCCCGGGCTTCATTCCGATTGCGCGGTCCAGAGCGCCGGCGACGTGACCTATCTCGCGGCCGAACCGGGCAAGGCGGTGTTCGACGGGGTGACCTGCGAAGGCAAGGCGGCGCTGGTGCTGCGCGGCCGCTCGGCAAGCGTTTCCGGCCTGGTGTTCCAGAACATGCAGGTGCCCGATTTCAACGGCGCCGGCATCCGGCTGGAGCATGGCGACCTGACCGTGGCGCAGAGCTGGTTCCGCGACAGCCAGGAAGGCATCCTTTCGGCCGAGGACCCGAACGGCCGGATCGTGATCGACAAATCGACCTTCACCCGCCTCGGCACTTGCGAAGGCGGCGGGGGCTGCGCCCATTCGGTCTATATCGGCGGTTACGGCCAATTGCGCGTGACCCGCAGCCGCTTCGAACAGGGCCGCGGCGGGCATTACGTCAAGGCGCGCGCCGCACGGGTGAACATCGCCTCGTCCAGCTTCGACGATACCGGCGGGCGCGGGACCAACTACATGATCGACCTGCCCGCAGGCTCGACCGGCCAGATCACCAACAACTGGTTCGTGCAGGGCACCAACAAGGAGAACTACTCCGCCCTGATCGCGGTCGGCGCGGAAGAACGCCGCCACAGCTCGGACGGCCTCCAGATCGCCGGGAACGATGCGCGGCTGGCGCCCAAGGCCAACCCGACGACCTTCGTCGCGGACTGGACCGGCGACAAGCTCGCGGTCGGCGAAAACAAGCTCGGCCAAGGCATCAAGCGCTTCGAAAAGCGCTGAGTACTAGGTCAGGAAGTGCCCCGCCGCATCGCGCTTGGTCGCGAGGTAACGGTGGTTGTGCGGATTGGCCGGGAGCTGGTGCGGAACGCGTTCGGCGACCTCGACCCCGGCCGCTTCCAGCACCGCGACTTTTTCCGGGTTGTTCGTCATCAGCCGGACGGAGCCGACCCCGAGCAGCTTGAGCATCCGCGCGGCAATGGCGAAGTCGCGCGCTTCTTCGGGAAAACCGAGCCGGCGGTTGGCCTCGAGCGTGTCGAACCCGTGGTCCTGCAGGCGGTACGCGCGCAATTTGTTGATCAGCCCGATCCCGCGGCCCTCCTGGCGCAGATAGAGCAATACGCCCCAGCCCCCGGCCTTCGCCTCCTCACTCAGCGCGGCGAGCGCCGCGTCGAGCTGCGGCCCGCAATCGCATTTGAGGCTGCCGAGCACGTCGCCGGTCAGGCATTCCGAATGGAGCCGCACGAGCGGCGGACCCGCGCCCGGATCGCCGAGCACCAGCGCGACATGCTCGCGCAGATCGTCGGCGCTGCGGAAGGCGACGATCTCGGCTTCGTCATTGGCCGATACCGGCAGGCGCGCGCGGGTCGAGACGATCAGCCGCGCATTCTCCTCCAGCGTCGCGACGTCGCCCGGTTCAAGCGGCACCGCCTCGCCCGCATTGGCCGGATCGACCAGGAAGGCCGGAAGGATGCCGGCGATCCGTGCCAGTTCCAGCGCCGCACCCGCGGCTTCGCGCCAGGGCAGCGGCTCGGCGGCGAACGGGCCCTTGAGCGGGGCCGACAGGTCGAGCGAGGGATCGGCGATCACCCGCGCCGAGGCGAGGTCGAAATCCTCCGGCGCGCGGATCAGCACGGGCGCATGCGGCTCGGCCGCCTCGCGCTGGTTGGCGAGCTTGAGGGTCGCCGCGCGCGCCGCGGAGATCAGCATCAGCCGCGACCGCGCGCCGGGTGCCACACCGGTCTCGACCGGCAGCAGCGCCGGGGCACCGGAGACCGCCAGCGGCCAGCCATGCCGCAGCGCATCGACCGCCTGCGCCGCCCGGCGTGGAGGCGAACTGCGCGTCAGAGCGCAAACTCCGTCACCAGCGGCACATGGTCGCTCGGCTGGGTCCAGTCGCGCGCGCCTTCGTGGACCGAGTGGGCGACGGATTGCCGGGCCAGCTCCGGTGAGGCCCACATGTGGTCGAGCCGGCGGCCGCGATCCGCGACGTGGCGGTCCTTGTTGCGATAACTCCACCAGCTGAAATAGCGCTCGGGCGCCTGGATGTGCTCGCGCCCGATGTCGATCCAGCCGTGCGCATCCTTGAAGCGCTGCAGCGTCTCGATTTCGATCGGGGTGTGGCTGACGACCTTGAGCAGCTGCTTGTGGTTCCACACATCGGATTCGAGCGGGGCGATGTTGAAATCGCCGACGATCAGGGTCGGCCGGTCGACCATGTCGGCCCAGCGGGTCATGCGTTCAAGGAAATCGAGCTTCTGGCCGAACTTCAAATTGATCGTGCGGTCGGGCTCGTCGCCGCCGGCCGGGACATAGACGTTCTCGAGGATCATCCCCTGTCCGGGTCCGAGCAGCTCGACCCCGACATGGCGGGCCTCGCCATTGTCCTGCCAGTCGTGGCGCGAGAACTCCCTCAGCGGAATCCGGCTGACCGTCGCGACCCCGTGATACCCCTTCTGCCCGTGGATCACCTGATGGGTATAGCCGAGCTCGGCGAAGGCCTTGTGCGGGAAGGTCTGTTCGATCGTCTTGATCTCCTGCAGGCACAGCACGTCGGGCGTTTCCTCGGCGAGAAAGCGTTCGACGATCGGCATGCGCAGGCGCACCGAATTGATGTTCCACGAGGCGATCTTGACCATGGAGCGGGGAGATAGGGGGGAAGGCCAAACCCGGCAAGGCCGCATGCCCACCCCCTACCCCCCTCCCGCAAGCGGGAGGGAAGCGAGACTTGCCTGCCACGGACTTGTTCGGGGGGGGGTAGTCGCAGCGGGGGGGTGCTATCCAACAAAAAACCCCTGTCCCGGGGGCATTGGGACAGGGGTTCCGTTTGAGCGTTCGTCACGCTTGTGCAAGGCGGGTTGTTCAGCGGAGGAAGGGCAACAGGGGGGAAACCCTCCTCGCTCCGTCTTGCAAGAACAGTTCTACCGCCCCGCTGATTTCTGCTGAATGAACGGATTGCAGCAGCTCATCGCATCACCCGGGCAAACGGCTGCCGAGCCGTTTAGCCGGTGCGATGAGTCGTGACGCGCGGGTCGACATACCTGAATGTCGAATCGGGGATCGCGACTCCATAGCGATGGCCCGAAAGGCGCACCGTGGTCCGCTGGTTCTGCGAATCGAGCGCGACCCAGCTGGCAAGCTCGTAGCCGCCGGGCGCCGAGCCGTTCCTGACCATGATCAGGGTGATCACGCCGTATTCGGGCTTCTTCGGGTCTTTCACCTCGATGCTGATCACGTCGGGGTTCGAGGTCGGCACGACCCGGCCGAACCTGGCGACGTCGCGGCTTGGATCGAGCAGCGCGCCGAGCGGAGAACTCTTGATCGGCCAGCGCTGGACCTGGTTCACCTCGTAATCGATCATCGTCAGCGAGCTGCCGTTGCCTACTATCAGGAGGTTGGCCCCCTTTTCATATTCGAAGCGGATCTTCCCCGGTTGCTTCAGGCTGAGCACGCCGTTGACCCGCTGGCCGTTCTGGTCGGTCTGGGTGAAATTGGCGCGCAGGGTGGAGATGCCGCGCAGCGCGGCAACCGCCTGGTCGAAGCGCGGGTCGGCCGAAGCCGCGAGCGCGGGTGCCGCAGGCGCCAGCAGGCCCGCGGGCAGGGCCACAAGCAGCGCGCCGGCAAGAACCGGGCGCAGGATCGATCGGGAGAATGTCTTCATCATGCCTCGCTCTTTATAGCGGAGCATTGAACTCGCCGTTAACCGGAAACGATCCCGGTCCTGGCCCCGGCCTTGACCGGGACCGATCAAGCTTACTTGATCTTGGCTTCCTTGAACTCGACGTGCTTGCGCACGACCGGGTCGTACTTGCGGAAGCTCATCTTCTCGGTCGTGTTGCGCGGATTCTTCTTGGTCACGTAGAAGAAGCCGGTGTCGGCGGTGGAGACCAGCTTGATCTTGACGGTTGCAGGCTTCGCCATGGCGTTTTCCTAGGTCTTTCGGTTAGGCCTGGCGGCCAAACAACAAAGCGGCGCATCGCACGCCGCCCTCACAGGGCGCGGCCAATGCGTCAGAGGGGCCGAAAAGTCAAGCGTCCTACCAGTCGACCTTGCCGCGATTGGCCTTGGTCGTGCCGTGCTTCTTCTTCGATTGCAGCCGCGCTTCCTTGCCCACGCGGTTGAGGCGGATCTTCGCGCGTTTCTTGGGCTCGCGCTGCGCTTCCTCAAGCATCTCGGTCAGACGCGTGCGCGCATCGACGCGATTCGCTTCCTGCGTGCGGTGGTTGCGCGCGGTCAGCACGATCTCGCCCCGCGCGTTCATCCGGCTGCCGGCGAGGGCTTTCAGGCGGTGGAACACCGCTGGCTCGAGTCGCAAGGCGAACACGTCAATCCGCAATTGGACCGCGGTCGCGACCTTGTTGACGTTCTGGCCGCCCGGGCCGGACGAGGCGATGAAGCTCTCCTCGGCCAGCGCCAGCGCGCGGGCGGCCAGATCGCCGTCACTCATCGGGATCGGCGAAACCGAATGCGGCGAAATCGGCCGGGAACGGCGCGAAGGCGGCGATCGCCGGCTTGGCATCGCGCTGCACCGTGAGCCGCGAGGCGTGCAGCATCGTGCGTTTCGTGCGCGGATCGGCGTGGCCGTAGACCGGATCGCCGACCAGCGCGAAGCCGAGCCCGGCCACCGCGTGGACGCGAATCTGGTGGGTCCTGCCGGTTACCGGAAGGAAGCGGACCAGGCTGATCCCGCCCTGCACCGCGATCCGCCGCCAATGGGTGATCGAAGGCTTGCCCTTCTTCGCCGGGATCATCCGCCAGCCGTCCGCCGCGCTGCTGATCTTGGAGAGCGCGAGTTCGATCGTCCCTTCCTCTTCCGCCACTTCGCCGGCGACGAGCCCGAGATAGGTCTTCTCGACCAGGCGCTCCTCGAAGGCGCGGGAAAAGCGCTTGAGCGCCTTGGGATTGCGCGCGAACAGCAGGCAGCCCGACGTGTCGGTATCGAGCCGGTGGGCGGGCATCGGCGGGCGCTGGAAACCGAGCTTCAGCTCCTCGACCCGGTCCTCCAGCGACGGGCCGCCCGCGCGGGGGCGCTCGATCGGCAGGCCGCCGGGCTTGTCGATCACCAGCGCCTCGCCATCTTCGAACAGGATCGGGATCGGGATCATGCGAGGGCCTTTGCGATGCGCGCGACGGCTTCTTTCAGCACCGCATCGTCCGCCGCGAAGCTGATCCGGAAACCGTCTTTGCCACCAAACGCCGAAGCCGCGACCACCGCGACGCCGTGATCGAGCAGGTGCATCGCCAACCCCTCGTCGTCACCGAAGCGCTCCATCAGCGGGGCGGCGTCGATGAAGCAGTAGAAGGCGCCGTCGGGAACCGGGGTCGAGAGGCTGGGGACCGCGTTGATCGCGCTCACCACCATGTCGCGGCGCGCGCGGAAGCGTTCGCGCCAGTCATCGAGGAAATCCTGCGGGCCTTCGAAGGCCTCGACCGCGGCTGCCTGGCTGACCGCGGCGGGATTGCCCGAACTGTGCGACTGCAACCGCCCCATCGCCGCGATGAGCCAGCTCGGCCCGGTCGCGACACCGATGCGGAAACCGGTCATCGCGTGGCTCTTGGAGACGCCCGATACGGTGCAGATGCGATCCGCGAGGTCGGGGCGGAGATTCGCCAGCGTCGCATGCGGCTCGGCGGTGTAGTTCAGCGGGGCGTAGATGTCGTCGGAGAGGACCAGGATTCGCGGATGGCGGCGCAGCACTTCCCCGATCCCGCGCAGCATCCCGGCCGGGTAATAGGCGCCGGTCGGGTTGCCCGGGCTGTTGAGCATCAGCCACTGTGTCCGCGGGGTGATCAGCGCCTCGAAATCGCCCGGCGTGAAGCGGAAATTGTCTTTCGCATGGGTGATCAGCGGCACCACCCGCCCGCCGGCGAAGCGGATGATTTCGGGATAGCTGACCCACCACGGCGCCGGCACGATCACCTCGTCGCCTTCGCTCACCGTCGCGAGCAGCGCGTGGAAGATCGACTGCTTGCCGCCCGCGCTGACGATCACGTTCCACGGATCGGTCTCTATTCCGAGGTCGCGCTTGAAGTGCAGCGCGGCGGCCCGCTTGAGCTGCATCGTTCCGGTGACCGGGGTGTATTTGGTCGCGCCCGCATCGAGCGCGGCCTTGGCCGCCTCGATCACATTGGCCGGGGTCGCGAAGTCCGGTTCGCCGACCGAGAGCGAGATGATGTCGTGGCCCTGCTCGCGCAGTTCGGTCGCGCGGTCCGTCATCGCGGTGGTGCGCGAGGGCTGGATGCGCCGGAGCGCCGCGGAGATATGGGGGGGCGAGGTCATGCGTGCAGCAGCTTCGCCGGCATTAGCCCGCGCACCGAATTGCCCAGGAGGAAGCCATCGGCGAGATCGGCGACATGCAGTTCGGCTTCCTCGGCGCGGCCTTCCGCAATCAGCGCGGCGCGCAGCACGCCGGGGAGCAGGCCGAGCCGCAGCGGCGGGGTCAGCAATTTACCGCCACGCTCGACGAACAGGCTGGTGAAGCTGCCTTCGGTGATCAACCCGTCGTCGCGGATCAGCAGCGCTTCGCCCGCGCCCTGGTCCTTGCCGATTTCGAGCGCCATTTCGTAGAAGGCGCGGTCGGTCGATTTGTGCCGCAGGCGCCAGTCGCCGGTCACCACCGGCAGCGGTACCAGGGCGCAGGCGATCGGACCCTCGACCGGCGCGGGCAGGGCCGCGGTTTCGAGCGTGGTCGCACCGCCGCGCGACAGGAGCAGCCGCAATTTGGCCGGATGGTCCAGTTGGAAGCACAGCGCCTGAATCTGGTTGCGCGCCGCGTGGCGGTCGAACGCAAAGCCGAGTTCCGCCGCGCTCGCCGTCATCCGTTCGAGATGGCGTTCGAGATGCGGGATGCCGCTGTCTGGATCGAAACCCATCGTCTCGATCAGGTCGAAGCCGGCGGCCGCCTGGCGCACGAAATCCGCCTTGATCAGGCATTCGCGCCATTCGCCGAGCGCGGTGCTGTCGGCGACGATCGCGCCGCCGACGCCGAGCACCGCAGTGCCGCGGCCGTTCTCCTCCTCGGTCACGCGCAAGGTCCGGATCGCGACGTTGAACGCCGAATCGCCCTGGCCGTCGATCCACCCGATCGCGCCGCAATAGGGGCCGCGCGCATCGCGCTCGACCCGGTCGATCAGCTCCATCGCGCGGATCTTGGGCGCGCCGGTGATCGAACCGCAGGGAAACAGCGCGCGGATCATGTCCATCGCGCCCTTGCCCGGCTGCAATTGCGCGCGCACGGTCGAGACCATCGTGTGGACGGTCGGATAAGTCTCGATCGCGAAGGGATCCTCGACCTTCACGGTCCCCGCCACGGCGACCCGCGACAAATCGTTGCGCAGCAGATCGACGATCATCAGATTCTCGGCCCGGTCCTTGACCGAGGCGGAGAGTTCCTCGGCGAGGCGCGCGTCTTCTGCCGCATCGCGGCCACGGGGACGCGTACCTTTCATCGGCTTGGTCTTCGCGGCATCGCCCTTGAGCGAGAAGAACAGTTCGGGGCTGAAGCTGAGCAGCCAGTGCGATCCATCGAAGATCGCCCCGCCGTAACCGGCCTTCGCCGCCGGGCGGATCGCCGCATAGAGTGCCAGCGGATCGCCGCGGGTGCTGCCGGTCAGGCGCATGGTCAGATTGGCTTGGTAGATATCGCCCGCGCGGATCGCTTCCTGCAGCGTGTCGAACGCCTCGATATAGGCGCCGGTCGAGATTTCCGGCTGCATCGGCCCGATCGAGGGCGCGGCTCCTTCGCCCTTGTGCGCTTCCAGCCATGCCGGAACTTCGGCCGCGGGGATCGTCTCGGCCCGATCGAACAGCGCCAGCCACACCAGCGGCCCGGCCCCGCCGCTGCGCGTGTCGGCCAGCGGCAGCAGCCGCGGTTCGAGCGCCAGCCCGGCCTCGTAGGCCAGGTAACCCGCCAGCGTCCCGCCGCTCGCGCGCCGGGCCGCGTCGGCGGCCGCCAGCACTTCGGCGACCTCGTCGGGCCGGTGGGCAATGAAGATTTCGCGCGGGTTCTCGAACAGTTGCGCGTCGTTCGCGCCTTCTTCGCGCGCATCGTCGAACAGGACAAAGGGTTCGCGGGCAGCCATTTCCTCGCCTTAGTAACTTTGGCGCGCAAGTCGAGCGCTTGACCGTCCCTTTGCCGCTCGCCACACCTCGCGCTGATACGGCAGGAGCGAGTCTCGATGGGTGAAATCTTCATAGGCCTGGGTGCGAACGGGGAGCGCCAGGTGCTCGAACTCGCACGCGCAAACCGCCATGGGATGGTCGCCGGCGCGACCGGCACCGGCAAGACGGTGACCCTGCAGGGCCTCGCCGAGAGTTTTTCGGAGCAAGGCGTTCCGGTGTTCCTCGCCGACGTGAAGGGCGATCTTTCGGGTGTTGCGATGGCCGGCTCGCCGACCTTCAAGAACGCCGCCGCGCTCGAAGCGCGGGCACGGGAAATCGGCCTGACCGACTATAGCTATTCGGACAATCCGGCTATCTTCTGGGATCTCTACGGCGAGCAGGGCCATCCGATCCGGACTACTGTTTCGGAGATGGGACCGCTGCTGCTCGCGCGGCTGATGGATCTGAACGAGACCCAGGAAGGCGTGCTCAACATCGTGTTCCGCTATGCGGACGAACAGGGGCTGCTGCTGCTCGATCTCGAGGATCTCCAGTCGATGCTGGCCTACACGGCCGAGCACGCGGCGGAACTGACCACCAAATACGGCAATGTCACAAAGGCGACGATCGGCACGATCCAGCGCCAACTGCTCACCCTCGACACCCAGGGCGGGGCAATGTTCTTCGGCGAACCGGCGCTGGAGATCGACGATTTCCTCAAGCTCGACGACAAGGGCCGCGGCTACATCAACATCCTCGCTGCGGATCGGCTGATGCAGAGCCCGCAGCTCTACGCGACCTTCCTGCTGTGGCTGCTGGCCGAATTGTTCGAAAGCCTGCCCGAGGTCGGCGATCCCGAAAAGCCCAAGCTGGTGTTCTTCTTCGACGAGGCGCATCTGCTGTTCACCGATGCGCCCAAGGCGCTGGAGGACAAGATCGAGCAGGTTGTGCGACTGGTCCGTTCGAAGGGCGTAGGGGTCTTTTTCGTGACCCAGAACCCGATCGACGTGCCCGACGAGGTCGCGGGCCAGCTCGGCAACCGGGTCCAGCACGCGCTGCGCGCCTTCACCCCGCGCGACCAGAAGGCGATCAAGGCCGCGGCCGAGACCTTCCGCATCAACCCCGATCTCGACGTCGAGAAGGCGATCACCGAACTCAAGGTCGGCGAAGCGCTGGTATCGACCTTGATGGCGGATGGTGCCCCCTCGATCGTCCAGCGCACGCTGGTCAAGCCGCCGCGCTCGCGCCTCGGCCCGGTCGATCCGAAGGAGCGCGCGATCATCCAGTCGGTCAGCCCTTACGTCGGCAAATACGACACCAGGATCGACCGCGAGAGCTGCGAGGAAGTGCTGGCCAAGAAGGCCGCCGACGCCGCCGCGACCGCGACCGAAGTCGAGAACAAGGGCGAGGCCGCGGTGCGCGACCAGCCGCGCAAGACCACCAGCATCTGGGGCTCGATGTTCGGCAAGGCGGTCAAGAGCGCCGGCGCCGCCGCCGCCGGTTCGGCCGCGACTGTGGCTGCCGCGGCGGTGTTGGGCAAGAAGACCAGCTCCAACCCGATGCGCAATGCGGCGACCTCGGCGGCCGGTTCGCTCGCTACCTCGCTCGCCGGGCCCTTCGCCGGGCGTTTCGTGCGCAATCTGATCGGCGGGCTGATGCGCTGATCCCTGCCTGGTCCCCGGCGGAAGTGGGTTTCAGGGCCGCCAAAGCTGCCGATGCCGCCCTGGGTTCCCGCTTTCGCAGGAAACAGGAAAAAGGCTTAGCGCGCGGCCAGCCACGCGCCCGCCTGCTCCGCCATGCGCGGATCGCTCGCGAGCTTCTGGCGTAGCGCGGCGATCTTCGCTTCGATCGGGCGCTTCTCCGCGTCGGGCGCGGCCTTCAGCAGTGCTTCGAGTTTGCCGATCATCGCCGGATCGTGCGAGCCGGAGCCGAGGCCGGCGATGAACTCGGCCTTCCCGCCACCCGAATCGAGAAGGTTCTCGACCTTCGCGCGGTTCGCCAGCGCAAAGTCGTAAGCGAGGTCGGCGTTCTCGTCCGACACCGCATCGATGATCCGCGCGCTAGAAGTGCCGGCCTGGCCGGTCAGTGCCAGATCGAGCGCCTTTTGCGCGAGCAGCTTGTCGACCGGCTTACCGAGCAGCGCGTAATAGGCTTGGCGCTCGACCGCGCTTGGCGCGCCGGCCGCCATCGCCGCGAGCCGGTCCCATTCGGCGGCGGAGGCGTTGCGCGCGATGATCGCGAGCCAGGTGGTCTTGAGCGGCCCGTCGAGCGAATGCGGATCCTGCGCCAGCCGGTCGAACCGGCGGCGCGCCTCGGCGACCACGCTCGGCTCGCCCATGTCGCCGAAGGTCGCGAGCAATTGCCCACGTAGCGAGGTGTCGACCAGCGATTCGCTCGCCTTCGGATCGAAGCCGAGCTGCTGCAGCCGCGGCAGCCACAGGCTGCGGGCGAGCGCGGCGAGGCGCGGCTTGTCCGCCTCTGACGCGAGATCATAGAGCGCGCCCCAGCGCTCGACCGCGCCTTCTGCAACCACGGGATTGGCGGCCTGCGGCACGGCAGCGAGCAGGTTCAGCGCGGGCGCGAGGTTCTGGTAGCCGGCCTGGGCGAGCGCATAATTGTCCCGCACCAGCCCGATCTGGTCGATCGGAGAGAGCGTCGGCAACGCGGCAACCAGCTGTCCGATCATCTCGGGCGTATAGAGCGTGCGGAAATAGCCGAGCTGGCCGCCGTTCACCACCACCGCGCCGCAGCCCGGGAGGGTGAGCGAAGCGCTGCCGTCGAGCACCTGCCGTTGCGGCTTGGCCCCGGGCGTTTCGACCAGCAGCGGCACCCGCCAGCGCTGCGGACTGGCGGCGACTTCAGCGGCGCGGTCGCGGCTGAATTCGCTCTGGGTCAGGCTGAGCATGGTCTGTCCGCCGCTGCAGTGCATTTCCGCCCGCACCAGCGGAACGCCCGGCTGGAGCGTGAAATCATGCGCGATCTGCGTGATCCCCTTGGCCCCGGCCTGCTCTACCGCGTTCCACAGATCGTCGCTGGTGGTGTTGGAATAGCGGTGCGCGGCGATGTAGCTGCGGATCCCGTCGCGCCACACGTCCTCGCCGGCATAGGCTTCGAGCATCGCGATCACCGCTTCGCCCTTCGAATAGGAGATGCTGTCGAATGCGCTGTTGGCTTCCTCGGCGGTGCGGATCGGCTGGACCACCGGATGGGTCGCGGCATAGCCGTCGAGCCCCATCGCTGCTTCGCGTCCCCCGACCCGCGAAAGCAACGCATACCAGCCGGGATTGAAGTGGTCGGTCGCCTTGGTCTCCATCCAGCTCGCGAAACCTTCGTTGAGCCAGAGGTCGTTCCACCACGCCATGGTCACGATATCGCCGAACCACTGGTGGGCCACTTCGTGCGCCTGCGCGACGTAGATGTAATTCTGGGCCGAAGGGCTGGTGATCTTCGGGTCGAGCAGCAGGCCCTTCTCGAAGCTCAGGATCGCGCCCCAGTTCTCCATCGCGCCGAAGAACTGCGATTCGCCCGGCGCGGCGATGTTATCGAGCTTGGGCAGCGGATAGGGGACGCCGAAATAGTCGGTGTAATAGCTGATCAACGGCGGCAGCGCGTCGAGTGCATAGCGCGCCTGCTCGCCGCTTCCCGATGCGCTGACGATGCCGAGCTCGACTCCACCCGGGCCCGGCTTCGACAGCCGCTCGAACTCACCCGCGCCGAAGAACAGCAGGTAGGACGACATCTTCGGCGTGGTCCGGAAAGTGACCTTCTTGAGCCCGCCGGGCAGCGCCTGTTCCGCAGCGACCGGCATGTTGCCAAGCGCCAGCTGGCCCGCCGGGACCGTCGCCGAAAGATCGAATGTCGCCTTGTAGCTCGGCTCGTCGAACATCGGCGCGAAGCGGCGCGCGTCGGGCGCTTCGAACTGGCTGAACAGCGCGCGCACGGTCTGGCCGGTGCGCTTGTCGGGATAGTCGAGCGCGAACAGCCCGTTCGCCTGAGTGTTGATCTTGCCGGTATAGCGGAACTCGATCCGGTAGGTCCCTGGCGCGATCCGGTCGCCGGTGCCGAGCTTCACCGTCTGGCTCTCCCGGTCGAGCCTGATCGAAAGCGCGCGGGCCGGGCCGGCGCCGTTCGCGCCGAGCAGCCGCGCGGAGGCAATGTCCAGTTCGAGCGCCTGCAGCGTCAGCGTGTCGGTCGCTTCGTAGACTTCGAGATCGACCGAGGAGGTGCCGGCAAAGGTCAACTTCTGCGCATCGGGGACGATGTCGATCGCATAATGCAGCGGCCGGGCGATGCGCGGCAAATCGCTGGTGACGCTTGCCGCCAGCGGCTGCGCGGTGGGCGCGGGAGTGGAGGCGGTGCCTTGCGGCACGCTGGCGCAGCCGGCGAGGAGGAGAGCGGCGAACAGGGTCGAGGGGAAGACGCGCAAGGGGGATCGCTCCGGGAAATGGTTTCCGAAGCAACCGCCCCTACCAGCGGCGGCATGCGAAGGAAACGCCTTCAGTCGAGCGGAATGCGCAGTTCGGCGACGAGGCCGGCGACGGTGCCGTCTTCCCTGAGGCGGTTGGCGATCACCAGGCTGCCGCCATGCTGTTCGGCGATCGCGCGGGCCAGGGTGAGGCCCAGCCCGGCGCCGCCGGTTTCGCGGCTGCGCGAACCTTCGCCGCGGCGGAACGGCTGGAGCATCGCGTCGATCTCGCCGTCGGGAATACCGGGACCGTCGTCCTCGATCCTCAGCACCGCGTGGCCGTCGCGGCTGGCGAGCGAAACCCGCGCGGCGCCGCCGCCATAGCGCAGCGCATTCGCGATCAGATTGCGCAGCGCGCGCCGCAGCCAGGTCGCGCGCAGCTTCAGCGCCACGCGCGGGGCATCTTCGAACGCCACGTCGTCGCCCATGTCCTCGAATTCCTCGACCACCGTCGCGGTGAGGGCGGAAAGATCGGTGCTTTCGGCATGGTCCGACGGGCGGCCGACCCGGGCGAGCGACAATATGTCGTCGAGTGTGCGGGTGATGTCCTCGATGCTCGCCGCCATCTTGTCGCGCTCGCGGTCGTCATCGACCGATTCGATCCGCACCCGCAGCGCGGCGAGCGGGGTCTTGAGATCGTGGCCGATCGCGCCGAGCATCACGTCCTTCTCGTCGAGCAGCGCGGCGATGCGGCCTTCCATCTGGTTATGCGCATCGATCAGGCGCCGCGTATCCTCCGGCCCGCTCGGCATAAGCTGGCCTTCGGTCTCGCGGGTGCGCGAAAAACGTTCCATCCGGATGGTCAGCGCCCGCAGCGGCCGGGTGATTCGCCGCAGCAGCAGCGCCAGCCCGCCCACCAGCAGGACATAGAGCAGCAAGGTCTGCCCGATGATCCCGCCGAGCGTCTGCGGATTGGCGCCGGGCCGCGGCACGCGCGCCACGGACCACTCACTCTCGCCCTTGCGCAGCATGCCGGCGACGATGACCTCGCTTTGCGGCGACCACGGACCGATCCGGTCCTGCGCGCGGCGCTGGGTCATCACATAGGGATCGTCGGCGATCTTGCGGTGGGTGACGATCAGCTGCGCCGGCTCGATGCCCTGCTCGGTCAGGATCGAGCGGACCAGCTCTTCGCGCTTGGCATCGCGCGTCTCGCCCGGATGCAGCGGTGCCACGGCGGTGCGTTCGATCCGGAAGCGCTGCCAGTGCTGCTTGGAGCGGTCCTTGGAGCCGCGCGCCTGGCGGTCGCGATAATCGAAGCGCGGCTCGGCGACGAGCTGGAACACCAGCCCGTTGGCCGCGCCCGTCTCGCGGCGCTGATCCTGCGCCAGCACCAGCAGCACCGCGGAGATCGCCTGCGCGACCAGCAGCGCGGCGGCGACCGCGAACAGCATCTGCCCGAGCAGGCTCTTGGGCCACAGGCGGAATTTCATCCGGCGTCCTCGGCGTCGGCCACGCGCCGGACATCGGCGGCGAGCAGATAGCCGCCGCCGCGGACCGTCTGGATCAGCCGCGGTTCGCGCGTGGCGCCTTCGATCTTGCGCCGGAGGCGGCTGACCTGGTTGTCGACCGCGCGGTCGAACAGATGGGCCTCACGGCCCTGGACCATGTCGAGCAGGCGGTCGCGGTCCATCACCTGGCGCGGATGATCGAGGAAGGAGACGAGCAGCCGGAATTCGGCGGACGAGATCGGCACCGCCGCGCCTTCCGGGTCGGTCAGCCGCCGCTTGACCGGATCGAGCCGCCAGCCTTCGAATTCGTAATGCGCATCTTCCTGCGGGGGCTGGCCGCCCCGGTTCGCGCGGCGCAGCACGCTCTTGATCCGGGCGACCAGCTCGCGCGGCTCGAACGGCTTGACCACATAATCGTCCGCCCCGATCTCGAGCCCGACGATGCGGTCCATCGCTTCGCCCTTGGCGGTCAGCAGGATAACCGGCAAGTCCTTCGCTTCCGACAGGTGCCGGCACAGCGAAAGCCCGTCCTCGCCCGGCATCATGATGTCGAGCAGGACGAGGTCGGGCTTGAGCCTGAGCAGCAGGCTGCGGGCCTCGGCGGCGTTGGCCGCGGGGGTCACCGAGAAGCCCTGGCGGGTCAGGTAATCGCCCAGCGGCTCGCGCAGGCTCGGCTCGTCGTCGACCAGAAGAATGCGGACAGGCGCCGCCGGATCGCTGCTCATGATGGCGCCCCTCGCTTTCTCTTACTCGCCGGCCGCGCGTTCCGCGCGCCGCTCTTCCATCGCGGCCCTGCGTTCGTCCGGCGTCACCGTACCGTCGTGGTTCGCGTCGGTCGCGTCGAATCGGGCGAGCGTGGAGGCTTCGAACTCGGCCCTGGAAAGCGCGCCATCCTTGTTGCTGTCAGCTTTCGCCAGCATGTCCGGACCGCCGCCCGGACCGCTGCCCCGAAAACCCGCGGGAGGCGGGCCGCCGGGTCCACGCGAAGCGGCGGCGGCCAGTTCGGCCGGGCTCAGCGTTCCGTCGCGATCGGTATCCAGCATGTCGAACATCCGGTCTGCGCGGGCAAGGCTTTCGGCGCGCGAAACGGGCCCGCCGCGCTGCGGGCCCGCATCGGGGGCCGCATGGGCGGCAGCGGCGCCGCCAAGCGTGGCGGCGCAGAGGGCAAGCGTAAGCGGGATTTTTTTGCGCATCGTCAAACTCCATAGTCGAGAAACTCGACCTGTGGGAGCTGCGGGGTCGGGAAGGAGGGGGAGGGGAAACCCCGCAGCTCACGAACCCGTTGTAGCGGCGGCCTGTCGCGGGATTATGCCGGTTAGGCGGATATTTGTCGCGAATTGTCGCTCGATCGTGCACGCATTCATGCGCCGGCAAGCAGCCGGGCGGCGGCGGTTCAGTTCCGCGGCGCCGCGGACGGAGCCCCGGCGGGTTTCTTCTTCCAGGGGTTTTCCTCTTCCTCAAGCTCGCGGCGCTTGGCGTCCTTGTATTCCTTGATCACGCTGGAGAAAGTGACCCGGTCGGAATTGTGCGCGGCCTCGGGGTGATAATCCTTGCCCCACGGATTGACGTGGCTCGCATGCGCCTTGGCCGCCGGGTCCTGATCGGCGGAAGGCACGGTGCAATAGGCGGTCAACAACACGCCGAACGACCAGATCAGCGCCTTCCAGCGGCTGGTGAAGACATGGCGGATCGATCCGAACATGGACCGGTTCTAGCGCTCCAAGGTTAACGATCCGTCCAGCCCAAGGCCCGCCGCGTCAGGGTTGGCTGTGCGCCGGTTCCTTGAGCATTTCGCGCAGCACGCCGACGCGTTCCTTCTCCTCGGCCCAATCGCGCTCCGGATGCGCCTCCATCCGCGCGAGCAGGCCCTTCAGCTCGGCTTCGCGGTCGGCGCGGGTAACTGGTTCCATCGTGGTTTCCTCTCGAAACGGTGTTTTATGAACCGGCAACGGGCAAGCGGCGAAGCGTTTCCCCGAGACGCGACGAGTTGAAGCGCAGCTGCGAAAACCGGGCCCCGGCGGTGAACGCCGGATGAACGAGCTCACCCCGTCGCGCGCCACCCGCGCCCCGTCCCGTGTCGGGGAGCAATCCTGCCCACGGGGAGTCCTTTCCCACAACGACAAAGAATTGTGAGAGAGAACCATCATGCGAACGAAGATCACCCTTACCCTCGCGAGCGCGCTGGCGCTGGCCGCAGGCGGCGCCGCTTCGGCCCAGGTCGCCGGTGTCGCCGGCAGCGTCAACGGCGTGGCCGGAGCCACCACCGCTCCGCTTCCGGGCCCGCTGCCCGGCCCGATCAACGGCACCGCCAATGGTACCGTCAACGGCACGGTGAACCCGACCGTCGATACACCGGTCGATCCGAGCCAGGTCGAGGATGCGGCGGACGACGCGGCGGACAAGACCACCGATACGGTGGACGACGCGGCCGATCACACCCGCCACACCGCGCGGCGCACGATCGACAAGACCCAGGATGCGGTGGATGATACCGCCGTGGATGCCGGGGCCGATGCCTCGGCGGGCGCCAGCGTCAACGGCGACGGCGCCGCCGCGAGCGCCGGCACTCCCGGGAGCGCAACCACGGACACCGACCCGCCGGGCAACTGAGTCCTTCGGGGAATCCGCAAGCATCGTCCCGGCTCCCTTCTCCGTCATTGAGGGAGCCTTGCTGGCCTGGAAGCGCGCACCCCTCGCGCTTCCGGGCTTTTGCTGTGCGTGGCGCCCGACTTGCCGCAGAGGCGCGGCCAGCGCATAGTTCGCGCGGGATCTGCGGGGGAGCACGGAATGAAGCGCGGCTGGTCGATCGGGGGAACGCTGCTGGCGGCCGCGCTGGCGCAGGCGGCACCGGCCGAGGAGCGCGGCGCACAGCCCTCGCTCACCGCCCAATCCTCCTTCAGCGAAACCGGCGAGGGGGAGGACTACGTCGCCCGCATCGTCAATGCCACTTTCGCGACCGGCCGGCTCTATGCGCCGGACGGCTCGGGCGCGCGCGACATGGTCTATGAACAGCGCATCGACTCCACCGCGCGCGCCGCGGCCGAAGGGACCCAATCCGAATTGCGGGTCACCGCGCGCAGCGACGGCAAGACGCTGTGGACCATCCATGACAGCGGCAACGAAGGCGCGGCATTCGGTGACTATTACCGCACCACCGAATGGGGCTGCTGCGGGGCGGAGAACACCATGCGCTCCTATTTCGCGTGGACCGGCAAGCTCGCCTTCACCGCCACCGCCGATCCGCTGTTCCTGACCATCCCCAACACCTCCACCCGCCGCGCGATCGCCTATCTTTCGGCCTATTCGGTCGCGGGGATCGAGGGGGAGAAATACCCGCGCGGCACCGGCCTGATCGCGCTGGTCGACGGCGACCGCACGGTCGATCTTGTGCTGCTCGAAAGCGATGAAGGCACCGGCTTCGAATGGACCCCGAAGCTCGCGCTCGCCGACCCGACCGGCGCACACGCACAGAGCGGCGACAGCTTCGACCTGTGGCCGGCCGACGGCAATCCCGACCCCGCCGGCCTCACCGGGGTCGATCTGGTGCTGGGCTGGGATGCGGACGGCCAGGCGGCGATCCCGGTCGCCGCGGGCACATTCGACCTCGCCCACGCCCGCCTCCCCGCCGGAATGACCGCGCGGCACCTGCCGCCTAAGTGAGCCAGGGTTACACAAGTTACACCCTGTCATCCTGCCTGTCCGGGCGAATTTGTACGTGATTTCAGACCGATAGATGGGAGCCGGACAGGGTGACACCTCTGTGGCGGAAAACGCGGAAACGGGGCGGACGGACTCGCTCATGCAACCTGCGTGGCACGGGCGCCGCCGTGTAGGAAAATGGTTTTTCGCCTCCCTCCGCCTCGTCCTGCCGGCGCGATCGCAGCGCGGGGGGCGCGCAAACCACGGCATCTTCGTGTCTTCGTGTGAGGAAACCGATGCTCACAAGAAGACACGAAGATGGAGCGCCAACCGCAACCTCCCGCTAGCCCGCCTCTCCGTCGTCATCCCGGACTTGTTCCGGGATCCCGCTGTTCCGGACCGCGCGGGAGAGCCCGAAACCGCTCCCCTGCGAAGGCAGGGGCCTCAGGCAGCGAACCCGCATGCCGGCCCGGGATCCCCGCCCGCGCGGGGAAGCAAACATGCCCTAATAACCCGCATCACCCTCCTCCGGAATACCTCCGGCCGAAGTATAACCGCCCGGGGGAAGCGCTATGAACCGCAAGGATATGTCGGGCACGATCGCTGCACTCTATGAAGAATGCATCGCCGGACTGACCGAAACTATGGCGATACATCTCTTACGGCGTCCGAGTTTTCGCACGGCGGGCGATGGGTAGCAGCGCGCGGTAATGGCAGTTGAGGAACCTTGTGCTAGGCGCTGTCGTTTAGATCTCAAAATATCTCAAGCAAGCTGCTGCTCTGCTTCGCAGAATAAAGGATCTTCGTTGTCTTCGACTGCTTTGGCAGCAATAGACCGGTCTTCCTCCAATCGTGAACAAAGGATGTTCACGATTTTTTCTGCTTGGCTCTCAATACTTCCATCTGGATCATACGATAACCCCCCATATTCTTGCTCAGCAGAAAAGAAGCCCGGCTCCAAGTTGGAGAATCGAATAGGGAATATCGCATTGCTGCCAAATCGATCCTTAAAATGGTCAGATTCAAACTTAGTCCAAATTCTAGTTGGATAGTCTCTACTGAGTATAGGAATAATATATCTCGCCTCGGATCGGTAGATAGGGGCTAAGTAATCCTCTATATTTGCTCCCAATATGATGTGTTGTTCGTCAAAGTCATAAAATACCCCGACCTCCCTCTCGACCAACTTTTTCGATATAAGCTCCGCAAGCGCGCGATCCGCACCCGCAAACGAAAGCGCGAAGTCATATCGGCCAGGAAAATAATCTCCCGAAAATCCGCACAACCTTGTAAACCCGCGCCAAACAATATTCTTAAGATAAAATAGATACTTTGGATCTTCGATCCCCATAACTCTCGTATCTTTATCGTAAAAATTATATCTTCAAAGATATGTCTTTTCTCAGGATCATTCAGCAGGCCATATAAATACTCTTTTTCAACAACTTGACCCACACTTCCCTTCATGGACGGGTGGGCATTGATCGCGTCTTTGAGATCAAGTGCACCCTCGTCACTTTCTGACAGCCAGCGCAAGATATGAAGATAAGGTGCCCGCCCTTCTCGCCGAATCTTCGTTCCTCTCGCAAAGGAAATGCTAGGTTTTTTGAATTGTCGATCAAGGTCTATTAGAACATCTTCGACTACCGCATCGATCGATCGGTCGATAACTAGGTACTTACCAAGCGTTTCTGTAATACCAGCTATGGTGCATAGCTTATGGCAAAGTAGCTGCGCAATTTGGAAACTGCCTTGAGCGCGCTCCGCGATAATATGTTTATGACCTATTGATATATCGAGGGCCTCTTCGCCCTTTTCGATTAATTCGACGATTTTCTCCGGCGAATTGGCCTCCAAGCGGAATATATCTATGCGCAAGCCAAGGTCAGCACCGTATTGTATTAATTGCTCACCAGCCTTATTGATTCCAATCAAAACCAGTTTGCTTTTCTCGTCGGCTGAGTCAGCAAGTACCTTCATGAAATCAGATAAAGACGATTTAGTATTATCATCTAATCGATGAAAATCATCGACGATTACGGTGCCAATGTCTCCGAAGGTGGGAAGTTCTCGTATTAGTTCAACATCCTTCGGGCGCCGAGCGCTTAGGACTGCTGGCTTGCTATCAAACTCAAGTTCTTCCAGAACTTTGGAAACAATGGTTGTTTTTCCTATGCCCGAGGGCCCTTCTAATACCGCACAGCGTCCCGCCGTCCGGAGCGAAACCTTGACTTCATTGTAACGGCTCGGCGTAACGAACGTAACCGTGGGCACACCTGAAAGGCGAAAGACCTCTTCCAAAAGAGCCATATCGTGCTTCCCTACTTGGAGCTCAGTTATCACTCCGCCGCCTGCGTAGCCCCACTCTCACCAAACATATCCGGCTCACCCGCCGCATCCACCGCGTCCTCAGCCGTATCGTTGGCCTTCGCGTTCCGCCGCTGGTCGAAGCTCGACCACACATCCTGCCAATTGCCCTTGGTCGCGCCTTTCGAATACTCCGTCGCGCGGGTTTCGAAGAAGTTGGCGTGTTCGACGCCGTTCAGGAGCGGGGCGAGCCAGGGAAGCGGGTGGTCCTCGATCATGTAGACCGGCTTGAGGCCGAGCTGGCCGAGCCGCCAGTCGGCGATGTAGCGGATGTATTTCTTGATCTCGTTCGGGGTCATCCCCGGCACCGGGCCTTCGGCGAAGGCGAGATCGATGAACGCGTCTTCCAGCCGCACGGTCTTCTGGCACGCGTCGATGATGTCTTCCTTGACCGCCTTGGTCAGGCAGCCGCGCTCGGCGCAGAAGGCGTGGAACAGTTTGGTGATGCCTTCGCAGTGGAGGCTCTCGTCGCGGACCGACCAGCTGACGATCTGGCCCATGCCCTTCATCTTGTTGAAGCGCGGGAAGTTCATCAGCATCGCGAAGCTGGCGAACAATTGCAGCCCTTCGGTGAAGCCGCCGAACATCGCGAGCGTGCGGGCGATATCCTGGTCATTATCGACCCCGAATTCCTGCAGGTAATCGTGCTTGGCCTTCATTTCCTCATATTCGAGGAACATGCCGTATTCGCTTTCGGGCATGCCGATCGTGTCGAGCAAATGCGAGTACGCCGCGATGTGGACCGTTTCCATGTTGGAGAAGGCGGCGAGCATCATCTTGACCTCGACCGGCTTGAACACGCGGCCGTATTTCTCGTGGTAGCAATCCTGCACCTCGATATCGGCCTGGGTGAAGAAGCGGAATATCTGCGTGAGCAGATTGCGCTCGTGATCCGAAAGGTTCTGCGCCCAGTCGCGGCAATCCTCGCCCAAAGGCACTTCCTCGGGCATCCAGTGGATCTGCTGCTGGCGCTTCCAGAACTCGTAAGCCCAGGGGTATTCGAAGGGCTTGTACGTCTTCCGGGATTCGAGCAACGACATGTAGTGCCTCCAAGGCGAAAATGCGGGCGAACCTACTATATAGTGGATCATGCGCGCGAATCGAAGGCAAGCGAATATGATTCCGGGGGGATAAGTCGGATTATCTCCGTCAGGGCCTCCTTCGCCGGGCGCGCGTCAGTTCGCGGCGAGGTAGGCGGCAGACAGCACCAGCGCCGCAAAAGCGATGTGCGCCACCTGCGCTCCTTTCTCTCCGAGCAACCCCTCCAGAACGCCCTCGGGCTCCTTCGCCGCTTTCGGAGGGGCGCCGACTTCCTCCGGCTGGCCCCTCAGAATCGGCCACAGCAGCACGAGAAGCGCAACGCAGAGATTGAACGCTTCCGATACCCAGTGCTCGGAGCCGGCCGGGACCTCGCGGTACAGCCAGACGAAGAACGCTCCGGCAAGACCCAGCGAGAGCGATTTCAGTGGCCCGTTGTTCGCCAGCTTTTCCTCATCCGCCCATGAACGGTTGAGGCCGATCGCTTCACGTTCGGCGTAGCTGACGCGGTGACCGCGCGCCTCCTGGGCGAACAAGCGCCATTCTGGCAGTCGCAGCCACACGGAATGATAGGCCCAGTGCGCAAGCGCGAGTGTGCCGGCCGCGAGCGCCATCCAGCCTTGCGTCTCGTAACCGGGCCACGACAGCGCCATGTCAGCGATACTCGCCCATCACCAGAACAACGTCCGCTTCGCCCCGTTGCGGGCCCGCGCGCGGAACATCCTCACATACATCCACAGGCCCGAGACCGCGAAGAACAGCAGCGCGATGCTCGAGGCGAGCGAGATCCACACGCCCAGCGGGCCCAATGCCTCGCCCGAATGGAGATGCTTCACGAATTCGGACGCCTCGTGCGCCGGGTCGGGCCGGCGCGCTGGCTTGCAGCTCCAGCCTGCCGGGCAGGTGAAGCCGGCGGGCGCGGCGGCGGCTGCCGGCGCCTCGTGCTTCTCGCCCCGCGACAGGTCGAGCAGCTGGATCCCGAAGCCGGTCAGCGCGATCCAGAACAGGAAGATGCCGAACACGGTGGCCAGCCAGCGGTGCCATTTGCGCATGAATATCTCCCCCGAAAGCGCCGGTTTGACATGGGTTAAGCGGTTCGCGGCGGCCCGGCAAGCCAGCCGTGCACGGGGCGCGACGGGCGGTGGAACGGTGCGGGGCGGGCGGCCGTTTATCGGGGGCAACCCTGAAAGGAACACCTATGTTCGAGAAACTGCGCATCAAGGAACATATGGAAGTCGCCGATGCGAGCGGCCGCCATATCGGTACTGTCGACGAGATCGAGGACGACCGGATCAAGCTGACCCGCTCGGACAGCGAAGGCGGCCAGCACCGCTTCCTCTCGCTCGACGATGTCGACAAGATCGACGACAACCGGGTCTATCTGAAGGAAGATGCGACCCTGCCGAGCGCGGTCTGAGCCCCTCTTTTTTCGCAAACGAAACCCCGGTTCCGCGAGGAGCCGGGGTTTTCGTTTTGTGATCCCCGGAGAAGCCGGGGTCCGGGCGAGAAGCGCGGCGTTCGCGGCCCTGGGTTCCTGCTTTGGCAGGAATGCAGAAGGGGCTAACCCCGCCGCCGCCGGCTCGCGCCGAAATGGCTCCCGCCGCCGAGCACGGTAATCCCGAGGAAGAATCCGAAATCGTACCACCCGCCGTTGTTCGGCACCGCATAGACCGCGATGTCCGGACGGAACAGCGAGCCGATCCATGCAAACGGGAAGATGAACCCGTGCCACAGGCCCCAGAGGAAGCCGGGCGCCTCGGGCGCGGTGTCGATCCCGGCGGGGATCTGATGCGCGCAGGCGGCGAGCGCCATGAGCAGGCCGGTCGCGGCGGCGATGCGTAGAGAATGCCTCATGCTGCTTCCTTCCGATCGGGACGGGTCTGATCGCCTCGACCGGCCAGAAGCCCCGCGACCGAGATGTCTTCGTCGAGTTCTTCCCAATGGATGCCGTTCGCGCTCAGGAAGAAATTTGTCCGCTGCGCGGGGCTCGCGTGCAGCAGGCGTGGAAACCAGGCCAAAGGTACGCCGACCGTGCGGCCATCTTCGAGATCGACCCAGAAACTGTCTTCGTCGAAACGGACCGCGGTCGGTTCAGGAGAAAAAGTCATGCCACGCTGCCTCGATTTCCTCGCGGCGCTCTTCGACGACCGCTTGCAACAGGCGGATGGTCCGAGCGTCGTAGCGGCGATTATAAGCCAAGCTCACCTCGGGATACAGCCAGAACTTCGCCTCGGCGCCGGGCCTGGAAACATGGATGTGAGCAGGCTCGCGCGGCGCGCCTTCGTTGGAGTAGAAATGAAAGCGAAAGCCGTTCCAGTCAAAGACCTTGGGCATCCGCTTCCTTTCTCACCGGCGATCCCGCCTTACTGGCAGGCCCCTCACTGGCAAGCGAGGCATTCCTCGTAATCGGTCTGCGCCGCCAGTTCGATGATCGGCGCCTCGGCGGTGTTGTCCGCTTCGACCCCGCCGGCGAAGCCTGCGCGCTGGACCGACTTCGAGCGGAGGTAATAGAGCGACTTGATGCCCTTCTCCCATGCCTGGAAGTGCAGCATCGCGAGGTCCCATTTGTCGACATCGGCCGGGATGAACAGATTGAGGCTCTGCGCCTGGTCGATGAACGGCGCGCGGTCGGCCGCGAATTCGAGCAGCCAGCGCTGGTCGATCTCGAAGCTGGTCTTGTAGACGGCCTTTTCTTCCGGCGAGAGGAAGTCGAGGTGCTGGACCGAACCGCCGCGCTCGAGGATCGAGTTCCAGACGTTGTTCGAATCCTTCGACTTCGCCTGCAGCAATTTCTCAAGATAGGGGTTCTTGACCACGAAGCTGCCCGAAAGCGTCTTGTGGGTGTAGATGTTGGCCGGGATCGGCTCGATGCAGGCGCTGGTGCCGCCGCAGATGATGCTGATCGACGCGGTCGGCGCGATTGCCATCTTGCAGCTGAAACGCTGCATCACGCCGCGCTCCTCCGCATCGGGGCAGGCGCCGCGTTCCTGCGCGAGCATCATCGAGGCCTCGTCGGCCTTCGCGCTGATGTGCTTGAACATCTTGAGGTTCCATGCCTTCGCCATCGCGCTTTCCATCGCGATGCCCTTCATCTGAAGGAAGGAGTGGTAGCCCATCACGCCGAGCCCGACCGAGCGTTCGCGGCTGGCCGAATATTTGGCGCGCGCCATTTCGTCCGGCGCGCGGTCGATGTAATCCTGCAGCACGTTGTCGAGGAAGCGCATCACGTCCTCGATGAACTGCTTGTCGCCGTTCCATTCGTCCCAGCTCTCGAGGTTGAGCGACGAGAGGCAGCAGACCGCGGTGCGGTCGTTGCCGAGGTGGTCGATCCCGGTCGGCAGGGTGATTTCGGAGCACAAATTCGAGGTCGAGACCTTGAGCCCCAACTCGCGGTGATGCTTCGGCATCATCCGGTTCACCGTGTCGTTGAACACGATATAGGGCTCGCCCGTCGCGAGGCGGGTTTCGAGCAGTTTCTGGAACAGGCTGCGCGCATCGACCGTGCCGCGGACCGAACCGTCCTTGGGCGATTTGAGGTCGAACTTGTCGCCCGCGCGCACCGCTTCCATGAACTCGTCGGTGACGAGCACGCCGTGGTGGAGGTTCAGCGCCTTGCGGTTGAAGTCGCCCGAGGCCTTGCGGATTTCGAGGAACTCCTCGATCTCCGGATGCGAGATGTCGAGATAGCATGCGGCCGAGCCGCGGCGCAGCGAGCCCTGGCTGATCGCCAGCGTCAGGCTGTCCATCACGCGCACGAAGGGGATGATCCCGCTGGTCTTGCCGTTGAGGCCGACCGGCTCGCCGATCCCGCGGACATTACCCCAATAGGTGCCGATCCCGCCGCCCTTGCTCGCGAGCCAGACGTTCTCGTTCCAGGTGCCGACGATCCCGTCGAGGCTGTCCGAAACCGAATTGAGATAGCAGCTGATCGGCAGGCCGCGGTTGGTGCCGCCGTTCGACAGCACCGGGGTCGCCGGCATGAACCACAGGCGCGAAATGTAGCTGTAGAGCCGCCGCGCATGCTCCTCGTCATCGGCATAGGCATCGGCGACGCGGGCGAACAGGTCCTGATAATTCTCGCCCGGCAGCAGATAGCGGTCGGTCAGCGTGTCCTTGCCGAAATCGGTCAGCAGCGCGTCGCGGCTCGGATCGGTCGGAATCGTGAAGCGGCGCGCGCGGACCGACTTGGAATCGTCCACCGGAACGGCCGCAGCCTTGAGCGCGCCGGCCAGCGCATCCGCCGCGGCAGCTTCGACCAGGCCTTCCGAGCCGGGATCCTTGTCTTCCATCGTTACCGCCTTCCTGGAGGCCGCCGGCCTGGGAGGAGCTTTCGTGTCCATTGCTTCGGCCTTTTCAACCAGCGTGCCGTCCACGTCCTCAAGCCCCATCGCCGCGTCGTCCCCAGTTCTGAAATCCATTGTCTGCCCCTTGCGAATCTGTTGCCTGGGAACGCCGGTTTCAACCCGGCATGTTCCACCTTCGTTCGAATCGGCAGCGAAGCATTCAGCCTACCAATTCGGGCGGGCGGAAAGGGAAAAACTTTTCCCCCCCTTGCCCACAGCAGAGTGCCGAAGCCCTTTCCAAATCCGAAATTCCGGCTGCGGCAGCGACTCGTCTGTTCTGCGGCGGAATCTAGGTCTTGTAGGTGCCCCCGGTGTTCCGGCCACTATCCATAGTGCTGGCCCATAGTGCTGGCAGAGTGATTCGCGCGCAAGGGAATAAATGCGGTTTCACCGGATATGACGTGCTGATGACTCGGTGCCCTATCCATGCAATACACCGCGACGCGCGGTCAAAGCTCGGCTGGCGGGCCGCGCAAGAGTCAAAAATGAATCGCTGAAAAATTTTCGCCGCGCGGCTGTGTTAAGGGCGCGCTTGAATCATTCGGAAAGCGGGGAGCAATTTTGATGCGGAATCTGATCGGTGCAGTGGTCTCGGGGCTGATCGTCGGGGCGCTCGCGCGGTGGATCTATTGGGGCCCGGTGGACATGGGCATCATCGCGACGATCCTGCTCGGCATCGGCGGCTCGCTGCTGGCGAATTTCATCGCCAGCCGCGGCCGGCTGGAAGACGGCATCAACCGTGCCGGCTGCCTCGCCTCGGTTCTGGGAGCCATGGCGCTGATCTTCCTTGTGCGCCATTTGCACTGAGGCGGCAGGCTTCCTTCCGCGCGAGCGGAAACAGATTTCCTCACGCAAAGGCGCGAAGCCGCAAAGCAATGTTGCTCGAAGCACGGCATCTTCGTGTCTTCGCGTGAAGAAAAATGGCTTCACACGAAGACACGAAGAGGGAGCGCAAGGCCCCAACGCCCTTTGCGCCTTTGCGTGATTCACAAATGAATCAGGCCGAACCCTTCAGGCACGCCCCGGCCGCATCGGCCGCCACGCGCGCCTGTTCGTTCTGCTGCGGCCCCGGATCGATCCGCGCGACCGGGCAGGGCGCGGGCACCAGCGTGATCGCGACGAGGTAGGAAACCGTCCGCTCGCCCTCCGGATCGGTCACCACCGCGTGGCGCAAGATCAATGCATCGGGCGCGAACACGCCGTCCTTCAACGCGCCCCGCCATTCGACCTTCTTGCCCAGCGTGCTGAAGCCGCCGCCGGTGACCGCCGACAAATCGAGCGCGGTCTTCGCCCCGCCCGGCGCGATCACCGTCACCGTCTGGCGCAGATCGGATTCGGCCACCTGCAGCCGGTAGCCGCCCTCGCCTTTGCATTCGGACAGATAATAGCCGGCCTCGTCCGGGTTCGACTCGAGCACCGGGCAATTCTCAAGGCTGGTATAGGTGAAGATCCGGCTCGGGCTCGGCGCGGGAGCGGGCGAGGCGCTTGGCGAAGGCGTGGGCGGCGCCTCGTCCTTCTTGCCGGACGAACAGGCGGCGAGCAGCGCGCAGGCGAGCAGGGCGGGATAGCGGGTCATGCCGGGATAACGGTCGATCAAGCGGCTTGCTCCCCTGCTACGGCACCAGCACCGTATCCTTCGCCTCCGGCAGCGTCTCCGGATGGTCGAGCGTATAATGCAGCCCGCGGCTTTCGTGGCGCTTGAGCGCGCTCTTCACGATCAGGTCGGCGCATTGGAGCAGGTTGCGCAATTCGATCAGGTCGGTGGTCACGCGGAAGTGGCCGTAATAATCGTCGATCTCGCCGGTCAGCAGGTTGATCCGGTGCTGCGCGCGTTCGAGGCGCTTGGTGGTGCGGACGATCCCGACGTAGTTCCACATGAAGCGGCGGATCTCGGTCCAGTTCTGCTTGATCACCACTTCCTCGTCGGAATCGGTTACCCGGCTTTCGTCCCACGGGCAGATCGGCGGCGGGGCCTGGAATTCGCTCCACCGTTCGAGGATGTCGCGCGCCGCGGCCTCGCCGAACACGAAGCATTCGAGCAGCGAATTGGACGCGAGGCGGTTCGCCCCGTGCAGCCCGCTCTCCGAGCATTCGCCCGCGGCATAGAGCCCGGGCAGGTCGGTGTGGCCGGCCCGATCGACCAGGATCCCGCCGCAGGTGTAATGCTGCGCGGGCACCACCGGGATCGGATCCGTGGTCATGTCGATCCCGAGGCCGAGCAATTTCTCGTAGATGTTCGGGAAGTGCTCCTTCACGAACCCGGGCCCCATGTGGCTGATGTCGAGATGGACATAGTCGAGCCCGAAGCGCTTGATCTCGGCATCGATCGCGCGGGCCACGACATCGCGCGGCGCGAGTTCGAGCCGCGCCGGATCGTAGAATTCCATGAAGCGCTTGCCGGTGCGCGGGTTGATCAGCCGCCCGCCTTCGCCGCGCACCGCCTCGGTGATCAGGAAGTTCTTGGTCTCGAGATGGTAGAGGCAGGTCGGGTGGAACTGCATCATCTCCATGTTGGAGACGCGGCAGCCGGCGCGCCAGGCCATCGCGATCCCGTCGCCCGTCGCGCCCTTGGGCGCGGTCGAGAACTGGTACACGCGGCCCGCCCCGCCCGAGGCCATGATCGTCGCATGGGCGGTATAGGCCTCGACATGGCCGGTTTCGCTGTCGAGCGCATAGACGCCCCACACCCGGCCGGAACCCGAATAGCGTTCCTCATGCTTGCCGGTGATCAGATCGATGCAGCTGCGGTTCGCCATCAGGGTGATGTTCGGATGCGCTTCCGCGGCCTTGAGCAGCGCCATCTGCACCGCCCAGCCGGTCGCGTCGTTCACATGGACGATCCGCCGGTGCGAATGGCCGCCCTCGCGGGTCAGGTGGAGCGCATTGCCCTCTTCGTTGAACGGTACGCCGAGCTCGATCAGCCGTTCGATCGCGCGCGGCGCGCCTTCGATCACATATTCGACCGTCTCGCGCCGGTTGAGCCCGGCGCCGGCGATCATCGTGTCCTCGATATGGCTTTCGAAGGTGTCGCCCGGCTCCAGCACCGCGGCGATCCCGCCCTGCGCCCAGGCGGTCGAGCCGCTGTTGAGCGCGCCCTTCGCGAGGACGAGCACTTTCTTGCTCTCGGCCAGGGTCAGCGCCGCGGTGAGCCCCGCCGCGCCCGAGCCGATGATCAGGATGTCGTATGCTGTTGCGGTCATGCCTGGCGGATCACTTCGATTGCAATGCCGAGGTCGAGCTTCGACCAGATGCGGTCAGTGGTGATTGCGGTTCTCCCAAGGGCTTCCGCCAGGGCCAAGCACGCCCGGTCACCGAGTGATAGCCCAAGGGCGCGTGTTGCCGGACGGAGCAAGCCCGCGCGCTCCGCGTGTTCGCGCTCGAAATCGCGGATGTCGAGTTCGAGCTCTTCGATAATCTCGCTGACGATGTGTGAAGGGGTTCCGCGCTCGGTCAATTTCGTCACGACTTCCGCCAGGTTCACGGTGCTGATGCAGGCGCGATTGAGCCGTGCATCAATCGCCGCGGCACCGGGCTCGTCCTGAAGCGTTGCCAGCAATGCCGACGCATCGAGCACGAACTCTTCCATCCTATTCGATCTCAGATGCCGCACGACGCTCCGCGATCAACTCATCGGCCAGTGAAGCGCCTTCGGAAATGAACGGGCGTAGGCGCTCGCGAACCCCCGCAATCACATCGCGATAGGGCTTGATGTGCAGCTCGCCGTCGATCACCTGCATCGTGACCGAATCGCCATCGCTCAGGCCGAGCGCGCGGCGGATATCCGCCGGGACCTGCAGCCTGCCGCCGCTGACCAATTTCCCGCGCTGAACGTTCATCTGTCCGGCCTCTCACATCATACAGTTTTTATAATTATACAGAAAATGCAAATCTGACAATCATGCTCCGGCGCTGGTCAGCTGAACGAACACATCCTCCAGATCGGCCTCGCGGGTGGTCACGTCCTCGATCACGAAGCCCTGCTGCTGCACCAGCGCGAGCACCTGCCCGGCGGTGACCTTGCCCTTGTCGTAGGAGATGCAGATCGAGCGTTCGCCGGTCTTCTCGGCTTTGAGGAAGGCCGGGTTCTGCGGCGGGGCGGCGACGTCGCGGTCGACGGTGATCTCGACCCGCTTCTCGCCCATCATGCCGACCAGTTCGCGGGTCGGCTTGTCGGTGATCAGCTGGCCGTGGTTGATGATCGCGATCCGGTCGCAGAGCTGTTCGGCCTCTTCCAGATAGTGGGTGGTCAGCACCACCGTCACGCCCTTGGCGTTGAGCTCGCTCACCAGTTCCCACAATTGCCGCCGCAATTCGACGTCGACCCCGGCGGTCGGCTCGTCGAGCACCAGGATCGGCGGCGAATGGACCATCGCCTTCGCGATCAGCAGGCGGCGCTTCATGCCCCCCGAGAGCGAGCGCGAATAGGCGTCGCGCTTGTCGAGCAGATGGACCGCGCGCAGCAATTCCTCCGAACGCCGCAGCGCCTTGGGCACGCCCCACAGTCCGGCGATCTGTTCGAGCACCTCGAACGGGGTGAAGAACGGATCGAACACCACTTCCTGCGGCACGATCCCGATCGAGGCCTTGGAATTGCGCGTGTCGCGGTCGATATCGTGGCCCCAGATCGAGACCGAGCCGGAGGTCTTCATCACCATCCCGGCCATGATGTTGATCAGGGTCGATTTGCCCGCGCCATTGGGGCCGAGCAGGCCGAAGATCTTGCCCTGCGGCACGTCGAAGCTGACCCCGCCGAGCGCGAGCTTGCCTTCACCCCGCTGACCCTTGCCCCCGTTCGGGGCATAGCGCTTGACGAGGTCGCGGATCGCGATGGCTGGTGGTTGCTCGCTCATCACAGCCCCTTGGGACAGGATCGCGCTCCGGTAAAGAGCAAGCATTGCTGCCAGGGCTTGGCGGCGGTAAGTCCGCGCTCATGCCCCGCAAGACCATCCAGCAGCTTTCGTCCGAACAACGCCGGGCCGCATTGGCGGCGGTGATCCTGCTTGCCTGCGCGGGGCTGTGGACGCTGCTGCCGTTCTTCCCGGCGTTCGGCTGGGCGATCGTGTTCGCGGTCTCGCTGTGGCCCTATTACGCGAAGCTCGGCGAACGCTGGCCGCAGCATCGCGGCATCCTGCTGCCGGGCCTCGCGGTGTTCCTGACGCTGCTGCTGTTCGTCGCGCCGCTGACCATGATCGCGACCGCGCTGGCGCAGGACAGCGCCGCGCTGATCGCGTGGGAGCACCAGGCGGCATTGCAGGGCGTGCCCGCGCCGGCGATGCTGCAGAACCTGCCGTTCTCCGAGCAGCTGACCGGCTGGTGGCAGGCCAATCTGGCCCGCCCCGGCGCGCTCAGCCATCTGCCGATCTTCGCGCAGCAGGGATCGACCTTCGATCTCGGCGGGCGCTTCCTCGGCGCGGTGCTGCACCGGGTGCTGCTGGTGGTGTTCATGCTGCTGATCCTGTTCTTCCTGCTGCGCGGCGGGGAAGACATCGCGCAGGGGCTGCGCCGCGGCAGCGCGCGCGCCTTCGGGCCAGCGGGCGAAACGGTCGGCGAACAGATCGTTCGCGCGATCCGCGGCACGGTCAACGGGCTGGTGGTGGTGGGTCTGGGCGAAGGCGTGCTGATGGGCGCCGCCTATTACATCGCCGGGGTGCCGCATCCGGCGGTGCTGGGCCTGCTGACCGGGCTGCTTTCGGCGATCCCGCTTGGCGCGGTGATCGCCTATGCGATCGCGGCCGGGCTGCTGGTGCTGCAGGGCGCGATCGGCGAGGCGGTCGGCATCGCGGTGTTCGGCTCGGTGGTGGTGTTCGTCGCCGACCATTTCATCCGCCCCGTGCTGATCGGCGGGACCACGCGGCTGCCGTTCCTACTGGTGCTGCTCGGGATCATCGGCGGGATCGAGGCCTGGGGCCTGGTCGGGATCGTGCTCGGCCCGGCATTGATGGCCGCGCTGCTGCTGCTGTGGCGCGAATGGATCGGCACCCAGCCGGGGCCGCTCAACCCGCCGGACACCGAAGCGGCCGAAACCGGCGATTGACCGCTGGAAAACCGCCGAACGCTTTGATAGGGACCGCGCATGTCGATCCCTCCCCCGCAGACCACCCTCGTCACCCACACCCGCGTCAGCTGCGACGGCGCGCAGGACGGCATTCCGGCCGCACTGGGCCATCCGCGCATCTGGCTCCAGATCGACGAGCACGGCTATGTCGACTGCGGCTATTGCGACCGCCGCTTCATCCTCAAGGGCGGCCCGGCCGAGGGCAAGGATCAGTCGCAATTGCACGACATCTCGTCGGGCGCCTCGACCGCGACCGACTGAACGGCTGAGCGGCGTTCCCGCGAAAGCAGGAACCCAGGACCCAATCGAAGAGCTTGGCGCCCAGGCTCCTGCTTTCGCGGGAGCACCAGCTGGTTCCTGGGCAGAAAACAACTTTCCTACATCGCTGAAATCTGTCCTAGACTGGCGGATGAAGACCTATCCTCGGCGCCGCCGCGCGCATCACCCCCGCGTTCCCGCCTTCGTCCCCGTGCCGCTGCGCAACCGCGCCGATGGCTGGACGCCGAAGCGGCAGGCCGCATTCCTCGCCCAGCTCGCGCTCACCCGCTCGGTGCGCGAGGCCGCGCGCCGGGTCGGAATGGCGCGCGAGACCGCCTATCGCCTGCGCGCCAGACGGGGGGCGGAGAGCTTTGCCGCCGCGTGGGATGCCGCGCTGGGGCGCGGAAACGAAGGCGGGCGGAAGGTCACACACGGCGAACGGGCGCGCCGGGCTTTCGAGGAGTTGCGCAAGCCCGTCATCTATGCCGGAAAGCATGTCGGGACAGTGCGAAAGGCGGACACTTCCGCGCTTCTTGGCCATTATGCCCACCTTACCCGGACAGATCGCCTGGCGGGCGCGACCTCTGGAAGGTCACAAGGTTTCGACCCCTGTCCTGTGTCACCCTCGGATCCTCCCGCGCACCGGCAGGATCAAGCCTTCCGCTTGCTGCACGCGCGCCCTATATCCCATCCATGACCTTCACCGATCCGCGCGGCCACCTCTATGCACCGGGCAAGCTTTCGCCCGACGAGGCGCAGGCCCTCGCCCGTTCGACCCTCGCCCAATGCGACGACGGCGAACTCTATCTCCAGTTCACCGCGAGCGAGAGCTTCGGCTTCGACGACGGGCGGCTGAAGACCGCCGACTATTCACGCGATTCGGGCTTCGGCCTGCGCGGTGTGTCGGGCGAGATGACCGGCTTCGCCCATGCGAACGACATCAGCGCCGCGGCGATCGCGCGCGCGGGCGAGACGCTCAAATTGCTGGACCCGACCACCGCGCCGCCCGCCGGTCCGCCGCGCAAGAACAACCGCCACCTCTATACCGATGCGAGCCCGCTCGACCTGGTGCCCTTCGCGCAAAAGGTCGCGCTGCTCGAAAAGATCGACGCCGCGGCCCGCGCGCGCGATCCGCGGGTTGCACAGGTCTCGGCGAGCCTGTCGGGCAGCTGGTCGGTGGTCGAGATCGTCCGCGCCGACGGTTTCGTCGCGACCGACATCCGCCCGCTGGTGCGGCTCAACGTCTCGATCGTCGCCGAGGAGAATGGCCGCCGCGAAACCGGCAGCTACGGCATGGGCGGGCGCCACCTCTACGACCTGCTGTTCGGCGAGGAAGCGTGGAACGGCACGATCGACCATGCGCTGGCGCAGGCGCTGATCAACCTCGAAAGCGTTGCCGCACCGGCCGGCGAGATGACCGTGGTCTGCGGCCCCGGCTGGCCCGGCGTGCTGCTGCACGAAGCGGTCGGCCACGGGCTCGAAGGCGATTTCAACCGCAAGGGCACCAGCGCCTTTTCGGGCCGGATCGGCGAACGGGTCGCGGCGCCGGGTGTGACGGTGGTCGATGATGGATCGATCCACGACCGGCGCGGATCCTTGTCGATCGACGACGAGGGCACCCCCACCGGCGAGACCGTGCTGATCGAGGACGGCATCCTCAAGGGCTATATGCAGGACCGGCTCAACGCCCGGCTGATGGGGATGGAGCCGACCGGCAACGGCCGCCGCGAATCCTATGCCCACGCCCCGATGCCGCGCATGACCAACACCTTCATGAAGGCCGGCAACGACAATCCGGAAGAGCTGCTCAGCCGGGTCAAAAGCGGCATTTTCGCCAAGAGCTTCGGCGGCGGGCAGGTCGATATCGTGTCGGGCAAATTCGTGTTCAGCTGCACCGAGGCCTACAAGATCGAGGACGGCAAGCTCGGCGCGCCGATCAAGGGCGCGACGCTGATCGGCGACGGGCCTTCGGTGCTCACCCGGGTGAAAGGCATCGGCACCGATCTCGAGCTCGATCCGGGCATCGGCATGTGCGGCAAGGCCGGGCAGGGCGTGCCCGCGGGCGTCGGCCAGCCGACCCTGCTGATCGAAGGGATCACCGTCGGCGGAACCGGCTGAAACGGCGGGGCCGAAACCGGGGCCCGGGCAGGGGTTTCGCGCGTTGACTCCGTCATAGGAACAGAAGCAACTATTTCAGCATGCATTCAGCATCGCCGTGATAGCTACCCGCTCAAGAACGGAGACAAATCTATGCGTAAGATCATAGCAGCTCTCGCCCTCTCAGCACTTGCGCTTGGCGGCGCGTCCGCCGTCCAGGCCAAGGACAAGCAGACCGGCGAAGAGAAACTTGCCAAACTGCTCGACGGCCGCGTGGCCGGCGATCCGCAATCGTGCATTGCGACCAACCGCACCGACGGGATGCAGGTGATCGACAAGACCGCGATCGTCTACAAGGACGGGAAGACCATCTGGGTCAACCGCACCGCGCATCCCGAGAACCTCGATCGCACGGACATTCTGGTGATCAAACGCTTCTCGGGCAGCCAGCTGTGCAAGCTCGACCAGATCACCACGGTCGATCAGGGCAGCGGCTTCTTCACCGGGGTCGTGTTCCTGCAGGACTTCGTGCCCTACAAGAAGGTCGAAGGCTAACTCGAAGCATGGCCGCCGCCCCGCGCCGCTGGGCGGCGGAACTGCTGCATTTCTGGTTCCACCGGCTGGGCCCGGACGATTGGTTTCGCGGTGGGCCGGGCGTCGACGAGGCGCTGCGAAAACGCTTCGAACCCGATCTGCTGAGCCTGTTTACCCAAAGCGCCGACAGCTTCCTGAGCGATCCGCTGACCGCGCGCGCCGCGATCCTGCTGTTCGACCAGGTCCCGCGCAACCTCTACCGCGGCAGCGCCGAGGCCTTCGCCTTCGATCCGCTCGCCCGCCACATCTGCTACGGCGTACTCGCGAAGGAATGGGACAAAGGCCTGACAAGGGTCGAGCGCCAGTTCCTCGGCCTTCCGCTCGAACACAGCGAAGACATGGCCGACCAGCGCGCTTCGCTCACCTATTTCGCGGGCCTCGACGCGCACACTTTCAGCTACGCCCGCAGCCACTACCGCATGATCGCCCGCTTCGGCCGCTTCCCCCACCGCAACGAAGCGCTCGGCCGGACAAGCACACCGGAAGAACTGGCGGCGATCGCGGCGGGGAACAGCTGGTAGCGAAATCGCCCATCCGCCAAGAAACTGTCACATCCGCTTCCTAAGCGCGGGGTCGTCGCCCCAACCGTCACAGGATGCCCTTCATGAAACTCCCGGTGCTCTCGCTCCTCCTGCTCTCCTGTGCCTCGCTCGCGCAGGCCGCCGGTCCCGATACCGACGCGCTGAACCTGCGCGCGGCCGCCGGCGATATGAGCCAGCCGGGCGGGGCGCGGCGGCTGTCGGGCGATACCAGCGCTGCCTATCAGAAGCTGGCCGCCGCCGATGCCACGACCGAGGTCCGCAATGTGATCCTGATGATCGGCGACGGCATGGGCGATTCGGAGATCACCCTCGCGCGCAATTACGCCGAAGGGGCGGGCGGCTATTTCAAGGGCATCGATGCGCTGCCGGTGAGCGGGCAGTACACCCATTACTCGCTCGACAAGGACACCGGGAAGCCGACCTATGTGACCGATTCGGCCGCGTCGGCGACCGCCTTCTCGACCGGGGTCAAGAGCTACAACGGCGCGATCGGGGTCGATATCCGCGGCGCCGCCCATGCGAGCATGATCGAGCTGGCGCGCGCCGCCGGCTTCGCGACCGGCGACGTCTCGACCGCGGAGATCCAGGATGCGACCCCGGCCGCGCAGATCGCCCATGTCGCCGATCGCGACTGCAAGGGCCCCGAGGCAACCACCAGGACCTGCGCCTCCGATGCGCTGGAGAACGGCGGCAAGGGCTCGATCGCCGAGCAGCTGCTCGCCACCCGCCCGGACGTTACGCTGGGCGGCGGCGCGAAATATTTCGGCGAGACCGCGACCGCCGGCCAGTGGAAGGGCCAGTCGCTGATCGACCAGGCGAAGCAGCGCGGCTTCACCGTGGTGACCAGCGCGGCCGAGCTCGAAGCGGTCAAGGCGGCGAACCAGAAGCAGCCGCTGCTCGGCCTGTTCGCCCCGAACAACATGGCGGTCCGCTGGAAGGGCCCGCGCGCGAGCTATCACGGCAATCTCGACCTGCCGCCGGTCACTTGCGAAGCCAATCCCGCGCGTGCGGCCGACCAGCCCAACCTCGCGGCGCTGACGACCAAGGCGATCGGCCTGCTGTCCTCCGCTTCGCCCAAGGGCTTCTTTCTCCAGATCGAAGGCGCCTCGATCGACAAGCAGTCGCACGCCGCCAATCCCTGCGGCCAGATCGGCGAGACGGTCGATCTCGACGAGGCGGTCCAGGCCGCGCTCGAATTCGCGCGGAAGGACGGCCACACGCTGGTGATCGTCACCGCCGACCATGCCCACGCCGGCCAGATCGTCGAAGCCGACGCCAAGGCTCCCGGGCTGACCCAGGCATTGCTGACCAAGGACGGCGCGGTGATGGCGGTGAGCTACGGCAACAGCGAGGGGACCTCGATGGGCCACACCGGCACCCAATTGCGGATCGCCGCCTATGGCCCGCGCGCGTTCAACTTCACCGGCCTGCTCGACCAGACCGACGTGTTCTACATCATGCGCGATGCGCTGGGGCTGAAGCAGGGCAAATAAGGGCAACCGGACAGTCTCCGCAGTCCGGTCCGGCCGGGCGGCAGAAGGTCTGGCCGAGGCGCTTCACCAGCAGGTGATGCTCGTCGCAATCGGCCGCTGCCCATTCTTCCGGCAGCACCGGCATCAGCGCATCATAGGCGCGGGTGGTGTCGGCGCGCCCCGGCACCAGGCCCATGCGCTGCGCAACCCGGCGATGGTGGCTGTCGATCACCAGCGTCCGGCGGTTCAGCGTGCTGGTGTTGGTAACGCTGGCCGCAACCTTGCGCGCGACGCCGGGGAGGGTTTCGAGCCAGGCCAGCGCCTCGTCGGTGGTCATGTGGGCAAGGTGCGAAAGATCGGCGCGGCCCTGCCGACGCACAAGTTCGGTCAGGCAAGCCTTGAGCCGCTCGGCCGCGATGTCCGGAAAGGTCTGGGTCGCGAGACGCTCGACCAATGCAGGCAGCGGTACTTCGGCGACCTGCTCCCACGAACCGTATTCAGCGAGCAGCCGGTCGGTCGCGAAGTTGGAGGCCGCGGTCCTGGTCCGCGCGCCGATCACGCCCTGAACCAGCGCCCAGACCGGATCGCGCCTTTTGTCCGCCGGGCGCACGATCCGCCCGAAGCGCGCGATCAGGCGCGCCTGCACCACGCGCAGGACATCGGTGCGCGGATCGGAACCGAGGGCGAGTTGCATGGCAAGAATATGGGCAGCCCGGACCTGCCCGGCAAGCTCAGCTCGGCTTGATATGCTTGAGCGCCTCGCGCCGCGAGAGCGGGCTCAGCTCCGCCTCATGCGCCTTCACATAGCGGGCGACTTCGGCCGCATCGGTGCGGGCATATTGGCGCAGCGCCCAGCCGATCGCCTTGCGCAGGAAGAACTCCTTCGAACCCAGCGACGGCGCGATGCAGGCGTAGAGGAAGTCGAGATCGGTGCCGGCCTTCGCATCGAGCTGGCACAGGATCGCACTGCGGCGCTTCCACATGTTGTCGCCCTGCGCCCATGCGAGCATCGCGCGCTTCATCCGCTCCGGCTCGGCCCTGAGGATCCATGCGAAGCAATGGCCGGCGATCTCGTCGATGTAATCCCACCAGGCGCCATCGACGATCAGCTCCTCGTACAGCGCCAGCGCCTCGACCGTGTGGAACCGCCGCGCTGCCTGCACACTGGTGAGTTCGAGCGCGCAATAGCGTTCCTCGCGGAACTCCGCCCCGCGCCAGATCGCGAGGACGTCAGCCTGCCACGCTTCGCTCGTCGGCCAGTCCAGCCCGGCGAACAGTTCCTTGCACATGGTCCGGCGCGGCCCGCTAGACACGCCGAGATAGGGCATCGCCGATTTCATATAGGCCTGCATCGCCGGGGCGCGCTCGGGCTCGGCGATCGCGGTGAGGCCCGCGCGGATGCGCTGCGCCAGCGTGGTCATTGCTTGTCGCCGTCGACCGCGAAGCGCCACGAGGTCTTCTCGTAGCCGATCCGCTCATAGAAGCGGTGCGCATCGGTGCGTTGCACATTGCTGGTGACCTCGATCATCCCGCAGCCCTGTTGCTTCAGCCAGGCCTCCGCCGCGCGGACCAGGCGCTCACCGATCCGTTGGCCGCGCAGGTCTTCGAGGACGACCATCATCGAAATCCGCCCGACCGGCTTGGGCCGGTGCAGCACCGGCATGATCGAGCTCGTGAGACAGCCGACCACGCGGTCGTCCAGTTCGGCGACCAGCGTGACCAGCCCGGCCTGCTCGAGCGCAGCAAGGCGGGCGGCGATATCGGCGGCGCGCTCGTCATAGCCGAGCTGGCGCACCAGCACCTCGAGTGCCGGAGCGTCGGCGGAGGTGGCCGGGCGGATCACAGGCTCCAACGTCATTTCTGCTCCGTCTGGACCCCGCGATAGCGCTCGAGCCAATGGGCATAGGGCGCGGGCAGGACCCACGACGGACGCTCCTTGCCGAGCGCCTTCGCCGCCACATAGGGATAGTGCGGATCGGCGAGATGCGCGTGGCCCATCATCACCAGATCGAGCTGCCCGGCCCCGACCGCCGCATTGGCGATTTGCGGATTGTCGATGCCCCAGGCGGCCACCACCGGAATGCCGGCCTCCTCGCGGATGCGCGCGGCGTAGGGGATGAGCAGACCCGGCGCCCACGGCGGCGAGGACTCCATCGTCGAGAAGCCGATGCTGACGTTGAGCAGGTCGAGCCCGCGGAGGCGGAACTCCTTCACCAGCGCGATCGAATCCGCGAGCGTCTCCTCGTCGCGCCCGTCGAACTCGATCACCCCGAAGCGCGCGGTCAGCGGCAAATTCTCCGGCCACACCGCGCGCACCGCTTCGAGCGTCTCGATCAGGAATCGGCCGCGCCCGCGCCAGTCGCCGCCATAGTCGTCGGTCCGCTGGTTCGCGCCGACCGAGAAGAAGCTCTGCGCGAGATAGCCATGCGCGAAATGCAGTTCGAGCCATTCGAACCCGGCGGCCAGCGCACGCTTCGCGGCCGACACGAAATCGGCCTTCACCCGCGCGATATCGGCCAGGGTCATTTCCCGCGGAACCTTCGGCAGTCCGCCGCCCAGCGCGATGGCGGAAGGCGCGATCGTCTCCCACCCGCGCGGATCGCCTTCGGGGATATGGTCGTCGCCTTCCCACGGCAGGTTCGCGCTCGCCTTGCGCCCCGCGTGGCCGATCTGGATGCCGGGCACCGCGCCTTCGGCTTTGATCTCGGCCGCGATGTGCGCCATGCCTTCGATCTGGCCGTCGTCCCACAGGCCAGTGCAGCCGGGCGTGATCCGGCCCTCGGGCGAAACCCCGGTCGCCTCGACGATCACCAGCCCCGCGCCGCCGCGCGCGATCGACGGGTAATGAACGAAGTGCCAGCGGTTGGTCACCCCGTCGACCGCGCTGTACTGGCACATCGGCGGCACCGCGATGCGGTTGCGCAGGGTCACGTCCTTGAGGGTGAAGGGGTCGAACAGGGCGGGCATCGAATTTCCTCAAATACCGGGTGGAAGAGATTTGCGCATCAAACGCACGGAGGTGCGAGCAACGCAAGCTCCGCCATGCGATCGCTTTTGCATATTGGTAAGCGCACCGCAGTTCCTATCTCCCAGGCGTAGCGCGAACGGAGGACGCATCATGGCATTGAAGGATCTGCTCACCGACCGGCTGGGGTTCGGCGCGGCGCCGCTCGGCAACATGTTTCGCGAGATTCCCGAGGACGAGGCGCTGGCGACGGTCGAGGCCGCGTGGAACGACGGCATCCGCTATTACGACAACGCCCCGTTCTACGGCGCCGGCCTCGCGGAATTGCGCATGGGCGAAGCGCTCGCCGGCAAGCCGCGCGACGAATATGTGATCAGCACCAAGGTCGGGCGTGTGATCCTCGACGAGCTGGAGGACGTTTCGGCGCGCGAGCAGGGCGAGAAGGCCGGGGTCTTCGCCCACGGCCGCGCGAACAAGGTGGTCAACGATTATTCGCATGACGCTACGCTGCGTTCGATCGAGGGCAGCCTGAAGCGCCTCAGGACCGACCATGTCGAGATCGTGTTCGTCCACGATCTGGCGCGCGATTTCTGGGGTGACCAGTGGCTCGCCCGTTTCGAGGAAGCGCGCATCGGCGCCTTCCGCGCGCTCGACCGGCTGCGCGACGAAGGCGTAATCAAGGCCTGGGGCCTTGGGGTGAATCTGTGCGAACCGATCGAGACCCTGTTCGATCTGAAGGAAGCGCATCCCGATGCGTCGCTGCTCGCCGGGCGCTACACGCTGCTCGATCACAGCCGCGCGCTCCAGCGGGTGATGCCAGCGGCCGCCGAGCGCGGGATCGGGATCGTGGTTGGCGGACCCTACAGCTCGGGCGCCCTGGTCGGCGGGCCGAACTTCGAATATGCGCCGGCGACGCCCGCGATCCTCGACAAGGTCGCGCGGATCAAGGCGATTGCCGACCGTCACGGGATCAGCATGAAGGCCGCGGGGCTGCAGTTCGCGCTCGCCAATCCGGCGGTCGCCGCGGTGATCCCGGGCGCGAGCAGACCGGAACGGATCGCCGAGGATCGTGCGGCGCTGGGGGAGAAGGTTCCCGCGGATTTCTGGCTGGAGCTGCGCGAGGCGGGGCTCGTCGATCCGGCCGCGCCGCTGCCTGGCTGATCTCGGCCGCTAGAACTCGAACGCCTGGCCGGGCTCGGCCGCGGGAAAGCATTCCGGCGACAATCCGCGCTCGGCCAGCGCGCGGGCGAGCAATTCGGCCGGCTCGTCGCGGCCTTCGTCGGTGAGCTGGAACACGCCCCAGTGGATCCCGAGCGCACGCCTTGCGCCGAGGGCCTGCATGATCCGCACCGCCTCGTCCGGGTTGGTGTGCTGGTCGGCCATGAACCAGCGCGGCGCATAGGCGCCGATCGGCAGCAGTGCGACGTCGGGGGCTCCGAGCCGCTCGCGGATCGCGGGGAAGATGCTGCCGTCGCCATAGCCGGTATCGCCGGCGAAACAGGCCGATCCGAAGGGGGACCGGACATGGAAGCCGCCCCACAGCGCCATGCGCCGGTCGCGCACCCCGCGCGCCGACCAGTGCTGTGCGGGCACGATCGTAGCCTCGACCCCATTGCCGAGCGCGAAGCCGTCCCACCAGTCGCCGGTTTCGATCCGGGCGCGCGGGATTGCCCGCTGCACGATCGCATCGTTGCCGAGCGGGGTGAGGATGCGCGGATCGTCCCGCGCGACCAGCCGGCGCAATGTCGCCTTGTCGAGATGGTCGTAGTGATTGTGGCTCAGCAACACCGCATCGATCCGGGGCAGATCGGCGAACGCGATCCCGGGCGGGCAGGCGCGGCGCGGCCCGGCGAAGGAAAACGGGCTCGCCCGCTCGGACCATAGCGGATCGGTGACCAGATTGAGCCCGCCGAGCTGGATCAGCACGCAGGCGTGACCGACTATCGTGATGCGCAGGTTTTGGCACTGCGCTTCGGGCACCGTGGGTGTGATCGGCACAGAATCCGGCCAGCGCGTCGGCGTGGACGTACGCCGCCAGCGCCAGACGTCGCGCAAGCCCCGGTCCGGGGTCCGTGGGGCGATGTTGAAGAAGCGCCCGTCGAAATGGTCGCTTTCCGGCCCGACATAATAGCGATTGCGCGGCATGGCCTCAGAAGCTGTCCATTGCCGGCACCGGGGTCACTCCCACTCGATTGCCTCAGTCAGCGGTAATAAGTTGAAAAACAAGGAAAATAACTCCGTTTTCCAGGCCGATCCCGATAGGCGATCCGACAAAAAGCTACGCTTCTGATTTCAAACGATTTTCCCCGCGAAAATTTTTTTCGAGGCTTCGCTATCTATCGGGGTCGATCGCCCATGCGCTGCCGTCCGCGACCGCCGTTGGCTTATCAGGCAGTTGCGAAATACTACCGTCATCGCTTTAGCGAGCATCTGCAGGAAACGCGAGCGTGAGCTTACCAGTCAATCGCCACAAGTGACGCCTGACCACGGGTGACCTCGTTCGCTCGATAGGATTGCGATCGCTACTAAGGCTTGCTGAAGCGGAGCCTATGTTATATTTCCTCGGAGACCATGAACAACTCTCCGAGGAAATATAACATAACTGAGACTCAGGGGGAGCGAGCGCGAAACCTGCTAGCTCGGCATGGCATGATGCGCGTTCGAGAACTCGAGGCCGAAGGTATCGCGGCCACCACGATTGCTCGCCTGCTCTCTGACGGAACGGTAATGCGGCTGTCGCGCGGCCTGTATCAGCTCGTCGACGCCGACCTCGATGCCAATCACGATCTCGCGGAGGCCGTCAAACGCGTGCCGAAGGGCGTCGTCTGCCTCACCTCCGCCCTAGCTTATCACGAACTGACCGATCAGATGCCGCGAAAGGTCTGGATGGCGATAGGGCACAAGGATTGGACACCCGTGGATCACGGGCCGCATCTCAAGGTCGTGCGGATGTCGGACAGCCTGCTGCGGTCGGATGTTGAGACGCACATGATCGAGAATGTCGGCGTTCCGATGTTCACCGTCCCGCGGACGCTGGTCGACTGCTTCCGTCATCGAAAATCCGTTGGGATCAACGTCGCGGTCGAGGCGCTGCGCGAGACGCTCAGGCAGCGCAAGGCGACGCCGGCAGTCATTGCGGATTGCGCCCGCAAACGCGGTGCATGGTCGGTGATGGCGCCGTATCTCGAGACACTCGCCCTCAATGGTTGATAAGCGGACCAACCTGGGCGCCTCGGTCCGCGCGAAGCTGCTTAACCAATCGCGAGCCTCCGGTCAGCCGTTCGACCTTATCCTTGTTCGCTTCGCACTGGAAAGGTTGCTGTATCGCCTGAGCATCTCCGCTCATTCGGAGCGGTTCATCCTCAAGGGAGCGATGCTGCTCACCACTTGGTTCGATGATCCGCTCCGCCCAACGCGCGATCTCGACCTGCTCGGGTTTGGCGATCCGGATCCGGACGCGATGCGAACCACATTTGCCGAGATTCTTGCCATAGAAGTCGATGACGGGATCCTGTTCAACAGCGATGCCCTGCGTGTCGATCGCATCCGAGAAGCACTCGACTATGGCGGTGTCCGCCTCCGGGCCATCGCAGATGTCGGCGGTGCGCGTGTGCCAGTCGCGATTGACGTCGGCTTCGGGGACGCGCTCGAGCCCGGTGTCGAACTGCTCGACTATCCGACGCTGCTCGATCAGCCAGCGCCGAAGCTCCGCGCCTATGCCCGAGAGACAGTGATAGCCGAGAAGTTTCAGGCGATGGTCGCACTCGGCCGCGCGAACTCCCGCATGAAAGACTTCTACGATATCTGGCTGCTCGCCACGAGCTTTTCGTTCGAAGATGACCGGCTGGCCCGTGCGATCAAGGCGACGTTCGAGCGCCGCGAGACGATCATCCCGGAACAGCTTCCGGACGCCCTCACCTCCGATTTTGGTGAGGATCCCGCCAAGGTGCAGCAATGGGCGGCGTTCAAGCGCGATCTCGGCGCCGATCCAGGCAGCTTAGCCGGCGTGTGCGCTGCCCTCGCATCCTTTCTTGGTCCAAAGGCCGCAGCGGCCCGCGCGCTATGACCAATCCGTCCGCTGTCCTGACCATGTTGCGCCCTGCCGCCTCGGGTGGTTACGCCAATGGCCGGTGATTGGACGGACGAGCAGAACGATGCGATCGTCGCGGACTATTTTGCGATGCTCGCCGCCGACATCGTCGGGCGCGCATACAGCAAGGCCGAACATAACCGTCGCCTTGAGGCCATGATCGGCCGGCCGCGCGGCTCGATCGAATACAAGCATCAGAACATCAGCGCCGTGCTCAAGGGCCTCGGTGAAGACTGGATCCCGGGTTACAAGCCGGCCTTCAATTTCCAGGCTTCGCTGGTCGATGCTGTGGTGCGCTGGCTCCAGCATCATCCGGATTGGCTCGCACCGGCCGTGCGGATGGCGATGGGCTCATCACCGGCAGCGCTTCGGGAGGAGGCGATGTTGTGGATCGGCCCGCCACCGACGCACAGCAATGCGCCGCCGCCCGACGAACTCGAGCAGATGACCGCCATCGCCCGCAAGTACGATGTGGCAGAGCGTGATGCCCGCAATCGGGCTCTGGGTCTCGCCGGCGAGGAGCGCGTCCTCGCGCATGAGCGCGCCAGTCTGCTCGCCGCCGGCCGAACCGATCTCGCCGAGCGCATACGCTGGGTGTCGCATGTCGATGGCGATGGTGCCGGCTATGACATCCTCAGTTTCGACACGGACGGAAGTAATCGGCTTATCGAGGTAAAGACCACGAATGGCTGGGAGCGGACACCGTTTCACATCTCGCGCAATGAGCTTGCGGTCGCCGAGGAGCGCCGCGCCGACTGGTGGCTGGTCAGATTATGGAACTTTACGCGGGAGCCGAAGGCGTTCGAGCTGCGGCCTCCGTTGGAGGCACGTGTGTCACTGATGGCGACCAACTATCAGGCGAATTTCTTCTGACGCCACCAAAGCGAACGCAGCAAAGGCCAAATTAGCCAACGGAACTCGCTGTGTCTTATCGACTGGAGCTGGGCCGTCACCTGTCCGGAAGCCTTCAGGAATGGCGGCGTTGGAAGCGGACCTGCGTCCAGTAAAACTCCGTGGATACCAAGACCCAATCCCGGTCACTCACGCCAATCTTTCGGCTGCCCAAAACTTGCCGTTCGTTCATGTGGTTGACTGAACGCTTGCGCGAGCCCCACGACCGGCAAGGAAGGGCTGACATTGGGACTTCGCTGCCGTTCCCGGCCGCTTCGTCTTGTCGCCCGGAGCCTCGCGAAACGCACCAACGATCGTCGACTTGCCAGCTCCCGCCACGACAAGAGTAGCCAGTGCTTTCAGCATGCAGGCAGAACCGCCCAAATGGATGACGGCTTGGAGGCTGCGACAGTAGTGCTGCCTGTAAAGATGCGCGGACAAAGAATGATGGAATTGGTGGGGAACCTGCCTAGTGTAGCTCGCGGGGGAGATCGAAAATGTCAGATCCGATGAGTAGTGTTGTACGCCTGCCTGGAGACGCCACGCATGCCGGGTGAAGTTCCTGTTCCGCCGCCACCGCCACTTCCTGCCCCGCCCGCTCCCGTAGCGCCGCCAGCACCACCCCCGCCAGCACCCCCGCCCCCAAGGACGTTTCGCTTCCTACGCGCCTCCGAGACGCCAACCGCGCCGCTGATCTGGGGCCAGGATGAAGAGCAGGTCCGAAAGGCCATCGCCGAAGCACTCAACGCCCGGAACGTCGCGTTTTTGCTGGGCGCCGGCTGCTCGTCGCTCTGGGAAGACAAGCAGGAGCGCGGCATCCCGACGATGGGTCCGTTGGCCGAGACCTTTTGCAGCTATCCAAAGGCTGAGTTCGACGACGACCTCAATCTTATCGATCCGCCGAAATGGGCGCTGGTCGACGACGATGTGGCGTTCCTGGCGGGCCTGGGAGCGAAGCTCAAAGACACGGAATATGCTAAAAATCTCGAGCGGCTGATGGAGCTGCTCTTCAGCCTTCACTTCGTGTTTTCGCGCAGCGACAAACCAGAGCATGTCGATCGGAAAAAGAAGGTCGAGGCGTTGATCGCTAAGATCCAGGATTTCCTCTGGGAAAATTGCACAGAAGGCGCCTTCGCGCACGGCAATTCCTCCGTCCTCAGCCTGTACGAGTCGTTCTACCGCAAGCTGATCATGCGTGATCGGTCTCTCCCCCGGCCGTGGGTGTTCACGACCAATTACGATCTGTTCAACGAGCGGGCGATGGACCGACTGGGCCTGCCCTATGCGAACGGCTTTTCGGGTGTCGTCGAGCGCCGGTTCAACCCTGCGACCTTCCGCTATGCATTGGCGGAGCAGCTTGACCTCTCGAACCGCAAATGGTCTGCCGTCGATGGGTTCGTGTATCTGTGCAAGTTGCACGGATCGATCAGCTGGACCGAGGATGACCACGGACTCTTCCCGATCAGGGAGACCTGGCCGCAGAAATCCCCGAGCAAGGTCATGATCTACCCCACCCCTGCGAAGCAGAATTCCAGCCTGGGCTCGCCCTATGCCGACCTCTTTAGGGAATTCCAGTCGCGGATCGTGCGAGAGCAAAGCGTACTCATCACCGCTGGCTTCGCCTTCGGCGACGAACATCTGAACAACATCATCTATCAGGCGCTGACGATACCGACATTCCGACTGATCGTTTTTGCTGACCCTAACTCGGCCGGCGAGATCGCAAAGCTTGCGGCCCTTAACGATCCTCGCATCTGGATCATTGGGGGAGATGGACCGACCGATGGCTCGCGCGCGCATTATTTCAACACGATCGTAGAGCACTTCCTGCCCCAGCGACCGGCGGAGCGGATCGATGATGCAGTGAAGCTCGTCCTCGAAACCTTCGGCCGAAAAGCCAAGGGAGACGACAATGAGCTCTGACGATCGCCGCCGCGCGATCGGTAAGGTCACCTCGGTCGCCGCAGACAAGTTCATCATCGAAATGCACGGCGGGACCGACAATTTCACGGTCGTGGGCTTCGACGACGTGCATTATGTCGCCCGGCTCGGCTCGTTCCTGATGATCCCGGCTCAGTCTGAATATGTGGTCGCCGAGGTCGTTGGTCTGCGCGAGCGGGACGTGTCCGGCAGCGGCGACGCAAACCTCGACAAGGCGAATTCCGCGAAGTTTCTCGATGTCGTGCCGGTCGGAATGCTGCCGGCTAAGGGCGATGGCAGATTTCGATTCGGCGTGTCGGTCTTCCCGTCACTCTACGCGGATGCGCTGTACGCGCTCGACGACGAGCTTGACCGGATTTTCGATACCGAGACCAACACGGTGCCGGGTATCGGGCACGGCGAATTTGCCTGCGCCCCGCCGGGTGCGACCAGGTTTCGCAACCTTGGGATCGGCCAGTCGGTCGTGTTCGAAGACTATGGCGTCAAGGTTCGGATCGACGACTTTTTTGGCGGCCACGTCGCCGTTCTCGGCAATACCGGCAGCGGGAAATCCTGCACGGTAGCATCCGTCCTGCAGGCTCTGTTTGAAAAACCCGATGAGCACCATGCCAGGGGGGCCACATTCGTCGTGCTCGACGTGAACGGCGAATACGCCAAGGCGTTCGAAAAGCTGCCGGAGATCGCCGACATCGGGGTCAGCCGCCTTGTTCTCGACGGCTCGGCGGCAGACGGCCGCTTCCGGCTCCCTCACTGGTACCTCGACCTGTCCGAATGGGAATTGCTGCTCCAGGCGAGCGAACGAACGCAGGTGCCCATCCTCCGCATGGCGCTTGGGCTGGCTACGCTGTTTGGCGCGGCGAACGCGGGCCAGCTCAACGACGTACGAAACCATATCCTCGCCACGTGCATCACGTTGATCCTGAGCGACGAGACACCGCCGGGTGCAAAACGGACCCGGATCCGGGGGATCCTCCAACGCTTCCGCACAGCGCAGATCAACCAGGCCGCACTGCTACACATGATCGCCGTCAACTATGGCGACATGCCTGGACTGGACGCCGCATATCAGTTCCTTGCTGGTGGAGGAGCGCAAGCCGGGTTCCTCATTCCCGACCTGAAGCTGCCCGACTATGACGGAACGCCGTTCGATTTCACCGCGCTTGGTGACGCGGTTGATCTCGCGCTCCTGTACGAGGAGGCTCACGGCAACCGGCAGATCCGTGATTACTGCGCGCAGATGGTGACGCGGTTCAAGGCGCTGGAAGAGCGTGGCGACTATCGCTTCCTCCGGCACGAAGCCGCCGCGCCAGGCGACCGGGAGACATTCTTGGCAACCCTTCTCGGCCTGAAGACGGTCGATGGAGGGCGGACCAAGGCCGCCCAGATCGTCATTCTAGATATGAATGCGGTCGAGGATGAGGTTGTCGAACTAGTCAGTGCCGTGATCGCGCGAATGGTGTTCCGCCTCCTTCGACAAGCAGATCCACGCAATCGCTTCCCCGTCCACCTTCTGCTTGAGGAAGCTCACCGATACGTCGCATCGACGCCGTCCCGTCACGCGGTCGATGCGAGCCGGATCTTTGAACGGATCTCGAAGGAGGGGCGGAAATATGGCCTGTTTCTGCTCGTGGCGTCGCAGCGACCGAGCGAGCTTTCAAAGACAGTGCTTTCGCAATGCTCGAACTTCGTGGTCCACCGGATCCAGAACCCCGATGACCTGTCTCAAATCCGCCAGATGACGCCGTTCATCTCCGACAGCGTGCTGCGACGCCTGCCTTCGCTCCCCAAGCAGCATGCCCTGGTTTTTGGCAATTCGGTCAATCTGCCCACGACCTTCAAGGTCCGACGTGCTGATCCGCTGCCAGCAAGCGACGATGCGAAGATCGTCGACCTGTGGTTCCACGAGGCAGGTCGCCTGTCGTCAATCCGCCTGGCGCCGGTCGCGGATGAATAGTTCTCGCACCGAAGAGATGATCGCTGCGCTCGAGGCGAGCGGCGACTATAAAGTTCTGCGAAGGCTGAGTGTTGGCAATCCGCTCGCCGAGGTGCCGCCCGGCACGCGTCGGGCTGTCGTGGCCGATGTCGAGACCACCGGACTGGATTGCGAGACGAGCGAGATCATCGAACTGGCGATGGTTCCGTTTTTCTACACGCTTGCGGGCGAGATTGTTGGCGTTGGGGTGCCCTTCAACGGGCTCAGGCAACCATCAACCCCGGTTCCTGCTGAGGTGACACGGCTGACCGGGATCGACGATGCAATGGTCGCCGGCAAATCGATCGACCCGTCCCAGGTTGCGGCCTTCGCTGGGCCCGGCTTGGTCATAGCCCACAACGCGCCGTTCGACCGCCGCTTCCTCGAGAAATTGTGCCCGGCGCTTGCCGAGAGTCCCTGGGCCTGTTCGCTGAACGAAGTCAGCTGGTCGGATGAGGGGTTCGAGAGCGCCAAGCTCGCTTTTCTGGCAATGGCTTCCGGCTTCTTTTACGACAAGCACCGGGCAGTGCATGACTGCAATGCGACGATCGAACTGCTTGGCCGCCCATTGCCGATCAGTGGACATAGCGCCCTATCGAAGCTTCTACTGTCTGCCAGAGGCAAGACATATCGGTGTTGGGCATTGAACTCCCCCTTCGAGACGAAGGATGAACTCAAGCAGCGCGGGTATCGTTGGAACGGCGGAGAGGACGGAACGCCCCGCTCGTGGTGGATCGACGTGCCCGAGGACGCCCTTACCTCTGAGCTGACCTATTTGCGCGGCGAGATTTATAAGCGCCATGTTGACCTGCCGATCGCAGAAATCACGGCGTTCAATCGACACTCTGGTCGCATCCGACCCGCGACGTGACGGTGGCTGGCCGGGCTTAAGCTTTTGCGGGGCTACTCAGGATGATTTGCAACCCAAACCAAGTCGTTCGCAATGGTGGACGCCAACATCCGCTCTTTGAGAGAGCCGCCATTCAATCGCGCGGGATGGATTTGTTCTGCGCCCCAAGCTCCACGGATGAGCGGAACGATTGCAAATACTGGAACATGCCGTTTGAATATTCGATTCCGACGTGCAGGTCTGAACCGGATGAGCTGGGTATTCAGCCGGAAGCGAGCAATTAAAGCCCGGTTCACAGAGGAGTCGCTGCCGTGTGGGGCCCTACGTGCGCCCAATATTCGATTACGCCGGGATCTTCCATGTTTTGAGCAACCTCTTGGACTTGCTCCAGCGTCGCCATCGCCACATCGCCATAGATGAGGTAGATCGCGCGTTGATAGCCGAACTCATTGACGAAGAATGATAGCGTCTCAAGGTCCTTAACGATGCCGGCCTTGCTGGCGCGTTCGCATTTGACCTCTATCACCGCAAAGTTGCCCGTCATATATCCGGGTTGATGGACGAGGAGGTCGGGCTTGGGAAAACGATCACGCAGATCGGTCATCTTCGGATGCCGAGCCTTATCTACCTCGCCATTAAGATAAAACGGTGTTTGTGCCGGCCAGCGCAGGCGCATTTGGTGATATAGCTCATAGCAGTAGACTCGCTCGCGATAGACTGGATCGCCACCGTCGAGGTTCAAATAGAAATACTCCGAACCGACGCCTGCAGTCGCCTGCTCTAGGATGAATGTAAGCTCTTCCATGTGCGGGTTCATACCATAACTTGGTAGGTCGGACAGGTCTTGACATCCTTGCCGGTGGTAAGCATATCTTACTGCCCGTAAGGATGGAGAGTCGCGATGGACGCCAATGTCATCAAAACCAAATTGATCGAGGTGTTGCAGACGGTACAGTCCCTAAGCGGGGAAGAATGCCCTGAGATCGATGGCGGTACGAAGCCCGCCGAGGCTCTGCCGAAATTCACAAGCAAGGTGTGGCCGGTCGCTGCCGGGATGCTAGGCATCGCGCTTGGGAAATCGATCCCGTGCGAAGCCAATATCTTCGTCGACGAGGACACGAAGGTGCCGCTCGCGATCAATCAGACCGTCGCGCTCGTACTGAAAATCCTGGAAGAACAGGAAGCTCAAGAAACGGAAGAGGTCGGTGCGGAATGACCGACGCCCCTCCAGACAAGACGGCGACGATCCCGGCACGTCTTCGCGCGGCGCGTGAAGCGGCTGGTCTCTCGCAAGGGCAGGTCGCGAAACTGATGAATATGCATCGCCCAACCATTTCGGAAATGGAAGCCGGCAATCGCCGGATTACCGCCGATGAACTCGCGAAGCTCGCTGACCTGTATGACTCCAAAGTATCCTGGCTGCTTGGCGACGCGCCCGAGCGGGCCGCGACCGACGATCCCAAGCTGCAGCTCGCTGCGCGCGAGCTCAGCAAATTGAAGCCCGATGATCTTGATCGCCTCCTGAAGCTCATCGCCGCCATGAAGACCGACGATGATGGGAAGGGAGCCTAACCCATGAAAGCGCTTGCCAAGACGATGATGCACAACCGCCGCGCCTTGGCAGACAAGGCCATGAAGGCAGCGATCACCGCGCGGCTGAAAGCCGGCAAGGACCTCGTCAGCCCTATCTGCATCTATTCGGTCGCAGACGCTCACGGGGTTCGCGTGACCTTCAACGACATCAACATGGAGGGGATGTATCAGCGCGGCGCGCCGCCGCGCATCCATCTCTCGAGCCTGCGCCCGCTTGCCCGCCGCGCCTATAATTGCGCGCATGAGCTCGGCCATCATCTGCTTGGGCATGGATCGTCGATTGACGAGCTGCGCGAGAACCAGCTGGTGCGCCCGTGGGACGTCCCCGACGAATATAGCGCCGACACATTCGCCGCTTATGCGCTGATGCCGACCCTGGGCCTGCGCAACGCTTTCGCCAAGCGCGGCCTCAAGCCCGAGACCGCGACCCCGGTCGAACTCTACCGCATCGCCTGCCAGTTCGGGGTCGGCTATGCGACGCTGGTCACGCATCTCATGTGGGGCGAGGCGATGATCAGCCGCGCGAGGGCCGATGCGCTGCGCAAGTTCACGCCGCGCACACTGCGCGCGCATATCCTGGGATCGCTGACACCCAATCCGCTGATCGTCGCCGACGAGGCCTGGGGCGGCCATGCCATCGACGCGGAGGTCGGGCACCTTCTCTTGCTGCCGCCCGGGACCCGCGCGCAGGGCGACGCCGTCGTCCCGGTTGCCGACCTCGCCGACGGGCGGCTGTTCGAGGCGAAACGCCCCGGTCTCGTCCGCCTCGACCGCTCGGACACTGACTGGGCCGCGTTCGGTCGCATCGCGCGCACCGCTTATGTCGGCCGCGCCGACTATCGCCATCTGGAGGACGACGCTGATGACTAAGACCAGCTCCAAAGCGCACAGTCCTCTGCTCATCGAGGGCAGCACGATCTCGGCCGCCTATAGCAGCCTCCTCCTCCACATCGCGGACAATCCCGGCGTCGAGGTCTCTCCGCTAGTCCTCTCGGTCGACGGCTTTTCAGCCGACTATTCGATCCCCGAAGACCCGGCGGTGCGCGGTGCGCTTGATGCGCTGCTGGCCAAGAAGGGAAAAACGAGCGTCGAGGACGTCGCGTTCACAATCTTCCCCGAGCAGCTCTGGATCATGTCTCAGGGCGATCGAGCCAAGCTGTTCCAATATTACTGCTGGTCCTTTCCCTATTATCGCGCACGCAACAAGGCGAACAGTCGCGGCCTCTATTTCGAACGATTGACGATGTTTGGCAGCGGCCCGTGCGACGGCAATCAGCTCGAGTGGATCCTGAGCGAGTGGAACAAGCGCGATGGCGTCAGGGACTCGATGGCGCAAGCCACGACCTTCGACCCGGCGCGCGACCATACGGCAAGCGCGCAGCTTAAATTTCCCTGCTTGCAGCACGTCAGTTTCGTGCCCACGACCACCGGCCTGGTCGTCAACGCTTTCTATGCAACCCAGCAGATCTTCGACAAGGCCTATGGCAATTATCTGGGTCTCGCGCAGCTTGGCGCCTTCATGGCGCATGAGATGAAAATGCCGCTCGCCCGGCTCAACGTGAATGTTGGGGTCGCAAAACTCGAGCGGATCGGCAAGACCGACAGCGCTATGATACCGCTACTCAACGCTGCCCGCGTCTGCGTGGCGCACCCGACGATCGCCGCATCGGCGCCCGTGCTTCAACCGGTCATCTAATACATTATGGTCAAGACGCGTATTTCCAGCGGTCGCAAGCGCGGCCGCCCCACCAAGATTCCCGCAGCGCCGCCGCAGACCCTGGCGTTCGACTATCCCACCGCGACCGCGCCCGCAGCGCCGACGATCGTGTCGACCCATCTCGCGCCGGCCAGGACGACGGCGGTCTATGACAGCTACTGGCGCTTCGCAGCCGAACGGCAACGCGTGTTCTATCGCCGCGCCCTCGGCCAGCCCTGGCCCTGGACCGACAATCCGGTGATGGCGGTCTACAAATTCACCAATGCCTATCGGGCTTCCGACCGGGTGAGCCAATATCTGATCCGCAACGTGATCTATCGCGACGATCTGCCGAACACGGTCGACGAGGTCGTCTTCCGCATCCTCCTCTTCAAGCTGTTTAATAAGATCGAGACCTGGGAGCGCCTCGAACAGGCGGTCGGCCCGATCAGCGTCGCCGACTATCGCTTCGATCGGTTTGATGCGGTTCTCACCCGCGCGATGGCGGACGGGCACCGGGTCTATTCGGCCGCCTATATAATGCCGCCGGGCAGTTCGGCATTCGGGTGCAAGGCCAAGCACCAGAACCATCTGAAGCTCCTCGAGATGATGATGGCGCAGGCCCTGCCGCAGAAACTGGCGTCGGCGCGCTCGATGCAGCAGGGCTTCGAGCTGCTGCGCGCCTATCCTACCATCGGGGATTTCCTCGCCTATCAGTTCGTCACTGACGTCAACTACAGCGAAGTGACCGACTTCTCGGAAATGGACTTCGTCATTCCTGGCCCGGGCGCGCGCGACGGTCTGCGCAAATGCTTCGCCGATACCGGCGGCCTCAGCGACGCCGAGCTGATCCGCCTGATGGCCGACCGGCAGGACCAGGAATGCGCGCGGCTGGGGCTGGAACTTCCCTCGCTCTGGGGGCGCCCCTTGCAGCTCATCGACTGCCAGAATCTGTTCTGCGAAATCGATAAATATGCACGGGTTGCTCACCCTGAAGCGGCAGGTCTTACGGGCCGCACGCGGATCAAACAGAAGTTCTCGGCGAAGCTGCAGCCCATCGAATTCTGGTATCCTCCCAAATGGGATATCAATGATCGCATTGCCGCAGGGTCGGTGCCGAACGAAGCCTTCGGGGCGTCTCGACCTGACGCCGCAAGCGCACAAGACGAAAGCGCCTAGGTCGGGAGCAGAACTATGGATCTCAAGACATATCAGGCGCACGCGCTGCTGACTGATCAGGTGCCGGGAACGAGCGACGACGAAGCCGCCACTACCCTGATCGTGCCGATGCTGGGGCTTGCCGGCGAGACCGGGCAGTTGCTCAGCGAATATAAGAAGCATTTGCGGGATGGTGCAGCGCACCGCCTGTTCAAAGACAGGGTTGGGGAAGAGCTGGGCGATCTTCTCTGGTACATTGCCAATGTCGCGAGCAAATTTGGGCTCGATCTCGATCAGATCGCGGAAGAGAACCTCGACAAGGTGCGTGCGCGTTTCGCTCCAATCAGTGCGCAGGCACCGCAACGTGATTCCGAATTTCCCGATTTGGAGCGGTTACCCCGGCAGATGATTGTCAGACTGGTCGAGGAGCCCGGTTCAGGGCCGCGGCCAAAGGTTCGGATGACGATCAACGGTGAAGAGATCGGTTCGCTGCTAGGCGACAATGCCTACGATCCCGATGGCTATCGCTTCCACGACGTGTTCCATCTGGCCTATGCGGCAATCCTAGGCTGGTCGCCCAACCTACGAGCTTTCCTCAAACGCAAACGCAAGAGCCGGCCGCTCCTTGATGAGGTGGAGGACGGTGGCCGCGCCCGGATCATTGAAGAGGGCGTGTCCGCCTTGGCGTTCGATTATGCGCGCGTGCACAGCTTCCTAGAGGGCGTCAGCGAGGTCGATTATGGGTTATTGCGCACAATAAAGAGCATGACCTCGCACCTTGAGGTCGGCGAAGCCACGGCAGCCGATTGGGAACGCGCCATTATGGAAGGCTTTGCGGTTTGGCGTCGGGTTCTCGCCAATAATGGCGGCGAGATTTCGGTGGATCTTGACGCGCGGGCAATCAACTACCTCGGCGCGCCCTGATCGGCGAGACCGATCACGCTGGCGATAGCTATGTCGCCTTCATGGCTGGTGCTGACGAGCCAGGAGCCGATGCCGAGCATTTCGGCGTGCCGTTGGGCCTCGCCATGCAGGACGATGGTCGGCGCGCCTGACGTCAGCGTGACGGTTTCGATATCGAGAAACCCGATGCCTCCGCCAAAGCCCGTGCCGAGAGCTTTCATCACCGCTTCCTTGACGGCGAAGCGAGCTGAGAACCGCGCAGCGCGATCAACACCATTACCGGCACTCACTTGCTCTTGGGCGGTGAAGCACCGTGTGAGAAGCTGATCTGTAGGATCAGCGAGCAGGCGAGCCGTCGAGGAAACCTCGACTAGGTCGATGCCATGTGCAATCATCAAGGCGCGATACTCCGGTCGCAGATCATAAGGTTGCTGACAATTTGGCGACGAGCAGGTTGAGATGTCGCTTGCTTGTTCCGCTGGTTATAGTCGCGAAATGATAAATTCCATTCGCTTCCTGCACATCACTGACACCCATATAACCGGGGCCGGTGTTCCACTGAAACGTGATGATTTTAAAGAAAAAATACCCGGCATCGAGCAGGCGACCCGCGAGGCAGCGCTTGAACTCGTATTTGAGCGGTTGAGCGAGCGTCTTCGCCGTGATGGCGATGTGCTCGATGCCATAATCTTTACCGGCGACGCCACGCTCAAAGGAGATGAGGGCGGTCACAAGGCTCTCCTTGATCTCTTGCTCAAGCATTTCGCTTCTGTCGGCATCGCACCGCAGAATATTGTTGCGACCCCCGGGAATCATGATGTCCCAAAAGGAACTGAACCGGGATCGGAAGATCGCTACAAAGCATTCGTCAATGTCTGGCGAGCCGCAGGGTGTGTCACGCCCTGGTTAGACGGCATCGACGAACCCAGAACCGTGACGCCAGGAATACACCGTCTTGTTGGTCCTGACGCTCGCTGGGCGATCTATCCGATTAATAGCGCCAACTGGTCCCATGTGAATTCTATTCTCCCTTCGCCGCTCAAGGATATTTGGGATGAGGTTCATACTCTTCTGGCGAAGCACGATGCCGAAAAGGCAGCGGCGCTGCGCAAGCAGTTCGATGACCTCGCGCAGTTCGACATGGCCCGGGTATCCGAGGCTCAGCTCGAAGAGCTTCGTCGTATTGTTGGCGACACGCCGTCCACTGCCGGAGGCCACCAAATCCGCATAGCAGCGGTGCACCATCATCTCCGGGCTCCGAGTCTTCGCGAAGAGGTCAAGGCCTTCGCTGATTTCACCAATCTCGCTCTGCTGAGACAGACGCTGCGCGAACGGGCGATCGATGTGGTGTTGCATGGGCACAAGCACGAGCATGCCGCCAGCTTCGATCATATTTATAGCGACGCAGGAGGAGAGCCGCACAGAACGTTGGTACTCTCGGGGGCAACATTTGACGATAAACGGGACAGCGACGCAGCGCGCTTGGTTACGATTCACGACATGCCTTTCGCGCCAAGGTTGGCGACTGCGCCTGTTTCAGTTCCGCGCGGCGGTTCCGAGTTAAAGATCGGTAACCCTCAAGAGTTCCGTTTATGGTCGCTAGATTACCGGCCAGACGGCCCGGTGGTAATACAAGGAACTGTCTTTGAGACCGTATACCATCGCGCGTGCGAGCTTGCGCTTGGAGAGGCGAAGCGCGGGACGCTGATAGCACACCTTGATCTTGACGCGGATCGAGCAATCTTGCTGCCCGCCACATATCCTCTTCCGGAGGCGATGACGGAGGTGGAGCGGCAGACCTGGCTAGATGAGCTTGTTAACTGGTGGCAGATGGATCGCTCTCAGCTCGATCAGCGTATTCCCTTCATCCATGGAAACCGGCTGCGCCGATTTGCCGGCAGGATCGACCAAATCGATCGGGTCCGTAAAATGCTGGCTAAGAAAGGGAGCAGTCGTGCAGTTGCGACACTGATCGACCCAGCAATGGATTTCGAGCCCGACGGTGATGACGAGGCATTCGCCTCGTTCTGCCTCGTGCAGTTTCGGAAGCGAGAAACCGTTGCGAGCGTTGCGATCGACATCATCGGCTACTATCGGGCGCAAGAATTCGCCCGTTGGTGGCCAATCAACGTGGCGGAACTGCGGGCTTTGCAATTAGCGGTCGTACGCGGCAGTCGAATGACGTGCGGTCGGATTACAACAATTACGGCCGAAGCGCGATCCAGTGGCAAATCGCCGACCCAAGTTGCCATGCCGGTAATAGATCGCTGGCTCGATCAGTATCCTGAACGGCTGTATGTGCTAGCCAACTCGCTGCTTGGTGCAGGCGGCGACCTGCCCTTGCGATCTCTGGTCGTACGAGAGTGGTTTCAGACCCTCGACGACTTGAAAGAAGCTACGGAGCGGTTCAATCCAGACGGTGTTCCGATCGCAATAGAGGGCCTTCAGGCTCTCGCTTCCTATCTCAAGGCTGGCGATGCGTCAGGTGACGCAGCCGTGCTTCTCAACGCGCTCAATGGCCTCATCAATGCGAACCGCTCGTATTCCGCAACTCCACAGTTGTACGAGGACTTCGAGCGCTGGGGTGCTGCAAGCTATCTCTCCACAGTGCGCGATACCAGTTTCAAACTGCTTGGATGAAAGCAGATTTAGTCGGTCGTGGTCCCAAAGCCGACTGTCAGCAATCGGCTTGGCTGCGTCACGTCGAGGCGGTCGGGCAAACGAGGAATGTAGGGTCCGTGACACAAGGTGCCGTTTGGCACATCGCTTGCGAACGGCGGCTTTGCCCAGTCTCAGTAATTCGCCAGCTGTGTGAACGGACGGCAGCTTTCAGGATTGACATAGCCCGTTCGAAATGACCGGGATTAGGGCGCTTAGCTGCTATGCCCCCATGACTGCTACCGCGCCTCGGTCATAGCGGATTAGCAGCGCCTGGATCAGCGCCTCGGCCTCCAGACCTGCGAAGCACGCGAGCCGCTCGCGGACCGGGAGCAGCCAATCCGGTATCGGAACAGGAAGATCTGGGCTAACGACATTTTTGACTTCAAGCACGCCGCAGCGGCGCTCCCGCACTGCCGAGCATTCTTCACGGACGAACCGCTGAAACGATCATCGAAAGCGGGCATGCCCGCCTCGATCGCGATTTCGATTGCCAGATTGCCTCGACGGCCGACGAGGCCATCGCCATTCTGATGGAGCTGACCCTGTGACAGTCGAAGTGACTCAATCCGCTTGACGAATCTTCCAGCAATAGGGAACATAGAGTGAACAAGTGAGTCGTATGCCGTCTAATGTCAGTCCCGATTCCCCTCGCCGATCGGCCTTCCGCCGATCAGCTCGCCGCTTTGCGCGCCGAGCTTTCCCGTGCCCAGGTGGCTCGGGGACCCGGGCTTGCATTCGGTCTAGCGCAACTCGACAATCGCCTTGCTGACCATGGTCTCGACGCGGCTGGCCTCCATGAGATTGCAGGCGCTTCCGCCAGCCTGAACGATGACGCGGCGGCCACGCTGTTCGCGGCGGGCATTGCTGCCCGCTTCGCGACCGAGCCCGGCCGCTCCGTCCTTTGGGCGCTTTCGAAATTCGACCTCTACGCGCCAGGAATTGAGCAGGTCGGGCTTGGTCCCGATCGCATCCTCTACGCGCAGGGCAACAAGGACGTGCAGGTTCTTGCGATGGCCGAGGACGGCCTTCGCAACGGCTCACTCGCCTGCGTAATCGCCGAAGTCAGGGCTGCCGACATGACCGCGACGCGGCGCCTGCAACTCGCGGCGTCGGACGGCAATACTCCCATGCTGCTTTACCGCCGACACAGGACGCGCGAACGCTGTCCCTTGAGCACGCTTTCGGCGGCGATGACGCGCTGGCGGATCGGCTGCGTTGAATCGGAAAGGCTTCCGCATCCCGGCGTCGGGCGACCACGCTGGTCGGTCGAGTTGGTGCGGCAGCGAGCCGGCAATCCATTCACTCTCGAGCTGGAGGCCTGCGATGAACAGGGTCGCCTCGCTCTTCCTGCCGCAGCTCCCGATCGAGCGGTTGCGCGCGGGGGAGCGATCGCGCAGGCCGCCTGAGCCGGCGCGGCCAGTCGCCGCGGCGCTCGCGCCTCCGATCGACGACGATCCCGGCGCATGCTCGGTCCCGCGCGGCGGAGGCTGGCGGCCGGGTGCCCGCTGGGCGCGGGACGGCGCAATCACCGGCCGGCCAAATCAGGCCGACATCGACCGCCTTCCCGCCCACCAGCGGCCGACCATGCGCGAGATGGGACGACGCAGTGAGGCTGCGGAGCACCCGTTTCGGGCCTTGCGCGGCGACGATGGCGCTCCCGGCTCGTCCGCGCTGCAGCCTTCGGCACCAATGACGTGGGCGGACCTCTGGGAGCGGCCAACGGTTCTCGTCGCCCGGAGCGGGAGGCAGGAGGCGGTGAGCGCCGCCTGCCCCCAGGCGCTTGAGCTCGGACTCCGTCCCGGCATGGCGGCCGCGCATGCCCGTGCTCTTGTCGCCGAACTGGAGATGCTGGACGCCGATCCCGATGCCGATCGCGCCTGGTTGGACCGGCTCGCACTGCACGCAGTCCGCAAATGGACGCCGATTGCGGCTGTGTCGGGGGTCGACGGATTGTGGTTCGATCTTACCGGGACCACGCATCTGTTCGGCGGCGAGGAACGCTTCTGCCGCCGCCTGCTCCGCTTCCTGAAGCGTCTCGGGTTCGCCGCGACGATTGCGATCGCCAGCACGCCGGGTGCCGCGCATGCGCTCGCTCGCTACGGCGGCCGCCCCGTCACCTTGTTGCCGTCCGGCAGCGAGGCTGAAGCCATGGCGCCTTTGCCGCTTGCCGCGTTGCGGCTCGACGCCTCGGCCCTAACCGCCGCCGCGCGCTTCGGCATCGAGCGCGTCGCCGATCTCTATCCCATGCCGCGGGGTCCCTTGGCGCGCCGGCTTGGCCTGTCGACGGTAGAACGGCTCGATCAGGCCCGCGGCATGATCGCGGAACCGATCATCCCGGTCGTTCCGTTCGAGCGCCCCGAGGTTACACGTCGGCTGCTCGAGCCCATCGGCACGCCGGAGAGCATCACGCAGGTCATCTCCGATCTGGTCGATGATCTGGTGCCGCTCTTGCGCCAGCGCGGGCTTGGCGTGCGCAAGGTCGCTTTGGAAATCGATAGGGTCGACGGGGAGGTTCAGCGCCTTTCCATCGGCGCCTCCCGCGCGACGCGAGACAGCCAGCACCTCAAGCGCATGTTCGCCCTGAAACTGCCTGAGGTCGATCCTGGCTTGGGGATCGAGGCGATGCACCTTGTCGTGCCGCACAGCGAGCCAGTCGGCGCCAGCGCGGCTGCTGCATTGATCGAGGATAATACGCGATCGCCCGACCTCGCGCCGCTGGTCGATCAATTGATCGGCCGATCCGGGCCGTCGGCACTCTTCCGGATCGCCTTCCACGAAAGCGATGTTCCCGAGCGCGCCGTCAGGCGGGTCGAGCCGCTCGCCGAACCGAAAGGCTGGCCGGCATGGAAGCGGCCGACGCGGCTGCTCCAGCGCCCCGAGCAACTGAGCAATGTGATCGCGCTCCTGCCCGATCATCCGCCACGCCGGTTTACATGGCGGCGGCAGGATTATCGCGTGATCGCCGGAGACGGTCCCGAGCGCATCCATGGCGAATGGTGGCGCAGGCCCGGCGAGCTCTGGGCAGTGCGCGACTATTTCAGGGTCGAAGCCGAGGGTGGGCTCCGCTTCTGGGTTTTCCGCCGCGGTGACGGTGTCGATGGTCCGACCGGAGACCTGACCTGGTACATGCACGGGGTGTTCGGCTGATGGCCGCCCCCGCCACGACCTATGTCGAGCTGCAGGTCACCAGCCATTTTTCCTTCCTGCGCGGCGCATCCTCCCCCGAAGAGCTGTTCGCGGCCGCCGCGCTGCTCGGCCACAGCACCCTTGGACTCGCCGACTGGGGCTCGGTCGCCGGCGTCGTGCGCGGCTGGGACGGCCAGAAGACAACTGGTTGCCGGATGCTCCCCGGCGCGCGCGTAAGTACGCGCGAGGGGCACGCGATCCTGCTGTACCCGATCGACCGCGCCGCCTGGTCGCGCCTCACGCGGCTTCTGTCGATTGGGAAGGCACGCGGCGGCAAGGGAAACTGCCTCCTCGATCTCGCGGATGTCGCCGCCCATGCCGAGAATATGGTCGGCATATTGGTGCCAGACATGCCGGACGATGCGACCGCGGCGCAGCTCGCGGATATCCGACGGGTGTTCGGCCTGCACGGTTATGCCGCCTTGTCGTTCCGTCGTCGGCCCGACGACATCGCCCGGCTGCACGCGCTCGATGCGTTGATCCGCGACGCCGGCCTTCGCGCGGTCGCAACCGGCGACGTTCTCTATCACACCCCCGAACGACGGCCGCTTCAGGACGTGGTGAGTGCGATCCGCGAGAAGTGTCAGGTCGAGGAACTCGGCTTCCGGCGCGAACGGTTCATGGACCGCAATCTCAAGTCGCCGCAGGAGATGGAGCGGCGCTTCACGGCCTTCCCGGATGCGATCCAGGCCAGCGCCGACATCGCCGGCATCTGCCGCTTCGATCTCGGCGAGATCCAGTATCAGTATCCCTACGAGCAGGTAATGGAAGGCCGCACCGCTCAGGAGGCGCTGGCCTGTCTGACCGAAGAAGCGGCCGTCGCCCGCTTCCCCGACGGCGTGCCCCGGCGCTACCGCGATCAGATCGACCATGAGCTTCGGTTGATCGCCAGCCTCGGCTATGCGCCCTATTTCCTGACCGTGAACAGCATCGTCGCCGAGAGCCGGCGGCGCGGCATCCTCTGTCAGGGGCGCGGCTCGGCAGCCAACAGCTGCGTCTGTTTCCTGCTCGGGATCACGTCGATCGATCCGATCCAGCACGAACTCCTGTTCGAACGATTCGTGAGCGGCGAACGCAAAGAGCCACCCGACATCGACGTCGATTTCGAGCACGAGCGCCGCGAAGAGATCATCCAGTGGATTTACGAGACCTACGGTCGGCACCGCTCCGCCCTGACCGCAGTGGTCACGCGCTACCGCACGCGCGGCGCCGTCCGGGAAGTGGGCAAGGTGCTGGGCCTGCCGGAAGACCTCACCAAGATGCTGAGGGGCTTGGTCTGGGGCTGGTCGATGGACGGCATCTCCCAGGAGCAGATCGAGAGCCTGAACCTCAATGCGCAGGATCATCGCCTCAAGCTCACGCTGGAGCTGGCGCGCCAGTTGATCGGGACGCCCCGCCACCTGTCGCAGCATCCCGGCGGCTTCGTGCTGACCCAGGATCGGCTCGACGATCTCGTGCCCATCGAGCCGGCCCGCATGGAGGAACGTCAGATCATCGAATGGGATAAAGACGATATCGATGCCCTCAAGTTCATGAAGGTCGACGTCTTGGGGCTGGGAATGCTCGGCTGCATGAATCGGGCCTTCAACCTGCTCGAGGCCGACAAGGGCATCAAGGTCGGCATGGCCGACCTGCAGGACGACGATCCGGCCGTCTATGCGATGATCCAGAAAGCCGACACTTTGGGTGTCTTCCAGATCGAGTCACGCGCGCAGATGTCGATGCTGCCGCGTATGAAGCCTCGCGAGTTCTATGATCTGGTGATCGAAGTCGCGATCGTCCGTCCCGGGCCGATCCAGGGTGACATGGTCCACCCGTATCTGCGGCGCCGTGAGGGCAAGGAGAAACCCGAATATCCGCGGCCGGAGTTGCGCGCGGTGCTCGAAAAGACGTTGGGCGTCCCGTTGTTTCAGGAGCAGGCGATGAAGGTCGCCATCGTCGGTGCCGGCTTCACGGCGGTCGAGGCCGATCAGCTGCGTCGCGCAATGGCGACCTTCAAACTGACCGGCGGGGTCAGCCATTTCTACGACAAGCTCGTCGGGGGAATGGTCGAGCGCGGCTACCCCAAGGACTTCGCCGAACGGACGTTCAAACAGATCGAGGGGTTCGGTTCCTATGGCTTCCCCGAAAGCCACGCCGCGTCCTTCGCCAAGATCGCCTACGCCAGTTGCTGGATGAAGCATCACCATCCCGACGTGTTCTGCGCCGCCCTGCTGAACGCCCAGCCTATGGGCTTCTATGCGCCAGCTCAGATCGCCAACGATGCTCGCAAGCACGGCGTCGAGATACGCCCCGTCTCGGTCAACCACAGTCACTGGGACTGCACGCTGGAAGGGACCAAAGGGCGATACATGGCCGTGCGGCTTGGGCTTGGTCAGATCATCGGGCTCGCCAATGTGCATGGAGCAGCAATCGTCGCCGCGCGTGGGCCGGCACCCTATGACAGCGTCGAGGAGGTCTGGCGGCGGGCGGGAACGCCGCGCGCCGCGATCGAGAAGCTGGCCGAGGCGGACGCCTTCCACTGTATCGCCGAGAACCGCCGTCAGGGACTCTGGAAGGTCAAGGGACTGGGCGAGGCTCCGCTACCGCTGTTCGCCGCGGCCGACGAACGCGACGGTCAATTTTCACCTGAGGGCATGGAGCCCGCGGTGGCGCTCCGGCCGATGACGGAAGGCCGGGAGGTGGTGGAGGACTATCGCTCGATCGGCCTGTCGCTGCGGGGGCACCCGGTCCAGTTTCTCCGCCCCGAACTCGATGCGATGCGCATTGTCAAATGCGCCGACCTCCAGAACATCCGCGACGGTCGCAACGTCGAGGTCGCGGGCGTCATCCTCGTGCGCCAGCGTCCCGGCTCGGCCAAGGGCGTCCTGTTCGTGACGATCGAGGATGAAACCGGCGTCGCGCAGGGCATCCTCTGGCCCGACCGCTTCGAGATTTACCGCCGCCAGGTGATGTCCGCCTCCATGATCGCGATGCGCGGGCGGCTCCAGAAGGAAGGCGAGGTCATCCATGTCATCTGCGATCGCATCACCGATCATGATGCGATGCTCCGCTCAATCGCCGGCAAGGACTTCCGGGTCATGCCCGGTCATGGCGATGGGGCCACCCATGGCGGCGGTCCCGACCCGCGCGACCCAGTCATCCCGCGCGGCCGCACGCTTTCCCACCCGCCGTTCAACGCCGTCCTCACCGAAGAAGACCTCGTCCGTATCCGCAGCCATGATTTCCACTGATGCCCGCGCACGCGCCACCGGCACGATCGACCGAGCGCTCGATGTGCTTCGGGAGGCGACTGCGGAAAAGGGGAAGGTTCAGACACGCGGCGTCGGACTCGCCCTTTGGGTCCTGCGCAGCCGGTGCCCGGACGAATGGCTGGTGGCCTTCTGGGAGGCGGCCGGCTCCGATCATGAGATCGGTCGCAGTCAGGGCCTGCACGCTGCCTACAACGGCATCGTCCGGCAAATCCGCACCGCCAGCGCATTGCATGGGAACACCGCTCGATGAAGATGACGACCTTTCGCAAGCCGTTTGTCATTGCGTCTGTGACGCTGCTCGGGGCCATTTGGGCGTCGCCAGCGCTGGCCGACCCCTGCGAGGCACCTCTGCCACACCAAGGCGAGCGCTTCTCAGGCGTCGTGCGATACATCGGTGACGGTGACGGGTTGTGTGTCGGCCCTGCCGATCGGCCCGACCGATGGATTGAGATCCGGCTCGCAGATTTCTACGCGCCTGAGCTGCACGAGAGGGGCGGTGCCGAGGCCAAGCAACGCCTCGCTCAGCTTACATTGGGAAAGACGATCGCCTGCCGCGCGGGCCGCCGCAGTTACGATCGGGTCATCGCCGCCTGCACGCTCGGCCGCCGTCCGCTGGGTCAGCTTCTCCGCGACCGCGGTGGCGTAGAAGGCGGTCGCGGATGGCAACGACGACCGTGAGCGGCGTACGCTTTTGCTGGAAGCCTGAAAACCGCTTTGCCGGCTTTGCGGGAAAACTCCCAATTGTGCCTTTGCTGCTTCACGGAAACGCGCATTTGAGGGGAAGGGCTTCCCCTGCTGCCGAGCCTGACGTCTCGGCCGACCCCTTCTGCGGGGAGACCCCGCAACGCCCCCAGAGAGTGAGAGTGCCGAGCCGATGGCCGTGACGGGTTAAGGGCTGGGAGAGAGGCTCCCGGCGCCCGTCGCGAAAGACCAGTGCCATGACTACCCAGACCCTAGACGCGCGCCGTGATGTGAGCGGCGGATGCGCGTGCCCGAAACGCCGATGTATCTCGACGCGCTTCTCGCGGACCAACCGCTTACAGGTGGTCTCGAGCCTCGGCTGGGTACGGCGCACCTGCGCGTCTTGTCGATCGTCGGCTTCCCGACGGCGACGACGCCGGGGATAAGGGCACCGCCCTCCCGGTCCCAAATGATATGACTAACTTTTCAAACCCGCCGATTTGCCGCCGAACATGCGAAACAACCGCCCTTCGGCATCAGGGGGGCTTCCGGTCCCCCCATCTATCGCCTTCTATCGCCGCGCCTCGGAAGACGCGGAGAATGACATGAGCATCACTACAACCCCGGCCGCATCGCGGCGAACCGTTCGTCGACAGCAGCTACGCGAAATCGTGCCCCTAGCTGACAGCACCATCTTCGAGATGGAGCAACGCGGTGAGTTCCCTCAGCGCTTCTATCTGACCTCTCGATGCGTCGTTTGGGATCTCAGCGAGGTGGAGCAATGGCTTGACGCGCGACGCGCGGCCTCCCGCGCGAAGTCCATCAAGCTCGCGCCGACACCTGATGTTCGGTTGCGTCGCGCAAAGCCCGTCACACAGTAGGATCGAGTTCGAGCATGCCCATCGCCTTGGGCATGAGCGTGGGAGTGTACTTCTGGCCCGCTGTCCACGCTTCGATAAGGTTCGACCATTCTTGCATCATGTGTCGGCGCTGATGCTCGTACTCGGCCTTGTTGTAGACGCCGCGAGACGACCGCCCATCCTCATGCGCCAGACACTTCTCGATCCAGTCGCGGTTGAAGCCTATCTCGTTTAGCAGCGTCGACCCGGTACGTCGCAAATCATGGACGGTAAACGGTTCTAGCGGCAGCCCCTCGCTCTTCGCCCTCTCAACCACCGAATATGTCACACGGTTGAATGTCGCGCGCGACATGGGCGCGTCGGCATCGTACCGCGATGGGAGTAAATACTTTGAGTTGCCGGCGCAGGTCTTCAATGCGACCATGATGTCGAGTACCTGGGTCGACAGATAGACGTTGTGGGCCTTCGACCGCTTCATGCGCTCTTTCGGAATCGTCCACACAGCGTTCTCGAAATCGACCTCGTCCCAGACCGCGTCCTGCAACTCACTCTTGCGGACCATCGTCATCAAGAACAGCCGCATGCCTAGCCGGATCGTCGGCAGCGTCGCTACGTGTTCCAATTGCTTGAGCATCACGCGGATCTCACTCGGCGAGAGCGAGCGGTCCTTCGGAACGAAGGTTGCGATCGAAGCGGGCCCGACCTCATCGGCGGGGTTCGCGACCTTCTCGCCATGCAGGATCGCAAATCCGTAAATCTGCTTCAGGATGTCCCGGACATGGATAGCCGTAGCCGGGGCGCCTCGATCGACGATCTTGCCGCAGTGAGCGCGTAGATCGTTGGGGCTGATCTCCGTCAGAAGGCGATTGCGCCATGCCGGGAGCAACTCCCGCTCCCAGATCGACCGCCGCATCGCCCGCGTACTATCGGCCATCGGAGCGGCAGTGAGCCACTTTTCGCCGAACTCGCCGAAGCTCTTCGCTTCCTTGATGCGCCGCTTTTCCCGTTGCTTCTCAATCGCGGGAGACTGGCCCTCCGCGACAAGTCGCCGAGCATCTATGCACTTCTCGCGCGCACGAGCCAACGAAAGACCATCAGGCCCATACTTTCCAAGGACAATAGTCTCGCGTCGGCCGTGAAGCCTGTAGTCTAGACGAAATGAAATCGAGCCTTTTACGGAGACGAGAACATACATACCGTCCCTGTCTGTCACCTTATATGGCTTTTCTCTTGTTTTAAGCGATCGAATAGCTGTGTCCGTGAGCATGTGAGCCTCCGAGCTAAAAAATACCGTCAGGCGATTTTCAGAGGTCGAACGGGGGCTTTCCGTAAGTATTACAGATGCTTACGGCGAAAAAAATACCGTCACGACCTCAATTGCCGTGACGGTATTCGCGAAAATCGGGTTGTGCAATACTTCCACAGTCCGTCACCTTGTCCGCAAACCGGGACGCTAGCCCAGTGATCGACGGCGATAGATGACGACAGGAAATTATTTTATTTTCAGTGGGTTACGTCGCAGAGTATCGCAGTTTCGGCGACAATCGGCGGCCCGGAAATTATTCCCACTCGATCGTCCCCGGCGGCTTCGACGTATAGTCGTAGGTCACCCGGTTGATCCCGCGCACTTCATTGATGATCCGGGTCGAAACGCGGCTGAGGAAGGCGGATTCGAACGGGTAGATGTCGGCGGTCATGCCGTCGGTGCTGGTCACCGCGCGCAGCGCGAGGACGTTGTCGTAGGTCCGCCCATCACCCATCACGCCGACGCTGCGCACCGGCAGCAGCACCGCGAAGGCCTGCCAGATATTGTCGTAGAGCCCGGCGTTGCGGATTTCCTCGAGATAGACCGCGTCGGCCTTGCGCAATATGTCGCAGCGTTCCTTGGTGACTTCGCCGGGAATGCGGATCGCGAGGCCGGGGCCCGGGAACGGGTGGCGGCCGACGAAGATTTCGGGCAGGCCAAGCTCGCGCCCGAGTACGCGAACCTCGTCCTTGAACAATTCGCGTAAGGGCTCGACCAGGCTCATGTTCATGCGCTCGGGCAGGCCGCCGACATTGTGGTGACTCTTGATCGTGACCGAAGGCCCGCCGGTGAAGCTGACGCTTTCGATGACGTCCGGATAGAGCGTGCCCTGGGCAAGAAAATCCGCCCCGCCGACCTTCTTCGCCTCGGCTTCGAACAGGTCGATGAAGGCCGCGCCGATGAACTTGCGCTTGGCTTCGGGATCGGTGACCCCCGCGAGCCCGCCGAGGAACATCTCTTCCGCGTTCACATGGACCAGCGGGATGTTGTAGTGGTCGCGGAACAGGGTGACGACCTGCTCCGCCTCGTTCAGCCGCATCAGCCCGTGATCGACGAACACGCAGGTCAGCTGGTCGCCGATCGCCTCGTGGATCAGCACCGCGGCGACCGCGCTGTCGACCCCGCCCGAAAGCCCGCAGATCACCCGGCCGCTGCCGACCTGGGCGCGGATCTCGTCGATCTTGGTCTTGCGGAATTCGGCCATCGTCCAGTCGCCGGCGAGGCCGCAGACGTGGCGCACAAAATTGGCGATCAATTTCGCGCCGTCCGGTGTGTGGACCACCTCGGGGTGGAACTGGGTGCCGTAATAGCGCCGCTCGTCATCGGCGATCAGTGCGAAAGGCGCACCATCCGAAGTGGCGACGATGCGGAAGCCGGGGGCGAATTTGGTCACCTTGTCGCCGTGGCTCATCCACACCTGGTGACGCTCGCCGACACCCCACAGCCCATCGAACAACACGCAGGGTTCGGTCACGGTCAGGAAGGCGCGGCCGAACTCGCCACCCCTGCTGAAATCATCTTCGCCGGTCTCATGTCCCGGGCGGACTTCGCCGCCGAGCTGCTGGCTCATCACCTGCTGGCCGTAACAGATGCCGAGGATCGGCAGGCCGCTGTCGAACAGCACCTGCGGCGCGCGGGGTGAGCCTTCGTCGCAGACCGAGGCGGGCGAGCCCGAGAGGATGATGCCCCTGGGCTTGAGGCGGTGGAACGCCTCTTCGGCCGCGCTGAACGGCGCGATCTCGGAATAGACCCCGGCTTCGCGCACGCGGCGCGCGATCAGCTGGGTGACCTGGCTGCCGAAATCGACGATCAGGATTGAGTCGGGAAGGTTGGAAGCGTCCATCTCGGCCGGTTAAGGAAAGGGGCGGCCCCTGTCCAGCCGCGCGCTTTCCCGGGCGAGGCGGAGATCAAGACGAATTGCGCAACCGCGCATGCATATATTGCAAGTGCGTTACAATATTTCGCACTTGCAACATAATCGTAACGTCACCACATGCGCCCCCGGCAGGACGGAGCGGATCAACCGCCCGACTGCCGTCAACAGGAGGACATACCATGCGTCTATTCACGACCCTTGTCCTGCCGCTGCTTGCTGCCGTTTCGACGAGTGGCCTGCTGCTGAGCGCCGCGATCGTCTGATCACCCGCTGCAGGACCCCAACGGATGCCGCCCCCTTCGCGGGGGGCGGCCCAAAGGGGCACGCTCCATGACGAACCCATGTCGGTTCCAGTTGAGAAACGTGCAACCGCAACCGCATTTTTCGCATTTGCACCATTTCCTTGTGCACTGCACAATACAACCATCAAAGAACGACAAGCTTAAGGACCCTGGGAAGGGACATTTACCCAAACTCTTCAGGAGAATTAATCATGCGTAACCTCATCCTCCCCGCTCTCGCCGCCCTGACCCTCGCCGCGGGCTTCGCCGCGCCGGCCGCTGCTGCCGAGACCGTCACCGTGAAGGTCGGCTATTCCGATCTCGACCTGCAAACCGAAGTCGGCAAGGAAACGCTCCAGACGCGGATCGCCGGCGCGGTCAAGACCGCCTGCGCGAAGCCCGACACCCGCGGGTTGAAGGTGCAGCAGCAGTGGGAAAGCTGCAAGGACAGCGCTTCGAACTCGGCTGCCAAGCAGTTCGAAAAGACGCTCGAATTCGCCGGCATCTAAGCCGGTAAATATGCCGCAAAGCGCTGCCGCACATTCTTTTGGAACGGCGGCAACCGCGTTGCGGAATTCGCAAGGGGTGCCGCGTTTTTCGCATTTGCGGTGCCGAGGGTGAGAACCCATATGCCGCTCACGAGACAGAACCGGGGCGGCTCCTCTCTCCCTCCCCCAAGGGGGCCGCCCCAACTTCTCTTTTCCAAAGGAGCACGATCATGGTCGCTTTCGCGAAGCGGGTCGTCGAACTCTACGTCCGGGGCGCCGCGCGCTATCCGGTACCGTTCATCTGGTCGCTCTAAAGCACCGAACGGTCATTCGACACCAGAAACGGCCGCCCCTCACCGGGCGGCCGTTTTGTTTTGGGCGCCGCGCGCACGGTTGAATTCCCTGCAATCTGACGCGCATTTATTGCATTTGCGCCGAACGATATTGCACTGCACCATAATCAGGCAATCACGACTAACGGATCGTCGGTCCCCCGGCCGGCCGCCACCAACCAAGGAACCTCTCATGCGCAAGCTTCTGATCACTGCCCTCATCGCCGCCGGTGTAGCCGGCAGCGTCGCCGCTCCCGCCGTCGCCAACGATGTCACCATCCGCGTCAGCGCCGATGGCCTGGACCTCACCCGCGCGTCGGACATCATCACGATGAAGGGCCGCATCGATACGTCGGTGCGCCGCGCCTGCAACAAGGCCGCCGCTCTTGGCAACTTCAGCTCGCTCTCGATCGGCGAATGCGTGGCTGACGGCACCGCCAAGGCGATGGCCGAACTGGACGCCCGCGTCGCTCCCCAGTCCTGAAGCAAAACCTCGGGGTCGCAAGCAAAGGCCTGTCGTCCCCCCGGACGACAGGCCTTTTCGCGTCCGGGCGGTGAGCGCCACAATACTGTGGAACGCGGCCCGAAAAGCTTTCTAAACGGACCTGCCGCGCCTATATAATCAATATGGCAGAGACACCTGAAAACACCGCCTCCTCCGGGGTGGGCAGCACACCCAATTCCAGCGAATACGGCGCCGACAGCATCAAGGTCCTCAAGGGCCTCGACGCGGTGCGCAAGCGCCCCGGCATGTATATCGGCGATACCGACGATGGCTCGGGCCTGCATCACATGGTGTTCGAGGTTTCGGACAATGCGATCGACGAGGCGCTGGCCGGGCACTGCGACCTGGTCTTGATCGAACTGAACCCGGACGGCTCGGTTTCGGTCGAGGACAACGGCCGCGGCATCCCCACCGGCATGCACTCCGAGGAAGGCGTCTCGGCCGCCGAAGTGATCATGACCCAGCTCCACGCGGGCGGGAAGTTCGAGAACACCAGCGACGACAACGCCTACAAGGTCTCCGGCGGCCTCCACGGCGTCGGCGTCTCGGTGGTCAACGCGCTGTCCGAATGGCTCGAGCTGACCATCTGGCGCGAGGGCGAGGAGCACTGGATGCGCTTCGAGCACGGCGATGCGGTCGCGCCGCTGATCGTGACGGGCGATGGACTGACCGCGCCCAACGGCCTGCCGAAGAAGGGCACCCGCGTGACCTTCCTCGCTTCGACCGACACGTTCAAGAACGTCACTGAATTCGATTTCGAGAAGCTCGAGCACCGCTATCGCGAACTCGCCTTCCTCAATTCGGGCGTGCGCATCCTGCTGCGCGACAAGCGCCATGCCGAAGTGCTCGAGCACGATCTGTATTACGAAGGCGGGATCGCCGCTTTCGTCAAATACCTGGATCGCAACAAGGTGCCGCTGCTGCCCGATCCGATCGCGATCAGCTCCGAGCGCGACGGCATCGGGATCGACGTCGCGCTCGAGTGGAACGACTCCTATTACGAGAACGTCCTCGCCTTCACCAACAACATCCCGCAGCGCGACGGCGGCACCCATATCGCGGCCTTCCGCGCCGCGCTGACCCGCACGATCAACAGCTACGCCGAGAAATCGGGGTTGCTGAAGAAGGAAAAGGTCTCGCTGACCGGCGAGGACATGCGCGAAGGGCTGACCGCGATTGTCTCGGTCAAATTGCCCGATCCGAAGTTCTCGTCGCAGACCAAGGACAAGCTGGTCAGTTCCGAAGTGCGCCAGCCGCTCGAAAGCCTGATGGCCGACAAGATGAACGAGTGGCTGGAAGAGAATCCGGCGAACGCCAAGGAGATCATCCAGAAGATCGTCGATGCCGCCGCCGCCCGCGAAGCGGCCAAGAAGGCGCGCGAGCTGACCCGGCGCAAGGGCGCGCTCGACATAGCCAGCCTTCCCGGCAAGCTCTCCGACTGCCGCGAGCGCGATGCGTCGAAATGCGAATTGTTCCTGGTCGAGGGCGATTCCGCCGGTGGTTCGGCCAAGAGCGGGCGCGACAGCCAGTATCAGGCGATCCTGCCGCTGCGCGGCAAGATCCTCAATGTCGAGCGCGCGCGCTTCGACCGGATCATCTCCTCGCGCGAGGTCGGCACGCTGATTCAGGCGATGGGCACCGGCATCCGCGACGAGTTCAACCTCGAGAAACTGCGCTATCACAAGATCGTGATCATGACCGACGCCGATGTCGACGGCGCGCATATCCGCACCTTGCTGCTGACCTTCTTCCACCGCCAGCTGCCCGAGATCATCAAGGCCGGGCACTTGTTCATCGCCCAGCCGCCTTTGTTCAAGGTCGCGAAGGGGCGCAGCGAAGTCTATCTCAAGGACCAGGGCAGCCTCGACCGGCATCTGGTCGAAACCGGGTTGCAGGGCCGGGTGCTCGAAACCGCGGGCGGCGCGCGCGGCGGCGCGGATCTGGCCGATCTGGTCGATCACGCGCTGCGCATGAAGAATTTGATGGCCTTCGTCCCGCGCAAGTATAATTCCGGAGTTATAGAAGCGCTCGGCCTGTCCGGCGCGCTCGATCCGGCGTTGTCCGACGACGCGCGGATGGCGGCTTTCGAACGCGCCGCGGCGCATCTCCAGCTCGGCGATCCCGATGCGGCGTGGAGCGCGGAGAAGCGCGCGGACGGTTCGATCATCTTCGCCCGCGCGTGGCGCGGGGTGACCGATGTCCATGAGATCGAGGCCGCTTTCATCGGCAGCGCCGAGGCGCGCAAGCTGCACAAGCTCGCGGCCGAACAGGCCGAAGCCTATGCCAGGCCCGCCCGCCTGACCAAGGGCGGCGCGGAGCCCGAGCCCCAGCCCGAGCCCGAGCCGGAGCCCGCCGCTGAAGACGGCGAGGAAGAGGCACCCGCTCCGGCGGTCGTCGCCGACGGCGCGATCACCCGCCCGTCGCAGCTGCTCGAAGCGGTGCTGGCGGCCGGCCGCAAGGGCCTCGCGATCGCGCGCTACAAGGGCCTCGGCGAAATGAACGCCGAGCAATTGTGGGAAACCACGCTCGATCCCGACAACCGCATCCTGCTGCAGGTGAAGGTCGAGGACGCCGACGTGACCGACGAGATCTTCACCCGCCTGATGGGCGACGTGGTCGAACCGCGTCGCGAATTCATCCAGCAGAACGCCCTCAACGTGGCGAATCTGGACGTTTGATCCGAACGGACCCCGGGCCCGCGCCCGGAGTAAATCGACCGGCCGTCATCTTGCGGAAACCGGCGGCTTGCACGAAGCTCGCATGATGAAACGCGCGCTGTTCGGATTCGCCCTGAGTTTTACCCTCGCCGGCTGCGCCACGAATTACGACCACGGCACGCTGACCCTGCGCGAAAAACCGCCGGAACCGGGCGGTGCGGCGGCGCCGGTGATCGTCGGGATCGTCGCGCTCAACGATTTCCACGGTGCGCTCGAACCGCCCAGGGCAACCGTCACCGCGCCCGACGGGAAGGGCGGTTCGGTCGCGGTGCCGGCGGGCGGCGCGGCGTGGCTGGCATCGGCGGTCGATAGTCTGCGCGCGAAATATCCAAACAATGTCACCGTTGCGGCGGGCGATCTGATCAGCGCCTCGCAGCTGAGCTCGTCGATCTATCTCGATGAGCCGGCGATCGGCGTGCTCAACCGCCTCGGGCTCGAATTCAGCGCGGTCGGCAATCATGAATTCGACGGCGGGGTGGACGAGCTGCTGCGCAAGCAGAGCGGCGGCTGCGCCAAATATACCACCCGCCAGCCATGCCAGATCGAGCAGTTCGGCGGGGCCAGGTTCCACTACCTCGCCGCGAGCACCCACCGGGCCGACGGCTCGACGATCTTCCCCGCGACCGGCCTCAAGAGCTTCGGCAGCGGGGCCGCGAAAGTCACCGTCGGCTTCATCGGCCTGACCCTGAAGGACACGCCCAACATCGTCTCGCCTGACGGGGTTGCCGGCGTGACCTTCTCCGACGAGGCCGACACGATCAACGCGCTGGTTCCGCAGCTGGAGCAGGAAGGCGCCGACGCGATCGTGGTGCTGATCCACCAGGGCGGCAAGACCTCGTCCGCCCAGCCCGATCCCAATGGCTGCGCGGATTTCACCGGCGATATCCAGCCGATCCTCGCCCGGCTCGATCCACGGGTCGACGTGGTCGTCTCGGGCCACACCCATTGGGCCTATATCTGCGATTACGGCGCGGTCGATCCGAGGCGGCCGTTCCTGCTCACCAGCGCCGGGGTCTACGGCGAGCTGGTGACCGACATCGCGCTGGAGATCGATCCGCGCACGCACCGGGTGATCGGCAAACACGCGCATAATGTGATCGTGCAGTCGGATGCCTATCCGTCGAGCCGTGGGCCGGTTGCGAACAACGACCTGTTCCCGCGCTTCGAGCCGCGCACGGATATTGCCGCCTATGTCAAAACCTACACCGACGCCGCGAAGGTGTTTTCCGGGCGGATCGTCGGCGCGGTCGACCGTGCGGCGGCCAAGCCCGGCGCACAGAATGCCGCGACCGGTGGGCCGCTCGGCAATCTGGTCGCCGATTCGCAGCTTGCCGCAACCCGCAGCGCCGGGGCCGAGATCGCCTTCACCAACCCGTTCAGCCTGCGCGCGCCGCTCGATCCGCCGCCGGGCGGAAGCCTGACCTATGACGCGATCTACAAGGTCGAGCCCTTCGCCAACACGCTGATTACGCTGAGCATGACCGGCGCCGAGATCAAGGCGGTGCTTGAACAGGGCTTCGACGACGAGGACCCCCAGCAGAGCCTCTCGCCCTCGGCGGGCTTCATCTATCGGTTCGATACCAGCCGACCGGTTGGCGAGCGGGTGGTCGGAATCACCCTCGCCGGCAAGCCGCTCGATCCGGCGCGGACCTACCGCGTCACCGTCAACAGTTTCCTCGCGGCGGGCGGCGACGGCTTCACCGTGTTCGCTCCGCAGAAGGATGCGACCAAGGGTGGGATCGACCTCGACGCGCTCGAGGCCTGGGTCAAAGGCACCGCGCCGCGCGCGGTGCCGCAGGAAGAGCGGGCGATCGACGCGCGACCGCCCGCCTGATCCCTACTTCGCCCCCTTACTTCGCCTTCGTCAGGTGCTTCGCCATGAACGGCAGCACCACTTCGTCGAAACGCTGGCCGATGTGATCGGTATGGGTGCCTTCATAAGTCGCCCAGTCATGCGTGATGCCGAAGCGGGCGAGTTCCTCGTGGATCGCGGTGTCGTCGGCGATCAAGCCGTCCTTGGTGCCGACGTCCGCGCCGATCGCGGCAAAGCTTCTCAGCGCCGGGACATGGCTGGCGACCATCGCGAGCGGCGAATTGTTTGCCCACTTGGCCAGCACCGTTTCATCGAGCTTGCCGTCCTTGATCGGGAAATCCGCGAAATAGGGCGGGTTCTGCGGATTGGGCGACCAGGCGACCATCGAGGACAGCGTGGCGCGGGTGCCGAAATCGGCCTTCACCCCGGCTTCGATCGGAATCGCCGCGAGCTTGGCGGCGGATTCGACCGTCTCGCGGCGCGGGCTCACGCAGCAGGCGCTCTGCGCATAGATTGCGTTGAAGCTCTCGGGGTGGGTCATGCCGATGGTCCAGGTGCCGTAGCCGCCCATCGAATGGCCGGCGAGGCCGCGCCCGGCACGGGTCGCGATCGTGCGGTAGTGGCCGTCGATATATTTCACCAGATCATCAGCGACGAAGCCGCGGAAATCACCGGTGGTGACCGAGCTGCCGTACATCGATCCGCCGAGCTTGGTCAGCGTATCGGGCACCACCACGATGAATTCGCGCCCGGCCGCGGCATTATGCGCGACCGCTTCGGGCACATGCATGAAATTGTAGAAATTCTCCCCGTCGATCGCGAACCCATGAAGGTAATAGACCACCGGGTAACGCTTCTTCGGATTCTTGGCATAGCTCGGCGGCAGCACTACCATCGCGGTGCGGTCGGCGCTGTCGCCTTCGAGATTGCCTTCGATCGCCTTGCTGTGGACCATGATCTTGTCGACCTTGATCCCGGCGGGCACCGGCGGCGGCGGGGCGGTGATGTTTCCCGACGGAAAGCCCTGGGACAGGGCGGGCGCGGCAATTACCGCGAAGGCCGCGGCCGTGAGCACGGCAAGTTTCTTGAGCATGGTGACGATCCTCTCCGACTGTTTTGCCGGGAGGTCTAAGCCAAGCCGCGCGCGCTTGTCACGGACATTGTCAACGTGAATTGTATCAGGCGGACTTCGGGACCTTCTTGACGATCAGGTAGCGATAGACGCCGATCGCATTGATCGCGAGCAGCACGACATTCTGCGCCCCGATCCCTTCGCTCTCGGGCTGGAGGAAGCCCCAGCCGATCAGTGCGATCGAGGAAGTGACGAACAGCACGAAGCCGAAGCCGGTCCAGCGACGCCCGAGGTCGAGCGAGACGATCAATGCGGCGACCGTCGCCACTGCGGCGCCGTAATATTGCAGGACCGTCAGCAGCGTATCGCTCAAAAAAGAACTCCCTAAAAACCTGCGCCATCCGGCCAGCCCGGTGCGGCGAGGCCAATCACCTTGAACAGCAGACCCATCTGATCCTCACCGATCAGCCGGTCCTTCGCCGCCATCACTGTCTCGCGCTGGTGCGGTGCGAACCCACTCAGCGCTTCGGCGCGGCTTTCGATCCCGAGCGCGCGCAGCCAGACGCCCTGCGGCACGGTACCGAGCCAGCGCGCGCCCCGGGTTTGCGCGACCGGAACCAGCGCGGCGAAATCGACATGGGCGGTGAGATCGGCCTCGCCCGGATCGGCGAAGGGATCGACCATGCGGTGCGCGCGCACCGCCTGGAAGGTCGATCCGGCGCGCGGGGCGTCGTGCCCGTAATCGACGAACAGCGCCGCGCCGCCCTGCGCCGAGAGCCGCGCGGCTACCTCGCCAACCGAGGTCGCCGCGGCCGGATTGGTCTCGATCAAAGTGCCTTCGGGCGCGCCGCGCAGTTCCTCCGGGAGCGCCGCGTCCATCGGCCTGTCCCCGGCGATGCAGACGAAGGCATCGCCCTCGGCCGCGACCATCCGTTCGCGCCATCCGCGCGCGGTCCTCACCAGTTGCCGCACCGGCAGCGCATCGAGGAATTCGTTCGCGACCAGCAGCAGCGGCCCGTCCTCGGGCAGGGTCGAGAGATCGTGATGCCATTCCGCAGCGGGCACCGCATCGAGCTGGATCCGCTTCAGCACGGCCGAGCCTTCGACGAAATGGACTTGCGGCTCGAGCCCCTGGCGTTTCATCACCCGCAGCGCATCCCGCGCCAGTGTGCCGCGCCCCGGCCCAAGCTCGACGTAATGGACCGGCTCCGGCCGTCCGGCCCTGATCCACATATCCGTCAGCCACAGGCCGACCAGCTCGCCGAACATCTGGCTGATCTCGGGCGCGGTGACGAAATCGCCCCCCTTTTCCCTGCCGGGAGCGGGCGTGCCGAAGGGATCGCGCGAGCCGTAATAATGGGCATTCGCCTCGGCCATGTAATGGGCGAGGGTGATCGGGCCGGTGGCGGCGATCAGGCGGCGCAGGCGCGCCGCGAGATCCCGCCTGTCGCCGGGGCTCATTTTCCCGAGGCGAGCGGCGGCTTCATCAGCGCCCGCGCGACCAGCGCCAGACCGACGATCATCAGCGGGATCGTCAGCCATTGGCCCATCGACAGGCCGGTGCTCTGCGCGAACTCGGTCAATTGCGCGTCGGGCTGGCGGAAGAATTCGACCGTGAAGCGCGCGGCCGCGATGCCCGCGGTGAACAGGCCGACCAGCAGGCCCGGGCGGAAGCGCGCGCCGGTCTTCCAGAACACCGTCAGCATGATCACGATCAGCAACGCGCCCTCCAACCCCGCCTCGTAAAGCTGCGACGGGTGGCGCGGCACGCCGAGCGGGTCGCTCGGGAACACCATTGCCCAGGGCACGTCGGTCTGGCGGCCCCACAATTCGCCGTTCACGAAATTGGCGAGCCGGCCGAACATCATCCCGAACGGCACGTTGACCGCGATATAGTCGCACACCCTGAGGAACGGCAGCTTGCCGCGCCAGCTGACCCAGAGAATCGCGGCGAGCACGCCCAGCACGCCGCCGTGGAAGCTCATTCCGCCATCCCACAACCGGAGCAGGTCCCAGCTGATCTTCTCGGTCGGCGTAAAATGGGTGAACATGCTCGGGATTCCGGTCTCGCCGCCGGTGTAGAACAACGCGTAGCCGAGCCGCCCGCCGAGGATGATGCCGAGCGTGCAGTAGAAGAACAGATCTTCCGCGTGGCGCTGGCCCATCGGCGCGCCGGGCGCCTTGAGCATCCGCGTAAGATGCCAGTAGGCGAGCGCAATGCCCGCGATATAGGCGAGCGAATAGAAGCGCAGGGTGAAGAAGCCGAGCTCGATCCCCGGCCTGAGGCCGAGGTCCTGCCAATAGATCGGAGCATGCCCCGATGCGGCGGCAGCCAATAGTGACAGCACTTTACGTTCCCCCTAGGGTGGGCGCCTGAAAACGCCGCGCTTGTGGCACAGGCGACGGCGGCGCGAAAGCCTGTGGGGAGAGATAGAGCGCCATGCCGAGCGAGATGGATCGCAGCCTCAGCCGGCATCTCGATGCCGTGATCGCCCCCGGCGGCCCGCTGGAACTGACGACACTCGAGCGTTTCGGCACTCCGCTTCCGCTCTACCGCAACGCCCCGGCCTCGCTCGCGGCCTATTTTGCGTTCTATTGCGACCGCCACGGCGACGCGCTTTTCCTGTCCGATGGCGCCATCCGCCTCAGCTTCGCCGAGACCTATGCCGCCGCGCGCGAACTCGCCGGCGGGCTGGTCGCCGGCCACGGCATCGAGCGGGGCGACCGGATCGGGATCGCCGCGCGCAATTCCGCCAACTGGTGCGTGGCCTATTTGGCGGTGGCGATCGCGGGCGGCTGCGTGACCTTGCTCAACGGCTTCTCGACCGGCGAGGAACTCGGCGAAGCGATCGCGCTGGCTGGCTGCAGGCTGGTGCTGGCCGATCCGCAGCGCGCCGCGCGAATCGAGGGCTGCCGGCATGGCGATGCGCGGGTGCTGATTTTCTCGCACGACACCGCGCCGCGCGAAGGGCTCGCCGCGCTGCTGGAGAACGGCGGGGGCACGGATACCCCGCTGCCCGAACTCGGCCCCGACGATCTAGCGACGATCCTGTTCACTTCGGGCTCGACCGGCCGTTCGAAAGGCGCGGTGTCGGATCACCGCGCGGTGGTGCAGGCGACGATGAATTTCGCGGCGCAAACGCTGATGGTGCTGGGCCATATGACCGAACACGGCCAGCAGCCGAAATATCCGCCCGCGGCGCTGGTAATCGTGCCGCTGTTTCACGTCACCGGCGAAGTGCCGCTGTTCCTGCAAAGCTTCGCGCTCGGCCGGCGGCTGGTGGTGATGCCCAAGTGGGACCCGGTCGAGGCGATGCGGCTGATCGAGGCGGAGCGGATCACCTATTTCCTCGGGGTGCCGCTGATGAGCCATGAGCTGGCGACCCATCCGCGGCGCGGCGAGTTCGACCTGTCGAGCTGCGCCAATTTCGCCGCCGGAGGATCGCCGCGCCCGGCCGGGCATGTCGGGCTGCTGCGCCAGGAATTGCCGGGCTTCCCGCTGCTCGGATACGGCCTCACTGAGAGCAATGCGGTCGGCTGCGGCAATTTCAACGAGAACTATCTCGCCAAGCCCGGCAGTACCGGCCCGGCGAGCAAGCCGCTGGTCGAACTAGCGGTGTTCGATCCGGGGGGCCAGCTGCTCGCGGCGGGCGAAACGGGCGAGGTCGCGATCCGCTCGATCTGCAATTTCCTCGGCTATTGGGAAAATCCCGAGGCGACCGCCGCCGCCGTCCGCCCCGACGGCTGGTTCCTCACCGGCGACCTCGGCTATCTCGACGGGGACGGCTATCTGTTCATCGTCGACCGCAAGAAGGACATCATCATTCGCGGCGGCGAGAACATCTCCTGCATCGAGGTCGAACAGGCGATCTACAGCCATCCCGACATCGCCGAATGCTCGGTCTTCGGCCTGCCGGACGAGCGTTACGGCGAGCTTCCGGCCGCGGTCTGGCTGCCGCGGGAGGGCCACGCGCTGAGCGAGGACGATTTGCGCGAATTCCTCGGCGAGAGCCTCGCTCCGTTCAAGATCCCGGCCGTCATGTGGCGTGCCGAAAAGCCACTGCCCCGGCTTGGGACGGCGAAGGTCGACAAGCGCGCGTTGCGCGAAAAATATACGGGCCTATTTGGATCCCTGTGAGCACGATCAAGATTCCCAACCAGCGCGAGGTGATCGACCGGCGCGTGCTGGCCGACGCGATCGCCGCGCAAGTTCGGGAGCACGGCGTGCAGCGTGCGCGCCCGGGCGTGGTCGAATTGCTGCGCCAGGCTCTCGCGCAGGGCCGCGAGGAATTGTCGCGGCGCTTGGCCGACCATCCCTCCGCCGGGCATGAGATCACCGCGGGCCACTCGTTTCTGATCGACCAGATCATCCGCGTGATGCACGACCATGTGGTCGAGCATCTCTACCCGGCCGGCAACCGCACCAGGGGCGAACGGCTCACGATCATGGCCGTGGGCGGCTACGGCCGCGCCGAGATGGCGCCGCATTCGGACATCGACATCGCGTTCATCACGCCGGGCAAGCAGACCCCGTGGTGCGAGCAGGTGATCGAGGCGATGCTCTATCTGCTGTGGGATCTCGCGTTGAAGGTGGGCCATTCCAGCCGTTCGATCGACGAGATGGTACGCATGGCCAAGGGCGATCTGACGATCCGCACCGCGATGCTCGAAGGCCGCTATCTGTGGGGCGACCGCGAGCTCTACGAGGAAGCCAGCCGGCGGTTCTTCGCCGACGTGGTCGCCGGAACCGAGCGCCAGTTCGTGACCGAGAAGCTCGCCGAGCGCAACGAACGCCACAAGCGCCTCGGCGATAGCCGCTATGTCGTCGAGCCCAATGTGAAGGAAGGCAAGGGCGGGTTGCGCGATCTGCAGACGCTCTACTGGATCGGCAAATACATCCACAAGGTGAAGAGCGCGGCCGAGCTGGTCGAGGTCGGCCTGTTCACCCGCGCCGAATACCGCGCGTTCCGCCGGGCGGAGAACTTCCTGCTCGCGACCCGCTGCCATCTCCACACGATCACCAACCGCGCCGAGGACCGGCTGACCTTCGATCTCCAGCGCGAGGTCGCGCGGCGGATGCAGTTCGCCGACCGCCCGGGCAAGAGCGCGGTCGAGCGGTTCATGCAGTACTACTTCCTCCAGGCGAAGCGGGTCGGCAGCCTCTCGGGCATCTTCCTCGCCCAGCTGGACGAACAGTTCCAGAAGAAGGCCCCGCGCGGGCTGCTCGCCGGCTTCCGCGCGAAGCAGCGGCTGCATCGCGGCTATCCGCTGTTCGGCGGGCGAATCGCCGCGCCGGGCGACGAATGGTTCCGCGAGGATCCGGTGCGGCTGATCGAGATCTTCCAGATCGCCGAGGAGGAAGGGTTCGAGATCCATCCCGAGACGATGCGGATCATCGCCCGCGACGCCGCGCTGATCCGCGAAAGCGTGCGGGGCGATCCGCGCGCCAATGCGCTGTTCCTCAAGGTTCTGACCGGGCGGCGCGATCCCGAGACGGTGCTGCGCTGGATGAACGAGGCCGGCGTGTTCGGCCGCTTCGTGCCCGATTTCGGCCGGGTCAACGCGCAGATGCAGTTCGACATGTACCACCACTACACGGTCGACGAGCATACGATCCGCGCGATCGGGCTGATGGCCCGGATCGAGCGCGGCGACCTCAAGGCCGATCATCCGCTGGCGACCGAGATCGTCCAGCAGATCCAGTCGCGCAACGCGCTCTATCTCTCGGTGCTGCTGCACGACATCGCGAAGGGCCGCGGCGGCGATCATTCGGTGCTGGGCGCGGAAGTCGCGCTGAAACTGTGCCCCCGCTTCGGGCTGGACGAGAACGAGACCGAGCTGGTCGCGTGGCTGGTGCGGTGGCATCTGCTGATGAGCGCGACCGCATTCAAGCGCGATCTCTCCGATCCCAAGGCGATCGGCGATTTCGTGGCCGAGATCCAGAGCGTCGAACGCCTTCGCTTGCTCACGCTGCTGACGATCGTCGATATCCGCGCGGTCGGGCCGGGCATCTGGAACAGCTGGAAGCGGCAATTGCTGACCCAGCTTTATACGGCGGCGGAAGAGAATCTGCGGCTCGGCCATCTCGCTAACGGTCGCCGACACCGGGTCGAGGCGAAGCGGCGCGACGTCGCCGAATTGCTCGGCGCGCAGGCCCGGGTGATGGACGAGCTCGACGACCGCTTCGACGATTCCTACTGGATCGCCGAGCCGGAAGACATCATCGCGCTCAACCTCAACCAGTATGCCGCGGCCAAGCGGCTCGAGCACCGGCTGTCGATCCACTGCGAATATTACGCCGCGCGCGGGGCGACACTGGTGACGGTGATCGCCGACGACCATCCGGGGCTGTTCTACCGCATCGCCGGCGCGATTCATCTCGCCGGCGGCAACATCATCGATGCGCGCATCCACACCACGCGGGTGGGCAAGGCGGTCGACAATTTCGTGGTGCAGGATCCGCTCGGCCGCCCGTTCCGCGAGGAGAGTCAGCTCGACCGGCTCAAGCTGAGCATCGAGGATGCGCTGTTCAACCGCATCGAACTGGTCCCCCAGCTCGCCAAGCGCCCGCTGACCCATGCCCGCGCGGCGAGCTTCGAAGTGCGCCCGCGGGTGTTCATCGACAACAAGGCGTCGAACCGCTTCACCGTGATCGAGGTCAACGCGCGCGACCGCCCGGCGCTGCTCAACCGCCTCGCGCGCTCGCTGTTCGAAAGCCGGCTGATGGTGAACTCGGCCCACATCACCAATTACGGCGAACGCGCGGCCGATACGTTCTACGTCACCGATCTGCTGGGGGAAAAGGTGATCTCGGCGGACCGGCTGGCCACGATCGAGGAGCATTTGCTGGCGGCGGCGACCGAAGATGTGCCGGTGGTGGCGGAGAAGGTGGCTTAGTCCCTCAGAACGGACACTCGCTTATGTCGACGCTGGCGGAAATCGAAATGCCGGTGACGAAGGCGTAGTAGACCAGCACCGAGCCCAGCGCGGCGCACGGAAAAAGCGCGATCACTCGACCCGGCTGTTTCATCCGGTTGGTCACAAGCACCGATGCGGCGACTAACGCGAGCATCGCGGTGGGGATGATCACGTTGAACAGGAGCGTTCCGACGATCGGGAACTCCGGCAGGTTCGCGCAGGCGATCGCAGCGACCAGCCCGGTCCCGAGATAGAGGATCCAGCCCCAGGCGATCGTTGCAAGGACACCGGAAACGAGGTTCAGCCAACGCATCGCGCGATCCTAGACCCGCGCCCCGAACAATGCACTGCCCACCCGCACATGGGTTGCGCCAAGCATCACTGCGGTCTCGAAATCGCCGCTCATGCCCATGCTGAGTTGGGTGAGCCCGTGATCGTCCGCCAGCTTCGCCAGAAACGCGAAGAACGGCGCGGGTTCGGTGGCGAGCGGGGGGACGCACATCAGGCCGGCCACCGGCAGTTCCGCCTCGCGCGCTTCGGCGAGCAGGGCGGGCAGGTCGGGAATCGCGCAGCCGCCCTTCTGCTCCTCGGCGCCGATATTGACCTGGACGAACAGCGGGACCTGCCGCCCGGCCTTGTCCATCGCCTTCGCCAGCGCGCCGACCAGCGAGGATCGGTCGAGCGAGTGAATGCAATCGAACAATGCGACCGCGTCGTCCGCCTTGTTCGATTGGAGCTGGCCGACCAGATGCAGTTCGAGATCGGGGAAGCGGTCCTTCAGCGTGGGCCATTTGTCTTGCGCTTCCTGCACCCGGTTCTCGCCGAACACCCGCTGGCCCGCTTCGATCAGCGGCACGATATGTTCGGCCGGATGGGCCTTGGAGATCGCGATCAGGGTCACGTCGGCGGGATTGCGCCCGGCGATTGCCGCGGCCCGGGCGATGCGGAAGTTCACGTCGGCGAGGGGAGTTGCTGCGCTTTCCATCGCGCGCCGCTATAGCGCGCGGATGTCCTCGCGCCAGTCCTTCCCCGCCCGGTGGCTCGTTACCGACGAGCGCAACGACGCCGCGCTCGATCAGGCGCTGCGCCGGCTGCCGCGCGGTTCGGGGCTGATCTATCGCCATTATCACCTGCCCGATGCGGAACGCGCCTCGCGCTTCCTCGAACTGAAGCGGATCGCCCGCGCGCGCGGCATGGTGGTGATTCTCGCCGACAGCGCACTGACCGCGGCCGAATGGGGCGCGGACGGGATCTACGGCGCACCGCGCGCGCTCTATCCGTGCCGCGACATGCTGCGCCTCGCGACCGCGCATAGCCTGCGCGAGATCGGCGAGGCGAACCGGCTGGGCGCCGACGCGGTGCTGCTCTCGCCCGCCTTCGCGACCCGCTCGCATCCGGGAGCCCCGGCGTTAGGCCCGGTGCGGTTCCGCCTGCTTGCGGCGCATTCCCGCATCCCGGTGATCGCGCTCGGCGGGATGGACCAGCGCGCGGCCGACCGGCTGAACTGGCCGCATTGGGCGGCGATAGACGGCTTGAGTTAAATCCTTTCTTCCCCCTCGATGGGGGAAGGATGCGAAGACTTGGCAGCTTGCTGCCTAGTCGAAGCTGGATGGGGGTGAGGTCGCGGTTGAACGAAAACTCACCCCCATCCAAGCGCCGCTAGCCGCTGGCGCGGCAAGCTCTGCTATCCTTCCCCCATCGAGGGGGAAGAAGCGTGGCCCGCGATTTCTTGACCCGGAGTCCGGACTCTGCGATTCTGCGCCTTCGCAGATCGAGGGGATCGAACATGGCAAGCCGCGCAATCGCGAAAGCCCCGCCGGCCGACTGGCGCGCGACGTTTCGCCGTTCGGCGCGGCGCGCCTGCGATATCGGCGGTGCGCTGGTGCTGTTCGCGGCGCTGGCGTTCCTCGCGCTGGCGCTGGTTTCCTATCACCAGACCGATCCCTCGCCCTCGACCGCCGCGGCCGGCCCGGCGCTCAACTGGATGGGCGGCGCGGGCGCCTGGGTGGCCGAGCGGGCGTTCTTCCTGTTCGGCTGGTCGTCGCTGCTGCTCCTGCCGTTGCTCTATGCCTTCGCCAGCAAATTGTGGCGCGATGCGGACGACGAGGAAACCCTGCACGGCATGCGCTGGTGGCGCACCGTGGCTATGCTGGTGTTCGCGATGGCGCTGTTCTCGATCGTGCTGTCGCTGATCTCCGATCCGTCGGACTGGAACCTGCCCGCGGGCTTCGGCGGGATCACCGGCCTGCTGGGCGAGCGCGGGGTGCGCGCGCTGGCCGCGCTGCTGCCCGAGGCGGGGCGCTTCTGGGCGATCGCCGGCCTGTGGCTGGTGTGCCTCGCGGCCGGCGCGATCCTCGCCGGGCGGGTGTTCGCGGTCGATTGGGCGAATCTGCTGACCCTGCCGCGCCTGCGCGCGCCCGCTCTGCCGAAGTCCGATCTGCTCCCCTTCGTTTCCAGGCGCGTGAAGCCCGAGCCCCGACCGGAACCGCGCTCCGAACCGCGCCCCGATGCGCGTCAGGTGCACGAACCCGATCTGCCGCCACGCCGGGCGCCCGAGATCGCCGATCCGTCCGCGCCGCCCAAGCCTGCGCGGATCGGCGCGCCGAAGCGCCAGAAGGATCTGTTCGACGAGGAATACGAGCTGCCGAGCCTCGAGCTGCTGGCCGAGCCACCGCCCGCCGGCCCGCCCAAGCTCGACCGCGCGGCGCTGCAGAGCAATGCCCGCCTGCTCGAGAACGTGCTCGACGATTTCAACGTGAAGGGCGAGATCACCGCGGTCCGCACCGGGCCGGTCGTGACGATGTACGAGCTGGAACCCGCGCCCGGCATAAAGGCCAGCCGGGTGATCGGCCTGGCCGAGGATATCGCCCGCAACATGAGCGCGATCAGCGCGCGCGTTTCGGCGATTCCGGGGCGCACGGTGATGGGGATCGAACTGCCCAATGCCGACCGGCAGACGGTCGCGCTGAAGGAACTCGCCGCATCCGAAGCCTTCGCCGGGCACAAGGGCATGCTGCCGATCATCCTCGGCAAGGATATCGCGGGCGAGCCGATCGTCGCCGATCTGGCCGCGATGCCGCATCTGCTGGTCGCGGGAACCACCGGCTCGGGCAAGTCGGTCGGGCTCAACTGCATCCTGCTGTCGCTCCTCTACCGCTTCACCCCGCGCGAATGCCGCCTGATCCTGATCGATCCGAAGGTGCTCGAGCTGAAGAGCTACGACGACATCCCGCATCTGCTCGCCCCGGTGGTGACCGAGCCGCACAAATCGATCCGCGCGCTCAAATGGGCGGTCGAGGAAATGGAGCGCCGCTACCGGATGATGAGCGCGATCGGCGCGCGCAATCTGATCGGCTTCAACGAACGCATCACTGCCGCCCAGGCCAAGGGCAAGCCGCTCGGCAGGCGGGTGCAGATCGGCTTCGATCCGGACACGGGCGAGGAATTGTTCGAGGAAGAACAGCTCGATTACGAAGTGCTGCCGCAGATCGTGCTGATCGTCGACGAGCTGGCCGATCTGATGGTCACGGTCGGCAAGGAGATCGAAGTGCTGATCCAGCGCCTGAGCCAGAAGAGCCGCGCGGCTGGGATCCATCTGATCATGGCTACCCAGCGCCCGTCGGTCGACGTGATCACCGGCGTGATCAAGGCCAACCTCCCCACCCGGATCAGCTTCAACGTCACCAGCCGGATCGACAGCCGCACGATCCTCGGCGAACAGGGCGCCGAACAGCTGCTGGGCAAGGGCGATATGCTCTACAAGCCCAACACCGGCGCGCTGACCCGCGTCCACGGGCCCTTCGTCAGTGACGAGGAAGTCGAGGCGGTGGCCGACCATTGGCGCAAGCAGGGCAAGCCCGACTACATCGACGCGGTCACCGAAGAGAGCGAAGACAGCGGCTTCGGCTTCGAGGACGAATTCACCGCGAGCGACAATCCCGAGGAACGCAAATACCGCCAGGCCTGCCAGATCGTGTTCGAGAACCAGAAGGCCTCCGGCTCGTGGCTCCAGCGCCAGATGGGCGTCGGCTACAACACCGCCGCCAAATGGATCGAACGGATGGAAGGCGACGGGCTGGTCGGCCCGGCCAACCATGTCGGGCGGCGGGAGATCTTCCGGGATCGGGATGGCAATTCGCTTTGAGGCCTTGAGGTTGTGGGAGGCGGCGTCCGCGATGGTGGAAGTGGACGTCGCTCGTTCAAGCCTACAAGCCCGGCTTGGCCTCTAGTCTATGCTAGCCGCCTGCTGCGCCTGGACGGATCATGCTCCCGACAATCTTTCCATCAGGTCCAAGTATGACGCCGACGACCAACCTGCCGTGGGCGAAGGTAATGTCATACGCGTCTCCACCATCGCCGGGACCCGCGAACTCGATGGATCGGATCGGACCTAGGGAAGCCAACATACCCTGCATCTGTGGCAGGCGTTGCCGGGTCATTTCGGCAAAGTCAGAACTCATTGAGGCGTAATCCGGATTACCGCTCGCCAGCCCGGGCACCAGCGAGCGCACGGCTGCCTCTGTACCCGCAAGCGGAATGGCCCGCGGCGTGAAGACCTGCTGTCGCGAGGCGGAGGCTACGTCCGCGACTGCAGGCTGCCCAAGCTGCTCCAGCGCAGAGTTCAAGGCCTCAGCAGCAGGAGCCGGTACATCGGGTTGCACCCCGCGTCCCTCCCAGTTGGTCTTTGTGACTGGATTCTCCGCCCGGCCGAATGGCACCATCGCCATCAAGCCATACGGAAGAGGAACCATGCCGGTAGGGTTAGCGCCTCCGCCGGTCACCTCGCCGATGACCTTGCCAAGTCGAAGCGCCTGCACGTCATATGCAAATGCCTCGCCGCCCGAGAACGTCGTCGCGCTTGTCAGCACGAACACCGGCAGGCCGGCGAAATTCACCGGTGTCGGACTGCTCAGGGTGTTGTTGCTCACAAAATTCGTCGTGTTCGCTACTCGCCGCACGATGTCGGTGAGGTGGATGGGCTTTTCAGGTTCGACAAGGAAACTGGTCAGGTAGGCAACTGAAGCGGGATCGCCGCCGCCATTGCGACGGATATCGAAGATTAGCGCCTTGCTCTCCGCCAGGGCCGTCATCGCGCGATCTATCACCGGCTTGAATGCCGGCTGCGCAGGGAAGCCGAGAACTTCGATGTAGCCGATCCCGCCGCCGAACTTGTCGGCTCGCACGATTCCAGCTTCAGCCCGCGGCATCGCCCCGCCACCGGGAGGAGGCATTGGAGGACCATTCATCGACAGGACTCGCAAGTGCTTGTCGTGCGCGACCTCAGCCACATCGGCCTGCAACCGCGCCGCGAATGCCGCTGGATCGGACAGGCTATCGTATGCGCCGGTTGCGGCCTTGTCCTCGAGCCGGGATGCGGCCTGCTCGCCGATATCCGGGAAGATGTATCTCTGCCGCAACGCGGTGCCGATAGCTGTGACGACCTCTTTCCGCTGAGCGGCATCGAGTGCCGCAACGGGCGCCGGCGAGAAAGTGCCCGCGGGCGCCGACGCCGCCGATGTTGTCTGTGCAGCGATTGGCGACGCGAAGACGGTCGCTAAAACAACCCAGTTAATTTGCCTGAACATCAAACCTCGCCCCCTCCTCAGCTTTTGCGCCCTGAAAAGTACTGGATTTAATTGCAAAAGAGTCTCGAAGACGTTCTAGTTTGCGCCCATAACGCGCATTCATAGGCTGTCTGATGCAGAATATTGGCAAGCTAGACCGGTACGACCGCGCGCTCCTGAGCCTGCTGCAAGAGGAGGCGCTCCTCACTGCCGACGAGCTGTCGAAATTCGTCGCCCTGTCCCCGTCGGCTATCGCCCGCCGGGTCCGGCGGCTGCGCGACCAACGGGTCATCATCGCCGACCGGGCCGTGGTGACCGACAGGATCGGTCCCTTCCTCACGGCGATGGTCGAAGTGCAGCTCGCTTACCACGGGATCGCGCAGCTTGAGCCTCTGTTCCAGAAGCTCTCGGCGATGGACGAGGTCCAGGTGATCATGGACGTCGCCGGTTCAATGGACCTGGTGTTGATAGTTGCTGTTAGGGATCTCGACGCGTTCAATGAATTTGCCGACGTGGCTCTTGCGGGCGACCCCGCAGTGCGGCGCTACGAAACCCGCCTGATAAAGCGCCGCCGCAAGTTTACCACTGCCTGGCCCATCGAATCGGGCTAAATGTCCGCAATGGGTCGTGAGCGGGCACTGCGCCCCTACCCAAGCTCAACCCACACCGGCGCATGGTCGCTGGTCTTCTCCCACCCCCTCGGTCGCTTATCGACTTCGGCGGCGATCAGGCGATCGGTGGCGGGGCGGTTGAGCAGGAGGTGGTCGATCCGCAGTCCGGCGTCGCGTTCGAACGAATTGCGCCAGTATTTCCAGAAGGTGTAGATCGCCTCGTCCGAATGGAGCCGGCGCAGAGCGTCGGTCCAGCCGTCGTCCAGCAGGTGCTGAAAGGCGGCCCTGACCTCGGGCGCGAACAGCGCGTCGTCGCGCCAGCGTTCGGGCGCGTAAACGTCGAGGTCGGTCGGTATCACATTATAGTCGCCGGCCACGATCACCGGCGCGTCGAGATCGATCAGGCTGTGCAGATGCGCCCGCAGCCGCTCGAACCAGCGCAATTTGAACTCGAACTTCGGGCCGGGCCGGGGATTGCCGTTCGGCAGATAGAGCCCGGCCACGAGCACGCCGTTGATCGCCGCTTCGATATAGCGGCTCTGGGTATCGTCCGGATCGCCCGGCAGCCCGCGCCGGGTTTCGTGGATTTCGCCCACGCGGCTCAGCAGCGCGACCCCGTTCCAGCGGCTCTGGCCGTGCCACACCGCGTCATAGCCGACGTCGCGGATTGCCGCTTCCGGGAATTTTTCCTGCGGCGCCTTGAGTTCCTGCAGGCAGACGATGTCGGGCTCGGCCAGCTCCAGCCAGCGTAGCAGCACCGGCAGGCGGCCGTTGACGCCGTTCACATTATAGGTCGCGATCTTCATGGCGATACGTGCTGGCGCGGCGGTGCCTATTCCTTGTCCGGATCCTTGACCTTGAACGGATCCGACTTGCTCGGCGCGGTCGGCAGCGGCGGGCGGGGGAGGACTTCGTCGCTATTCGCCGCCTGCCACAGCATCGCCGCCAGCACCGTGGCCGCCTGGCGCACGTCGTCGGGCGGGGCGTGGTCGAGCGTGTCGAGGTTCGAATGGTGGACCCGGCTGCTGTAATCGAGCGGGTCCTGGATGAATTCGAAGCCCGGCAGGCCGATCGACTGCATATATTCGTGATCGGTGCCGCCGGTGCGGCTCATCACAACCGTGCCCGCGCCCAGCGAGGCAAACGGCTTGAGCCATTTGCCAAGCAGCTCGCCCGCGCCGACATTGTTCTCGGCGTAAATCCCGCGAATCTTGCCCGCGCCGTTGTCGAGGTTGAAATAGGCCTTGAGCTCGTCGTAGCCGGGCTTTTTCTCGATCGGGAAGGCGCCAGTCCATTCGGCGAAATAGTCGAGCGGGCTCAGGTTCGGGGCGACCGGGCGATGCGCGAGGTGCTGCTCGATATAGGCGGTCGATCCGGTGAACGCCTCTTCCTCGCCGCTCCACAGCGCGAAGCGGATCGTGCGTTTCGGCTTTACCTTCAGGCTTTGGATGATCCGCGCGGCCTCGATCATCAAAACGCTCGGGATGCCGTCGTCGGTCGCGCCGTCGCCAGCGATCCAGCTGTCGAAATGGGCGCCGGCCATCACATAGCCGGCCTTCGGGTCACTGCCCGGAATATCCGCGATCACATTGTCGGCGGTGAGATCCTGCTCGTTGAAGCGCGCGGCGACCGACAGTGCGATCACTGGCGGCTTGCCCGCGATTTCGAGCCGCGCGAGCCGGCGGTAATCCTCCGCGCTCAGCTCCACGAACGGCAGCGCCAGTGCGTTGCCGGGCTGGTAGAGATAGCCTTCGCCGAACACCAGGCCATTGTCGCGATAGGCTTTGCGGACCATCGCGACCGCTCCTTCCTGCTTGAGGAAGCGCGACAGTTCGAGCGGGAACAGATCGCCCTTGTTCCCTTCCTTGTAAGGCATGGTCTCGTCGCCCGGGAGATCGTAGGCGTCCATCGCGGCGAGGTCCTTGTCCTCGTAACGGCGGAACGGCGGCTTGTCCGACTGGCTCGCTTCGCCAGGCAGGCTGACCATCACGATCTTGCCGGCAAGCTTGCCGCGCCATTTCTCCAAATGCTCCTTCTTGCTCATCGGCGCGAGGATGACCGGCGCAGTCAGAGTGCCGCCGGTGGGCTGCGACCAGGCGACGGGGATCGAGCGCATCACGACCGCGCGCGGCTGCACCATGCGCGCGTCCCACGCATCGAGGTTCCAGCCGAGCCCGAAATCATAGGCTTCGAGATGGACGTTGCTGAGGCCGTAATGGCCGAATTTGGCAACTGCCCATTGCGCGGCGCGGTCGTAATTCTCCGAGTTGGTCAGGCGCGGGCCGATCCCGTCGATCAGTTCCGACGCATTGAGCATCGCCTCGCTGTGGCTGAGCCCCTGATCCGCGATCTGGGTAAGCTGGGCATCGGTCGCGTCGGCCGACGCAGGCTGCGACGGCAGCGCGGCGAGCGCCAGCACGGTCGCGGCGGCGGCGAGGTATTTTCGGTTCATGCGGTTCCCCTGTCGTGCGGTCGGGCAGGCCGGTGGTGGCAGGAATCGCATTGCTCGCCAAGAGGGCCGTGTGGCCGGCGGTTCGCGGCAAGCCATCTAGCTTCGCCCGCCGGGCCGGGTTATCCGATAGGCAAACCGGAACGCAGGGGGGGAGAAGCTGCATGACGAGCAAATATGAGACCGAGGTCTATCACTGCATGGACCCGGTGCTCGAACTCCATGAGCGCACCACCGATCCGCTCCATCGCGCGATCCTGCTGAACTACTGGCGCCATGTGCATCTCGAAGGCGGGGCGCTGTTCGAGGAGATAACCGCGCCGGACATGATGGCGGACGATCCGAAGTATCCCATCACCTGGGGCGATACGCCGTTCCAGGTCGAAGGGCGCAAGGGCGTGTTCGATTTCTATTCGAGCATCGGCGATATCGTGCTGTGGAATTCGGGCGACCAGATCGCCGTGGCCGACTGGGGCATCGCGGACGAGATGTGGTTTCACCAGATGTCGACCGGGGCCGAGCTCAAGAAGGTCGGCCAGAACAACCTGAAGGATGACGGGCTCTATCTCGTCTCCAGCCGCCAGGCCTTCATCTGGCCCTATAACGACAGGGCGCTGCTGACCGGCGAACACCTCTACGAGGACAAATCCACCCTGACGATTGAGGAGATCGACCCGGCCGAATATATGACCGCCGAACGGGTGCGTGAAATCCACAAGGAATGCCTCGCCGCGATGGAGGCGAAGATGGGCCCGGACTATTGGGTCTATCGCGGTTAAAAATGGGGAGCGAGACGATGCGTAAAGGTATGAAATTCTCGGCAGGGCTGCTGGCCGCCGCCGCCGCGATGGCATTTGCGGCGCCGGCGCAGGCCAAATGGGTCGCGAGCTGGACGGCTTCGCCGCACGCGCCACTCGGCGCCGAAGGGCCGTTCGCCGCGGCGAATTACGACGATGTCACCATCAGCCAGACCTTGCGGATCACCGAAGGCGGAACGCGGCTGCGGGTGCGCTTCTCCAACCGCTACGGCCCGGCGCCGCTGGAGATCGGCGCGGCGCGGATATTCCAGATCGACGATGCGGGCAAGGAGATCGCCGGCACATCCCGCGCGCTGACCTTCGGCCGGCTGGCCAGCGCGGTGATCCCGCGCGGCGCGCCCTTCGTCAGCGATACGGTGGCGGTGAAGCTGCCCGATCTCGCGCGGGTGAAGGTGGAGATCTACCTGCCGAAGCCGACCGGGCCCTGCACCTGCCATCTGACCGGGCAGGACGACCTTGCGGTTTCGCCCAAGGGCAATTTCGTCGGCAAGCCGTTCGAGCCGGTCGAGCACAAGCAGTTTCGCGCGTTCCTTTCGGGGATCGACGTCGATTCGCCCGACGCGCTCGGGACGATCGTGGCCTTCGGCGATTCGATCACCGACGGCGTCGGGTCGACCCCCGGCAAGAACCGCCGCTGGCCCGATATTCTGGCCGACCGCCTGCATGCGGCGAAGATGGAATGGGCGGTCGCCAATACCGCGATCAGCGGCAACCGCATCCTCAGCCCCGGCATGGGCGAAGCCGCCCTGGCCCGGTTCGACGAGGATGTCCTGAGCCTGCCCAACGTCAAATACATGATCGTGTTCGAAGGGGTGAACGACATCGGCAACCGCTTCGGCGCGCGCGGCGGGCCGCAGCTGCCGGGGCTCGACCAGCCGCAGATCACGGTGGAGCAGATGATCGCCGGTTATCTCCAGCTGATCGAGCGCGCGCATGAGAAGGGCATCAAGGTGATCGGCAGCCCGATCGGCCCCTACAAGGGCGCGAGCTACTGGAACGAGGAAGGCGAGGCCGCGCGCCAGAAGATCAACGACTGGATCCTCCACGGCGGGGCGTTCGACGGAATCGTGCGGCTCGACACCGCCTTCGCCGACCCGAAGGACCCGCGCCAGATGCGCGAGGGCTATCACATGGGCGATCACCTCCACGGCAACGATGCCGGGCTCAAGGCGGTGGGCGATTCGATCGATCTGAAGCTGTTCGCCAAATAAACGCTTCGTCGCATCCTGGCCATTGGGCGATTGGCGCGGCGCGCGCCAGCGGCTACGGGCGCGACCATTCGGCTGGCTCTATTCGGGAAGGTATGGGTCGCTTCAATCGCCTTTTTGCATGGTTCGCCCTGCTCGTGGGATTGTGCGCCGCCGCGCCTGCCGCGGCGACCGCGATCGCGCCCGCATGCCACGCGTTCAGCGGCGATGCGACCGCCTATGCCGAACTCTCCGCCCGCCCGGTGGCATGGGATTGCGGCCCGACCCACTGGAAAGACAGTCGCCCGGTCGGCTGGCTGCGCTTCGAGGCGAAAGACTGGCGCGGGCGGATGACCCCGGTCAACTTCGTCACCCGGATCACCAAGTTCGACCGGGTGACGGTGCTGCTGATCGCCGGTAACGGCGCCATCCGGAGCTTCGAATACCACCCCGACGATGCCGTCCCGCGCGCGGGACGCTCGGTCTTCTCGCTCGGCCTGCCGCCGATCCCGGAGGATACCGCGCAGATCGCGGTGCGCTTCGAGCGGGCCTGGAACGCCGCGGTATTGTCCGACGCGCGCCTGTCCGACGATCCCGATGGCGGCGCATGGCCGGTCGCGCTGCTGGCCGGGATGGGGATGCTGATCGGCCTGCTGTTCGCACCGGTGATCTTCGATCTCGCGACCTTTTCGGTGCTGCGCCAGCGCTTCGTGCTGTGGCACGGCGCGCTGGTGCTCGCGATGCTGGTCTACGTGCTGAGCTTCAGCGGGATGATCTCGGTGTTCCTCGATCTCAGGATCGAGACGATCGCCGCGCTCAATGGCCTCGCCCCGGCGGTGGCCGTGGCGGCGGCCGGCTTCTTCGTGGTCGACTTCCTCGAACCTGGCGCGCTTTCGCGGCGCATGCGCAACGCGGTGATGGTCGCCAGCCTGGTCGCGCTGGCGGTCCCGGGCACGATCACGGTCCATCCGCCGTTCCTCGATTACACTTCGCACCAGTTCTACTTCCTCGGCTTCGTGCCCGCGCTCGCGGTGCACGCCGCGGCGCTGGCGCAGGCCTATCGCCGGCGCAGCCGCTCGGTGAAATTCCTGATCGCGGCCTGGACGCCGCTGCTGCTGATGGGAGCCGAGCGGATCGTGCGCGGGCTGGGCCTCTATGGTGCCCCGCCGATGGTGGACGAATTGCTCTATCTCGGACTGGTGGTCGAAGTGGTGATCTCGGCGCTGGGTGTCGCCGACCGGATGCTCTCGCTGCGCGACCAGCGCGACGTCGCCCGCGGCCAGGCGCGGATCCTCGGCGATCTGGCCGAACACGACCCGCTGACCGGGTTGCTCAACCGGCGCGCGATCGAGCCGCGCTTCGGCGAGTTGTGCAACGCCGGCTTCAACACCTTCGCGCTGATCGATCTCGACGATTTCAAGGCGATCAACGACCGCCACGGCCATGCGGTGGGCGACGAGGTGCTGCGCGCGGTTGCCGTCGGCCTTGCGCCCGATCCCGACACGCTGGCGATGCGGCTTGGCGGCGAGGAATTCCTGCTGCTGCTGCGCGGAAGCGACGGCAAGAACCGCGCTGAGCAGCGCCGCCAGTCGCTTGCTCGCCACATCGCCGCCCGGGTCCCGGGGCTCGACCGGATCGTCACCGCCAGCATGGGGCTGATCGAGGGCCCGCCCGAGACGATGGCCGCGAGCGAGTTTCGGGAGGTTTACGCGCGGGCGGACAAGTTGCTCTACGAGGCCAAGCTGGCCGGCCGCAACCGCATGTTCGGCGAGAAGCTGACCCTGTTCGCGATACCGAAAGGGGAGCGCCGGGGCGGCGACCGGCGCAAGGGCAACCGGCGTCGGGAGACCTAGTCAGGCCTGCAGGAACGGCCCCGAGACCTCCGCCGTGATCCGCAGCGGCCGGCCCGAATTGCGATCGATCATCACCCACATCGAACGCACCTGCACGATCGCCTTGCCTTCGGCATTGGTGAAATCGACGCAGCGCAGGAAGCGCGCGCCCTGCGGCGGATCGGGGATGAAGGTGCGCGCGGTTACCGTGTCGCCCTCGGCGATATTGCCGCGATAATCGATCTCGTGCCGGCTGACCCACCACGCGTATTGGGCCTGCTGGTCCCTCGGCGCGACCGCTTCCCAATGGGCGGTCGCGATATCCTGCACCCATTGCAGCCACACCATGTTGTTTACATGGCCGTTAAAGTCGATGTGTTCCGGCCCGGCGGTGAAGACCATCGTGTAGCTGCTGCTCACAGGCAATTCCCCCTCGCGCACTGGTTCAGCAGCATGCCCCATATGCCCAACGGAAAAACCAGCAATGGAGCTCCGAGCAGCAGCAGCGGCTCGCGCTTCTTCCACAGGCCGAAGCCGAGCGCGGCCAGGCCGGCGATCGAGAGCGGAGCCGCGTAAAGCACCCCGACCATGCCGCCGAACACCCAAGCGCAGGCAACCAGCAGATTGGTCGACGCGACGATCGCGCCCGGCCAGGCCGCCAGCCTTTTCAAGCTTGCCGCCCGAGCTGCCACAGGATGAAGGCGAATTCCTCCGCCGCTTCCTTGAGGCTCTCGAACCGGCCCGACTTGCCGCCGTGGCCCGCGCCCATGTTGGTCTTGAGCAGCAGCTCGTTCGAATCGGTCTTGAGCTCGCGCAGTTTCGCGACCCATTTGGCCGGTTCCCAATAGGTCACGCGCGGATCGTTGAGGCCCGCGGTCACCAGCATCGGCGGATAGGCCTGGGCCGAGACGAGATCGTAGGGCGAATAGCTGCGGATCAGTTCGAACGCGGCCTGGTCCTCGATCGGATTGCCCCATTCGGGCCATTCGCCGGGGGTCAGCGGCAACGAGGCGTCGAGCATCGTGTTGAGCACGTCGACAAATGGCACGTCCGCCACGACCGCGCCCCACAGGCCAGGATCGGAATTGACGATCGCGCCCATCAGCTCGCCGCCGGCCGAGCCGCCCGAGGTGCTGATCCGCCCCGCTTCGGTATAGCCGCGCTCGATCAGGCCCTGCGCGACGTCGACGAAATCGTTGAAGGTGTTGGTCCGCCGCTCAAGCTTGCCCGCCTTGTACCACGCGCGCCCGAGATCGTCCCCGCCGCGGATATGGGCGATGGCGTAGGCAAAGCCGCGATCGACCAGGCTGAGGCGCGAGGTCGAGAACCCCGGGTCGATCGAGATGCCATAGGCGCCGTAGCCATAGAGGTGGAGTGGGCCCGGCGCTTCACGGTCCTTGCGATACACCACGCTGACTGGAATCGCGGTGCCGTCGCGCGCCGGGATTTCGAGCCGCTCTGTGGTGTAGAGCGAGGCGTCGTAGCCCGAGGGGATTTCCTGCACCTTGAGCAGCTCGAGGCTGCGGTCCGCGACGTCGTAGTCATAGACCGAGCGGGGACTGACCATGCTCTCGTAGGAGAGCCGCAGCTTCTCCACCGCCCATTCGGGATTGTCGGAGAGGCCCGCGACATAGCTCGCCTCGGGGAAAGTGATCGGCTCGATCCTTGCGGGATCGTCGTAATAGCGGATCTCGACCTGATCGAGCCCGCCGAGCCGCCCCTCGACCGTGTAGAAATCGCGGAACAGATCGAAGCCGGTGAGGTAGAACGCGTCCGATCCTTCGATCAGCGTGGTCCATTCGCCGGGCGCCGCGAGCGGCGCGGTCGCGAGGCGGAAGTTCTCATGGGTGTCGTTCGTCAGGACGTAGAGCACACCCTCGCGCTCATCGACATCGTATTCGACCCCGGCCACGCGCGCTTTCACGAGGATGGGCGTTGCCAGCGGATCGGCCGCCGGAATCAGATAGACTTCGCTGGTCTCGTGGTCGCCCGCGGAGATCACCAGCCACTTCTCGTTCGCCGAGAGACCGCTGCCGACGCGGAAGCCCTCGTCATCCTCGTGGTACAGTTCGATGTCGTCCTCGACCGGCTTGCCGAGCCAGTGCAGCCGCGCATTGTCGGTCCGCCACTGTTCGTTGGCGAGCGAGTAGACCAGGCCCGTATCGCCCGCGACCCACACCAGCGACGAGAGCGTGCCGGGGATCGTGTCGGGCAGCAGTTCGCCGGTGCCGAGATCCTTGATCCGCACGGTGAAGCGTTCGGAGCCATTGTCGTCGACCGAATAGGCGAGCAGCTTCCCGTCCATGCTGACCGAGAGCGAGCCGAGGCGGAAATAGTCGAGCCCCTCGGCGAGCACGGTCTCGTCGAGAATCAGCTCGTCCGCGCTTCCATCGTCTTTGGCGCCTACCGGCCGGCGCCACCATTTCTTGTATTCGGCGCCTTCCTCGAATTCGATCCAGTAATAATGGTCGCCGTCCTTCTGCGGCACCGATTTGTCGGCTTCCTTGATCCGCGCGCGCATCTCCTTGAACAACTCGTCGATCAGGGGCTTGTGCGGTTCCATCCGGGCTTCGAACCATGCGTTCTCGGCCTTGAGGTGGTCCAGCACCTCCGTGTCGGTCACTTCCGGGTAGCCCGGATCGCGCAACCAGGCGTAATCGTCGGTGATGGTGATCCCGTGATGGGTGGAGCTATGCGGCTTTTTCGCTGCGCGGGGCGGAGCGGCCAATCGTTTTATGGTATCGGACATGGTGGAGGCCTATGTTGGAGCGGAAAGGACTGCAAGCAATGCTGATGCTCACGCACGAAGCGCGCCTCATCGCCCTGAGGCAGGAACTGGACCGGCGGGGCCTCGACGGCTTCGTCATCCCGATCTCGGACGAGCATATGTCCGAATATGTCGGCGCCTATGCCCAGAGGCTCGAATGGCTGACCGGCTTCGGCGGTTCGGCCGGAACCGCGGTGGTGTTGAAGGACCGCGCGGCGATCTTCGTCGACGGGCGCTACACGCTGCAGGTGCGGGATCAGGTCGACGGGAAATACTGGGAATATCTGGGTGTACCCGAAACCAGCCCGGCCAAATGGCTTGGCGAGAACGCGCCCGAGGGGGCGACGATCGGCTATGACGCCTGGCTCCATTCGAAAGGCTGGGCCGACGCCGTCGCCAAGGCGCTCGCGGCCAAAGGCGCGATGCTGACGGCGACCGGGAGCAATCCGGTCGATAACGTATGGCAGGACCGGCCCGAACCGTCGCTCGCCCCGGCGGAAGTCCACGCCGAGAAATATTCCGGCAAGCCGAGCGCCGAAAAGCGCGCGGCGGTGGCCGAATGGCTGAAAGATAACGGGCTCGATGCGGCGGTGATCGCGGCGCTCGATTCGGTCGCGTGGCTGCTCAACATCCGCGGCACCGACGTCGAGCGGACCCCGGTCACCCTGTCCTACGTGATCGCCCATGCGGACGGGACCGCCGACCTGTTCATCGATCCGGCCAAGATGACCGCCGAAGTCGCCGCCCATCTCGGTAATGCGGTGCGGGTGCGCGACGCGGCGGAGTTCGTGCCGACGCTCGGCTCGCTCCGCGGCAAGAAGGTCGCGGCCGATCCGGGCACCTGCGTCGCGGGTATCTTCGCCGCGCTCCAGGCCGGCGGCGCTTCGATCGTCGAGGCGCAGGATCCATGCATCCTGCCCAAGGCGATCAAGAATTCGGTCGAACTCGAGGGCCACCGCGCGGCGCAGGCGCGTGACGGCGCGGCGATCGCGAAATTCCTCCACTGGCTCTCGCTCGAGGGCCCCAAGGGCACCGTCACCGAGATTTCGGCGGCCGAGAAGCTCCACCAGTTCCGCCGCGACGGCGGCGATCTGCGCGACCTCAGCTTCGACACGATCTCGGGCGCCGGGCCCAACGGCGCGATCGTCCATTACCGGGTGAGCGAAGCGACCAACCGGGTGCTCGAGCCGGGCAGCGTCTATCTGGTCGATTCGGGCGGACAATATCCCGACGGTACGACAGATATCACCCGCACCGTATGGATCGGGCCGGGCGAGCCGCCGGCCGAAGTGAAAGACCGCTTCAGCCGGGTGCTGCGCGGCAACCTCAACCTCGCGACCCAGACTTTCCCCAAGGGCACCACCGGCAGCCAGCTCGACACGATCGCGCGGCAGTTCCTGTGGCGCGCGGGGCTCGATTACGCGCATGGCACCGGCCATGGGGTCGGCAGCTATCTCTCGGTCCACGAAGGACCGCAGCGGATCGCGAAGGCGCGCGGGGCGCAGGCCGGGACCGAGCAGGAACTGCTCGCCGGGATGATCCTCTCGAACGAGCCCGGCTATTACAAGACCGGCGAATACGGCATCCGGATCGAGACCTTGGTGGTGGTCGAAGAGCGCCATATCCACGGGATGGAAGGCGAATGGCTCGGCTTCGAAACGCTCACCCTCGCCCCGGTCGACCGGCGGCTGATCGACCTGCACATGGTCACCGACACCGAGCGCGCCTGGTGGGATTTCTACATGGCGCGGGTGTGGGAAGTGCTTTCGCCGCAGCTCGAAGGCGAGGCGCTGGCGTGGCTCGACGCGCAATGCGCGCCGCTATGAGCTGACCCACGAAGGAGAGGGAAATGGCCGGGCGGAGCCTCGAACAGCATCCGATCCATCTTGGACAGGGCGGCACCGCCGTCCCCCAGCCCGAGTTCCCGCGCGATGAGCGCGCGATGCGGTGGTACGGCGATTACGGCGCGCGCCATGCGGAGGACGGGACGGAGGGGCGTCTCATCTCGCTGTTCCGTTTCACCGAGGATTGGGCCGGCTGGGAAATGCACCCGGCCGGCTCCGAAGTGGTGGTGTGCCTCGAAGGCGCAATGGAGCTCATCCAGGAATTGGAGGATGGCAGCCATCGGCATACCGTCCTCACCGCCGGGGAATATGCGATCAATCCGCCCGGCGTGTGGCACACCGCGAATATCGCGGGCGAGGCCGCCGGGCTGTTCGTCACCCCCGGCGTGGGTACACAGGGCCGCCCACGCTAGCTCCGCCGCTCCGCGTTCGCCCCCCGCTCGCTCGAATGCTCCGGGGGAGCAGGCAAGCCTTCCCTCCCGCACAGCGAACCGCTAAGGCGCGCGGACTTGAGTTACCGCAAAGGGCGCATTTGGAATGACTGCGAGCGAGGACATGTCGATGCTCGCGAAGGCCGAGACGCTGATCGAGGCGCTGCCTTATTTCCAGCGCTATGCCGGCCGCAGCTTCGTCGTGAAATACGGCGGCCATGCGATGGGCGATCCCGAGGCGGCGCAGGATTTCGCGCAGGATATCGTGCTGCTGAAGGCGGTCGGGATCAATCCGGTGGTGGTCCATGGTGGCGGGCCGCAGATCGGCGCGATGCTGAAGAAGCTCGGGGTCGAGAGCACCTTCGTCGACGGTTTGCGGGTGACCGACAAGGCGACGGCGGAGATCGCCGAGATGGTCCTGTCCGGCGCGATCAACAAGGAACTGGTCGGCTGGATAGCGCAGGCGGGCGGCAAGGCGATCGGCGTTTCTGGCAAGGATGGCGGGCTGGTCACCGCGACCAAGGTCCAGCGCACGACCAAGGATCCCGAAAGCAATATCGAGCGCGCGGTCGATCTTGGCTTCGTCGGTGAGCCGAGCAAGGTCGATATCACGCTGCTGGAAACCGTCAGCGGCGCCGGGATGATCCCGGTGATCGCCCCGATCGGCGCGGGCGAGGACGGCCAGACCTACAACATCAATGCCGATACCATGGCCGGCGCGATCGCCGCGGCATTGGGCGCGGCAAGGCTGTTCCTGCTGACCGACGTGCCGGGCGTGCTCGACAAGGACAAGAACCTGCTGACCGATCTGACCCCGGCCGACATCAACCGGCTGCAGCAGGACGGCACGATCTCGGGCGGGATGATCCCCAAACTCGAGACCTGCATCCATGCGGTCGAGGCCGGCTGCGAAGCGGCGGTGGTGCTTGACGGGCGGGTGCCGCATGCGATGCTGCTGGAATTCTTCACCTCGCGGGGGGCGGGCACTTTGATAAGGGCCGCATGATGCGCAAACTCCTCCTGCTTTCCACATTCCTGATCCCCGGTGCGTGCCAGCAGGCCGGCGAAAGCGCCGCGCCAATTGTTGCCGAGACCGCCAGCATGGCGCCCGCGCCGGCACCTTCGCCGACCGCATCGGCGGCGCCGGCGCTCGACAAATCCGCGCTCAACGAACACCGGGAGCCCGGCAAATTGCTCGGCTATCTCGCCGAGGCGGTCAATTCGGGCATGTGGGCCGATGCCGCGCTCGCCTGGCACAGCGCGGAGGACGGCACGCCGATGACCGCGGACAAGGCCAAGGCCCTGTTCGGCAATCCGAAGGCACCGCTGATCAGCTTCGGCCCGGGCGACCAGGAAGGCGCGGCCGGATCTTCGTTCTACGAGGCGCCGATCCTGCTGATCGACGGCGGCACGCAGAAGGAAGGCACGATCACGCTGCGGCGGGTCAACGACGTCGACGGGGCGGAAGACTGGCAGCTGGCCTGGCATGTCGAACGGCTCGAGTGGAAGAAATGAAAAGGACGCACGGATGATGATCAATACGCTGCTCGAGATCGTGCTCTATCTGATGTCGATCATTTCGATGGTCGTCATCGTGCAATTCGTGCTGAGCCTGTTGATCTCGTTCAATGTGGTCAACATGCACAATAATTTCGTCGCCTCGCTGTGGCGGGCGGTGAATGCGATCCTCGATCCGCTCCTGACCCCGATCCGGCGGATCATGCCCGATACCGGGATGATCGATTTTTCGCCGATGGTGTTGCTGATCCTGCTGCGCATCGTCGCGATCGTCCTGGCAAACCTCGGGAGCTAGGCGTGGCCGCCGATCTGATCGACGGCAAACTCTTCGCCGAAGGGCTGCGCGCGCGGATCGGGAGGCACGCCGCCGAATTCGCCGACAAGACCGGGCGCAAGCCGGGCCTGGCGGTGGTACTGGTGGGCCACGATCCGGCGAGCGAGCTCTATATCCGCGCGAAGGGCAAGGCGACCGTCGCCGCCGGGATGAACAATTTCGAATACCGGCTGGACGCGGGCACCGAAGAGGCCGCGCTGCTCGCCAGGATCGAAGAACTCAATGCCGATCCCGCGGTGGACGGCATATTGGTCCAGCTGCCCCTGCCAGAGGGGCTCGACGAGCACCGGGTGATCTCGGCGATCGATCCGGACAAGGATGTCGACGGCTTCCATCTCGTCAACGTCGGGCGCCTCGCTGTGGGGGAGCAGGGCTTCGTCCCCTGCACCCCGCTCGGCTGCCTGATGCTGCTGAAGGACCGGCTCGGCGATCTCGCGGGCAGGGAAGCGGTGGTGATCGGCCGTTCGAACATCGTCGGCCGGCCGATGGCGCAGCTGCTCGTGAATGCCGATGCAACCGTCACGATCGCGCATAGCCGCACACGCAATCTGGCGGAGGTGGTGCGCAGGGCCGACATCGTTGTCGCCGCGGCCGGCCGGGCGGGACTGGTCAGGGGCGAATGGATCAAGCCCGGCGCAACGGTGATCGACGTCGGCATCAACCGCCTGGACGGGCCGGACGGCAAGGCCAGGCTGGTCGGCGACGTCGAGTTCGAAGCCGCGCGCGCGGTGGCCGGAGCGATCACTCCGGTGCCGGGCGGCGTCGGCCCGATGACGATCGCGGTGCTGCTCCGGAACACGCTGGTTTCCGCCTGTCGCCGCGAGGGAATCGCGCTTGACGAGGGCGCGTTATAACGCGGGTGTTCATGCAGCCCTTGCCAAACGGCCGCTCTTCCCATTGAAGAGGCAGTGATGAACCGCGACGCAAGACTTTGGGCAACCCGCTGGGCGCTCGCCGCCGCCGCCACCGCCTTCGCCGCCTCGGCCAGTGTCGGTGTGGCGCAGGGCGGCCGCGATGGGCGAGGGCTGCGGCCCGCGGCGGATCCCGGCGTGGTGGTGGCGACGGAGATCGCCTTTGCCCGGCTCGCGAAGGAAAAGGGCCAGTGGACCGCCTTCGCCAAGTTCGCGGCGCCCGATGCGGTGATGTTCGTGCCGGAGCCGGTGCGCGCGCAGAAATGGCTCAAGCGCCAGCGCAATCCCGTGCGGTCCGTCACGTGGGAGCCCTATCAGCTGTGGACGAGCTGTGACGGCACGATCGCGGTGACCAGGGGGCCGTGGACCGGGGCGGACGGTTCGGTCGGCTATTTCACGACCATTTGGCAGCGCCAGAAGGACGATACCTACCGCTGGGTGCTCGACCAAGGCGATACGCTGGCCAAGCCGCTCACCCCGCCCGATCTGGTGCAGGCCGATGTCGCCGATTGCCCGGCGCGCAAGCTTGGGGCCTTCGGCGGCCCTCCGCGCGACGACAGGCGCGGCAAGTTCGCCCCTGCGCCGGTGGCGGCCGATGGGCTCTCGGGCACGTCGAGCGACGGCTCGCTGAGCTGGAGCGCGGCGGTGGCGCCGGACAAGTCGCGCGAACTGCATGTCTCGCTGAAGCGCGGCGAGGCGATGAAGGAAGTGCTCGCGAGCAGCGTGGCGGCGCCGCGCTAGATGCTCGAACTGTTCGTCTCGGCTTTCGTCACTTTGTTCGTGGTGGTCGATCCGCCGGGCTGCGCGCCGATCTATGCCGGGCTCGCGGCCGAGGCACCGCCGCGCCAGCAGCGGATGATGGCGCTGAAGGCGGTGTTCGTCGCCAGCCTGGTGCTGCTTGGCTTCGCGCTATTCGGCAAGCAGCTGCTCGCCGCGATCCATATCGAGCTGGACAGCTTCCGCATCGCCGGCGGGATCATGCTGTTCTTCATCGCGATCGACATGGTGTTCGAGAAGCGCACCCAGCGGCGCGAGGAACGGGCAGAGAAGATCCGTGCGCATAACGCGCTGACGCCCGAGATCGAGGATGTCTCGGTGTTCCCGATGGCGATGCCGATGATCGCCGGGCCTGGCGCGATCGCCACGGTGATGCTGCTGGTGGGCGAGGCGCACGGCGTGCAGCAGACCCTCACCGTGCTCGCCGCGCTGGCCGCGGTGATGGTGCTGCTGGCGATCGCGCTGCTGCTCGCCACCCCGATCATCAAGCTGGTCGGCGCCAGCGTCGAAAGCGCGATCACCCGGCTGCTCGGCGTGCTGCTCGCGGCGCTGGCCGCGCAATATGTGATCGACGGGCTGAAAGGCAGCTTCGGGCTCTAGCCTACTGCAGCGTTACCCGGTCCTCGCCCGAATCCCGCCGGCCGAAGAACTGCATCAGTTGCACCAGCAATTCGCAGCGCACGCGCACATCCTCGGCTTCGAGCAGCGCCTGCTTGGCCGCGACGTCGAACGGCGCGATCTGGCTGACGCCGTTGATGAGCGAGACGTCGTCCAGCCGTGCAACCGAATCCCAGTCGACCGAATAGCCCTGCGCATCGGCGAAATTCCGGGCTTCGTGCTCGAAGCCCGCGCGCTCGACCGAACTCAGCACCTCGTCGGCTTCCTCGAGCAATTCGCCCTCGACCTGGCGGAACGGGGTGGTCACGTCGAGCTCGCGCAGCAGGCGGAAGCGGTGCTCGCCTTCGAGCACGATGTTGAAGCGCCCGTCGTCGAGAGCCTCGACCTCGCCGATCCGCCCGACGCAGCCGATCCCGAACAGCGGCGCGCCTTCGGACAGCGCCTGCGGCTGGATCATCGCGATCCGCCGGTCGCGCGCCAATGCGTCGCTCACCAGCGCGCGGTACCGCGGTTCGAAGATATGCAGCGGCAATTGCAGCCCGGGAAACAGGATCGCGCCGGACAGCGGAAAGATCGAGAGCCGTGTCGGCATGATCAGCCGAACAGCAGCAACGACAGCTTGCGCCGGGTCGCGGCGACCCACGGGTCTTCCAGACCGACCGCCTCGAAGATCTGCAGCAGCTTCGCCCTGGCCGCGCCTTCGTTCCATTCAGGATCGGCGGCGATCATCGCGAGCAGGGTTTGCGCGGCCTCTTCGCGCGCACCGGCGGCGAAGGCGCCCTGCGCGAAGGCGAGCTGCGCGTCCATGTCGGCCGGGTCTTTAGCCGCGGCATCGCGCAGCGCGGCAAGCTCGCTGTCGTCCTGCGGCGCGCTTGCGGCGAGGTCGAGCTGGGTCTTCGCCTGGGCCAGCAGCGGATCGGCGCGCAATTCCTCCGGCAGCGCCTCCAGCGCCGAGCGGGCTTCTTCGGCCATGCCGGCCGCGATCAGCGCACGGATCAGGCCCGACTGGACGGCGGGATTGTCGGGAGCCATTTCCGCCAGCTGGGCGAATATCCCGAGCGCCCGTTCGCCGTCGCCGCCCGCCAGCACTTCCTCGCCCATTGCGATCAGCGGAGCGATGTCCTGCGCCGCCTGCGTATCGCCGGCCTCCACCGGGATCTTCTCGAGCAGCTGGTCGAGCATCTGCTTCAACTGGCTCTCGCTGCGCGCATTGGTGAGATCGGCGACCGGCTGGCCCTGGAAGATCGCATAGACCGTTGGGATCGAGCGGACCTGGAACTGCGATGCGATGAAGCTTTCCTCATCGACATTGAGCTTCGCCAGCAGCACGCCCTTGTCGGCATATTCGGCGGCAACTTTTTCCAGCACCGGACTGAGCGCCTTGCACGGCCCGCACCATTCGGCCCAGAAATCGAGGATCACGAGCTTGGTCATCGACGGTTCGACGACATCCTTGCGGAACCGGTCGACCGCTTTCTGTTCGTCGAGATTGAGGCCGAGGCTTGCCAAGATACGCTCCTGCATGGGTCTGGGATGAAGACCCTATGTGGACGTTCGCGCGGATTTGTGAAGAGGCTTCGCGCGAAGCGTAGCCCCCGGGGCGCGAAGCGTGGCCGCCGGGTTTTTCCTCCCGTCGGGATCGTCATTTTCCCTTGCAGGGTGCGGGGGCCGATGCTAACCGCGCGCCTCCCCACCGGCGCTGCCAGCCCGGTGAACGCCAGAGCGGGCGTAGCTCAGGGGTAGAGCACAACCTTGCCAAGGTTGGGGTCGAGGGTTCGAATCCCTTCGCCCGCTCCAAAAATCCGAAAAAATTCAACGGCGTGTTGCGCCATTGATCTACTGGCGTCCCGCGTTTCACATTTGGCGGGTCCACGCTGGGTCCACCAGTGTAGAAACTCAGTCGTACTTGATCGTAGCCTTTTCTGGTGGCGCCAAGACCATGCTTACAGGCGGCGGGATCTCTTCTTGGGCCGTGATCGCCGATTCGGCACTTATCACAATCTGATGGCTTTGATCTTAGTTAGCTGCTTGCCCGCGCATCCCTGCGGGGAGCTGTCCGATAGCGCGGACAGGTCTATTGATCTGCCCTCGCGCTCGCATCTTGCGCACTCAGATGCCTTTTATCGGAGGTCGATGAGCAGCGCCTTGCGGATGCCCACGATTGCAAATCGTCAAAAGCGTATACCACGCGGCGGCCCAATTTCGAAAAGACCGGCCCGCCGCCGATGACCCGTAGCTTTTCCAAAGTGCGAGGAGATAGGTTGAGAAAACTGGCTGCTTGGTCGTTGGACAGGAATGCAGCTTGATCGAGTGGCCTTTCTTGATCGCGCCTACTCATCGCGAACCGCGCCGCGCCTCATCGCGGGCTCTCGTAAATCCGCGATCACTTTCAAGGAATGCGGTCAGCATAGCAGGCACCAGCTCAGCGATAGGTTCCTCTACACCGTAGGTTTGCGCGTAGATTACCGCATACGCTCGCAGGGACGCTTCAAGATCGGGTGTGATTGTGATGGCGAGCTTGACCGGTGTCCGGTCGGGAAGCTTTCCCAGTTTCAGCTCGGCCATGTCAGCTTGACCTTGCGCGCCACGCTGAAAGGACCAGATCGCGTGTCACCAGCACGCGGACTGGCGCTCCGGGTCGGATCGTAATCGTCGGCTGAATATCGAGATTGCGTTGCGTGATCTGATCACCCGCACGCGCGGCGTTGGACTGCGCGGATTCCCGGATCGCCTCGACGAGATCGCTCTCGCCTGAGATCGTCAGCTCTGTCCCGACGCCGAGCATGGTTGCCAGACCAATGCCCTTGAGCAGCGACCAACTGTGGAAATCGATCTTGTCGGCCAGTCCGGCATAGCCCGATGAATCCGCTGCCGGCATGTTGTCGAGCTGCACCGAACCACCATCGGGCAGGATGAGCCGCTGCCATACGACCAACGCGCGGCGCTGACCGAACGCGACGACCGAATCGTACTTGCCGATCAGGCGCGCGCCTTGCGGCACCAGCAGGATGCGTCCGGTCACCGTGTCGAACACGTTTTGGGTCACTTGCGCCGTGACCATGCCGGGCAGGTCGGAGTTGAGCCCGGTTATGAGACTTGCGGCTATGACGCTTCCGGCGAGGAGACTGTTGGGCGAGATTGGCGCCACCAATCCGCCGGAGTTCAGATCGCCGCCCGCATCGCGCGTCGATGCGAATTGCTCCTTGCGCGTTCCGCTCGCAGCCGGACTCGTAGCGGCAGTGCCCGGCATGACCTCCGAGGTAATTGGCATAACCGGCGGCGCCACGTTGCGGCCCGTCGTCACCTGCGCCAACAGGCCCGACTCCCGCGCCGCCTTGAGATCGGCGAGGCGCTGCAGCCGTGCGGCCTCGGCGGGGTTGACTTGGGACGGCCCGGCGGCGGTTCCTTCCGCGCGTTCCTGGGCGCGCAGGATCGGACGGCCCAGATCGCCGGGCAGTGGCGGCCCCAGCTTCGGTGCGTCGCCATAGCTGGCCGGGAGCGCCGAGAGCGCGTCCTCAGCCGGCTTTGCCATGGGCTGCGACAGTTCGCTTTCCTGGGCCTGCCTGATGAACACCTGTGGCTTGAGGGCCATCCAGGCGATCCCCATCAGGCTTACCGACCCGAGCGCCGCGATGCCGATGATCGCGCCCTTGCGGAAGCGGATCGCCCGTGCCGGGCGGGCGCGCAGGCTAAGCGTCTCGGGATCGACTTTCGGTTGCGGCTCCGAGGCCGCAGATGCGGTAGCGGCGATCTCGCTCATCCCTCCCTCCGCTTGGCCTTGGGAACGATGCGATCGATGCGCACCACTTGCTGCTTCTTGAGGCCGAGGCGCAGCTCGGCGGAGTCGAAGACACGGTCGACAACATAAAACCTTTCGGTCAGCCGGTAATTGACCAGCTCGGCTTTTCCGTCCCGATCGACCAGAAACAGCGGCGGCGCTTCTCCGCTGGCGAGCGAGGCCGGGAACTCGACATAGGTCTTCTGCCCGTCGTCGAACGCACGCAGCGGCCGCCATGCGGGCCGGTCACCGCTGATCGCGTAATCGAAATTGAGCTGTTCGATCGCGAGTCCCGATGCGACCGAAGCGGTGGCCTGCGCCGACTCCGCCTGGCGCTTCAATGCCAGCAGCTCGTCCTGCGGATAGGTCCAGTGCATCGAAGACAGCGACGTGTCCGAAGTGCTGACCAGCCGCACATGATAGGCGCGCCGGTCGGTGGTGATGACGAGGTTGGTCATCAGGCCTTCCGAGAACGGCTTTACCAGCACATGGGTCTGGCGGCCTCGCCCGTGCCGCTCGTCGTATCGCCGATAATCCAGCGGGCGGTATCGCCGCTCGCGACTGCGATCAGGTTTTCGCCGGGCTGCAGCGCGATGTCGGTGACCAGCCCGGGCGCGGCATAGGCCTGAAAAATCGTGCCCTCGCTGAACGGATAGACCTGCGCTCCGCTTACGAACCCAGCTGCGCCCGGTTCGACTGTTGCGCTTTGCGTCGCCGTTTGAACGGCTTGGAGCGCCGCCGAGGCGGGCCGGTCCTTTGCCATCGCGGGGCACGTTGCAAGCATGCCGGCGATCACCGGCAGCAGTGTAATTCTCATGGGTTCGTCTCCGGGATGGTGGATAGGGCCGCTTGGTTTTCGGTGCCGGGATCGAGTGGTGATCGGAGCGGCAGTTTCGCGGCCGGATCAGGCGATCGAGGCGCAGCGGGAGCCGGCGTGCCATCGAACTCGCGGCTCCAGTCGATCGCATCGACATAAATGCCGAGCGGATTCTTGCGCAGGACGTCGGCCGAGGCGGGCGGTCGCATCACCGTGGTAAGGATCGCGGTCCAGCGGCTCGTGGCGGCTTGGGATCCACGTTCGAACTCCGTCTCGGTCCATTTGACCTGGAACGAGTTGTCCGAGGCGCGCACGACGCTTGTGATCTGCACCGAGACGGTGCGGTCTCCGGCATTGGCGAACGGCAGGGCGGAGCGGGCGTATTCGCCAAGGAACTGCGCGCCGCGCCTGGTCGCGAAGTCGTACGCCTCGAGCCAGTCGCGGCGCATCAGCACCGGGTCGAGCGATACCGAGCGGACATTGGTGATGAAGTGCGACAGGTGCCACGCGACCTGGGGATCGGTCGGCTGGTATTCGGCGTCGGCGGCCTGGACCGCGCGCGCTTCGCCCAGCCGATCGACCTCGACTACATAGGGCGTGACCCGGCTCTGCATCGACTGCCAGGTGATGCCCGCCGACGTCCCGACGGTCAGGGCCAGGCAGCCGAACGCCATCAGCCGCCAGTTGCGTGCCTGCACCCGGGCCGAGCCGATCCGCTCATCCCACAGCTGACCGGCGCGCTGATACGGCGTCTCGGGAGGCGGCGTGCGGCCGTAGCGCTGGACGCTTCGCTTGAAGAACATGGCTAGTCGTTCCTTTCCTTGATGTCGGGTGTGGCGGAGGCGCCGCCGCGGTCGCCCTGCTGGACGGCAGGCCCTTCTAGCAGCTCGACATCTTTCAACTCATCCAGAAGTCATTGCTTCGATCGCCAATCGCAGACTTGCAGCCGAGGTGCGTCACATTCAACCGATTGTCCTCACCAATGAGGATATGTTTGATGGCTGGGAGCACGCAGGTGTTCCTGTGGCTGGTCAGACGATCCGAAAAGCGATCACGGTCGGCACAAAGGTCGACTACTACGATGCGAATACAAACGAGACGCTTCGGACCGACCACCATCTCCGCGCCGAGGATCTGTCAACTGAGACAATCCTGGCAGCTTTGCGAGACCCGATCGAGCTCAAGCTGGCTCCAGAGCAAGGTGCGATCAGGTACGTGGCCCAGCCTTTGTTAGGTTGGACCTATCTCATTCCGGACCCTACCGTGGGACCCGGTGATGCCTCGAATCCACGCCATGGCGTGATAGACAGGATCGGATGACGGTCAGGCAATGGCAAGGCGATTTGAGGTCAGCTCCCATCTTTAACATGCTTATCGGGGCGACTACTAACCGCAGGTGCCGCACACCCCCGCATCGGCATAGCCGGTCGACAGCAAATAAGCCTCACCCTCCGCACGCGTTGCAAATCGCTTCCATTCGCCGGTCACGCTGCCGGTAACGCCCTGCGCGCCTGCGCCATCGTTGCAGTAGCCGCAGGTCGCGCTATGCAATCGGGCGCGGTGATGCACCCAGTTTCGGTAAACCCAATAGGCGTCTGCGGCGTTCGGCGGTGTCCCGGCGCCAAGTTTGGCCGGAGCGAGCGACACAACCTGATCTTCCTTAGATTCCACGGCCGCCAACGCCCGAACGAACAGGTTGATCGTACGCAGAGTGTCATCGGTAAAGTAGCTGCGACGGTGCCGAAGCGTGCCGGCGATCTCACGCATGATTTCCTGAAAGCTCCACAGGTTAACATCGTTCTCGGTCGCCATTGCTTGGGCTTCCGCCGTCCAGTCCCAGGTGACGATAACGTTGTGGTATTCACCCTCGACGAAGCCATATTTGGCTAGCTCCGTCTTCACCTTGGGAAGCCCGAACTTGCGCTCGATGAAATAGCCCAAGGTTCGGCGCTGGCCTGCCTTGCTCACGCGTTGCTTGAGCAATTCAGGATCAAACGCCTTGTCAGTGAGACGTGAATAGGACTGCGAGCCGGAGACGCTGGTCTCGATATGATAACGCTCGAACGATACCGGATCGATCGCTATCAAGTCGATCTCGTGCTGGCCCTCGCAACGTAAGTTTGGAATCGTAGCCCACCCCTTCACGTAACGAACGTAGGCTTCGACAATTTTCTCCGTCGTTTCCAAGGCTGCCCCCTACCTGATTATCGCGAACAAGGGATGGCCCACCTTATTCATTCGCTTCAAAACGCTAACACGAAAAGCGCCCGCATTGTTATTAAGTCCAATGCAGCGAGGTGATTGAAACGATGGTCGATCAGCCATCGACAATGAGAAACCGGCCCGTCCATTCACGTCCAGCCTTTTCCACGAATTAAGATCGTGCTAATGATGCTCCTGGCGACTTCGTAAGTCTATGATTTGACTGCGAAATCAATCGCTTAGGTCGCCCGGCCGAAAGCTCTTCTGGTTCTCTATATCCACTAACATCCGCGTGCGTCTCGCTGATTTACTCATCGCCACTCCACAAACGAAGATCATCTCAGGTTGCCTCGCAGAGCTCGCGCATTTGCTCGGCTATCAGATTTCATTTTGCCGTCTCCGGCTAGGTGCGCCGTGCGTCCGTCTTGCGGACGAGATGGCAGTGATTGGGCTGATGCTTGAACATCAGGTGCTGGCCGGCGAAATGCTCGATCATAACGCGCGCGGTCAGACCTTCTCCACTGGTTCAATACAGAAACGTCTGCCCGGTCGGCAGCGTCACGCTTTCGAACCCGAGGTTCTCCTTGAGGATCCGAACCGCCTCTTCCGGGTCGTCGGTCGCGAAGATGCCGGTCACGCGGTGGTTCACCAGCGCCTGGTTGGCGATGTAGATCGGCGCGCGGCGATAGCGGTCGAGTTCGTCGACCACCGCGCGCAGCGGGGCCTGCTGGAACGCGATCTCGTGCCGGCGCCAGGCGCTGGCGACGAATGCATTCATCGCCCGCCGCTGCACTCCGCGCGCGCTCACCAGCGCCTCCTGCCCGGCGGTCAGCACGATCGCGCCGTCCGGCCGCCTCGCCGCGGCCGTCCGCACCCGGCCTTCGGTGACCGAGACGACGCTCTGGTCGCCGTCCATGCGGATGTTGAACCTGGTCCCCAGCACCCGCACCGCCGCATTCCCCGCATCGACCGTGAACGGATGCGCGGGATCCTTCGCGACCTCGAAGTAAGCCTCGCCGCCGATCAGCCGGACATGCCGGTGGGTGGGCGTGAGATCGAGATCGATCGCGCTGGCCGAATTCAGCGTCACCCGTGAGCCGTCGGCCAGCCGCAGCACGCGGGTCTCGCCCGCGCCCGTCGCGGCATCCGCGCCGAGATAGCGCAGGGCGGCGAACATCGGCAGCGCGAGAAACAGCACCAGCGAGGCGGCGATCGCGAGCCCGGCATAGCGCCACATCCGCTGCCGCCGCACCTGCCGCCAGTACGGGCGCCAGAGGGGCCGCCAGTGGCGATGGTAATGCTGCGCCGCGTCCTGCGACGGGCGCGCGCTCGCGGCGAACATCGCCTCGGCTTCGGCGAAGGCGAATTCATGCGCCGGGTCCTTCGCCTTCCATTCCTCGAACGCGCGATTGGTGCTCTGCTCCGTCTCGCGCAGCCGGACGAGCCACTCGGTCGCCGCCTCGTATTGCGCCCTGGTGGGTTCGAACCGTTCCGGCCCGTCGCGCCACTCGTCGGGGCCGGGCCCCGCGCCGAAGTCATCCATCTCGTTCATGGCCATAATCCAGCTTCGCTCATCCGCTCGCGCAGGAAGGCGACCGCCGCGGCGATCTGCTTCTTGGCGGTCGAACTGCTCACTCCCATCTGCTGTGCGGTTTCGTTGAGCGACAGGCCTTCTCCCCGATAGAGCAGGAAGGCCCGCCGCCGCCGCGGTGACAATTCGTCCAGCAGGTCGCGCAGGAAATCCATTCCCTGGCGCGCCTGGGCCTGCCGGTCCGGCCCCGGCGCATCGTCCACCGCATCCGCGCCGTCGTCGGCATGGGCGATGTACTGCGCCTGGAAGCGGTTCTGCCGCAGCCAGTTGAGCGCGAGGTTGATCGCGATCCGCTGCAGCCAGCTGTCCGGGTTCTCGAAGCCGGTCGCGTCGGCATCCCTCGCGATCCGCAGCCACAATTCCTGCACCAGATCCTCCGCCGCCTCGGGGCTGCCGGTGCGGCGCAGGAAGAACGCCCTCAGCCGTGCCTGCCGCCGGCCGTAGGCGTCCCGCAAGGTGGGCGAGGGCGCGCCGTTGTCGCGCTCCGCCGGCGCGCGCTGCCGCCGCCCCGCGCGGGACGTGCCGATGCCCGCGGCGAGCGGCACGATATTGTTCCTTGCCTCTGCCAGAGCGCGCCCCTGTCAATGCTTCCACTGCCTACCACACATCTGCGGATCGAATGGCCCATCGGCGGGCGGGAATTTTTTCCGATCCCCGTGTCCCTGCGCAGGCAGGGACCTCAGGCCAGGAGGTCAGGTAGGGAGTTCAGGCAGTTCCGGCGCGGCGCTTGACTGCCTGAGGACCCCGCCCGCGCGGGGGCTCGGTGCCGGGCGGATGCGGAAAAATCACTCCCCGATGGCCCGTTTCCGCATCCGGCGGGTGAATGCAGGTCATAAGGGCAACAACGCCCTGATCTATCCTATAGGGGGGTAATGACATGCACGCATCGGACCGCGGCAGGCGCCGCATGAAGTCCTGTTTCCTGGCGTTCACCGCGTTGACGGCGGTCGCCGGCGCGGCGCTGGGCGCCACTGCCGCACAGGCCCAATCGGGCGCGCAGGCGCAGACCTACCCGTTCGACCTGCCGGCCCAGCCATTGTCCCAATCGGTGCTGCAGATCGGCAGCATCGGCAAGGTCCAGGTGCTCTACAGCGACGACGGCTCGCCCAGGCTCAACGCCCCGGCGCTGAAGGGCCGGATGACGGTGGACCAGGCGCTCACCCGCATCCTCGCCGGCAGCGGCTATGCCTACGAATACACCCGCCCCGGCGTGATCACCCTGCGCCGCACGGCGAGCGCGGTGGGAAACGGCGCGGACGGGGAAGTGGTCACCGGGGTGGTCAGCGTTGAGGGTGTAGCTGGCGGGTCGCCTTACTTCGGCGGGGCGGGTCAGGCTGCGGGGGTGAACGGCGTGAACGGCTCGCGCGACATCACCGCGACCGAGGGGACGGGGAGTTTTACCAGCGGGGCACTGACGATCGGGAGCAAGGTGCCGCAGGCGCTGAAGGATGTGCCGCAGTCGATTTCGGTGCTGACGAACGAGAGGCTCGAGCAGCAGAATGTGACGGACTTCACGACGGCGATGAAGCAGTTGCCGGGTGTTACCTTGGTGCAGGGAACGACCAGTCTCGAGACCAATTTCTATTCGCGCGGTTTTACGATCAGCAGCATTCAGGTCGATGGAGGTGCGCCGCTGACGACACAGTTTGGCTTTTACCCGCAGATCGACATGTCGATCTATGACCATGTCGAGTTGCTGCGCGGCGCGGCAGGGCTGTTCAACGGCTATGGCGATCCCTCCGGCACGGTAAACCTCGTGCGTAAGAAGCCGCTCGATCACGCCCAGGTCTCGGTCGAAGCGCAGGCTAGCAGTTGGCAGAACTATCGCGTCGTCGCAGATGCCACTTCGCCCTTGACGCGTGACGGCAGGCTACGCGGCCGGCTAGTGATGACCTATCAGGACAACCATTATTTCTACGACACCGCTAAGAACAACAAGACGCTGGTCTATGGGGTCGCCGAGTTTGATGCGACGCCGACCACACTCGTTAGCGGCGGGGTTAACTATGTGCGGCAAAGTAGCGTGCCATGGCGCGGCGGGTTGCCGCGTTATCTCAATGGCGAAGATATTAACCTGCCGCGTTCGACCGCGCTCGCGTTTCCCTGGAACCGCTGGGATTTCGACACGCGGGAGATATTCGGCGCAGTGGAGCAGAAGATCGGCTCGGACTGGACGCTCAAACTTAACCTGACCCAGAACCACCAGACTAGCACCCAGAAACTCGGATATAGCAATGGTGCGGTCAACCCAACCAATGGGTTAGGGGCGCAATTGCGGGGTAGCTATAGCGACTATGCCAGCGATCAGCTTTCCGCCGAGGCGACCTTCAGCGGCGCCTTCGTGCTCTTCGGCCAAAGGCAGGAAGTGACCTTCGGCGCCAACCGGGTAGATAGTGATGGCGGGGATCAGATCAGCTACGCTCCCCTCATAAACGGAATATCGTCGGCTCCCTATCAACCCTATCCGGGCGGACCGATCTATTGCAATTCTACACCCGCAAACTGCCCGGCGGGCTATATCCGGTTACAATATCCCCCGGTCGATGTGCTGAACTTCGATCCCACTGATCTGCTTTATACCGAGCCGCGCAATTCGCTGCCGGCCACACACGTTCTCGAAAATGGCCAGATCCAGTCGGGCGTCTATATCAACCTCAGGCTTACAGCCTTTGACCGACTACACCTCACCACCGGTCTGCGCTGGAGCCGATATGAAAGCAAATCTGCCTACGAGTACCTCTGTATAGTCCTGACCGGCGCTTGTGCGGGCAAGGCGATCGGGGATGTCTATTCGGAGAGTAGCTATCCTTATCGCGATGATGACATCAGCTGGCCACCGCCGGTCAATCTCAGCCTCGATGTGACCAAGGCGGTGAACGTGTATGTGGGCTATACCGATATCTACCAAAGCCAAGCCAATACTCTCGGCGCAGATTTGAACCCGCTCGCGCCGATAACCGGATCCAACTGGGAGGGTGGCGTCAAATGGGCAGCGCGGGACGGCAGGCTTAACCTGTCCGTTGCCGGCTATCGCATCCGGAAGAAAGGCTTCGGTACGCCAGATCCATCGGATCCATCGAGCGGCTCCGAGGAAACCCCGCCCGGCAGCGGCATCTATTGCTGCTACATCGCTGATCGCAACCGGACCTACGAAAGCAAGGGCATCGATCTGGAAGTGACGGGTGAATTGCTTCCAGGCTGGCAACTCTCGGCGAGCTATGTCTACAACAGGAATTCATACGAGGGCAGCAACACAGGATATCCCGAGGGTACACCTCTAATCTCGATCGCGCCGAAGCAACTCTACAAGCTATGGATGAGCTATGACTTCGGTGCGGCGGGACATCTTGGGGCACTCTCTGGCCTAACCCTCTCTGGCGGCGTGAACGGCCAGTCATCGGGTTACAACCAAGGTTCCACCTGCGTAACGCTCGATCCGGACGCGATCCCGAATCCTCTTACTGGCGCTCAGTCCTGCTTAGACGATCCCAATGATGACACGGACGGTTTTCAGAATTACCGATACACCGTTCCCGCCTACGCGCTTCTTTCGGCGCGGATCGACTATCGCTTTTCCGACAAATGGTCGTTGGCGCTCAATCTCGATAACATCCTCGACAAGACTTATTACCAGACCACCGGTAGCGTAACTTCCGGCAACTGGTACGGCGCCCCCCGCAGCGTCACTGCGTCGCTTCGCGCGAAGTGGTAGGCTGATCGCCTACACCGACGACGAATGAAGGCCGGCGGGACCCGTTCTCGCCGGCCTTTCTTTTGCGCCGCGCTCCCGCCCGAAACCATTTTCCTACACGCCGCCGGCCTGCCATCATCCACGCGGCCGACTCGCGGAACCGGCCGGGCTGTTTCGTATCGTCGCAACCGCAAGCCGGTTTTTCCCGCAGGCCCTCAACTGTCACTCTGGCGGGTTTTTCGCAAATAATGCACTGTAAATAAAACAGAATTGCAGAGTTACACCTACCCGGACAGAGTGTCACATGTGTAACCCTCAGGGCGCCGCCGGCGCTAGGTATATTCCCGAGGCGCGCACATTCCTTTGCCAATCCGGCGCGCCTTCATCGTTTGACAGGATTGGGCAAAGAACAGGTCGGGGCGCAAGTGGTCAGCAAGATACGGGTCTCCGGCGCGCTGCGCGCCGTGCTTCTGGCCGCGGCGCCGCTCGCTTTCGGGGGCCCGGCCGGGGCGGCGGACGTGCCGCTGGCCGTGTACGGCGATCTGCCCGCGGTGGAGGATGTCGCGCTCTCGCCCGGTGGCGGGCGGATCGCGGTCGCGAGCGAGATCAAGGGCGAACGCTGGTTGCTGTTCCTCGATGCCGGGATGAACGTGCTGCGTTCCGCGAAGCTCGGCGATGTGAAGCTGCGCGGGCTCGACTGGATGGGCGAGGATGCGGTGCTGGTGACGACCAGCGAAACCGAACCGCTAGGCCTGGGATTCACAACCGATACGTTCGAAGCGCGGCATGTCGCGATCATGACCGTCGCGCCGCAGAAGAAACTCGAATTCGTGTTCGGCAACGAGAAGGCAGTGACCAACGCGGTCTTCGGCCAGTTCGGCGAGCGCCGGATCGCCGGTCACTGGTTCGGCTATTACGGCGGGGTCGCGCTGATGCTGTCGGCCGGCGGCAGCCGGGTCGATCATGCGCGGCCGACCCTTTACGCGGTCGATCTGGAGAAGAACGCGGCCCGCAAGCTCGCCCCGCCGCCCGCCGCGGGCTATTGGCGCGACTGGGTGGTCGGCGGGCAGGGCGAGGTCGCCGCGACGATGGACGTGAACCGCGACACCGGGGAATGGAAACTCGCGGGGCCGAAGGAGCGCGAGCTGGCGCGCGGCAAGGACGTCGTCGGCGGGGGCGCCAGCCTGGCCGGTCTGGGCACGACCGGCTCGACCGCGATCTACCGCGCGCGCGGATCGGACGACGACGCGTGGCAGTGGTTCGAGGTCCCGCTCGACGGCAGCGCCGCGCCCTCGGCGATCTTCGCCGGGATGGAGGTCGATACGATCTACAGCGACAGCCGCGACGGCCACATGATCGGCTATCGGCCCCATGGCGATGCGGTAAAGCCGGTCTTGCTGGATTCCCGGGGCAAGGCGCTGCTCCAGCGGATCACGCAAACCTTCGCGGGACGGTACTGGAACCTGATCGGCTGGAACGATGATTTCGACCGCGCGATCGTGTGGAGCAGCGGCTCGGCCGACAGCGGGGGCTGGTACCTGATCGACCTGGCCCATGGCAGCGCCGAACTGATCGGCCAGGACCGGCCCGGGCTGCCGCCGGAAAAGGTCGGCCCGGTTTCGACCTTCGCCTACACCGCGGCGGACGGGCTCGAGATGGACGGCATCCTCACGCTCCCGCCGGGCCGGGCCGCGAAGGGCCTGCCGGTGGTGGTGTTCCCGCATGGCGGCCCGGCCTCGAAGGACGATCCGTTGTTCGACTGGTGGGCCCAGGCCTTCGCATCGCGCGGCTATGCGGTGTTCCAGCCCAATTTTCGCGGTTCGACCAACCGCGATGCGGCCTTCCGCAGGGCGGGGGATGGCGAATGGGGCCGCAAGATGCAGAGCGATATTTCCGATGGACTGGCCGCGCTGGCCACGGCAGGCATCGTCGATCCGAAGCGCGCCTGCATCATGGGCGGAAGCTATGGCGGCTATGCCGCGCTGGCCGGGGTCACAGTCCAGCAGGGGCTCTATCGCTGCGCGGTCTCGGTCGGCGGGATCTCGGATATCGGCAGGCACTATGCATCGAATCTCTACGAGGAAGACCGGGCCGGCGTCATCAAGCTCGCGCTTCAGCGGCAGCTCGGCCCCTCGTCCGGGTTCGATGCGATCTCGCCGCGCCATTTCGCCGCGCGCGCCGATGCGCCGATCCTGCTGATCCACGGGCGCGACGATACGGTGGTCCCGTTCGAACAGAGCAGGATAATGGCCGATGCACTCAAGGATGCAGGCAAGCCCTACCAGTTCGTCGAACTCAAGTCGGAGGACCACTGGCTCTCGCGCGCAGAAACGCGCAAGCAGATGCTCGAAGCGGCGGTCGCCTTCGTCCAGAGGTATAATCCCGCGGAGTGACGCCGGCCGAAAATAATTCGCGCGCGCGATAGGCCCATCCCGCTCCCCGCGCGTCGAGCGATGGGGTAGACCGTCATGGTGGCGGCACTCCGGCTGCCGAAAGGGCTGGCGATTGGGCGGAAAGGCGGGCGATCCGGTGGTGTCTCTGGCGCAGGCCCGCACCGCGCGGGCGCTGGCCGATGGCGTGCCGGAAGGACTGGCGCCGCTCTATCAAGCCTATCTGCGCCTCGGCCCCGCGCTCGCCGCTTTCCTGCGCCGCCGCACCGGCTGCGAGCACACCGCGCAGGATCTGCTGCAGGAAGTATGGTTGCGGGTTGCCCGCGCCTCCGATGGAGCACCGTTCGAAATCGCCAATCCCGAGGCGTTCCTCCAGCGCGTCGCCGGCAATCTCGCGCTCGACTGGTTGCGGCGCAACCGCTTTCGTGCCGCTTTCTATGATACCGAGGCGGATCCCGCCGGCGTCGCGAGCACCGCGCCCGATGCGGAGCGCAGCTACATGGCCCGGCGTGCGGTGGATTACTTGAGGATCGTGGTCGATGAATTGCCGCCGGCCCGGCGCAAGGCCTTCCTGCTGTGCCGGGGCGAGGGGCTGACTGCGAAGGAAGCGGGCCTGCGGCTCGGGATCGCCGAGAAGACCGTCAAGCACCAGCTCGCCGCCGCGCACGCGCATATCCGCGAGCGGCTGGTCCAGGCAGGTCTATGGCCATGAACGATAATAACGGAAAAGACCGGAAGGATGGGCACGCGGATCAGACCGTGCGTCGAGAGGACATGATGGAAGCGATCGTACCCGAATTCGAGGAGCCGGGTCTCGACGAACTCGAGGCGGCGGCCCTGTGGGCCGAGCGGCTCTCCGGGCCGCACGGGCTGGATGAGCGCGCGGCGTTCGAAGTCTGGCTGGCGGAACGCCCGGCGCATGAGTTCGCATGGTTCGAGATGGGCGCGCTGCGCGAGGCAGTGCAGCCCGCCGCGCGCGACGCCGCCGCTCGTGAGCATGCCCTCGCCCCGCGGCGCCGGCGGATCGGCATGCTGGCGGCTTGCGCGGCGGTGCTGGTGACCGGATTCTGGACAGTGCCCGAGCTGGCGCTGCGGCTGCAGGCCGACGGCATCGCCGCGACCGGCGAGACCCGCGACATGCGCTTGCCCGACGGCACCCATGTCGCGGTCAACAGCGGCTCGGCGATCGACCTGCGCTTTGCCCCGGGGCGACGCGAAGTGAAGCTGCTGCGCGGCGAGGCGTTCTTCGACGTCGCCCGCGATCCGGCGCATCCCTTCACCATCGCCGCCGGGGATTCCCGCGTGCGCGTGCTCGGCACCCATTTCAACGTGCGGATGGACGGCGCGCGGACCACTGTGACGGTGGCGCAGGGCAGGGTGCGGTTCGGCCCCTCCGAGAATCCAGCAAGCAACTTGATCCTCACTGCCGGGCAGCAGGCCTTCGTCGAAAGCGGCGCGGCGCAGCGGCAGCCGGTTTACGATGCCTCGGCCGCCTTCGCCTGGCGCGAAGGGCAGATCATCTTCTACCGCGCTCCGCTGCGCGACGTGGTCGCGGAGATCCAGCGCTACCGCGCGGCGCCGGTGTTCGTACTGGGCTCCGGCATCGGCGCCCGCACCGTCTCGGGCGCGTTCAGCACCCGGACGCCGGACGTGGCGCTGGCCAACACCGCCAGGCTGCTTGGCCTGCGGATGATCACGCTGCCCGGCGGGATCGCGCTGATTTATGACTGACGGCGCGCGCAGGCCGATCTTCCCCGGCGGCGCCGGATCGGCTATCGGCGGCAACTCCACAGCCAGAGGAGGTCATCATGGCACGCAAGACCATCACCACTTTCGACCTGCCCTGCTTTCGAGCGCAGCAGTAAGCGCCGCCAGGGCTACCCCTCGGAAACGCAGGTGAAGCGCGGTTTGCGCTTCGTCCATGGCGACAAGGAACTGGTCGAAAAACTCGGCCGCAACGATCCGTGCCCATGCGGGTCGGGAGCGAGGTTTCAAGCGCTGCTGCCTCAAGAAAGGCCGTTTTCGACGGTTCGTTGAGGCATGAATACTGGCGCTGAGATGCACGAAGCCGGCCGGACGCCCGCTCGGCGTTCGGCCGGTTTTGCGGTTACAATCGAGCATCGCGAGGAGTGTTTGCGACAATTCCATGACCCCCGATAGGCCTCCCTCCTTCTCCGTGCGTCGAGCGGACAGGCGCCGGATCACGGGCGCCGTCCAAGGGCTCCTTACAGGGGGGAATTCATGACCGATAATGCCAGCGGCGTCCGGCGCCGTGCGATCCGTATCGCCGCGCTCGCCTTCACCGCACTCGCACCCGCGCTGCTCGCCAACGCCGCCCACGCGCAGACCGAGGTTGCGGAGAAGAGCTTCAACCTCGACATCCCCGCCCAGACGCTCGCCCGCTCGATGGCGACGCTTTCGACCCAGACCGGGCTGCAGGTGGTCTATGCTGACGACGCTCCGCTCGCAACCAATGCGCCGGCGGTGAAGGGACGGATGACGGTGGAACAGGCGCTCGCCCGCCTGACCGTCGGCACCGGCTTCACCTATCGCTTCACGGGGCCGGGCGTGGTCACGCTGGTCAAGGTGCCGGTGGGAAACGGCGCGGACGGGGAAGTGGTTACGGGGGTGGTCTCGGTTGAGGGCGTGCAGGGTAACGGCTCGCCCTATTTCGGCGGCGCGGGGCAGGCGGCCGGAGTGAATGGGACCAACGGCTCGCGGGATATTACCGCGACCGAGGGGACGGGGAGTTTCACCTCGGGAGCACTGACAATCGGGAGCAAGGTTCCGCAGGCGCTCAGGGACGTGCCGCAGTCGGTGAGCGTGCTGACGAGCGCGCGACTCGAGCAACAGAATGTGACCGATTTCACCACGGCGATGAAGCAACTGCCGGGAATTACGCTGGTGCAGGGGACTACCAGCCTAGAAACCGACTTTTATTCGCGCGGCTTCGCGATCTCCAACCTCCAGGTCGATGGCGGTGCGCCATTGTCACTGGGCTATGGTTTCTATCCGCAGATCGACATGTCGGTATACGACCATGTCGAATTGCTGCGCGGCGCGGATGGCCTGATGAGCGGCTACGGCGATCCGTCGGGTACGGTAAACCTGGTGCGCAAGAAGCCGCTCGATCACGCGCAATATTCGGTTGAGGCGCAGGCGGGAAGCTGGAGCAACTACCGCGTGGTTGCCGATGCGACTTCGCCGCTCGCGCTCGACGGCAAACTGCGCGGGCGGTTGGTGATGACCTACCAGGACAATCACTATTTCTACGACACGGCGAAGGACAACAAGAACCTGATCTATGGCATCGCCGAGTTCGACGCGACGCCGACTACCCTCATCACCGTTGGGATAAACTACACCAAGCAGGACAGCATACCTTGGTCGGGCGGACTGCCGCGCTATCTCAATGGTGACGATCTCAAATTGCCGCGTTCGACCTCTTTCGTATTTCCTTGGAACCGCTGGGATTTCGACACGCTTGAGCTCTTCGCCGGGCTGGAACAGAAAATCGGCTCGGAATGGAACCTGAAGGTCAACATTACCCAGAACCGTCAGAACAGCACCCAAAAGATTGGCTACAGTTCCGGCGCGGTCAATCCGAACAATGCCGTAGGGCCGATGCTCATTGGAACCTACAACGATCAGGCAAGCAAGCAGCTCTCGACCGAAGCGGTGCTGAGCGGTGCTTTCATCCTGTTCGGCCAAAGGCAGGAAGTGACCGTCGGCGCCAGCCGGGTCGATAGCGACAGTGGCGGGCGGATAAATTATGCCAGCCTCGTGGCGGGCACGTTGGCGGCGCCGTACCAGCCTTATCCCGGCGGCCCCTTATTCTATACAGGCTCGCCGAACGGCAGGCGCCCGCCGATCGACGTCTTCGATTTCGATTCGACCGATCCGCTCTATACCGAACCGCGCGGTACTTTGCCCTCCTCAAGCCAGCCCGTGCTCGACCAGCTCCAGTGGGGTGCTTACTTAAACTTGCGGCTCACTGCCTTCGACCGGCTGCACTTGACCACCGGCCTGCGATGGAGTCGCTTTGCGTATAAGAACGAGGGCGATCAACTCTGCACGATCACCACGTCCTATTGCGCTGGTAAGGCGATCGGCGACTCTTATCTGGTGACTGCAACGCAGTATGCCAAAAATGATTTCAGTTGGCCGCCGCCGGTCAATGTGTCGTTCGACATCACGCGTTCGCTGACCGCCTATGTCGGATATACCGATATTTATCGAAGCCAAGCCTATCAGGTCAGTGTCGATAAAAATCCCCTGCCGCCGATCACCGGATCGAACTGGGAAGCGGGCCTGAAATGGGCAGCCGCGGATGGCAGGCTCAACCTTTCCGTCGCTGCTTATCGAATCCAGCAAGACGGCTTCGGAATAGTTGATCCCGATAATCCGGACTCTATAGAAGAGGGTCCCGGCGTGTTCTGCTGCTACGTCGTGTCGCCCGATTCCAGTGTTAGCAAAGGCATCGATTTCGAAGTGACCGGTGAACTGCATCGCGGATGGCAAATATCGGCGAGCTATGTCTATAGCGAAAACGAGCAGAAAAGCTCTGGAGTTGTCCCGGGTACCCCGTTCCTGTCGATCCAGCCGAAGCATCTCTACAAACTCTGGATGAGTTATGACTTCGGCGCGGCGGGAAGCGTCGGAGCGCTGTCAGGCCTCACCCTATCTGGTGGCCTGAACGGCCAGTCATCGGGCTATCGCTCGGGGAGCACCTGCGTACGGCTGGACGAAAGCGTCCTGCCCGATGCGCTTACCGGCGCCCAACCCTGTCTGCCCGACGGTTACGAAGACTATCACTTCACGGTGCCGGCCTATGCGCTGCTGTCCGGCAGGATCGACTATCGTCTTTCCGAACACTGGTCGCTCGCGGTCAATCTGGAGAATATTCTCGACAAGACCTATTACCAGACGGCGGGCCTCAGTGTGAGCAGCGGCAACTGGTACGGCGCTCCCCGCAGCGTCACTGCCTCGATCCGCGCGAAGTGGTAGCCAACGCACAGGAAGGCCGCGGGACCGATTCTCGCCGGCCTTCCTTGCCCCGCATGAGCACTCCTCGCCGCGCCCCGAAAAAACCTTAGGTGAATCCGCCTCTTTATGCGTCGCACGCGAATAACAGGCATGTGCCTGATCCGTGATAGGATGCGCGCCGCATGGGGCATGGCAGGAAACTGGCGGATGGAACGGAGCATCCGGCGCGGGCCGGGGCCGAGATCGTGCCGTTGCGCGAGCGGCTGGCCGAAGGGCTGGCCGAAGCCGCGCCGTCTCACCCGCTCGCGCGCGCGTTCTTCGAACTGCAGCAGCCCTTGCGCGCCTTCTTCCACCGCCGCACCGGCGCTGCTGAGGATACCGAGGATCTGTTGCAGGATCTGTGGCTGCGGGTCGAGGCGAGCCGGGAAACATTCAGCGGAGCGGAGGCGCCCGACAACCCCGCCGCCTATCTCCAGCGGATCGCCGCCAATCTCGCGCTGGACTGGCTGCGACGGCGCAAGGTCCGCTCGGCATTGGCCGATGCGCGCGATCCGGCCGAGCAGGCGGACGATACCGTTACCGAGATGGAGCGGGTGCTCCACGCCCGCCGCGCGGTCGAATATCTCAACCTGCTGATCGATGACCTCCCGCCGCGCCGGCGCGAGATCTTCCTGCTCCATTCCGGCCTGGGCCTGAAGCCGCGCGAGATCGCGCGCCGCACCGGGCTCAGCGCGAAGACCGTCAACGCTCATGTCGCCAACGCGATGGTCTATATTCGCAAGCGCATGGCGGCCGCGGAGCTCTGGCCATGACCGAACCGACCCTTACCTCCTTCGAGCCGGACGAGGCCGTTTACGAGCAGGCCGCCGCCTGGCTGGTCGCGCTGAGCGAGCCGCATGACGCCCGGGCGGCACAGGAATTCGCCCGCTGGCAGGAGGCCGATCCGTTGCATGCGCTCGCCTATGAAGAGATTTCGGCGCTGCGCGAGCATGTCCGCCCGCATGCGCTGGATGCGTTCGAGCGCATGCCGAAACTCGCGCCGCGGCCCGTGGGGCGGATGCGGCGCTTCGCGCTGGCGGCGTCGCTGGTGCTGGTCTGCACCGCCGGCTGGGCGAACTGGAACCGCATATCCGATCTAACCGCCGACGCCTCGACCGGGGTCGGCGAGCGCCGGCAGTTCAGGCTGGCGGACGGGTCCGAGGTCGAGCTCAACACCGACAGCGCGCTCGATCTCGATTTCGACGGGGCCGGGCGCTCGGTCCGGCTACGGCGGGGCGAGGCGTGGTTCCATGTCGCCAAGGCCGGGGGCAAGCCGTTCCGGGTCGCGACCTCGAACGCGCTGGTCACCGTCACCGGCACGCGCTTCTACGTCCGCCGCGACAACCGCCAGACCCGGGTCGCGGTGGAGGAAGGCAGGGTCGAGGTGCGGCCGCTCGCGGGCGGGCCGCCTGCGGTGCTCACCGCGGGCAAGGGCGCGTTGGTCGAAGGCGACCGGGTGCAGGCAACGCCGTCGGCCGATCCGCTGGTCGCGGGCGCCTGGCGTCGCGGCCAGTTGGTATTCTTCGAAGCGCCGCTGGGCGAGGTGGTGCGCGAGCTGAACCGCTATCGTTCGGCGCCGATCGTCGTGCTCAACGGCAGCCTCGCCGCGCGCGACATTTCGGGGGTGTTCAACCTTGCCGATCGCGAGGGGGCGGTGCGCGCGATCGAGGAGCGGCTGGGAGTGCGGGCGCACTGGTTGCCGGGCGGGATCGTGCTCATCCTATGATGCACTGCGGCAAAACCTTAGGTGAGTTCGCGGGCTGATGCGTCGGGTCGGGCAAGCTGCATCGGGGCAGCGCGCATCAGGGGGTAACATGAGCCTTTCGAGCCGATCACAATCCGCAATTCGCCTTCGCCGGAATCTGCTTGCCGCCGTCTCGCTCGGCGCGGCCGCGGCGCTGGCGGGCATCGCAGCGCCGGCGGCCGCCCAGGCCGACGCGGCACAGAAGGCCTACCAGGTCGATCTGCCGTCGCAGTCGCTGTCGCGTTCGCTCGCGCAGCTCTCGCAGATCACCGGGCTGCAGCTGATCTATACCGTCAGCGAATCCGACAAGGCGACCGCACCGGCTCTGAACGGCCGGATGACCGCCGACCAAGCACTCGGCCGGCTGATTTCCGGCTCCGGCTTCACCTATCGCTACCTGCGCCCTGGGGTGATCACCCTCGAACGCACCAGTGCGGGGGGAAACGGCGACGGGGAAGTGGTGACAGGCGCCGTCCAGGTGGAGGGCGTGCAGGGTAGCGGCTCGCCCTATTTCGGCGGGGCCGGACAGGCCGCGGGGGTGAACGGGGTGAATGGCTCGCGGGACATTACCGCTACCGAGGGGACGGGGAGCTTTACCAGCGGGGCGTTGACGATCGGGAGCAAGGTGCCGCAGGCGCTGAAGGACGTGCCGCAGTCGATCAGCGTGTTGACCAGCGAGCGGCTGGAGCAGCAGAATGTCACCGACTTCACCAGCGCGATGCGGCAGTTGCCCGGAGTGACTTTGGTGCAGGGCGATACCAGCCTCGAGACCACGTTCTACTCGCGCGGCTTTGCGATCAACAGCATTCAGGTCGATGGCGGGGCGCCGCTATATATCGGCTTCGGCTATTATCCGCAGATCGACATGTCTGTCTACGACCACGTCGAATTGCTGCGCGGCGCTTCGGGCCTGTTAAACGGCTACGGCGATCCATCGGGCAGCGTGAACCTGGTGCGCAAGAAGCCGCTGGATCATGCGCAGGTAACCCTCGAAGCGCAGGCGGGCAGTTGGCAGACTTATCGGGTTGTTGCCGATGCCACCGCTCCGCTGGCGCTTGATGGAAAGCTGCGCGGACGGCTGGTGATGACCTATCAGGCCAACCACTACTTCTACGATACGGCAAAAGACAACAAGACGCTGGTCTATGGGATTGCGGAACTGGACCTGACGCCCACGACGCTGGTGAGCGCCGGGGTCAATTACACCCGGCAGGACAGCGTGCCATGGAACGGCGGCCTCCCTCGGTATCAGAATGGTGACGATCTGGCGCTGCCGCGTTCGACTTGCCTGTGCTTCGGCTGGAATCGCTGGGATTTCGACACGACCGAGATCTTCGGTTCTATCGAACAGAAGATCGGCGAAGATTGGATGGTGAAATTCAACCTCACCCGAAACCGGCAGTCGAACACGCGCAAGCTGGGTTACAGCAGCGGCGCGGTGAATTCGATCAATCTGCTGGGGCCGGCGCTGGGCGGGATATACAACGACTTTTCCAGCTCGCAGTTTTCAGCCGAGGCGGTGGTGAATGGCGAATTCGAACTGTTCGGCCAGCACCAGGAGATCTCGATCGGCGCCAATCGCGTGAAGAGCGACGGCGGCGGATGGACCAATTACAGCACCTTGATTTCAGGCACCGCGACTGCGCCCTATCAACCCTATCCGGGCGGTCCGACCTATTATTCAGGCTCGCCCAACGGTTCGCGCCCGCCGGTGGACGTGTTCGACTTCGACCCGAGCGATCCCCTCTATACCGAGCCGCGCAATCCGCTGCCAAGCGGGCGTTATCCGGTCAACGGCCAGTTGCAGTGGGGTATGTACGCAAACCTTCGCCTGACTGCATTCGACAAATTGCATCTCACCACAGGACTGCGCTGGAGCCAGTACCAGAGCAAATACACTTTCGACGCGCTGTGCACCGGCACTGTCGGGCTTTGCGCGGGAAAGCAGATCGGAGATACGGCTTACAGCTACGGTGCCGATTACCGCGGCCACGATTTCAGCTGGCCGCCGCAGGTGAATTTGTCCTACGATATTACTCCTCAGCTAAGCGCCTACGCGGGTTACACCGACATTTATCGCAACCTCGCGAATTACCTCAGCGCCGATCTCAAACCGCTTGCGCCGCTCACCGGATCGAACTGGGAAGGCGGCCTGAAATGGGCCGCGCGTGACGGAAAATTGAACGTCTCGCTGGCAGCCTATCGCATTCGCCAACACGGTTTCCCCGCGGTCGATCCGCCGGATTATTCCGGATATTACGAGGTTTCGCCGGGCGTATATTGCTGCTTCGTAAGCAGCCCCGACCAGACGCTCGAGAGCACCGGCTTCGATCTGGAGGCGACCGGCGAAGTTCTTCCCGGTTGGCAGGTGACGGCCAGCTACACCTACAACAAGAACAAGCAGGTGGGCGCCGCCTACGGAGGAGCGCAGGGTATTCCGTTCACCTCGATCCAGCCGAAGCACCTGTACAAGATCTGGATGAGTTATGACTTCGGGCCTGCGGGTGCCCCGGCATGGCTATCGAAGCTCACGCTTTCTGGCGGGTTGAACGGGCAGTCCTCGGCCTATTATTCCGGCGCGATCTGCAGGAATTTCGCCGGTGCTCCAGATCCGATCTCGGGCTTCCAGGACTGCCTCACCTACGATGTGCCTGACTATGTGCCGTTCGATTTCAAGGTCCCGGCCTATGCACTGCTCGCGGCGCGGATCGACTACAGGTTTTCCGCCAACTGGTCGCTGGCGGCCAGCATCGAGAACATTCTCGACAAAACCTATTATCAGACAGTCAGCGGTTCGCCCGATGGCGGAAACTGGTACGGCGCCCCTCGCAGCGTTACCGCGACTCTCCGCGCCAAGTGGTGACCACCTCAAGGCCCGCGTAGCAACAGGGGGCGGCCAGCGAGGTCGCCCCTTTTTGCTAAATCCCGCGCGCCCGTTCGTTCCCCTCACATCGGATACTTCCGGCGAGGCATGGTAGTTTGGCTCAACCGCTGAACAGGATCGAGATGCAGGAGGCAGGGCAGGACCCGGGCGCAGAGTCGGGCCTGCTCGCCGCCTATCTCGCGAGCTATGCCAGACTGCGCGCCGCGCTGCTGCGTCGCACCGGATCGCCCTCGGCGGCCGAGGATCTCTCGCAGGAGCTCTATCTGCGGCTTGCCGGCCGGGCCGCCGCGCATACAGAGGCCGAGGTCGCCAATCCCGAAGGCTATGTCCGGCGCATGGCGCAGAACATCGCGTCCGACTGGCGGCGCGGTGCCGCGCGGCAAGGCATGCCCGCGCCGGTTTCGGCCGACATCCCGAGCGACGCCCCCTCGGCCGAGCGTACGCTGCTGGCGCGCGAGCGGCTGAAGCAGGTGCTCGAACTGGCCGATCTGCTTCCGCCGCGCTGCCGCGAGGTGTTCGTGCTGCGCAAGCTCAAAGGGCTCGAACAGCACGAGATCGCCGCGCGGCTCGGGATCAGCCTGAACATGGTCCAGAAGCATTTGCGCAAGGCGCTGGAGGATATCGCGGCCGGGCTCGCCGCGCGCGAATAATTTGTGAACGGACCTCCTCTCCCGGCGCGCCCAATCGTCTATTGAGCGATAGAGATGTCTGCGAACCGAACCCCCGGCGGGAGCGATTCCGCGAACGCGTTCACCCGCTGGCGGCGCAAGCGGCTGGCCAAGCAGGCGCGCGGCTGGGTCGTGCGGCTCGATGCGGGCGGGGATGATGCGCGCAGGGATCGAGCCTTCGCCGCCTGGCTTGCGCGGCCGGGGGCCGAAGCCGCCTTCGTCGGCGCGGCCGGGCTGTGGCTCGAGATAGACCGCGCGGCGCTGAGCGACAGGGTCGAGGCCGCGCGGCTACTGCGCTGGAAGCCGCGCCCCGTGCCGGCTGCGGGCAAGCGGGCGGCGGGGCTCGCGCTGGCCGCGTCGATCGCCGCGCTCGCCTGGTGGGGCCCGGGCATGTGGATCGCGCTTTCGGCCGATGTGAAGACCGGGGCGTTCGAAACCCGCCGGATCGCGCTCGACGATGGCAGCGCGATCGTGCTCGCGAGCAATTCGGCGGTCGACATCCAGTACCGCAAGGGCGAGCGGCGGGTGCGGCTGCTGGAGGGCGAAGCCGCGTTCAGCGTCGCGCGCGATCCGGCGCGGCCGTTCGTGGTCGCGGCGGGCGGGGGCGAAACGCGCGCGCTCGGCACCCGCTTCCTCACAGCCTTTCGCGGCGGCGGGGTCACCGTCACCGGCGTCCATCACCGCATCCGGGTGACTGCCGATGGCGGCGCGCGCGAGCTGGGGCCGGGCGAGGCGGTGCATTACGGCCGCTTCTCCGCGCCGGGCACGATTGCCGCCGATCATTATGCGGGGGGGTGGCAGCGTGGGCTGGTGATCGTCGAGAACCGCTCGCTGGCCGATATCGCGGCGGAGCTCGCCCGTTACTCCGATCGCCCGATCTGGGTGCTCGGCGCCGCCCGCTCGCGTGCATTCAGCGGGACCTTCCGCATCGCCGACCCGGTCGCCGGCCTGCGCGCGGCTGCCCGCACCGCGCGGCTGAGGGTGACCGAGCTGCCGGGCATGGTGCTGGTGACAGCGCGGTAGGCCGTGACTGTAGACGCTTGAGTCAGGCGGGATCGCCGTCATCGCCAGGCGCGTCGGGCAGATCGACGCTGCCGATAGATGGCAGCTTGCCTCCGCACCATGGGCAGAAGGCGATTTCGACAACGCTGCTGCCGCCGTCGTGCACGATGATGCCGTACCCACCACGAACCCGGCCAATGAGGGCATCAGGGCAGTCCGAGCGATCGGCATGCTGATCGCAGCTTGGGTTCAGGTCGGCCGCCATGCGGCGACAGCAATGGTTGTTCATGTTGGCGTTTTGCGCGGAGCGAGCAACGGACGGAAGGCTTTTTTTCCGCACCTGCAAATAATCCTGCGGCCCGACCTCCTGTTCCCCCGCACCGCGGCGTCAAGGTTTTTGGAGCGCAAGAATGCGCCCGATCCGCTACTCTTAGGGGGGAAGCACCTACCATGCCCAAGACCATCCATCGCCGCGCCAGATTGATCGGACGAGTCAGCGCGATTGCCCTCGCGGCCTGCTGCGCCGCGGGCGTTCTGCTGCCCCAGGCCGCAGTAGCCCAATCCGCCACCGCCGCCCGCACATTCGACCTGCCCGCGGGCGATCTGGCGAGCGCACTCTCGCGCTTCGGCGAACAGACCGGGCTGGCGCTGGTTTATCCGGCCGAACTGGCGCGGGGGAAGGGCACGGGCGGCGTGTCGGGCAGCATGACCCCGGCCGAGGCGCTCTCCCGCCTGCTCGCCGGCACCGGCCTGACCTTCCGCTTCGACGGCGCGAGCACGCTGGTGATCCAGCCGGCGAGCACGGACGGCGAGGTGGTGACCGGCGCGGTGCAGGTGGAAGGCGTGCAGGGCTCGCCCTACTTCGGCGGGGCCGGGCAGGCTGCAGGGGTGAACGGCGTGAACGGCTCGCGCGACATCACCGCGACTGAAGGGACGGGGAGCTTCACCAGCGGAGCACTGACGATCGGGAGCAAGGTTCCGCAGGCGTTGAAGGACGTGCCTCAGTCGATCTCGGTGCTGACGAGCGAACGGATGGAGCAGCAGAACGTTACCGACTTCAACACCGCAATGGCGAAACTGCCAGGGGTAACGTTGGTCCAGGGCCCGACGAGTCTTGAAAACACCTTCTACTCGCGTGGTTTCGCCATCACCAATATTCAGGTCGACGGCGGGGCTCCGCTGACGACCAATTACAGTTTCTACCCGCAGATCGACATGTCGATCTATGATCATGTGGAACTGGTGCGCGGCGCCGACGGCCTGTTCAGCGGTTATGGCGATCCTTCCGGTACGGTGAACCTCGTCCGGAAGAAGCCCCTCGATCACGCCCAGGTCTCGGTCGAAGCGCAGGCTGGCAGCTGGAGCACCTACCGCCTCGTCGCCGACGCGACTTCGCCGCTTGCGCTCGATGGCAGGCTGCGCGGGCGGCTGGTGATGACCTACCAGGACAATCACTATTTCTACGCCGTGGCCAAGAGCAACAAGACGTTGATCTATGGCATCACCGAGTTCGATGCCACGCCCACCACCCTGCTTACTGCGGGCCTCAATTATACGCGGCAGGATAGTGTCCCTTGGCGGAGCGGCTTGCCCCGCTATCAGACCGGGGACGATCTCGGGCTACCGCGTTCGACTTCGATCGTGTTTCCCTGGAACCGGTGGAACTTGGATACGACCGAGATTTTCGGAGGGATCGAGCAGAAATTCGGCAAGGATTGGAACCTGAAGCTCAATCTCACCTACAACCGCCAAACGACCGCTCAGAAGTTCGGTTACAACAATGTCGCGGTTAACCCGGAGAACAATCTTGGCCCTATGCTGATCGGCCTTTATGCCGATCAGGCGAGCAAGCAGTTCTCTGCGGAGTTTGTCACCAGCGGCTCATTCGAGATTTTAGGCCAGCGGCAGGAGATCACAGCTGGCGCCAATCGCGTGGACAGTGATGGCGGAGGACTGACCTATTATGCCGCGCTTGTCCCGAGTTCCTATCTTGCGCCCTATCAGCCCTATCCTGGCGGGCCCCAGTACTGCGTGGACAATCTCGGGCGCTGTCCGGTGGGTACCATCGCTCCGGCTCGACCTCCGATCAATGTGTTCGACTTTGACCCATACGACGCGCTCTATACCGAACCGCGCAATCCGCTGCCGAATTTGCGCAATCCCGTCTTCGGCCAAATCCAGTCGGGCGCATATGTGAACCTGCGGCTCACGGCGTTCGACCGGGTCCATCTTACCACCGGGTTACGTTGGAGCCATTACGAGTACGAACAGGCGTCAGAAAGCCTTTGCACCGTGACGACAGGCGATTGCGCAGGCTTGCAGATCGGTGACGCCTATGCGCCGACCGATTGGAAATACAGCGATACGGACATCAGTTGGCCGCCCCCCGCAAACCTTTCATTCGACCTGACGAAGCAGCTTACCGGCTACATCGGATATACGGACATCTATCTTAGCCAGGCCAGCATGCTCGACTCTTCACTCAAGCCCATCGATCCCGTCACCGGCTCGAACATCGAGGCCGGACTCAAATGGGCCGCGCGGGGTGGACGGCTGAACGTGTTGCTGTCCGCCTATCGCATCAAGCAAAAGGGTTTCGGAACGGTGGACGGCGTGTATGACGACGATACCGGCGAATTCGTCGCCAGCGATGGAAAGCGTTTTCCCAATTTCGGCTCCATCGACGACAGCCACAGCTGTTGCTTCAAATCCGATCCGGACCGTACTCTCCGGAGCAAGGGGATCGACTTCGAAGCCACCGGCGAGATCGCCGATGGTTTGCAGATCGCCGCCAGCTACACCTACAACGAGACCAAGCAGGAAGGGGTGTACTTCGGGACGGCAGAGGGCGCTCCGGTCGTGTCGATCCAGCCCAAGCATCTCTACAAGCTCTGGCTGGCCTATGATTTCAGCGCGTCCGGTCGCGAAGGCCCCCTTGCGGGCCTCAGTGTTTCTGGCGGCATCAACGGCCAGTCCTCCGGCTATAACGAGGGCGCTGGCTGCAAGCCGGAGTACATCGTAACCAATGCTGTAACGGGCGCCGCAAGCTGCGGCGTCATCGACGGGGAAAGCGGAAGCTATACCTACAAGTTCACCGTGCCCGCCTACGCGCTTCTTTCGGCGCGGATCGACTATCGTTTTTCCGACAAATGGTCGTTGGCGCTCAATCTCGATAACATCCTCGACAAGACCTACTATCAGACCGCCGGAAGCGTGACAGGCGGCAACTGGTACGGCGCGCCGCGCAGCTTCACCGCCAGCCTCCGCGCCAAGTGGTGAGCTAAGAGCCGATAAGCAGGCGGGCCGCGGAGAATTCTTTCCGTGGTCCGCTCCGCTCACTCGTTGAACCGTCATGCTTGTCAATTTCCGGGATTTCCAATGAGCGACCTCAACGAAACCGGTCTCGCCCTCGCGTGGATCGACGATGCGGAATTCGAGCGGCTGGTGCTCGACCGGGGCGAGCGCACGCGGATGACCGTGGTGCTGTTCTGCCGCGCGGGATCGCCCGAGGGTGATCAGGCCGCGGAGGTGCTGGCCGAGGCCGCGGGCGCGGCGGACGAGGCCTTCATGGTCGATGTCGCAGCCGCTTCCTCGCAGGCGATCATCAGGCGCTTCGTGATCGGCCCGGTGCCGCTGCTGATGCTGTTCCTCGGCGGGACCTTCCGCGCGATCTTCGAACAACCGAAGCTGACCTCGGGGATGGTCGAGCAGTGGATCGAGAGCCACACCCCGGCGCAGTCGGCTTAGGCCGCGGCACGGGCGAAGCACAGCGAAAGGGATTATCATGGCTGGACTGGAAGAATGGGCCCGCGGCGCGGGCGAGATCGAGGAGCTGTGCCCCTCGGTCGAGGCGCTCGACGTGGCAGGGTTCGAAAGCGCCGTGCTGGGCGAAACCGACGAGGAAGGAATCGCGATCGTGCACTTTTTTGTGCGCGACCTGCCGATCAGCAAATATGCCGCCTCCGCGCTCGAAGGCGTCGCGCAGAACGGCTGGCAGGTGTTCGGCATCGATTGCGAGGCGGAAGCCTCTACCGCGGTGGCCGAGCGCTTCGCGATCGGGAGCATGCCGACCGTGGTGCTGTTCCGCGGCGGCAGACTGGCGGCCCATTACGCCGGCTTTCTCGGGCGGACCGAGATCGGGCAGTGGGCCGTGCGGCATAGCCAGGCCTGAGCCGGTTTTGCTCAGCCGCGGCGCGCCCGCGCCTGCGTGCCGCTCGTCAGCACTGCGTCGCCTACAGTCAGCGCGTCTGGTGTGATATCAGCCGCGTCGGCCAGTTCCGCGTAAAGCGGCGCGAAGGCGGTGCTCAGGGTCTGCTCCAGCAGCGCCTCGAAGCTGTCGATCACGAAATAGCTCTGCTGATAATCGTCGATCCGGTAGTCGGTGCGCATCACCCGCCTGAGGTCGAAACCGACCCGGTTGGGCGAGGGATCGTCGAGCGCGAAAATGCTTTCGCCATGCGACGAGACGATCCCGGCGCCATAGATCCTGAGGTCGCCCCCGGTGGTGCGGATCAGGCCGAATTCTACCGTGTACCAGTAGAGCCGCGCGAGATTGCGGATCGCGCCGAGGTCGCCCGCGCGCTGCCCGCCCCTGCCGTAGGCCTGCATGTAATCGGCGAACACCGGGTCCGCGAGCAGCGGGACATGGCCGAACACATCGTGGAACACGTCGGGTTCCTGCAGATAGTCGAGCTGGTCGGGCCGGCGGATGAAATTGCCGGCGACGAAGCGGCGGTTCGCGAGATGGTCGAAGAACACCTCGTCGGGTACCAGCCCGGGCACCGCGACCACCTGCCAGCCGGTGGCCTTCGTCAGCACTTCGCTGAGCTCGTCGAAATCGGGGATGCCGGGACGCGAGAGGCGCAGTATGTCGAGCCCGGCGAGGAATTCCGGCGCCGCGCGGCCGGGCAGCAATTTCGCCTGGCGTGCGAACAGCCGGTCCCAGGTCGCATGGTCCTGCACGGTGTGGTGGCCCCAGTCCTGCGGCACGGTCCAGTCGGCGGCGGCGCTGGGCGGTTTCTCTGGAGGAACGGCGGGCATGCGCGCATAGTGCCATGCGCCTGGCGCAAGATGGCATCCCAAATGCGCCCGCGCGCGGGCCGAGAGGTCGGATCGTTTCCGGTAAAGCGCCGTTTCGCGGAAAAGTCTTGCGCCGTGCCTGCGCTATGATCGCGGGCGATGAGAAGGAGAGCACCATGACCGATCCGAAATACGAACGGCGCGAGATCGGCGGGCACGTCCTCCATCCCGATACGCTGATGCTTGGCTATGGTTACGATCCCGCGCTGTCCGAAGGCGCGGTGAAGCCGCCGGTGTTCCTGACCAGCACCTTCGTCTTCCGCAGCGCGGAGGAAGGGCGCGACTTCTTCGATTACACTTCGGGCCGCCGCGCCCCGCCCGAAGGCCGAACCGCCGGGCTGGTCTATTCGCGCTTCAACCACCCCAACAGCGAGATCGTGGAGGATCGCCTCGCGGTGTACGAGGGAGCCGAGGCCTGCGCGGTGTTCTCGTCCGGCATGTCCGCGATCGCGACCAGCCTGATGGCCTTCGTTCGGCCGGGCGATGTGGTGCTCCATTCGCAGCCGCTCTACGGTGGGACCGAGACGCTGCTGGCGAAGACGCTGGCCGATTTCAGGGTCGGCGCGGTCGGCTTTTCCGATGGGATCGACGAGGCCGCGGTGACCGGGGCGGCGGAACAGGCAGCGGCGCTGGGGCGGGTGCCGGTGATCCTGGTCGAGACCCCGGCCAACCCGACCAACGGACTGGTCGATCTGGCGATGATTGCGCGGACCGCCGGGCATATCGCCGCACGGCAGGGCGAGCGGCCGCTGATCGCCTGCGACAACACGCTGCTCGGCCCGGTCTTCCAGCGCCCGATCGAGCACGGCGCCGATCTTTCGCTCTATTCGCTGACCAAATATGTCGGCGGCCATTCTGACCTGATCGCCGGCGCCGCGATCGGATCGGCGGATGCGATCGCGCGGATCAAGCTGCTGCGCGGGGCGATCGGCACCCAGCTCGATCCGCACAGCTGCTGGATGCTCGGTCGCTCGCTCGAGACCGTCGGGATCAGGATGGAGCGCGCGGCCGAAAACGCGGCAATCGTGGCGGAATTTCTGCGCGGTCATGCGAAGGTGGCGCAGGTCCATTTCCTGCCCTTTGCCGATCCGGCCTCGCCCGCCGGCCGGGTCTATGCCGCGCAATGCAGCGGTCCGGGCTCGACCTTCTCGTTCGACATCGCGGGCGGGCAGCCGGCCGCGTTCCGCTTCCTCAACGCGCTGCGGATCGTCAAGCTGGCGGTCAGTCTGGGCGGGACGGAATCGCTCGCGAGCCATCCGGCGACCACGACCCATTCGGGCGTTCCGGTGGAGACGCGCGACCGGATCGGCGTGCTCGATTCCACCGTGCGTCTGTCGATCGGGATCGAGCATGCGGCCGATCTTCTCGCGGATATGGAACAGGCGCTCGCGCGGGCCTGACGGCTCAATAGAGAATGGTTTGCCCGGTCGGCAGGGTCACGCTGTCGATTCCCATCGTGCGCTCCATGATCCGGAGCGCGCCGTCCGGATCGTCGGTGCGGAACACGCCGCTGACCAGATTGTCGGCCAATGCGCCGTTGGCGATGTAGATCGGCGCGCGCCGGTAGCGGTTGAGGTCGCGCACCACCAGCCGCAGCGGAACATAGCTGAACAGCAGCTGGTGGTGGCGCCAGGCGGTCGCTTCGTAAGTGTCCGCACCCTGTTTCTGCAGCCCGGCACGGTCGGCCAGCGCCTCCTGCCCGACCAGGAGGTCGACCGTCCGCTTCGGGTTCGTCGCCAGCGCCACCCGCACATGCCCCTGGGTCACCGCGATGCGCGACTGGTCCGCATCGATGCGAATGTTGAACTTCGTGCCCAGCACCCGCACGTCGGCATTGCCCGCATGGACCAGAAACGGCCGGGCGGGATCGTGCACGACTTCGAAATAGGCCTCGCCGCCGCGCAGCGTGACCTTGCGGGTGGTGCCACCGGTCACGTCGGCGTCGATCGCGCTGGCGGTGTTCAGCGTCACCCGCGATCCGTCGGCCAGGCGCACCGTACGCAATTCGCCCGTGGCGGTCGCAGCGTCCGCGCCGAGATAGCCGAGGTTCGGCGCAAAGGGCAAAGCCAGGAGCAGCGCCAGCGAGGCCGCGATCACCATGCTAGCCCAGCGCCAGCGCCGCGAAGGCCAGCGCCGCGGACGTTCGCGGGAATCGTAGAAATACTCCGCCTCCTGTGCCGGCCGGGCCGACAGCGCGAACAGTGCCTCGACTTCGGCAAAGGCGTATTCGTGCGTCGGACTGGCGAGCTTCCACTGCTCGAACTCGCGGCTCGTCTCGAGATCGCGCTCACGCAGGCGCAGCAGCCAGTCGCTTGCCGCATCGTACTCGGCAACTGTCGGCGCGAAAGCGCTCAACGAGGCACGCGGCCCCCCCGCGATTTCCGGAATGTCCTCCAGGGCCGGTTCGCTCATGGCCATAATCCGCTTTCCGTCATCCTCTGGCGCAGGAAGGCGATCGCCTCGCTCATCTGCGCCTTCACCGTTTTTATACTGATGCCGAGATGGTCGGCGACTTCCTGCAGGCTCAGCCCGCGCCCGCGATAAAGCACGAACACCGCGCGTCGCCGCGGCGGCATTTCATCGACCAGCGCGCAGAGCACGTCATGGCGCTGGCGATCGGCCGCGATCGTTTCCGCATCGGGCGCCTCGTCCGCCACCGAGGCCGCCTTGTCGAGCGGCTCATACGCGATCGTGCGGAAACGGTTGCGGCGCAGCCAGGTAAGCGACTGGTTGATCACCAGCCGCTGCAGCCACGCGTCGGGGTTGTCGATCGAGCTGTCGTCCGCCCGCCCGGCGATCCGCAGCCACACCTCCTGGATCAGTTCGTCGGCCGCGTCGCGGCTGCCGGTACGCGCGGCCAGGAACCGCCACATCTCGCGGTAGCAGCGGACATAGGCCTGGCCCAAAGACTCCGAGCGCGTCTCCGACGGCGCGGCGGGCGCATGCGCGGAGACGGAGCCTTCCGGCCTCCCGCCCAGCGCGATTACCTTGCCGTCCCTGCGCATCTGCCCGTTCTCTTTGGATTGGCCCTGCAAGCTGCCCCTGCATGGATATACGACTCCGCGTCACCGCCGAAGTCCTAGTCAGGCAGGCAAAAAAATCGGCCACGACGAGAATTTGCTGCAATTGCGAAAAAATCGGATGCAAAGCTAGGACTTCCGCGGGCCGCCGGGGTCGTACTGGAACGAGGGCGCTTGGGAAGCGCCCCGTTCAGGGATCGACCACAAGGGGGTTATGATGGCTTTGACGACCAGGAATTCCGGTGCCCTTTCGGGCCGCGCGCGGCTGCTCGCGATGACTGCGCTCGCGGCACTCGCCGTGCCGCTGCTCGGCACCGCGAGTGCCGCGCAGGCGGAGACGCAGGCGGCGACCTACGAATTCGATATTCCGGCACAGGCGCTGTCGCGCTCGATCAACCAGGTCGCGAGCCGCGCCAATGTCCAGGTGCTCTATTCGGGGGACGGCAGCCGCGACCTCGAGGCGCCAGCGCTGAAGGGCCGGCTGACGGTGGACGAAGGGCTCGCCCGCCTGCTCGCCGGCAGCGGCTACAGCTACCGCTATTCGCAGCCGGGCGTGATCACGCTGGTCAAGGCGCCGGCGGGAAACGACGGGGAACAGGTCACCGGAGTGGTCAGCGTTGAGGGCGTGCAGGGCTCGCCTTATTTCGGCGGCGCCGGGCGCGATGCGGGGGTGAACGGCACCAACGGCTCGCGGGACATTACCGCGACCGAGGGGACGGGGAGCTTTACATCAGGCGCGCTGACGATCGGTTCGAAAGTTCCGCAGGCGCTGAAGGACGTGCCGCAATCGATCTCGGTGCTGACGAGTGAGCGGCTGGAGCAGCAGAATGTGACAGACTTCACCGGTGCGATGCGGCAGTTGCCAGGGGTGACCCTTGCGCAAGGCGCGACCAGCCTTGAAAACACCTTCTACTCACGCGGCTTTGCGATCACCAGCATCCAGGTCGATGGCGGTGCGCCGCTCACCACCTCATTCGCAGGCAGCGACGGGGTGGGATATTTCCCCCAGATCGACATGTCCATTTATGATCATGTCGAGCTGCTTCGCGGCGCGGCCGGCCTGTTCAACGGCTATGGCGATCCTTCCGGCACCGTTAACCTGGTACGCAAGAAACCGCTCGATCATTCGCAGGTTTCGATCGAGGCGCAAGCGGGCAGCTGGCAGAACTACCGCATCGTTGCCGATGCCACGTCCCCCCTCGCGTTCGGTGGAAAGCTGCGCGGACGACTGGTGATGACCTATCAGGACAATCACTATTTCTACGACACCGCAAATGACAACAAAACCCTGATTTACGGTGTTGCCGAACTCGATGCCTCGCCGACTACCCTCATCACCGCCGGTGTGAACTATACAAAGCAAAATAGTCTGCCCTGGTCCGGCGGACTGCCGCGCTATCAAACCGGCGCCGATCTCGAATTGCCGCGCTCGACCTGCCTGTGCTTCGACTGGAATCACTGGCGTTTCGACACGACCGAAATCTTCGGCGGCGCGGAACAGACGCTCGGCGACGATTGGACCGCCAAGCTCAACCTCACTTGGAACCGGCAACAGAGTACCAGAAAAATCGGCTACAGCAGCGGCGCGGTCAATCCATCGACGGGTGCCGGGCCCAGACTTCTTGGAAATTATGCTGATTACGCCAGCAAACAATTCTCCGCCGAAGGGACTTTGAGCGGCGCATTCGAGCTGTTTGGCCAACGGCAAGAGATCACGTTTGGGGCCAATCGAGTTAGCAGCGACGCAGGCGGCTTGACTGGCTACTCATCGCTTATAACCGGTACTGCGGCGAACCCCTATCAGCCCTACCCAGGCGGTCCGCTTTTTTGCACTAACGCCAGCATCTGCCAGGCCGGCGTCGCTAGTCCGCCGATTGATGTGTTCGACTTCAATCAAAGCGATCCGAACTACACCGAGCCGCGCAACTCCGTGGCGAGCAATTACTACCCGTCTTACGGAACAGTCCAGTCAGGGGCTTATGTGAGTCTGAAGCTGACCGCATTCGACCGGCTGCACTTGCTTACCGGCCTGCGTTGGGGCCGGTATCAATACAACTATGTTTCGCAGTTCCTTTGTACCAGCGCGGGCGGTTCCTGCCAGAATATCGGCGATGTCAGCTTCACGGACGGATCTTCCTATCGAGACGACGATTTCAGCTGGCCGCCGCCATTGAATCTGTCTTTCGATGTTACGAAGCAGCTTTCGGCCTATGTTGGTTATACCGATATCTATGTCAGCCAATCCACCTATCTCAACATTGACGAGGCGCCCATCGCTCCCATCACCGGTTCCAATTGGGAGGCCGGACTTAAATGGGCCGCACGCAATGGACGGCTGAATGTTTCTCTGTCTGCGTATCGGATCAAGCAAAAGGGATTCGCGACAGCCGATGGTTATACCGACAACGATACGGGCGATTTCGTTGCCAGCAATGGCGTGCATTATCCCGATTTCGGGACGGTCGATCCCGTCCACTCCTGTTGCTATAAATCGGACCCTAACCACACGCTGAAAAGCAAGGGATTCGATATCGATATTACAGGGGAAATTTTGCCTGGATGGCAGGTTTCCGCAAATTATACCTATAATGAGAACGAGCAGGCTGGCAGTTATTTCGATTCAAGCGAAGGCGAGCCTCTGGTCTCAATTCAGCCCAAGCATCTCTACAAGCTCTGGATAAGTTATGATTTCGGCGTTGCTATTCATGGGGGCGCACTATCAGGCCTGACCCTCTCTGGTGGCGTCAACGGACAGTCTTCTGCCTATCGCCAAGGCACTGTATGCAAGGAGGATTTCATAGTCACCAATGCGACGACGGGCGTGGCGAGCTGTCCCAGCAAGGTCGTGGACGGCGAGAACGTCCCCGGAAGTTATCGCTACAGCTTCACGGTTCCCGCCTACGCCGTGGTCTCTGGCAGGATCGACTACCGTATCTCCAAAATCTGGTCACTTGCTGTCAATATCGAGAACATTTTCGACAAGACCTACTATCAGACGGTCGGCAGCGCTCCGACCAACGGCAACTGGTACGGCGCCCCGCGCAGCTACACCGCCACGCTCCGCGCCAAGTGGTAAGCCGGAGTGCCGGTAACGGAAACGAAGGGGCGGCCGCACAGCCGCCCCTTTTCGTTACACCTCTCAATACAGCAGCACCTGCCCGGTCGGCAGGGTCACGCTCTCCAGCCCCAGCGTCCGCTCGAGCGTACGGATCACGTCCTCGCTGCGGTCGGCCCGGAATACGCCGGTCACCCGGCTGTTCACCAGCGCGCCGTTGACGATGTAGATCGCGTGCGAGCGATAGCGGTTGAGTTCGGTTACCACTGTGCGCAGCGGGGTCTTGTAGGCGACGATCTGGCCGCTGCGCCAAGCGGTCACTTCGAACGGATCGAACTCCTGCCGCTGCACTTGCCCTGAGTCCACGAGCGCCTGCTGCCCCGGTTCGAGCACCACAGGATGTTCCGGATGCGCCGCCGACAGTGCCCGCACCCGGCCTTGGGTGAGCGATACCAGCACCTGCGCGTCGTCCATGCGGATGTTGAATTTCGTGCCGAGCACGGTCACCCGCGCATCGCCCGCCGCGACGGTGAACGGGCGCGCGGGATCGTGCGCGATCTCGAAGAAGGCCTCGCCGTGGCGCAGCACCGCGTGCCGGGCGCCTTTGCCGTCGCGGCCGGCGATCTCGAAATCCAGCGCGGTGTCGGTGTTGAGGGTGATCCGCGAACCGTCGGCCAGCCTGACGATCCTGCTGCCGCCGGTCTGGGTGACCGCGTCCGCACCCCAGTCGCGCAGGGTATGAGCCGCAGGGATCGCCAGCACCAGCGCGAGGCAGGCCGCAGCCATCAACCCGGCGCGCTGCCAGGTGAAGGCGCGGCGCATCCATCCGCGCGGGCGCAGGCCGATGATCCGCGGGCGGTGGTAATGGCGCGCCGCGCGCTTCGCCGGCCCGGCGACCGCCCCATAGAGCACGCGTGCCTCGGCCGCCGCGAAGGCGTTCGCCGGATGCTCGCCCTGCCACTGCTCGAACGCGGGCGAGCTCACCTGGCCGTCCTCGCGCAGCCGCAGCAGCCACTCCATCGCCTGCTCGACCTGGTCGGGGCCGGGCGCATATTGCTCCACCCCGAGCTGCCAGTCGCCCGGCAGCTCGGGGAAATCCTCCAGTTTGTTCTGTTTTGTCATGGCCATAGTCCTGCCGCGATCAGCTCTTCCCGCAGCGACCGTACGGCCGCGGAAACCTGCCCGCTCACTGTCTTGATGCTGATCTGCAATCTCGCCGCCGCCTCGCCGAGCGACAGCCCCTCTCCGCGGCACAGCAGGAACGCCGCGCGGCGCCCCGGGGGCAGATCGTCGATCAGAAGCATCAGCCGGTCGAGCCCCTGGCGATAATGCAGTACCCGCTCGGCATTCGGGCGGTCGTCGGGATAGGCCGCGAGCCCCGCGTCCGCCGCGCCGCTCTCGCCGCCGCGCTCTTCCTCGACCACGAAATGCGAACGAAACTGGTTGGTCTTGAGCCAGTTGAGCGTGAGGTTGACGACCACCCGCTGCAGCCACGCTTCCGGGTTCTCGATCGCCGGATCCTCCGCGCGCGGGGCGATCGCGACCCATGCGTCCTGAATCAGCTCCTCGGCCACTTCCGCGCTGCCGACCCGGCGGCGGATGAAATCCCGCATCGCGCCGTAGCGGCGGACATAGACCTGGCCGAGGCTCTCGCCCCCCGCCCCGCCGCCATGCGCGGGCGCGCCTTCCCGGCCGCGCCCGGCCTTGGCCTGCGTGTCCAGTTTCACCACGGTGGTGGAGGGCTTCTGCTTCACGATCCGCGATCTCCTATCGTGATCGACAATCGGGCAAGCCGAATTCTCATCGCCACGCGAAAAAAATCGCGGCGTCGGCCCAAATCGAGGAATTGGTCAAAAAAATGACGCCGCCGGATGAGAATTCCGGCGGTCCGGCTGTCGGACGGGATATGCGGGGGCGTTTCCCGCTGGGATCCGATATGCGGGGGAAATCCATGATTCATCGTGAGGGCAATTCGAACATCAGAACCTGGCTGCTGGCGCTGAGCGCGGCCAGCACGCTGGCGCTGGCGGCGGGTGTGGCCGCACCGGCTGCGGCGCAGGCGCAGGAACAGAAGATCTACGAATTCGATGTCGCGGCCCAGCCGCTCGGCAAGGCGATCACCCGGATCGCGGCGCAGGCCGGGCTGCAGGTGCTGTATAATGACGATGGCCCGGCGAACGCCTCGGCGCCGGCGGTGATCGGCCGGATGACGGTGGAGCAGGCGCTTGGCCGCGCGCTGGCGGGCACCGGCTACACCTTCCAATACGTCCGCCCCGGGGTGATCACCCTGCGCGCGGTGAGCGCGGCGGGAAACGCCGACGGCGAGAAAGTCACCGCGGTCGTCAGCGTTGAGGGCGTTACCGGCTCGCCGTACTTCGGCGGGGCCGGGCGGGATGCGGGCGTGAACGGGGTCAACGGTTCGCGCGATATTACGGCGACCGAGGGTACGGGGAGCTTCACCTCGGGCGCGCTGACGATCGGGAGCAAGGTGCCGCAGGCATTGAAGGATGTGCCGCAGTCGATCTCGCTACTGACGAACGAGCGGCTGGAACAACAGAACATCACAGATTTCACGACGGCGATGAAGCAGTTGCCGGGAATTTCCTTCGCGCAAGGCGGAAGCAATCTTGAGACCACATTCTACTCGCGTGGCTTCGCCGTTACCAGCTTGCAGGTCGATGGCGGCGCACCGTTGGAGACGTCGGCCGCTGCGGTTTGGGGCATGTATCCCCAGATCGACATGTCGATCTACGATCACGTCGAGTTGCTCCGCGGTGCGGCGGGCCAGTTCGGCAGTTACGGGGATCCGGGCGGCACAGTGAACCTGGTGCGGAAGAAACCGCTCGATCACGACGAGTTTTCTATCGAGGCGCAGGTCGGAAGTTGGCAAAATTATCGCCTGGTCGCCGATGCGACCGCACCTTTGGCACTGGATGGCCGATTGCGCGGCAGATTGGTGGTCACCTATCAGGACAACCACTATTTCTACGACATCGCCAAGAGCAACAAGACGCTGATCTACGGCATTGCCGAGTTCGATCTTACCCCGACCACGCTGGTGAGTGCGGGTGTCGACTATACCCGCCAGGACAGTCTGCCTTGGCAGGGCGGGCTGCCACGTTACCTCGACGGAGGCGATCTGAAACTGCCGCGCTCGACCTGCCTGTGCTTCGACTGGAACCGTTGGACGTTCGATACGACTGACATCTTCGGGTCCATCGAGCAGAAAATCGGCGACGACTGGACGTTCAAGCTTAACCTGACGCGGACCAGCCAATCGGTCATGCAGAAGATCGGTTACAGCCAGGGCGGGGTCAATCCCACCAATCTCCTGGGGCCGGTGCTTAACGGGTTCTATCAACGGGTGGCGAGCAAGCAGTTCTCCGCCGAGGCAACGCTGGCCGGCGCGTTCACTCTTTTCGACCAGCGGCAGGAGATCACCGCCGGCGTCAACCGGGTCAAAAGCGATGCCGGCGGGACAGCAGATTATGACACGCTCATCTCAAGCAGCGTAGCGGCGCCCTATCAGCCTTATCCGGGTGGGCCGATTTTCTATTACGGTTCGCCCAATGGCTTGCTTCCGCCGATAAATGTATTCGGCTTCGATCCGGCCGACCCGCTTTACACCGAGCCCCGCAATCCGCTGCGCTACGGAAATTATCCGGAATTCGGCACCGTGCAGACCGGCGCTTATATCAATTTGCGCCTGACGGCATTCGACCGCCTGCATCTCGATACGGGGCTGCGCTGGACCCGCTACCGCTATGCACGCAAGGATGAATACCTCTGCACCACCACCACCGACAGCTGCGCAGGGCTGCAGATCGGCGACGTCTATGACAGCGATGCGATGAAATATGGCGAGCACGATTTCAGTTGGCCGCCACCCGTCAACGTATCCTTCGATTTGACCAAGCAACTCACCGCTTATGTCGGTTATACGGACATCTACCGGTCTCAGTCCTTCGATGTCGATGCCAATCTCAAGCCGGTCGATCCGGTTACCGGATCGAATTGGGAACTCGGCCTGAAATGGGCGGCGCGCGGCGGCAAGCTCAACCTGTCGCTGGCAGCCTACGACATCAAGCAGAAGGGCTTCGCAATGCCCGATCCGCCGGATTATTCGAATTATTACACCGTCGCTCCCGGTGTCTATTGCTGCTTCGTCACCAACTCCGACGGCAGGCTGCGCAGCAAGGGCATCGATCTGGAGGCGAGCGGCGAGATCGCTCGCGGTTGGCAGTTCTCCGGCAGCTACACCTATAATGAGAACCGGGCCGAAGGGACTTATTTCGGAATCGATGCTGATACTCCCGTCACTCCGATCGTCACCATTGCCCCCAAGCATCTCTACAAGCTGTGGACCAGCTACGATTTCGGTGCGGCCGGTCGTGAGAGGTTCCTGTCGGGCTTGAGGCTTTCGTTGGGGGTGAACGGGCAGTCTTCGGGTTTCAATTCGGGAAGGACCTGCGTCCGACTGAACGACACCGTGGCGCCAAACCCGATCACCGGCGCTCAGCCCTGTCTTCCGGATGGCTATGAGGATTATGCGTTCGTCGTGCCCGCCTATGCGGTCGTTTCGGGGCGGATCGATTACCGTTTGTCCGACAAGTGGTCGCTGGCGCTCAACCTCGATAACATCTTCGACAAGATCTATTATCAATCCACCGGCACCGCCGTCACTCGTGGCAACTGGTACGGCACACCCCGCAGCTTCACCGCCAGCCTCCGCGCGAAGTGGTGAGACGCCTCTGACGCCATCGCCGAAACCCGCGAACAAAGGGCGGTCCTCGGGCCGCCCTTTGTTCGTCGGCTGTCCCGCGTTTGTCACATCCGGCGGCATCGCTCGTTCCCCTTGTATGCTGTCGGTGACCGGGAACGAGACGGCCGAAGAGGCGCAGGGGGCCGAGCGGATGGCCGCGGCGGCGCGTCATGGCGACGAGCTGTTCCATTTCCTGCGGCGCCGGGTCGGTTCTCCGGACGATGCGGAGGATCTGCGGCAGGAGGCGTTGCTGCGGATCGGGCAGGCCGGTGCTGGCTCGGTCCACAATATCCGCTCCTATCTGTTCCAGGTCGCCCGCAATCTGATCGTCGATCGCTCGCGCGCCCGGCGGAAGGAGGTCCAGTGGCATGCGCCCGGTGCCGAGGCCGCCGTTCCCTGCGACGCGCCGGGCCCCGATCGCTGCGCCGAAAGCGCCTCGGACCTTGCCTCGCTGCGCGAAGCGGTCGCCGGCCTGCCCGAGAAGCAGCGGCTGGCGCTGCTGTGGACCCGGCTGGATGGTGTGACGCTGAAGGAGGTCGGCAAGCGGCTGGGCGTATCCGAAAGCATGGCGGGGCGCTATGTCGCTCAGGCCCTGGCGCGGTGCCAGGAGGTGCTCGATGGCGAGTAGCACGATGGGACCGGGTAGCGGACCGAAGGATATGGGCGCCGACCTGCGCGACCAGCAGGCGCGCGCGTGGCTCGCGCGGCTCCATGGCGGTCGGGCGAGCGCGGATGACCGCGCCGCGCATGCACGGTGGCGCGCGGACGATGCGGCGAACGAGGCCGCATGGACGCGCGCGGAACGGACCTGGGTCATGCTCGGGGCCCTCGGCGGCAGCGCGGCGGAGTTCGAGCGTGCGCACGGCCGGCCCAAGCCTGGGACGGCGCGCCGGGCCGCGTTCGTTGCGGGTCTGGCGGCGGTATTGTGCCTGGGCGCCGTGTGGAGCTATCGCCCCTATCCGGTCGCCGGGCTGTTCGCCGATGCCGCGACCGCGCCGGGCGAGCGGCGAAGCTTCGCGCTGGACGACGGCAGCCGGGTGACGCTGACCGGATCCTCGGTGGTCGATTTCGAGATGGACGGCGGGCACCGCGGGGCGACGTTGATCGAGGGCGAGGCATTGTTCGAAGTCGCGCACGATCCCGCCCATCCGTTCGTGGTGCGCGCGGGCGACGCGCGGGTCATGGTGACCGGCACGCGCTTCACCGTCCGCCGCACCGCCGCCGGGGCGACGCTGATGCTGGCGCAGGGTTCGGTGAACGCCGCGAGCGCGGCGGGCGGCGCCGCGCTGGCGATCCGTCCGGGCGGGCGGGTCGACTGGGCGGGCGGGCGGATGGCGGCGGGGCAGGTCCCGCTGCGCGACATCGCCGCGTGGCAACGTGGCCGGCTGATCTTCCGCTCGCGCCCGCTGTCAGAAGTGCTCGAGACCCTCTCGCTCTATCGCGGCGGGCGGATCTATGCGCCGGGTGCGGCCGGATCCTTGCGCGTCACCGGGGTGATCGACGTCGCGCGGCCCGACCTGTTCCTCGCCGGCCTGCCGGAATCGCTACCGGTGCAAGTCACCCGCTTCGGGCCGATCACGATCATCCGCGCGAAATAATTTTCGCAACCCGGTTCAGAAAACCGCGCGTTCCCCGTCTCCATGGCCGAACATCCTTCCGCACGGGGCGGAAGATGGGCCATAGGGGGTTTCCATGAGGATATTGCAGGCTTGTCTGCTTGCCACCGCTTCCGTCGCGCTCGCGGCGGGCATTGCCGCGCCTGCTGCGGCGCAGACCTCGAAGAGCTACGGTTTCGACATCGCGGCCCAGCCGCTCGAAGGGGCGCTGGTCGAATTGACCGACGAGACCGGGCTGCAACTGATCTATTCCTCCGAGCTCACCAGCGGGGTCAAGAGCGGCGGGGTAAAGGGCACGATGACCGCCGAGGCCGCGCTCCAGCGAATCCTCGCCGGGACCGGGCTGACCTTCCGCGTGACCGGGTCGGGGGCCATCACGATCGACCGCCCTACCGCGGCGGACGGCGAGGTGATCACCGGAGCCGTCCGCGTTGAGGGTGCACAGGGTTCGCCATACTTCGGGGGCGCCGGGGTGACTGCCGGGGTGAACGGCGTGAACGGCTCGCGCGACATCACCGCGACCGAGGGGACCGGAAGCTTTACCTCGGGCGCGCTGACGATCGGGAGCAAGGTGCCGCAGGCGCTGAAGGACGTGCCGCAGTCGATCTCGGTGCTGACCAGCGAGCGGCTGGCGCAGCAGAATGTGACGGACTTCACGACGGCGATGAAGCAATTGCCCGGAATTTCGCTGGTCCAGGGCAACGCCACTGCCGAGGGCGGAAGCAACAACCTCCAGACGACCTTCTATTCGCGCGGGTTCGCGGTCACCAGCATCCAGGTCGACGGCGGCGCGCCGCTGTCGACGTCGTTTGGCGGGGGCACTGCCTATCAGCCCCTGATCGACATGGCGCAATACGATCACGTCGAACTGCTGCGCGGCGCGGCCGGAACCTTCAACGGCTATGGCGATCCTTCGGGCACGATCAATCTCGTCCGCAAGAAGCCGCTCGATCATGCGCAGGTGCTTGCCGAAGCGCAGATCGGGAGTTGGAGCAATTACCGGGTGATGCTCGATGCGACCGCCCCGCTCGCGCTCGACGGCCGGCTGCGCGGGCGCCTGGTCACGACCTGGCAGGATCGGCGCTATTTCTACGATACCGCCAAGGACGACAAGACACTGCTCTATGGCATTGCCGAACTCGACGCGACGCCGACCACGCTGGTCACCGCGGGCGTGAGCCACACCAAGCAGAACAGCGTTCCGTGGCTATACGGCCTGCCGCGCTATCAGAGTGGAGGCGACCTAAAGCTGCCGCGTTCGACCTGCCTGTGCTTCGACTGGAACCGGTGGGATTTCGATACCACCGAACTCTTCGCCGGGGTCGAGCAGAAACTCGGCGATGACTGGACCGCGAAGATCAACTTCACCCGCAACCGCCAGACGAGCGTTCGCAAGGTCGCCTACAGCTATGGCCCGGTAAACCCGCTGACGGGCGCCGGGCCGACGCTGAGCGGAAGCTATTCGGACTTCGCGAGCACGCAGAACAGCATCGAGGCGACCTTGTCCGGGTCGTTCGAGATATTCGGTCAGCGGCAGGAAATCACCGCCGGCATCAACCGCGTGCATCACGACGGGGGCGGGCAGCTGGCCTATTCCGGCATGATCTACGGTACGGCTGCAGAGCCCTACCAACCTTATGCTGGCGGGCCGGAATATTATTACGGATCGCTGAACGGTTCGCGGCCGCCGGCCGATGTGCTGGGTTTCGATCCGCATGATCCGCTCTACACCGAGCCCCGCAATCCGCTGCCGCAGACCGGCTATCCGGTTTACGGCGACGTCGAGACGACCGCCTATGCGAACTTGCGCCTGACCGCATTCGACCGGCTGCACCTCGTCGCGGGTTTCCGCTGGAGCCGCTACGACAGCGAATATCTGATGCAGTCGCTGTGCACCGCGCCGGTCTATTGCCCGGGACAAGCGATCGGGGACGTGGTCGGAGACGATTACCGCCAAAACTATCGCACTACGGATTTCAGCTGGCCGCCCGCCGTCTCGCTTTCCTACGACGTGACGCGCAACCTTTCCGCCTACGTCGGCTATACCGACATCTACGTCAGCCAGGCGCTGTATCTGGATGGCGATCTCAACGGGCTCGACCCGCTTACCGGATCGAATGTCGAGGCGGGATTGAAATGGCAGTCTCCAGACGGGCGGCTGAACGTTTCCGTCGCCGGTTACCGGATCCGGCAGAAGGGTTTCGCGGCGCTCGACGGCGCCTATGATTCCAATGTCACTGATGAGGACATGGCGAACGGAATCTATTATTATTTCGTCGCCAGCAACGGACGGCGCGTTCCCAACGCCACGATCGGCGATCATCTGAACTGCTGCTACGCCTCCGATCCCAACCAGCGATTGCACAGCGACGGCATCGATGCAGAGATGACCGGGGAACTGGCCGCGGGATGGCAGATCGCCGCCAGCTATACCTTCAGCCGGAACAAGATGGAGGGCACCACCTTCGCCGACAGCGCGGGCCTGCCGTTCGTGACGATCGCCCCGGAACATCTCTACAAGATCTGGACGAGCTACGATTTCGGGACGGCCGGAAAGGCGGGCTGGCTCTCGGGCCTGACGCTTTCGGCCGGCATCAACGGCCAGTCCTCCGGCTATCGCGCCGGATTCGCCTGCGACGATCTCGGCCCCCCGAATGCACTGGGCGTCAGCGCCTGCGAGAGCCCCGAGAAGCCCTATGAATTCACCGTGCCGGCCTATGCGGTACTGTCGGGGCGGATCGATTATCGCTTCTCGAAAATCTGGTCACTCGCAGTCAATCTGGAGAATATCCTCGACAAGACGTATTACCAGACGGCCGAGAGCGTCTACAGCGGCAATTGGTACGGCGAACCGCGCAGCTTCACCGCGACACTCAGCGCCAAATGGTGAGCTGAGCGTCCGCAAAGGCCGGCGAGACCCGATCTCGTCGGCCTTTCGCGTTCCGGCCGCCCCAATCGCTGCCCCCGATTGTCATCCTTCCCCCCGCCGCTCGTTTTCCAAGGCAACGAGCAGCGGCTGGCGGTGATACTGGCATGGCGGATGGCGGAGCGATCAAGGGTGGGGGCGGGGCGGTTGCCCTGTTCGCGGCCTATTGCGAGCACCGGCCCGAACTGCTCGGGCGCCTGCGCCGGCGGCTCGGCAGCCCGTCGCTGGCCGAGGATTTGGCGCAGGAACTCTATCTCAGGCTCGAACGGCTCGGCGCGATTCCGGCGATCCGTAATCCGCGCGCGCTGCTGCTGCAGGCGGCCGACAATCTCGCGCTCGATCATCTGCGGGTCGAGAACCGCCGCGCCGAATTGCGGCGCCAGGCGCATGAACTGCTGTGGGAGGACGCGGACGAGGTCAATCCGGAGCGCCAGCTGGTCGCGCTCGACGAGGTCCGGCGGACGCTGGCGGTGATCGCGACCCTGCCCGACCGCTGCCGCGAGATATTCATCCTCAACCGCTTCGAAGGCGTTACCCAGCGCGAAATCGCCGAGCGTTTCGGCATCTCGACCGTCGCGGTCGAAAAGCATATGCGCAAGGCGATGGCCCGCCTGGCCGCCGCCATGTCCGATGATGGGGTCGATGGCGGGTGGAGCGAGGGTTAGGGAAGAGCGCGCGCGGCTCGTCCCTGTGCTTTGAAGAGAGCGAAAATGCACGATGCATTGCCCGACCCGGCCAACGATGGCGCGCCCGACGCGCTGCGCGATGCCGCGCAGGCGTGGGTCGTGCGGCTCGCCTCGGGCGAGATGGACGAATCGGAGTTCGACGCGCTCGCCGCGTGGCGCGCGCAGAGCCCGGAACAGGAGACCGCCTTCGCCGAGGCGCGACGGGTCTGGCAGCGCAGCGGCGGCTATCGCGCGGCGTTTCGCGAACAGGATTCGCTCGCGGCCGGGCGGGCGCGGCGCGGGCGGGGCTTGCGGCGCGCGGCCGGGGCGCTGGCCGCCACGCTGGTGCTGGCGGTGGCGGTGCCGGCGGCGCTCGGCTCGCCGCTGTGGGCGGCGGATTACGAGGCGCGGGGCGGGGTGCCCCGGCGGGTCACTCTGGCCGACGGCAGCGTCGCGTTGCTCGATGCGGGCGCGGCGCTCGATTTCAGCCGCGAACAGGGCGTGCGGCGGGTCGATCTGCGCGCCGGAACGGCGTTCTTCAAGGTCGCGCACGATGCGGCCCATCCGTTCAAGGTCTATGGCGGCGACGGGGTTGCGACCGCGGTCGGCACGCAATTCGCGGTGCGCCGCGATGGCCACGATGCGACGGTTTCGGTCACCGAGGGGCGGGTCTATGTCGAAAGCGGCGGCGCCGGCAGGACGATCGGCGCGGGGGTCGAGGCAAGCTGGCACCGCGGCGCGGTGACCGCGCCGCGTGCGTTCGATCCGGGCGAACGGCTCGCGTGGTGCAACGGTCGGCTGGTGATCGAAGGCATGCGGCTGGACGATGCGCTGCATGAACTCCAACGCTACGATGCGGGCTATATCGTGCTGCTCGATCGGGCCGCGGCCTCGCGCCGGGTCAGCGGCGTGTTCTCGACCGGCGATGCACGCACGGCAGTGGGCATCCTCGCCCGCACCCAGCGCCTCGGCGTACGGCATGTAACGCCGTTCCTGACGATCGTTTCCTAGCTCGCAAACCCCTTCGTCCGAGCCTGTCGGCCGCGGCGACGCGCTTTATTTCAGCACATCGGTTAGGGCGCGCCCCAAGCCGTTCGTCTGCCCCATGAAGGCTTCCCCGACGAGAGGAAGCGATGGCTTTAACCGGTACGGGGGTTACGATGAGCAAGATGAATTTCGCGGGCGGGGCATATCGGCGCAGGCTGGCTGGCGGCACGTCATGGGCGGCGCTATCGCTGGCGGCCGTCGCGGCGCTGGCATCGCCGACCGCCGCGCGGGCGCAGGACGTGTCCCCCGCCAAGGCGGAAAGCGCAACGCGGGTCGACATACCTGCCCAGCCGCTGGGCGAGGCTCTGCGCCGCTTCGCCGAACAAACCGGAATCCAGCTCGGCTATTCGACCGATCTGGTCGCGGGCAAGCGTTCCGCCGCGGTCAGTGGCACGCTGAGTCCGCGCGATGCGCTCGCCCACCTGCTTGCCGGCACCGGCCTCGTCGCCAATATCTCGGGCAACAACGCGACCATCCGCGCGCCCGGCGTGGCAGCCGCGGACGGCGAGCAGGTAACCGCCGCAGTGAACGTCGAGGGCGTGCAGGGCTCGCCCTGGTTCGGCGGCGCCGGGCAGGCGGCCGGGGTGAACGGTGTAAACGGCTCACGCGACATCACCGCGACTGAGGGGACCGGGAGTTTTACCAGCGGCGCGCTGACCATCGGGAGTAAGGTACCACAGGCCCTGAAGGATGTCCCGCAGTCGATTTCGGTGCTGACGAGTGAGCGGTTGGAACAGCAGAATGTCACGGATTTCACCACGGCGATGCGGCAATTGCCGGGCGTAACCCTTGCGCAAGGCCCAACCACCCTCGACAACACCTTCTATTCCCGCGGATTTGCTATCACGAGCATCCAGGTCGATGGTGGGGCGCCGCTGTCGACCAACTATAATTACTCGCCTCAGATCGACATGTCGATCTATGACCATGTGGAACTGCTTCGGGGTGCCGCGGGTCAGTTCGGTAGCTATGGCGATCCCGGTGGCACCGTGAATCTCGTTCGCAAGAAACCGCTCGATCACGCCCAAATCAGCGTCGAGGCGCAGGCCGGAAGCTGGAGCGATTATCGCGTTGTTACCGATGCCACCTCCCCGCTCGCACTCGATGGCAAGCTGCGCGGCCGGTTGGTGATGACCTATCAGGACAACCACCACTTCTACGAAACCGCAAAGGACAACAAGACCCTGATCTATGGCATCGCGGAACTGGACGTGACGCCGACCACGCTCGTGACCGCAGGGATCAATTATACCCGGCAGGACAGCGTGCCGTGGCAGAACGGCCTGCCGCGCTACTTGAACGGCGATGATTTGAAATTGCCGCGTTCGACCTGCCTGTGCTTCGATTGGAATCGTTGGGATTTCGACACGACCGAGTTCTTCGGTTCGGTCGAACAGAAGATCGGTGAGGATTGGACCGCCAAGTTCGATCTGACCCGCAACACCCAAGGCAGCACGCGCAAGATCGGCTACAATCAGGGCGCGGTGAACCCGACCAACGGGCTGGGGCCGCAGCTGTACGGTTCCTACTACGACCTCAAGAGCAGCCAGTTTTCCGCGGAGGGCACGCTCGCCGGTTCATTCACGGTATTCGGGCAGCGCCAGGAAGTGACGATCGGCGTCAATCGTTCGTCCAGCAACGGCGTGAACACGCTGGGCTACGACGATCTGATTTCGATATCGCCGCCAGGCTACCAGCCTTATCCAGGCGGATCGACCTATTGCAACGATTACGGTGAGGGCGGTTGCCCCGCAGGCAGCATTCCCACCAACCCGCCGCTCGATGTGCTCGACTTCGACCCGAGCAATCCGCTCTATACCGAACCGCGCAACCCGCTGCCGTCATATCGCTATCCTGGAAACGGACAGGTTCAATACGGCGCCTACATCAACCTCAGGCTCACCGCTTTCGACCGCCTGCATCTGACGACATCCCTTCACTGGAGCCGTTATTCATACAACTACGGCGTGGAATATCTCTGCACGACCACGTCCGACGCGTGCGCGGGGAAGGCGATCGGCGACGTTTACGACACGCCCCCGGCGACCCCTTACAAAGGCGATGACTTCAGCTGGCCGCCGGCGATCAACCTGTCGTTCGATGTGACCAAGGCTCTGAGCATTTACGCTGGCTATACCGACATCTATCAAAGCCAAGCCTATTACGTCGATGTCGATCTTAATCCGCTACCCCCCGTTACCGGCGCTAATTGGGAAGGCGGGATCAAATGGGCGGCGCGGGGCGGACGCTTGAATATTTCGCTGGCCGCTTATCGCCTCAGGCAAAAAGGTTACGGAACAGGCGATCCGGATAATCCGGATTTCATAGAGGTAAGTCCGGGCATCTACTGCTGTAACATCGTTGATCCCAACCAGGTCCGCCAAAGCCAAGGCATCGATTTCGAAGCAACCGGTGAGATCCTGCCGGGCTGGCAGATCTCGGCGAGCTACACCTACAGCGCCAACACATATGAAGGCAGTTCCTGGGGATCGAACGAAGGCACGCCGTTCGTCTCCATCCAGCCGAAGCAGCTCTACAAACTATGGATGAGCTATGATTTCGCTGCCGCGGGCCGGGTGGGCCTGCTTTCCAAGCTCGCCATCTCGGGCGGCGTCAATGGCCAGTCATCCGGATACCGCACAGGATACACTTGCGTGAGATTCGTGGGCAATCCGAATCCGGTTACTGGCGCACAAACCTGTGCACCGAATACCGACCCCGCGAACCCCAGCAGAGTGCAATACGAGTTCACCGTCCCGGCATATGCATTGCTCTCGGCACGGATCGACTACAATTTGTCCGATACCTGGTCGCTGGCCCTCAATCTCGAGAATATTCTCGACAAGACCTATTACCAGACTACTGGGAATGGCGTTCTGGCTGGTCATTGGTACGGCGCCCCGCGCAGCTACACCGCATCGCTCCACGCCAAGTGGTGAGTTGAGTCTACAAGACGGAGGGCCGGCAAATCGGGTTTCGCCCGCCTTCCGTTTGGCACCGTCCCGCCGCCGGCTCGTTTACGCGTCATCAGGCAGGGTTCATCGCGCCGTGATAGGCTCTGCCCGCACGCATAGGAGCCCTCCGATGAAGCTGTTCCTGACCTCGCTACTCCTCCTCCCGCTGACTGCGCCCGCGCTTGCCGAGAGCGCGCCCTCGGCCGAAGCCAAGCTCGCAATCGAACTCAAGGATCGCACCGCGGGCGAACCCGTCGACTGCATCACCCAGAGCAATATCCGCTCAGCCGAGATCTACGATCACACCGCGATCCTCTATGAGATGCGCGACGGCACGCGCTATGTGAACCGCCCGGCGTCGGGACTGAACCTGCTCGACGGCTTCGCGGTGATGGTCACGGACACCCACACCCCGCGGCTGTGCTCGATCGACGTGGTCAGACTGGTCGATCCCGGCCTGCACAGCCCCCGCGGTTTCGTCCAGCTCGGCAAGTTCGTGCCCTGGCGCAAGCAGGCGGGCTGAGCTGCGCTATCTGGCGAGGAGGCGCCGCTCCAGCAATGCCTGCATATCGCGGCGGCCATCGGCGATCACGAAGACGAACACCGTAGTTCCGATCACGCGATAGATCAGCCGGTACGGCGCGAACAGTACCTGCCGGTATTCCCGGACGCCGAACGCGTCGAGTTCGGCGGGAACGCTGCCCCTAAGCGGAAACTGCTCGAGCGTGCCGACAGCCTCCAGCAAGCCGTCCAGCAACGCATCGGCGTCTTTTGCGGAGCGATGTTCGGCCAGCCAGGCATGGATCGCTTCAAGGTCGTCCTCGGCATCCCGGGTCAGTTCGACCTCGAACGATTTCCCCGTCATCGCGGCGCGGGCGTTTTCGCCCTGAGCCGTTCGATCACCTTGCGGGCGGGCATGGTTCGGCCCGCTTCGACATCCTGATTGCCAAGCGCGAGGAGTTTCAGCAGTGCAAGCGTCTCTTGCATCTGTTCGAAAGATGCCACGTCCTGGATTACCGCCCTGGCCTCGCCGTTTTGGGTAATGACCATCGGTTCGCGCCTTTCGGCGAGATCGAGCAGGATTTCCGCCGCATGCGCCTTCAAATAGCTGATCGGTTTCACTTGGCTCGAGTAGCGCATGGCGATCTCCACACCGGTCTAAATTAAAACCGAATATAGTTCGGCGCGATCCTTTCCGCAATCCCGCGTGGGGGTATTGGCTTCGCGATGCGTTAGGCCTTACGCAGGGATGCGTATCCGGGGCCGGGCATTTGGATCGAGGTAGCGAAAAACAGGTCGTTTCTTTCGCATCCGCGCGGGGCGACGGGGCGGCAGGGCTGGAGCAGCTCTATCTCTCGTTGCGCCCCAGCCTGTTCGGCCTGCTGCGGCGCCGGACCGGATCGTCCGACGCGGCGGAGGAGCTGCTGCAGGATGTGTGGCTGCGGGTGTCGCAGATCGCGCATCCGCTTACCGACGAGAACCTCGAGGCCTATCTCCACCGCATCGCCGCGAACCTCGCGCTCGACTGGCTGCGCAAGCACCGCTTCCGCTCGCTGCTGACCGACAGCGACGCCGATCCGGGCGGCGTGGCCGACAGCGCGCCCTCGCTCGAACGCGCGGTCCAGGCGCGCCAGGCCGTCGCCTATCTCACGCAGGTGATCGGCGAGCTGCCCGCCGGCCAGCGCGAATGCTTCCTCGCCTATAGCGGGCAGAACACCACCGTTGCCGAAGTTGCCCGGCGCCTGGGCCTTGCGCCCAAGACGGTAGAAAACCAGATAGCGCGCGCCAAGGCGACGATCCGGGCGCGCATGGCGGAGAGGGGCCTATGGCCATAACCCAGTTCAAGGAAGGCGACAGCCTCGAACCGACGACCGAGATGTACGAGGAAGCGGCGGGATGGATCATGCGCCTGCGTGAAAGCGCCGAGGAGGCCGATCTCGAAGGCTTCCGCGGCTGGCTTGCCGGACAGCCCGCGCGGCATTTCGCATTGGCCGAGATGGAGGCGCTGAGCGAGGGCGTGCGCGCGCCGGCGGCGGCCGAACTCGCCGCCGACCGCCGGCGCAGCGCGTTGCGCCGGCGGTGGAGCGTCGCCGCGCTCGCCGCCTCGCTGGTACTGGCGCTCACCGGCATCGCCCAGCGCGAGGCGCTGACGGTCGCACTGCTGGCCGATGACACCGCCCCCGCGGGCCAGCAGCACCGTGTGCGGCTGGCCGACGGAACGCTGGTAACGCTCAACAGCGGTGCCGCGCTCGACGAACGCTTCTCGCGCGCCCGCCGCGACGTGACGCTGATGCGCGGTGAGGCGTTCTTCGATGTCGCGAAGAACAAGGCCCGGCCGTTCGTGATCGGCGCGGGCGATGCGCGGGTGACCGTGGTCGGCACCCATTTCAACGTCAAGATCGACCGCGAGCAGACGGTGGTCACGGTCGAAGGCGGGATCGTGCGGCTGGGTGCGCAACGCGGCGGGAAGGAAATCCGCCTGACCGCCGGGCAACAGGGCTTCGTCGAGGGCGGGCGGGTCCAGGCGCAGCCGAATTTCGACGCGCTCGCGGTCTCGGCCTGGCGGCGCGGCCAGATGGTATTCTACACGGCCCGGCTCGACGAGGTGGTGGCCGAACTCAACCGCTATCGCAGCGGACACATCTATGTCGCCAACCGCGCCTATGCCGGGGAGACGATCAGCGGGGTGTTCGGCACGAAGGACACCGACGACGTGATCCGCACGCTGGAAAAGCAGACCGGCTTGCGCAGCCTCGATCTGCCCGGCGGCATGGTGGTGCTTTATTGATCCGGAGCGCGGGGACCCCCGGCCACATTTCCGATCCCCCGCGCGGGCGGGGGCCTCAGGCCGTCCAGCGCCTGCCTCATGCCGCCCGGGCTGCCTGCCCGCGCAGGGACTCAAGACCGGTCTTGAGTCCGCTCTGGGGGTTTCTCCTTACCCGTCCGTTAGACCCGTTGAAGAAGCCAAAGGCTCTTCTCGGACCTATGGGGGTAATTTCATGAAGCGGACGAATTCCGCGCGCATCCGCGCGCTCAAGACCCTGTGCCTGTCGCTCACCTGCCTTTCCGCCGTGCCGCTGCTGGAGGCGCCGGCCGCCGCCCAGAGCGGCAAGACCAGCGACGCAGCGCAGAAGAGCTACGATTTCAACATCGCCGGCCAGAGCCTCTCCTCGGCGCTTACCGCCTTCGCGGCGGAGACCGGGCTGCAGATCGTCTATTCGCAGGAAGACGCCGGCCAGATCGCTTCGCCGGGCGTGAAGGGCCGGATGAGTGCCGACGCGGCGCTCGCCCGGCTCACCGCCGGCACCGGCTACACCTTCCAGTACCTGCGCGCCGGAGTCGTGACGCTGGTCAAGGCGAGCGCGGGGGGAAACGACGGGGAAGTGGTCACCGGCGTGGTCAGCGTCGAGGGCGTGCAGGGTAGCGGTTCGCCCTACTTCGGCGGGGCCGGGCAGGCGGCCGGGGTGAACGGGGTCAATGGCTCGCGCGATATTACCGCGACCGAGGGGACCGGGAGTTTTACCAGCGGGGCGCTGACGATCGGCAGCAAGGTCCCGCAGGCATTGAAGGATGTGCCGCAGTCGATCTCGGTCCTGACCAGTGAGCGGCTGGCGCAGCAGAATATCACCGATTTTACGACGGCGATGGCCAAGCTTCCGGGGATTACGCTGGTGCAGGGAAGCTCGAGTTTGGTGAACACATTCTACTCTCGAGGCTTTGAAATAACCAGCATTCAGGTAGACGGCGGCGCACCACTCTCAACACAGTACGGTTTCTACCCTCAGATCGATATGTCGATCTATGACCACGTCGAATTGCTGCGCGGCGCAGCGGGGGAATTCGGAGCCTACGGCGACCCCAGCGGCACGGTGAACCTCGTCCGCAAGAAGCCGCTCGACCATTCACAGTTCAGCGTTGAGGCACAGGCGGGCAGTTGGCAGAACTATCGAGTGGTTGCCGACGCTACCTCGCCACTGGCGCTCGATGGCAAATTGCGTGGGCGTATGGTGATGACCTATCAGGACAATCACTATTTTTACGACACCGCCAAAGATAATAAGACTCTGATCTATGGCGTTGCTGAGTTCGATGCGAGCCCGACCACGCTGCTGACTGCGGGCATCAGTTATACCAGGCAGAACAGTTTGCCGTGGCAAGGCGGCCTGCCGCGTTACTGGAATGGTGGCGATCTCGGACTACCGCGCTCGACCTCACTCGTTTTCCCTTGGAACCGCTGGAATTTCGAGACGACCGAGATTTTCGGCGGCGTCGAACAGAAAATCGGTGAGGATTGGACGTTCGAACTCAACCTCACCCACAACCGCCAGTCGAGCTATCAGAAGTTAGGCTTCAGTGGGAATGCAGTCAGCCCGTTTTCACTGGCGGGCCCTGAGTTTGGCGGAATCCTCAATGACTATGCTAGCAAACAGTTCTCGGCGGAGGCCACGCTTTCAGGTGCATTCGAGCTGTTTGGCCAGCGGCAGGAAGTTACTATCGGGGGCAATCGGGTCAAGACCGATGGAGGGGGGCAGCTCTTCTATGGAGCTCTTGTAAATCCCACACCGGCCAGTCCCTATCAACCCTACCCCGGCGGCCCGATTTATTGTTCGGGCGTCGGCTGTCCCATGGGCAGTATCGCGTCCAGACCACCGATCGACGTGTTTAATTTCGATCCCAGCGATCCGCTCTATACCGAGCCAGTCGATACGTTGCCTATCGCTCGCTATCCCAAAAACGGCCAGACCCAATCAAGCGCATACATTAGCCAGCGGTTGACCGCTTTCGACCGCCTGCATCTACTCACCGCCATCCGGTGGAGTCGATATGAGAATATATCAACGAATGAAGATCTCTGCACGAACTTGGCCGATTGCACCGGTATGCAAATCGGCGATGTCTACAACACATCCACTTCGCAATCCCTCGGTCATGATTTCAGTTGGCCGCCGCCCATCAGCCTGTCATTCGATGTGACGAAGACCCTGACCGCCTACGCGGGTTATACCGACATCTATCAGAACCAAGACTGGGCACTCGATCACAGCCGAAATCCGTTGCCGCCAGTTACAGGATCGAACTGGGAAGCCGGGCTCAAATGGGCAGCTAACGGCGGGCGTCTCAACTTGTCGCTCGCGGCGTATCGGATTGAGAAGAAGGGTTTTGCCGTTTTTGATCCAACCTACCCGTCTGAAAATCTCGGCAACACATCCTGCTGCTGGATCGCCGATCCTGAGGCAGTGCAACGCAGCAAGGGCATCGATATCGAGGTCGCTGGAGAGATTGCATCTGGTTGGCAGATTTCCGCTAGCTATACCTATAGCGAGAACAAGCAAGAGAACGGCAGCGCGTTATATGGCACTTCGGGCGAGCCTTTCGTCACGATTCAGCCGAAGCATCTCTATAAGTTGTGGATGAGTTACGATTTCGGCACGGCGGGGCAGAAGGGATTAATTTCAGGTCTGACGCTTTCGGGTGGCGTCGATGGACAATCGTCGGCTTACTATTCGGGGACCGTCTGCACGGGCGATTACGATGTGCCTTACCCAGAATATCCGAACTATAGAGTATGTGAAGTCCCGCAACAGCCGTATAATTTCACTGTTCCAGGCCATGCAGTTATCTCGGCGAGAATAGACTATCGTTTGTCTGAAAAATGGTCGTTGGCGATCAATTTACAAAATTTATTTGACAAAATATACTATCAGACTGTCGGGGAATTCCCCGTGAACGGCAACTGGTACGGTGCCCCGCGCAGCTACACCGCGACGCTTCGCGCCAAATGGTAGGCTGTGGCTGAAACGGCCATCGCCGAAACAGGAAGGGCGGCCCGCGGGGGCCGCCCTTTCCGTTCCCGCTATGCAAATGACGCCGAAAGCGTTTTCGTACAGGCAGCCAGCTTGCCATGCTCCACGCGGCTCCTTGCAATCGTCGATTCTCGGTCACGCTGCGAATTCCGCGCGCGGATGATTGTTATATCATTGAAGTAATGGAAGTTTCTGAAAAATATCGATGCGTCATATGCACAAAGAAAGCTAGTTTTGTGACCCCCGCACTCCAGCTCAGCCCGCGACCAGCTCCGGCCGCCGCGTCCTTGCAGGAACGGGCTGCTGCCCTGCGGGCGGAGCGGTCCGTTCCAGTCGACGCAGCGCTGCCTCCAGCCGGGCCAGTGCGCCGTCGAGTGACGCGTTGCGGCCGGTCGCGAGGTCGCCAAGCAGCTCGCGTTCGACCGCGCCGAGCGCGATCGCCGAGGTTGTCAGCACTTCCCAGCCGAGGTCGGTCAGCCGCAGCAGATGCGAACGGCCGTCGAAGCTGTTGTGCTCCCGGCCCAGCAGCCCACGCTTCTTGAGCCGGGCGGCGGCGCGGTTGACCGCGACCTTGTCCATCTGGATTCGCCGGGCGACATCGCGCTGCGGACACGAACCGAGTTCGCCCACCGCGGCGAGCACGAACCAGTCGCGCAGATCGAGATCGAGCGGCGCGAGAATGTCGCGGGCGGCGATCTGGCGGATGCCGCGCGACAGATTGCACAGGCGGTAGATCAGCAGGCGTTCGAGCATGGGCGGTCTTTCTTCCTTCAGCGGCGCGCGCGCAGCGCGGCTGCATCGGACAGCATCTTCTGGACCAGGCCGATGCCGGCTCCGGTCAGGCTGACATGGGTGATGCGCTGGTCGGCGCCGGAGCGGTGCTGTTCGATCAGCCCGGCGTCGATCATCTCGTGGATGTAGCGCTGCGCGGTCGACACCGCGACGCGGCTCGCATGCGCGGCGCTCATGAACGGGATCTCGCGCGCCTCTCCCATCGCCAGATAGATGTCGAGCAGGATCATCCAGCGTGCATCGTCGAGCAGCGGATCGAGTTCCGACCGCATCCGCAGCTCGCGCCCAAGCGCCTTGGCGAAGGGCAGCAGCTGCCCGTCGGGCGTCGTGCCGCCGGCATCGTAGCGCCTGTCATCTGCTTCGCTGTCTCGCGCCATCTTGTCCGTTTCCAACGTTGCAGAAGAAACGAGCGAGGCGGGTCGATATTTCAGTCCGATTTGCCGCAATTTGCTATTTGCGGCCCGGCGGCTTGCGGTTCGTTTCCAGATGAAGCGGGCGATCGGCCGCGCAAGGAGTATTTTCGTGAACGATCTTCCCGCCGCCGCTGCCGCCCCCGCCATACAGCGCAGCGATTTCGCGCCGTTCGATCGCATCGTGCCCGCATCGATCGAGCCGCAGCTGGCCGATGCGGTCGCGCTTCACCGCGCAGCCATCGAGCGGATCTGCGAAAGCAACGAGCGCAATTTCGAGAGCGTGCTGCTGGCGCGCGAGGCGGCCGATCTCGAGCTGGCGCATATGTGGAGCCCGATCGGGCACCTGCATTCGGTGGCCGACACGCCGGCGCTGCGTGATGCCTATGCCAAAGCGCACCAGGTACTGACCGAGCACGGCATGTGGGTCAGCCAGAACCGCGCGCTCTACGATGCGATCGTCGCCGCGCGCTGGGGCGAGAGCGAAGAGGAATGGACCGTGCCGCAGCGCCGCCTGCGGGCGCTGGCCTTGCGCGACTTCGAATTGTCGGGCGTGAGCCTCGACGGCGAGGAGCGCGACCGGTTCCGCGAGGTCGCGATCGAGCTGGCGCAGCTTGGCACCGATTTCTCCAACGCGGTGCTCGACGCGACCGATGCGTTCCATGTCGACGTGACCGACGCGGCGATGATCGAAGGAATCCCGGAAGGCGATGTGGCTCGCTTCCGCGCCGCGGCGGCGGAGGCCGCGATAGACGGCTGGCGGATCGGGATCAAAGGGCCGGATGTCCAGGCGGTGATGACCTACGCGGTTTCGCGCGCGCTGCGCTTCCAGCTCTACGAAGCGAGCGTGACCCGCGCTTCGGATCAGGGCCCGCACGCCGGGCAATACGACAATGGCGCGCGGATCGAACGGATCATGGCGCTGCGCCACGAGGCGACACGGCTGCTCGGCTTCGCTTCGAGCGCGGAACGCTCGCTCGCGACCAAGATGGCGCCGTCGCCGGACGAGGTCGAGTGCTTCCTTCTCGGCATCGCGGGACAGGCGCGGGCTCCGGCCGAAGCGGATCTGGCGCAGCTGCGCGAGGCGGCGGCGGCGCTGGGGATCGCTGAGCTCGAACCGTGGGACGTCGCCTACGTCTCGGAACGCGTCCGGCGCGACGCGTTCGCTCTCGATGCCGAGGCGCTGCGGGCCTATTTCCCCGCCGACACGGTGATCGCCGGCACGATGGGCCTGATCGAGAAGCTGTTCGGCATCCGTTTCACGGAGCGGAACGACGTGCCCGTGTGGCACGAACAGGCGCGCTATTACGATGTGCTCGACCGCGCCGGAGCGACCATCGCCGGAGTCTATGTCGATCTGTTCGCGCGCGACGGGAAGCGCGGCGGGGCGTGGATGGACGTATGCCGCCAGCGCTTCGCGGGGCTGGGCCAGGCGCATCTGCCGGTCGCGTTCCTGACCTGCAATTTCGCCGGTCCCAGCGGCGGCAAGCCCGCGACATTGCGCCACGACGACGTGGTGACCTTCCTCCACGAATTCGGCCATGTGCTCCATCACATCCTGACCGAGGTCGACTATCCGTCGATCGGCGGGATCAGCGGGGTGGAATGGGATGCGGTCGAGCTGCCGAGCCAGCTGATGGAGAACTTCGCGTGGGACCATAGCGGCCTGTGGATGCTCTCCGGCCATGTCGAAACCGGCGAGCCGTTGCCGCGCGAATTGTTCGACCGGATGACCGCCGCGCGCAATTTCCAGTCGGGCCTGAGGCTGTGCCGTCAGGTGGAATTCGCACTGTTCGATCTGAGGCTCCACCGCGATTACGATCCTTCCGCGGGCGGCCGCGTGCTCGAAACGCTCGCCCAGGTGCGCGGCGAGGTGGCGGTGATCGACGCGCCGGCCTGGCACCGCTTCCCGCACTCCTTCGGCCATATCTTCGCCGGGGGCTATTCGGCCGGCTATTACAGCTATCTGTGGGCGGAACTGCTTTCGGCCGACGCCTATGGCCGGTTCCGCGAGGCGGGCGGGCTTTCGCCGGAAACCGGGGAAGCGCTGCGCGGCGAAATCCTGTCGCGCGGGGCCACGCGCACCGCGGCCGAGAACTTCGCCGCCTTCCGCGGGCGCGATCCCGATCCGCGCGCCTTGCTCGACAGCTACGGGATAGCGGCCTGAGCCCGCGCGGTTGCTACACGGCCTCCCGCCGCTCGTTCAAGCCAGGGAACGAGCGGGGAAGCCATGCCGCCAGCAGCTGCAGCACAAGGGATCGAGATCTATTGGGACGAGCTTGCCGCGTTCCTGACGCGGCGCGTCGGCGATCCGGCGCTCGCCGCGGATCTGACCCAGGAAGCCTATCTCAGGGCGGCGGGCCTGCCGGACAATGCCACGCTGCTCAATCCGCGCGCGTGGCTGTTCGCGACCGCGCGCAATCTGGTGATCGATCATGCCCGCCGCGCGAAGCTGCGCCATGCGGCCGGCGAGGATGCGCTGGCCGGGATCGCGGATGAATGCCCGGCGGCCGATGCGGTGCTGCTGGCGCGCGAGGAACTGGCCGTGCTGGCGGCCGCGGTCGAGGCGCTGCCGCCGCGCACCCGCGAAGTATTCCGGCTCCACAAATACGAGGGCAGGAGCTATTCGGAGATCGCGGAGCAGCTCGGCATCGCGAAGAACACGGTGATGGTGCATATGGTGAAGGCGCTGGCCCTGTGCCGAGAGGCGATGCGCGCGCATCGGGAAATCGACGGCCCGGCTAATGCTTCGCCCGCGCTCGTGCGTCTTCCCACTCATGAGCCCTGAAGACCACGATCCCGAAGGCGGTTTCCTGCCGGAAGATCCGGCGGCCGCGGCCGCGCTGGAATGGTTCGCGCGCCTGCGCGACGATACAGCCGGCGTCGCCGAGACCGAGGGCTTCATGCTGTGGCTCGATGAGAATCCGGCCCACGAGCGCGCCTATGCCGAGATCGAAAGCCTGTGGGCCGACCTCGACGAGGTGACGCCCCCGCTTCCAGCGTCCGATGTTCTTCCCGCCTCGCGCACGGCGCGCAAATGGCGCGGGGCAAGCGGGGCCGTCGCGGCGTCGCTGGCGCTGGTGCTCGCGCTCAATGCCCCCGGGCTTTGGATCGCCGCGGTCGCCGATGCCAGCACCGGCACAGGAGAACTGCGCGAACTGACGCTGGCCGACGGCACAAGGGTCGCGCTCGATGCCGACAGCGCGATCGACGTGGCGATCGATCCGGGCAGCCGCCGCATCCGCCTGTTGAAGGGCCGCGCCTGGTTCGATGTGGTGCACGAGGCGCGGCCGTTCACTGTGGCGCTCGATAATGCGCAGGTGCGCGACATCGGCACTGCCTTCGAAGTGGCGGAACGCAGCCAGGGCGGCGAAGTCGCGGTGTCGCAGGGCCGCGTCGAACTGACCACAGGGGGAGGACGGGCGCTGCAACTGGGGCAGGGCCAGGCGGCGCGCTTCGACGGTGCGGGCCGCAGCCGCCCGGTCGAGGCGGCGCCGGGCGTCGCCGCATGGCGCCAGCACCGGCTGCAGTTCGTGGACCAGCGGCTGGAGGACATCCTCGGCGATCTCGCGCGCTACGGCGCGGGCAGGCCGGTGCTGCTGGACGGCGCCTTGGCCGGCCGGCGGATCACCGGCGTGGTCGACCTTTCCGATCCGGCCGCCGCGCGCGACGCGGTGCTCGCCCGGGTTGCCGCACAGGGCCGCCGCGTGGGTCCGTGGCTGTTCGTGACCGCGCGCTGAGCCGCCGCGTTCCGCTCGCCAACACGCCAATGTGAAATTTTTGTTGCACCTGCTAATTGCTGGCCGGGCCTGATGCGTCTCCCCGTCACAGGCGCTGGGATCGCGCCGATCACAGGGGCCAGACATGAAGACGAGATATTTCGCTTACCTGCTTTCCGCCACCATTCTCGCCACCCTGCCGCTCGCTCCGGCCGCCGCCCAAGGCGACGGTGGCGCACAGCAGCAGAGCCGCAGCTTCTCCATTCCCGCGGGGCGCCTGTCGCAGGGCGTGCTGACCCTGTCCGAGCAGGCCGGGGTGCAGATCGTGTTCGACAGCGACACCACCGCCAGCGTGGCCGGCAATGCGGTCACCGGCACGATGCCGCTCGGCCAGGCGCTCGACCGGCTGGTCTCGGGCACCGGCCTGAGCTGGCGCTGGCTCAAGAGCGGCGTGGTGACGATCGAGGGCGCGAGCGGTGCCGACGGTGAGGTGGTAACCGGCGCGGTGAACGTGGAAGGTGTGCAGGGCTCGCCGTACTTCGGCGGGGCCGGGCAGGCGGCTGGGGTGAACGGGGTGAACGGTTCGCGGGATATCACGGCGACCGAGGGGACCGGGAGTTTTACCTCCGGCGCGCTGACGATCGGGTCGAAGGTGCCGCAAGCGCTGAAGGATGTACCGCAGTCGATTTCGGTACTGACCAGCGAAAGGCTTGAGCAGCAGAATATCACGGACATTACCCAAGCGATGCGGCAGTTGCCGGGCGTAACCTTGGTGCAAGGCTCGACCAGTCTGGAAAATACGTTCTATTCACGCGGATTTGCGATCCAAAGTTTCCAGGTCGATGGCGGTGCTCCGCTGGTTAGTTCCGCGACCGGCTTCGACCCACAGATCGACATGTCTATTTACGATCACGTTGAAATTTTGCGTGGAGCCGACGGGCAGTTCAATTTCTACGGCGACCCCGGCGGTACAGTTAATCTTGTTCGCAAGAAGCCGCTCGACCATCCGCAATTCATGATCGATGCCCAGCTGGGCAGCTGGCAAAGCTATCGTGTCGTGGCCGATGCAACCTCACCGCTCGCACTGGACGGCGCGTTGCGTGGTCGGCTGGTGATGACCTATCAGGATAATGACCACTTCTACGACACGGCGCGGGACAACAAGGTCCTCCTTTATGGCATCACAGAACTAGATGCGACGCCTACTACGCTGCTCACTGTCGGTGCCGATTACACCAAGCAGGACAGCGTTCCGTGGATGAACGGACTGCCGCGTTACCAGACCGGCGCAGAGCTCCACCTGCCACGTTCGACCTGTCTCTGCTTCGATTGGAATCGCCAGAATTTCGATACGACCGAGATTTTCGGTGGGATGGAGCAGAAGCTGTTCGACGATTGGACCGCCAAGGTCAATCTTACCTATAACCGTCAGACCAGCACTCAAAAGGTCGGCTACAGCATCGGCGCAGTCAATCCGGAGAATGACACCGGTCCAATGATCGCGGGCCTTTACACGGACTTCGCGAGCAAGCAGTTTTCGGCCGAGGCGACCGTGAACGGGTCATTCGAATTGTTCGGCCAGCGACAGGAAGTGACCATCGGGGCCAGTCGGGTAGACAGCAACTCCGGCGGGTATACCGGGTATGGCACGCTGATCGACAGTTCAGCGGCGATGCCTTACCAGCCCTATCCGGGCGGGCCCGAATATTGCTACGCGCCCTACGGCGATCCCTGCCCCGCAGGTTCGATTACGCCGGCGCGGCCGCCCATAGATGTATTCGATTTCGATCCTGCCAACCCGCTATACACGGAGCCGCGCAATTCGCTGCCGTTCCAGCGCTCCCCGAAGTTGGATACCGTTCAATCCGGCGGCTATCTGAATTTGCGGCTCACGGCATTTGAACAGGTTCACTTGACGACGGGTATCCACTGGAGCCGAACCAGCTACGACAGTGTCATCGAAGACCTTTGTACCGATGCCAGCGGCAGTTGCGCAAGCGAGCAGATCGGCGATGTATCGAGCACGACCAGCACGCACTATAGCGACAGCAACTTCAGCTGGCCTCCCGCGGTCAACCTGTCCTTCGATATCACGAAGCAGCTTACCGCATATGTCGGCTACACGGACATCTATCAAAGCCAGGCGACCTCGCTTGGCGAGAATCTCAAGCCAATCGCTCCGGTTACCGGTTCGAACTGGGAGGGAGGCTTCAAGTGGGCCGCGCGTGGAGGGCGTCTGAATCTTTCACTCGCCGCCTATCGGATCAAGCAGTCCGGCTTTGGAACGCTGGGCTACAAAAGCATTTATGTTGAGGGAGGGCAAATTTACCTTGTCCTGAACGACGGACAGGTGCGCCCTTATCGACCGGATGCATATCATACCTGCTGCTTTGTTTCCGATCCGGGGCATTTCTACAAAAGTCAGGGCATCGATCTCGATCTGACCGGCGAAGTGCTGCCCGGCTGGCAGGTTTCGGCCAGCTACACATATAATGAGAACAAGCGCGAAGGCAGTATTTTCGGGACGGCGAGCGGCACGCCGCTGCTCTCGATCCAGCCGAAGCATCTCTACAAGTTCTGGACAAGCTACGATTTCGGGGCGGCCGGCAAACAAGGTGTGTTGGGCGGCCTTGCTGTTTCGATCGGGGTGAACGGCCAATCTTCGGGATATTACAAGGGAGACGGTTGCGAGGACGCGTTCATCGTAACCGACCCGACCACGGGCTTCGCGACCTGTGGAGATGGAGGCAGTTATGAGTATTCCTACACCGTACCGGCTTACGCGGTGTTTTCCGCAAGGATCGACTATCGTCTTTCGGACAGATGGTCGCTTGCGCTTAATCTCGAGAATATTTTCGACAAGACCTACTACCAGACCGTCAGCGGTGGCGTGACCGGCGGCGACTGGTACGGCGCCCCGCGCAGCTTCACCGCATCGCTCCGCGCCAAGTGGTAGGCCTTCGTGGTCAGGGAAAAGACAAAAAGGGCGGCCCTCGGGTCGTCCTTTTTTTTGCGCCGTCGCGGCGAGAAAATCGCTTTCCTACAGACAGCGCGACCTGCCATGCTCCGCATGTTCGCCAGCGCTGCCGACGCGGCGGCAGCTCACGGCAGGCTCTTTGCAATCGTCGTTCTTCCCGCGCAGGCGTCACCCTGTCCGCCGCGCGGCAAGCCGTTGCAATTGCCCAGATTATCGCGGCGCGGCGAGGGTGACAGCGTGTAACTTGTGTCACCCTGGCGCTTGGCTCGCTCTCGGCCGTGGCCGGATTTCGATTCCGGCCAATCTGTCACTCTCGGTCGATTTCGGGATTTAAGCGACTGATAAACAAGGCGGTTTTTTGGGTTACGCGGGGGCGGACAGAGTGTCACATGTGTAACACTGAAGAGGCCCGGCAGCGGCCCGCCTCCGTGTCCGCGATTTTCCGCGTCCGCTTTGCAAAATGCCCTTCGCCCGCTCGTTCTCGTCAGAGAACGGGGATCGTCCCCGCTACGAAAGACGGAGGTTTAGGCGTGGGTGCAATTCGTGGTGCGTTGATTCTGGCCGCGGCCCTTCTCATCGCGGGCTGCGGCGACGATGCGCCGAACAAGGATTTCGCGCAGCAGATGAAGGATCGCGACGCGGCCAATGCGGGCGACCGCTATGCCTCGCTGGAAAGCTCGATGCCCACGCAGCAGCGCTACGGCTATCAGAAGGAAGAGCTGCGGCAGGACTACGCCGATGGGCAATCCGGCACCTTCCGCGCGACTTATGACGGATTGCTCGAGAAACTCGACAGCGACAAGGATGCCGACCCGCAGAGCTCCCTGTTCAAATCGTGCCGCGCCACTTTCGGCGAGGTCAGCGCCTGGCAGAAGAGCAGCGGCGGCGATGCCGCGGCCTCCGCCCCGGCGCGCGAAAAGCTGCTCGCGCAGCTCCATTCGTGCCGGGATCAGGCGAAGAAGGGCGGCGAGAAGGCGGCCGCGTTGGCGCGTTTCGCCTCCACCGGGATCGTGATGATCGGCGCCAAGGTGGTCGGCCAGGGGGACCGCGATGCCGGGTTGAAGATCTGGCGCGAGGGCGAGGATTTCGCCCGCCAGGACAAGCCCGGTTTCGAGTTGGGCTTGAAGTCGTTTCAGGGATATTGATCCGAGCGCGCCCGGTTTTTCGGGCGCCCCGGTTGCGATTGAGGGCCTTCGCGCTCGTTCTTTGAGAGAATTCAAATCTCGATTGGACGCGTGATTTTCCATGTCTGAAGTCATCGGAGTAAGGGTCGATCCCAAGGATTACCGGATCGACGGACGCCTGGCGCGCCGCATCTGGAAACTGACCAAACCTTACTGGTCGGATAAGCGCCACTGGAAGTCCTGGGTGCTGATGGCCTTTACCATCCTGATCGGTCCGCTCTGGGCCTATTACAACTACACCGTCGCGCAAATGACCGCGCAGCAGGCCAACGTGCTCGTGGCCAAGGATGAGACCCAGTGGAGCGCTCTGTTCTGGCTGCTGGTTCTGCTGCAGTTGGGCAGATGGGTATATGATCAGCTTCTCGGCCTGCTCAATCAGCTGATGCAGATGCAGTGGTATCGCTGGATGACCGACTGGCTGGTCGGCCGCTATCTCAAGAACAAGACGTATTACGATATCTCGATGAAGGACGATATCGACAATCCGGACGAGCGCATCCAGACCAATGTCGAACCCTTCGTCGCCGCGGTGATCGGCTTTCCGACCCAGGTGCTGAGCACGTTTTTGACCCTGGCGACCGGCGGCATCCTGCTGAGTCAGGTCACGATGACCATGACCTGGTTCGTGGTCATCTATTCCATCGTCGGCCTTGCGCTGCAGACCGCGATCAACTGGCCGCTGATCCGCAAGCAGTTCGATCTGGTGGCGGCCAATGCCGACTTTCGCTTCGGTCTGCTGAGGGTGCGCGACAACGCCGAGACGATCGCCTTCTTTCGGGGCGAGGACATGGAGGAAAAACAGGTCCAGGGCCGTATCCGCCGCGTAATCAAGCGGAAGATGGGCATCTATTATTACAACCTGTGGACCGGCCTGGCGATGCACCTGTTCGAGTATATCTGGGCATTCGCACCGCTCCTGTTGCTCTACCCGTTGTATTTCAGGGGAGAGATCGAGTTCGGCATCATCGCCCTCGCGACCGGCGCCGCCTCCCAGTTGCGCAGTTCGATCCAGCAGCTGCAGCAATATATTCCGATGTTGACCAGCCTCGCGCCGCAGACCGTCCGCATGTCGCAGATCGTCGAGCGCTTCGATGAGATCGAGGCGCACCGCAACCGCGACGACCTCCATATCACGATCGAGCGCGACGGCCGGATCGAACTGCGCGACGTGTGCTTCGAAACCCCCGGCGGCGAGCAGAAGCTGGCGCAGCACGTGTCGCTCGCGGTCGAGCCGGGCGAGAGCCTGATCATCGTCGGCCAGACCGGGGTCGGCAAGAGTTCGATCCTGCGCACCATGGCCGGCCTGTGGACGCGCGGGAAAGGCAGCATGGTGATGCCGCAGCCCGGCGACATGATGTTCGTGCCACAGAAGCCCTACATGATGCTGGGCGATTTGCGGGCGCAGCTGCTCTATCCGCATGGCAGGCACGACACTTCCGATGCCGACCTGCAGGCGGTGTTGGAGCGCGTGTGCCTGCCCGAACTGATCGAGAAGGCCGGCGGGCTGCACGTCCAGCGCGATTGGAGCAAGGTGTTCTCGCTCGGCGAGCAGCAGCGCATCTCGTTCGCGCGGATCCTGCTGTCGCGGCCGAGCTTCGTGTTCCTCGACGAATCCACCAGCGCCTGCGACATCCAGACCGAGGCGAGGCTCTATCAGACGCTGATCGACAGCGGCGTCACCTTCGTCAGCGTCGGCCACCGCGAGACGATCCTGCGCTTTCATGACCGGGCTTTGAAGCTGAATGTGGGCGGCACTTGGGAAGTGCTTGATTCGGGTGGGATCGAACTCTCGGCGATTCAGCCGCTCGGCGCTGCCCGCGAAAAGCGGGGCGAGAAGATTTCGGTTCCGGTGGGCGAGTAATGCCGGGGCAAAGTTGCTCACCGCTATAAGATTATTACAATTGCACGCTGATCGGCGGTGGCGGACTTCGATCGAACCCATATTGGGTTCAATTGCCGAAGGGTTCGCCGCTGGTCAGTTGGCCGATTTTCGGCCCGCGTCGAACGCGATCGCTTCGAGGTAGTGCGCCCGCCCCGCAGGCATTTGCGATGCGGTGGCGGCATAGCTCAGCACCAGCATGGAACCTTCGGTCATCGCCTCCAGATCGTTGCCGAAAGTGGCCATTTCGGCCGGGCCCGACCACTGGTTGGCGACTTTGCGGCAACGCAGGAGCCCTTTCCAGGTGGCCTCCACACCGAGGTCGGTGTCGGCGATCGGCAGTTGCTGGATGTCGCCCGCGACTTGGCGGAAGACCGCCTTGCAGCCGAGGAAGTCGGGCGATTCCCGGGCCGGGCCGACGCCGTCGCCATAAATGCTTTCGAACCGCGCCAGAGCGTCCTTGTAGAGCTCCGCGACCCGCGGGCCCCGGCCTTGCAACCGGGACACAGCAGCGGCGTCCGGTGCCTTCATCGCTCCGATCGGGGCGGTCATCTGGCGTAGTTCGGTGAAGCCGAACGGCTCTTCGAAGCCCGATTTGTGCGGTTCCGCGGACCCGCAGCCCGATGGCAGACATGCTCCGGCGGCCGCGACCAGCAGGACCAGCAGTGGTGGCTTCGAATTGTTCACTGCATCCCCCGGAGTTCGGAACCGCCCGCAATGTTCCTCTGCGGTCTCAACGATGGAGAGGCGTTGGAATTGCAAAACAAATCCGTCGGGAAAACACGTACCGCGCCAAATGGATGCGGGGCCCGAGCGGCGTCCGGCCGTCGCTTGACAGATGACAAAATCAAGGCATCAATAGTGCAGTGCAGCATGGACCGGCATCTCCCGGTGCCGTCTGCGGGTGGGACATCACGCGACGGCGATGCAGAAAATTGTCCAAATCGATGCGGGGCGAATAACGCTTGAGAGCGTGTTTCTCGAAGCGCGCAAGGATCTGGAGCGGGTCGTCCGCCGCCGGGTGCGCTCGGTCGATGTCGTGGGCGATCTGGTGCAGGACATCTACATGAAGTGCCGCCGGGTCGAACTCGACTTTCCCGACCGTAGGGAGGCGACCGCCTATCTGCTACGGATGGCCTCGAACTACGCAATCGATCATGAGCGGGTGGAAGGACGGCGCGAAGCGATCCTCGGCGATCTTGCATCCGTCTATCAAACCTACGATAAGCACGCCGGTTCGCCAGAGGCCTATGCGCTGGCGGAAGACAAGGCCAAACAGATCGAGGCCGTGCTCGCGAAACTGCCGAAGCGCACTCGCGAGATGTTCGTCCTCGTGCGACTTTATGGGATGAGCCACAAGGAAGTGGCCGACCAATTGGGAGTGTCGAAAAGCCTGGTGGACAAATATGTCCTGCAAGCACTCCTGGAGTGCCGCAACGCGCTGGGCGGGCTCGACAGGCTCGATTGATATTTTTCGCGCATTCACTCGTATAGCAGACATGAGCCACTATCCATCGGACACCTTTCGGCTAGGCGCCGCCAATCGCGACTCTGAAGAAGAGGCGCTGGGCTGGGTCGTGCGCCTGACTTCGGGCGACGCGAGCGAGGACGACGCGCACGAGTTTGCGCTGTGGAACGCGGACGTCGAGAACGCCGAAGCCTACGATCGCGCACGGCGCCTGTGGCTGGGGCTGGGTCCGATCCTCGAGGAACAGGAAGCGGCGGGCTGGCCGAACGCCGCGCCCGATCCTGCCTCGGGCCGCGGCGTCGGGCTGCATTTCCCGCGGATGGCGCGATATGCTGCGATGGCGGCGTCGCTCGCGCTGGTGGCGACGGCAAGCGTTCAGTATTTCCGCGTCTGGCAATATGACCAGGTTACCGGCCAGTCGGTACGCAGCGATGTCCATCTCGCGGACGGCAGTGAAGTTACGATGGGCCCCGGAACCGCGCTCGGCACCGATTTCGCCCATGGCGGACGCCACGTGTCGCTCGCCCGCGGCGAGGCCTATTTCGATGTGAAGCACGATCCGGCCCACCCGTTTGTGGTTTCGGCCGGCAACGGTGTGGTGCGTGTGCTGGGCACCGCTTTCAGCGTGCGCAAACAGGACGACGGCCGCGTGGTCGTCACCGTGTCGCGGGGGCGGGTGCAAGTGACGTCGGGAGCGCGCAGCGAAACGCTGGTGCGCGATCGCCAGATCAGCTTCGGTGCCGAAGGGCTCGGCAGCATGCGCGCGGTCGATTCCACGCTGGCGATGGCCTGGATGCGCGGCCGCCTGATCATGGAAAACAAGCCGCTTGGCGAGGTGCTCGAGGAACTCGACCGCTACGAGAGCGGGAAGATCGTGCTGCTCAACGGCGAGGCGGCCCAGCGCCGCATCAACGCGGTGATCGATCTGCAGCGCACCGACAGCTGGCTGACGGCGCTGGCCTCCTCGCAGGGGCTGCGACTGACCCAAGTAGGGCCGCTCAAGATTCTGCGCTAAAGCGTTCGATCCGTCGAAAGTATTGATTTCACGCGCATTTTAAGCCCGCGTGAACTTGATCTCGGCCGTTCGTCGCATCCCCCGGGCCGACCATGCGAATTCTTTCAATCTGGTTGCGATTCCGAATTCCGTCACTCGTTTGAAACTTGAATGAAGCGATCCGGGCGAGAGTTCGGACCTGGCTGAGGTTTGAAGACATGCGCCGATACCTGACCGTGCCTGCCCTCCTGATGACTGCGTTTCTCTCCGCGCCGGCGATCGCCGCCGCAGCGGCGGCCGAGCCGATCACGCCGGCGCGAATGACTGCATGGTCGATGTTCCTGAACGCCGATTGGGTGGTGAAGCTGGTGATGCTGATCCTGCTCGGCGCATCGATCACGACCTGGGGAATCTGCATTGCCAAATACGTAGAATTCCGGAAGGCTATGCGGGCGATGGAAGCCGATCAGAAAAAGCTCGCGGCAGCGAAGCTTCTCGACGGGGTCGGGCCGCTTTCCTGCGGTGTCAGCGTCGCCATCGTCGGGATCGTCAGGGAAGAGATCGCCGACAGCCTCGATCTTTCCAACACCCGTTCGAGCGATGCGATGACCGATCGCGTCTCGGTCCGCCTCGCGGCGCTTGAGACCGATGCGATCCAGTCGATGCGATCCGGCTTCAGCGTGCTTGCGTCGATTGGCGCGACCGCTCCCTTCATCGGCCTGTTCGGGACGGTCTGGGGCATCATGAACAGCTTCATCGGCATCTCGCAGGCGCAGACGACCAATCTCGCCGTCGTCGCGCCCGGCATCGCCGAGGCCCTGCTGGCCACCGCGCTTGGCCTGGTCGCGGCGGTCCCCGCGGTGCTGCTGTACAACGTATTCTCGCGCAAGATGGCGGTCTTCCGCCGCTATCTCCACAACATGACCGCGCGGGTTGCCTGTCTCGTAAGCCGCGAGGTGGAGCATGCGCAAGTCAGCCACCTCAAGGTCGCGGTCTGAGATAGCGGGCCGGGCAAGGAGACAGCGGAATGTCCATCAAGCTTGGCAGCGACAGCGACGAAATGGATGAGATGAGTGACATCAACATCACGCCGTTTATCGACGTGATGCTGGTTCTCCTGATCATCTTCATGATCGCCGCGCCGCTCGCGACCGTCACCGTCCCGCTCGATCTGCCGGTTTCGACCACCGAAACCCCGCCCGAGCAGACCGAACCGATCTTCCTCAGCCTGCAGAGCGACCTCAAGCTGTCGCTGGGAGATCGCCAGATCGACCGCGGCGCGCTGGGGCCAGAGCTGGAGCGGGCGACCAAGGGCGACAAGCAGGCACGCATCCTGCTGCGCGCGGACAAGAACGTTCCTTACGGCGATCTGATGGGCCTGATGGACGAGATGCGCAAAGCAGGATTTCTCAAGGTCGGTCTTGTGACCGACGACGGTACGGGGGGCTAGACGGAATGACCACGGCTGTATCCGGTTCGATGTTGCAGAAGGCAATTATTGCACGGGATTTGCCGCCCATTCCGAAGTCCAGCGGTGCATCACACATGAACAAGCCAATGCCCGAGATACGCCCTGCCTCCCGTCTTTCGGATGCCGAACGGCAAGCCGAAACCTTCGAGATGCCGGTGCTCACCAATCCGAAGCGCCTGCCCTGGGCGATGGCGGCTTCGCTGGGGCTGCATGGCCTGATCGCCGGGGCGCTGCTGGTCAATTGGTCGTTCGGCCATCATGACGAAGCCCCGCCGCCCGCCGCGATGGTGGTCGAACTGTCGGTGATGCCAGCCTCGCCGCCGGTGCCGACAAGCGAGATTCCGCCGGGTCCGCAACAAGTCGAGGCGGCGCCCAAGCCCAAGCCGCTCGATCGGATGAAATTCGATCCGCCGCCGCAGGTGGATTCATCGCTGAAGCCCGATTTCGCTCTGCCGGTGAAGCAGGAGATCAAGCCGCAGGATTCGCAGGTGGTGGCCAAGGAAGCGCGGCAGACCACCGCTCCCCAATCGGTTCCGGCGCCGCCCAAGGACAAGAGCGAAGCGCCGGTCGAAGGCAGCAACGCGGCCCCGCCGTCCGACGCAGCGCAGGCCTGGGAAGGGCAGCTGCTCGCGCGGCTCGAGCGCAACAAGCGCTATCCGGCGCAGGCGCAGAGCGCCGGCCAGCAGGGTGTCGTCTATCTGCGCCTGGTGATGGATCGCAAGGGCCGGATGATCTCGTCCTCGATCAAGACCGGCAGCGGTTTCAGCGTGCTCGATAGCGAGACCCTCGCCCTCGCGAAGCGGGCAAGCCCCTATCCTGTCCCACCCGCGAGCGTCGTCGGCGATCAGATCGTACGGGTCGTGCCGATCCAGTACTTCGTTAAAAAGCGCCGCTGATCAGCGGCAGACCACAGGCGGATATCGAACACATGATCCTGACGATTATTCTCGCGGCCGCTGCTGCCGCCGAACCGTTGCCCGCGGCGGCGGCCGACGCAACCTGTTCGAAGCCGGTGTTCATCAACAGCCCGACGGTGACGCCCACCGTGATGTCTTCGCAGATGAAGCAGGCGCAGGATTATATCGACTGCATGTCGAAGGCGATCACCGCGCAGCGCAGCCTGGCGGAGCAGTCGCTCCAGACCGCGCAGGCGGCGGCGCAGAAGACCAACGGGATGATCACCGATTTGAATGATTTCATCACCAAGGCCAAGGCCTATGAGGAAGAGCACTCCGGCAACTGACCGGAGGATCGCCTAACTGAAGACGAGCGGGAGGGCGGTGGTGCCCTTGATCCGCTCCATCGAAAAGCTCGCGCTCACGTCCCGGATGCCCGGGATGCGGATGAACTTGCGATAGAGCTGGTCGTAGCTCTCCAAGTCGGGCGCGACGATCTTCAGCAGATAATCGACGTCGCCGGTCATCCGGTGGAATTCGACGATCTCTTCCATCGACTGGATCAGGGCAGCGAACCGCTCGAGCCACTCGTCGCTGTGGTTGTCGGTCCGGATCATCACATATCCGGTCAGCGCGAGCCCGAGCGCGCGCTGCGACAGCAGTGTTACGCGCGCCTCGATCACCCCATCTTCTTCCATCCGGCGGATCCGCCGCCAGCAGGCGGTGGCCGAGAGGTTCGCGACCTCGGCGATACGGTCGAGTGACAAGGTTGCGTCGGCCTGCAAGATTCGCAGTATCTTGCGGTCGATTGAATCAAGATTTTTGCGCGGCACGGCGATTTCCGAAATGAAGATTGTGTCTGGGCGTTTGGTTGAGAAACGATTTGCAAGGCATTTGATCGCAATCGCAACCACACTCCCTTCTTTCTCGGGATGGAGGCGCCGATGTGGTGGAGATTGTTCGGAAGCCATCCGGCGAGTGTGGGGGAAAGCTACCTGGCGCATCTGCGCCACGCCTGCGGTTTCGCCGGCGCGATGCTGGCAGCGTGCCTCGCCTGCTTCATCCACGCGCTGTTTCCGTTCCTGTTCGAACGCACCGGCAGCACCATCATCCATCGCCTGCACGACCGGATGGTGGTCAACCGCTCCGCTTCGGGGCTCGAGGCCGGGCCTCCGGCCGAAGTGCCGGCGGAATGATCGCCGCAGCCTAGGATGAGCAGCGGCCCTTTCATCGGTGAAGATGCACCCGTGCGCCTGCCGCCGGGCGAGGCGGCGCGGCTGGATATGGCGGTGCGCGGGTTGAAGCCCGTGGAGCGGCGGATACTGATCCTCAGCCGCCTGCAGGCGAAGAGCCACGCCGAGATCGCGCGCGAACTGGGCATGGCGGAAGACGAGGTCAGGCTGCTGCTGGTCCGGGTGCTGCTCGCGCTCGCGCGGCCGGGCGGCGCGAGCGAATGAGCACTTGCGGCGGAACGATTTGCTTCACGGCGGCGGCTCGCTCGTTCCCAGAGAGGAGGAATGCGACATGGCGATAAGCAACACCGGCGCCGCCAGCGCGGATATAACCGGCCCCACCGGGCTCGGCCGGATCTTCGTCGAACTGCGCCCGCAGCTCGAACGGTTCCTCCGCCGCCGCGTCACGTGTCCGCAGCTCGCCGGCGACATGGCGAGCGAGGTCTATCTCAAGCTCGCGCGGGCGACCGATTTCAGCGGCACCATCGGCGAGGCGCGCCGCTATCTGTTCCGCGTCGCCTCCAACCATGCGCTCGATCACATCCGCGTCGAAGGCCGGCGCGCCGAGATCCTGCGCGAGAGCGCGCATCTGTTCGACGATGTCGAGCCCGGCCCGGAACGCGGCGCTATGGCGCGCAGCGAGCTGGAGCTGATCGAGGAGGCGCTGGCCGAACTGCCGCCCAAGGTCCGCACGATCCTGGTGCTTTCGCGGGTGCAGGGGATGACCCACGCCGAGATCGCGGCCGAGCTCGGCGTCTCGAAAAGCCTGGTCGAGAAATACGTGCTGCGCGCTCTGCTGCATTGCCGCCGCAGGGTGCAGGCCTTGGGCGACGATTCCGTGGTGGGCGATTGCTTCGCCGCGCGGGGCTGACCGTCCCATCCCGGTGCGCGGGGATTGCTACAATCGCGCGCATCACTCGTTCGCATCACCAGAGGGAAGTACGAATTCCAGGGGGTCGAGTGCCCGGTTCATCAAGCCGTTCCAGCCTGAGTGAGACGAACCGGACCATCGGGCGGAAGCCGCGGTGACCGGTGCGACGCTCGACGGCACGGGCGAGCTGGAAGCGGCCTATACGGACAACCGCGAGCGCCTGCTGCTCTACCTCACCCGCCAGCTGCGCTGCCGCCAGACTGCCGAGGACCTGGTGCAGGATGTGTTCCTCGCGATTCCGAAGGCGACCCCGATCCACCCGGTCGGCAATCCCCGGGCGTTCCTGTTCCGGATCGCGAGCAACCTCGCGGTCAACCGCTCGAAGCAGGAGACGCGCCGCCGGCAGTTGCGCGAGGCGAATGCCGCGATCCTGTGGACCGCGGTCGACGAAGTCACGCCGGAGCGCCAGCTGCTCGGCAGCGAGGCGCTCGCCCGGGTCGATGCCGCGATCGCGCGCCTGCCCGAACGTACCCGCCAGATCCTCGCATGGCGCCGGCTCGACGGGCTGACCAACCGCGAGATCGCCGCGCGGCTCGCGATTTCCGACACGGCGGTCGAAAAGCACATGCGCGGCGCGATGGCCGCATTGGCCCGCGCGCTGGGCGACGACGAGATCGCCGGTTAGGCATTTCGATGCTCGTCTGTCATAGCCAAGACCGTTTTCGCCACAGGGGGCACGCCGATCCGTTGACGCCAGCGCCGCATCCGGAACAGCGCGGCGACATCGCCGCGACCGCGGCCGAATGGGTCGAGCGGCTGACTTCGGGCGAACCCTCGCCGGAAGATGTCGCCCGGCTGCGCGCGTGGCTGGCCGAAGATCCGGAGCACCGCTGCGCCTATGAGCAGGCGCGTGCGGTCTGGACCGAGCTGCCGCGGACATCCTTGCGCAAATACCGCCGCGCGCCGCTGCGCCTGGCGGCCGGGACCGCGCTGGCCGCGGGCCTCGCCTTCGCGCTGCTGTTTCCGGGCTTCCACGATCACGCGACCGCCGCGGGCGAGGTCCGCCGCCTGACCCTGCCCGACGGCACCACCGCGTGGCTCGACAGCGACAGCGCGATCGATCTCGCCTTCGACGATGACCACCGCACAATCCGGCTCGCGCGCGGGCGCGTCGCGCTCGCCGCCGCGCATGGCGATGCCCGGCCCCTCGCGGTCGAGGCCGGCGATGCCACGATCACCGATGTCGGCACGGTGTTCGCGGTCGACCGGGGGGGCGACGGGGCGGTCGACGGGGCGGGGGGCCTGCTTGTAGCGGTCAGCGAAGGGCTGGTCGATGTCGCGCAAGGCGCCCGCACCACCCGGCTCGCGGGGGGCGAAGCCGCTTCGTTCGATGGCCCCTCGCCGCATATGCGCGCGGTCCATACCGGCGAATTCGCATGGCGGGACGGGCGCATCGTGCTCGACCAGATCCCGCTCGACCAGGCGCTGCGAGAACTTGACCGCTATTACGACGGCCGCATCGTGCTGACCGACCGCTCGATCGGCGGCCGCCTGGTCAGCGGCACGCTGTTCCCCGGCCGCGCCGAGGAAGGCGTCGATACGCTCGCGCGCAGCCAGGGGCTGAAGGTCACGCATTTGCCGTGGCTGATCCTGGTGCGGGCGGCGGACTGACGATCCCGCCGGAACCGGCCCGCTCCGCCATATTTTTCCCGCCGCGCGGTTAAACCGGTTAGGCATGTCCGATCTCGGATGACTCTACTGTGACATCCCCCCGGATGAGGGATCCAGAGGGGGGCTGCTGCAGCCAAGGGGAAAATTATGAGCTACAGGGAAACGCGCGGTCGCCGGTGCGGGCGGATCGCACTGCTGCTGGCCTGTGCCGCGCCGCTGGCGCTGGCGCTGCCGGGCGCGGCGATGGCGCAGGACGAAAGCGCGGCGCGGAATTTCTCGATCCCCGTCGGCCCGCTGAGCGCAGCGCTGCAGGCCTATTCGGCACAGACCGGCATCCAGCTGGTCTATTCGAGCAGCCTTGTCGACGGGATCACGTCGGCCGGCGTCAGCGGCCGGATGAGCGCCGCGGAAGCGCTCGGGCGCCTCCTCGCGGGCACCGGCCTCGGCGGCAGCCTCTCGGGCAACACCGCGACGATCGGCGGCGCAAGCGCGGACGGCGAGCGCGTGACCGGCGTGGTCAGCGTCGAGGGCGTGCAGGGCTCGCCTTACTTTGGCGGCGCGGGGCAGACGGCCGGGGTGAACGGGGTCAACGGCTCGCGGGACATTACGGCGACCGAGGGGACCGGGAGTTTTACCAGCGGTGCGCTGACGATCGGGAGCAAGGTGCCTCAGGCGCTGAAGGATGTGCCGCAGTCGATTTCGGTGCTCACCAGCGAAAGGCTGGAGCAGCAGAATGTGACGGATTTCACGACGGCGATGGCGCAATTGCCTGGCATTTCGCTGGCGCAGGGAGCGACGAGCTTGGAGACGACGTTCTATTCCCGCGGTTTCGAGGTGACCAGTATCCAGATAGACGGCGGAGCGCCGCTATCGACTTCCTTCGCGATCGGCCAAGGATTCTATCCTCAGATTGACATGGCGATCTACGACCACGTCGAACTGCTGCGCGGCGCCGCCGGCCAGTTCGGCAGCTATGGAAACCCCGGGGGCACGGTCAATCTGGTGCGCAAGAAGCCATTCGATCATGCGCAGGTGAGCATCGAGGCGCAGGCGGGCAGTTGGCAGAACTATCGCGTCGTCGCGGACGCGAGTTCTCCGCTTGCGCTCGACGGAAAACTGCGGGGGCGTCTCGTGATGACCTATCAGGACAATCGTCATTTCTATGATACCGCACGGGACAACAAGACGCTGATCTACGGCATCGCGGAGTTCGACGCCACGCCGCGCACCCTCGTTACGGGCGGAATCAGCTACGCGCGGCAGGACAGTGTGCCGTGGTATGGGGGCCTGCCGCGCTACCTCAATGGCGACGATCTCGAATTGCCCCGCTCGACCTCCTTCGTCTTCCCCTGGAACCGCTGGGATTTCGACACGACCGAGATCTTCGGCAGCGTAGAGCAGAAGCTCGGCGACGAATGGACGCTCAAGTTCAACGCGACGCACAATCGGCAATCGAGCGCGCGCAAGATCGGCTACAGCACCGGTGCGGTCAATCCCACCAACCATCTGGGGCCCGTTCTGGGCGGAACCTACAACGACTACTCGGGTAGGCAATTCTCGGCCGAAGCGACGCTCGCCGGCGCGTTCGAGATCTTTGGCCAGCGACAAGAGGTGACCTTCGGCGTCAACCGGGTGCGAAGCGATGGAGCCGGGCTGACCAGCTATGCCTCGCTCATCGGAGGCAGTCCGGCTACGCCGTATCAGCCCTATCCGGGGGCACCGATCTATTGTCGCGGCGCCACTCCGCCTTGTCCGGTCGGGAGCATCCGCCTATCTGGCCCCCCGATCGACGTGTTCGACTTCGATCCGCTGGATTTGCTCTATACGGAGCCACGCAATCCGCTGCCGGTCCAGCGTTTCTCGGAATTCGCGACAGTTCAGACCGGCGCCTATCTGAATCTGCGCCTGACCGCGTTCGATCGGCTGCACCTAACGACAGGCCTTCGCTGGAGCCGGTATCAGTTCGACGCGAACTACGAAAGTTTCTGCACCACCACAACCGGCAGTTGCGTCGATCTGCAAATCGGGGATTCCTATGGCAGCTCGCGCTCGACATATGGGGCCAGCGACCTGAGCTGGCCGCCTCCGGTCAGCCTGTCTTTCGAGATTACCAAAGCGCTCACCGCCTATGTCGGCTATACCGATATCTACGAGAGTCAGGCCTATTACGTCGATACCGACCTCAATCCGCTGCCGCCGATCACCGGCGGGAATTGGGAGGGAGGGCTAAAATGGGCGCCCAGCGACGGCAAGCTCAATCTTGCGCTTTCGTTTTACCGGGTCAGGAGGAAAGGCTTCGGCTTCGTCGATCCGCCGGACTATTCGGGCTACCAGGATCTTGGTGGTGGCGTCTCCTGTTGCTTCATTGCCAGTCCGGACGCAGCGCAGCGTAGCAAGGGGATCGATGTGGAAGCGACGGGTGAGATCGTCCGCGGTTGGCAAGTCTCGGCAAATTACACCTATAGCGAGAACCAGCAGGAAGGCTTCGGTTTCGGCGACGGCATACCGATCGTCACGATCACCCCTAAGCACCTCTACAAGGTCTGGACGAGCTACGATTTCGGTGCGGCGGGCCACACTGGCGCGCTTTCTGCCCTGGCCGTTTCGTTAGGCGTCAACGGCCAATCGTCGGGTTTCAACGAGGGCACGACCTGTGTGCGCCTGGACGAGACGGCCACGCCAAACCCCGTCACTGGAGCGCAGTCGTGCCTCCCGGACGGTTATGAAGTCTATCGTTTCACGGTCCCGGCCTATGCGGTGTTTTCCGGCAGGATCGATTATCGTTTTAGCGAGAAGTGGTCGCTTGCGGTCAATCTGGAGAATATTTTCAACAAAACATATTACCAGACCTCGGGCAGTGTAAGTTCCGGCAACTGGTACGGCACACCCCGCAGCTTTACCGCCTCACTCCGCGCGAAGTGGTAGGCATTCGCGGTTGACAAAAAAACAAGAAAGGGCGGCCCTCGGGTCGCCCTTTTTATCGCGCCGGTGCGGCGAGAAACCACTTTCCTACAGGCAGCACGACCTGCCATGCTCCGTGTGCCCTCTCGCACTGCCGGCAAACCGGTGGCTCTTGGGCAGGCTCTTTGCGATCGTCGTTCTTCCCGCGCCGAAGCGGAAAAATCCTCCGCGCGGGCGTCACCCTGTCCGCCCCGCGGCAAGCTGTTGCGATTGCTCGCTCATCGCGGCGCAGCGAGGGTGACAGGGTGTAACTTGTGTCACCCTGCCGCATGGCTCGCTCTCGGCCGGTGGCCGGATTTCGATTCCGGCGAATCTGTCACTCTCGGTCGATTTTCGGCTTCAAGCGACTGGTAAACAAGGCGGTTTTTTGAGTTACACCTGGCCGGACAGAGTGTCACATGTGTAACCCTCAACTGGCCTGTCCAGGCGGCCAAGGGGCCTAATACAGCACCATCTGCCCGGTCGGCAGGGTGATCGCCTCCACTCCCAGGGTCGTCTCGATCATTCGCGCGGCGCGGCGCGGGTCGCCGGTCGGGAATACGCCGGTGATGCGGTCGTCGGCCAGGTCGCGGTTGAGGATGTAGATCGAGTGATCGCGATAGCGGTTGAGTTCGGTGACCGCGCGTTCCAGCGGCGCGCGCAGGAAGATCGCCTGGCCCTGGCGCCACGCCTCCACCACGAACAGGTCCGCCGCCTGCTTGCGCACCGTTCCGCCCGCAACCACCGCTTCCTGCCCGACCAGCAGATCCGCGACCCGGGCCGGATCCTTGGTCGAGCTGACCCGGACATGGCCCTGCACCACCGACACCACCGTGCGCCCGGCATCGTCGATCCGCACGTTGAACCTGGTGCCGAGCACCCGGATGCTCGCATCGCCCGCGCGGACGATGAACGGCCGGTCCGGGTCGTGCGCGACCTCGAAATAGGCCTCGCCCCGCCGCAGCCGGGCGCCGCGGAACTCGCCGTCGGTGGTCGTGTCGACCGCGCTGCGGGTGTTGAGCGTGATCTGCGTCCCGTCGGCCATCGCGAGGTGGCGCCGCTCGCCCGCGAGCGTCGCGGCATCGGCGCCGATCCCGGCGATCCGGTCGATCTGGCCGGCGGCGAGGAACAGCAGCAGCGAGGCGGCGATCGCGGCCGAGGCGATCTTGCCGAAGCGCCGCAGCAGGCGATAGCGCGGCTGGCGCGCGAGATAGGGCCCGACCGCGCGCGAGGGCTGGGCGCTCGCCGCGAGCATCGCCGCGGTCTCGGCGAAGGCGAAGCCATGCGCCGGATCGGCCGTGCGCCAGCGTTCGAAGGCGGAGCTGGTCTCGATCCCTTCCTCGCGCAGGCGCAGTAGCCAGTCGGCCGCCGCGCGATAGTGCTCCGGCCCGGGCTCATAGGCCTCGAAGCTCCCGCGCGGATCGATCGCCTCCGCCGTTTCATCGTAAGGCACCTGGTTCAGGGCCATAGTCCGGCCTCCTCCATCCGCTTGCGCAGGACCCTGAGGGCCTCTGTCATTTGTACTTTCACCGTCTTGATGCTGATGCCCAGCTCCTCCGCGGTCTCGCTCAGCGACAGGCCGCGCCCGCGATAGAGCAGGAACACCGCGCGGCGGCGCGGCGGCAATTCGTCCACCAGCCTGGTCAAATATTCGACCCCGCGCCGTGCGTGCAGCGCGCGCTCCATCTCCACGCTGTCTTCCGCCACCTCGCCCAGCTCGACATCGTGGCGCAGCATCCCCGCGCGATAGGAATTGGCCTTCAGCCAGTTGATCGCGAGGTTGACCGCGACCCGCCGCAGCCATGCGTCGGGGTTCTCGATCGCCGGATCCTCCGCGCGCGGGGCGATCTGGATCCACACGTCATGCGCCAGTTCCTCGGCCACCAGCCGGTCGCCGGTGCGGCGCAGCAGGAAGGCACGCATCCGGTCGTACTGGCGGATATAGGCCTGGCCCAATGTTTCGGAGCGCGCCTCCGGTGAAGGCTCCGGGCGAGCATCGGCGGGGGCGGTCGCTACCCCTTCCAGCACCCGCAACGCCGGCCGCTCACCGCCCGAAAGCGCCATATGCCCTCACTCGCAAACAGCTTAATATGCGCATGACAATCGGCGCGCGCAAAGGTCCTATGCCGAAATGGAGATATTTATTTTGCGCTGCACAATAGGACCGATGCGACCCTCATTTGACAAGCTCCGTGACGGGCGGCGCGTGCCTCCCCGCTTCAGGGATCGAACTAGGGGGAATACCGAGATGATGGAATCCAAGCGTTCCGCGGCACGGCTGCGCCTGCTGGCCTGCGCCGCTTTCGGCGCAATCGCCGCCGCGGCCGTTCCGGGCGTCGCCCATGCGCAGGCGGCCGACGCGGCGCTCACCGCGCAGCACGATTTCAACCTGCCGGCGCAGTCGCTGTCGCGCTCGATCACCCAGGTCGCCAGCATCTCGGGGCTGCAGGTGCTCTACAGCGACGACATGGCGAACGACGCGCAGGCGCCCGCGATCAAGGGCCGGATGAGCGCGCAGGATGCGCTCACCCGCCTGCTCGCCGGCAGCGGCTTTGCGCTGCGCTACACCAGCGACAAGGTGGTTACGCTGGTCAAGGTGCCGGTGGGAAACGGCACGGACGGGGAAGTCGTGACCGGCGTGGTCAGCGTTGAGGGCATCGGCGGCGGATCGCCCTATTTCGGCGGGGCCGGGCAAGCAGCCGGGGTGAACGGGGTCAATGGCTCGCGCGACATCACCGCGACCGAGGGGACGGGGAGCTTTACGTCCGGGGCGCTGACGATCGGGAGCAAGGTGCCGCAGGCGCTGAAGGATGTCCCGCAGTCGATCTCGGTGCTGACGGCCGAGCTCATGGCGCAAAAGGACGTAACCGACTTCAATTCGGCGATGGCGCAGCTGCCGGGGGCCACGCTGGCGCAAGGCAGCACGCAGCTTGAAAATAAATTCTATTCGCGAGGCTTCGAAATCACCAACATAGAGGTCGATGGCGGCGCGCCGCTGTCTACCTCCTTCACCTTCTATCCGCAGATCGACATGTCGCAATACGACCATGCCGAGCTGCTGCGCGGCGCAGACGGGTTGCTGAGCGGTTACGGTAATCCATCAGGCACCATCAACCTGGTGCGCAAGAAGCCGCTCGACCATTCGCAGTTCTCGCTGGAGGCCCAGGCCGGGAGCTGGGACACTTACAGGCTGGTCCTCGACGCGACTTCCCCACTGGCGCTGGACGGCGCGTTGCGCGGGCGCGTGGTGGCCACCTACCAAAGCAACCACTATTTCTATGATACCGCCAAGGACAACAAGAACCTCCTTTACGGGGTGCTCGATTTCGACGCATCTCCGACGACTCTGATCACCGTCGGGGGGAGCTATACCGATCAGCACAGCGTGCCATGGTATGTCGGTTTGCCGCGCTACCAGAACGGCGAGTCCCTTGGCCTTCCGCGCTCGACCTCGTTCGTCTTTCCGTGGAACCGCTGGACATTCTCGACGACCGAAATGTTCGCCGGGATAGAGCAAAAGCTTGGCGGCGATTGGGTCCTGAAGGCGAAGGCCACCCGCAACGACCAAAGCACCACCCAGAAGGTCGGATACGCTTCCGGGGCGGTCAATCCGACGAACAATGTCGGGGCTGTCCTCTATACCCAGTACACCGATACGCACAGCAAGCAGCTCTCGCTGGAAGGGACCGTGAGCGGATCGCTCCAGCTGTTCGGGCAACGGCAGGAAGTCACCATCGGTGCGAACTGGGTCGATACAGACGGCACGGGCCTGACGATCTATGGCGATCCGACACCGACGTATTTCAATCCCTATCAACCCTATCCCGGCGGGCCGGTGTTCTGCCAGGATTATGGCGCGGGCGTGTGCCCGGAGGGCAGCATCCCGGGCAATCCGCCGATCGACGTGTTCAATTTCAATTCGGCCGATCCGATCTATACGGAACCGGCAAATCCGCTGCCGAGGTACCGTTACACGGCGTACGGCCAGATCCAGTCGGGCGCCTATATCAACCTGCGCCTTACCGCGTTCGATCGCCTGCACCTGACCACTGGGGTGCGTTGGAGTCAGTACAAGTACAATTTCGCGCAGGATCTGCTCTGCACCAGCATCCCGGCGACCGACGATCCCTCGTCTCCGGACTGCTACGGGCTCCAGATCGGCGACGTCTACGACCGCACCCTTCAAAAGAACAAGACCAACGACTTTACCTGGCCGCCACCGGTCAATCTGTCGTTCGACGTGACCCATTCGCTGACGGTCTATGGCGGTTACACCCATATCTACCTACCGCAGGCGAATTACCTCGACAGCAAACTCAAGCCGATCGACCCGATAACCGGATCGAATATCGAGGCCGGCGTGAAATGGTCCGCACGGGGCGGGCGCCTGAACATTTCGCTGGCGGCCTATCGGATCGAGCAGAAGGGCTATCCGGCCTATGACGGCGATTTCGACTACAACACCGGCGAATTCATCGCGAGCGACGGCACCCATTACCCCGATTACGGCAATCTCGGCGAAGGCAGGTCTTGCTGCTTCAAGGCGGATCCCGAACAGACCTATCGCAGCCAGGGATTGGATTTCGAGGTAGCGGGTGAGATCAGGCGAGGCCTCCAGTTCATCGGCAGCTACACTTTCGACGAAACGAAACAGATCGGGACCTCGTTCTACCCGCAGGACCGCGGGCAGCCCTTCACATCGATCCAGCCCAAGCACCTCTATAAGATCTGGCTTAGCTATGACTTTGCCGCAGCCGGATATCCGAAGCTCGCTGGGCTGACCCTGTCCGGCGGCGTCAACGGGCAGTCTTCCGCCTATCGCAGCGGATCGGTCTGCGTGAACTTCACGGGCACACCGGATCCGGTCTCAGGATATCAGAACTGTAAGTCCTACGATAAGCCGGACTTCATCACTTACGCGTTCACCGTGCCGTCCTACGCGGTGCTTTCGGGACGGATCGACTATCGCCTTAGCGCCAACTGGTCGCTGGCGATCAATCTCGATAACATCTTGGACAAGACCTATTATCAGTCGGTCGGCAGCGTCAGCTCGGGCAACTGGTACGGCACACCCCGCAGCTTTACCGCCACGCTCCGCGGTAAGTGGTGATCGTTGCCTGATTTCAAAACCTGCGAAGGAGGGGCGGCGCGATGTCGCCCTTCCTGCAGCCTGCCGCGGAATTCCCGTTTCGTATTCGCGACTGTTGCGAGTTTTTCACGCGCCGCTCGTTTAAAATCCGCGATCCCCCAATCAGCTACGTGATGGGGCCTCCCGTCGGATCCGGCGGCATTTCAGAAATCTTCGAAAAGGCAAATTCTCGGTGTTGGAAGAGTCGCAGGAAATCGATTGGCAAATTGCCGAGACGGCGCTGAACGAGGCGCTGCACGGCGCGGATGATGGTGAGCTGTTCTATGCCGCGGGCCGCGGCGAGAATTTCGGCTGGCGGGAAGGCCGGCTGCAATCCGCCGGCTACAATTCCGGCAACGGCTTCGGCATCAGGGTGGTCGCGGGCGAGCGGACCGGCTTTGCCCATTCGTCTAACCTCGCGCCCGATGCGATCAGGCGCGCGGCCGATGCGGCGGCGCTGTCCAAGCGCGGGCACGAGGGTGTGCTCGCCATCGCCCCGCCGCGCACCAACAGCCGGCTCTATGGCGACCGCGATATGCTGGAGACGCAGGCCTTCACCGACAAGTCGGATTTCCTTGGCCGGGTCGATGCCTATCTTCGGGCGAAGGATCCCCGGATCGAACACGTCAACATCGGGCTCAATGGCGATTTCGGGGAAGTCATCATCCTGCGGCCGGGCGGAGAGCGGTTCACCGACCCGCGGCCGATGTGCCAGCTCAATATCGGCGTGACGGTGGAGCAGGGCGGCGTGCGCGAAACCGGCACCGCCGCCTTCGGCGGACGCTACGGCTACGAACGCCTGATGCACGACGATACGTGGAAGAAGTTCGCCGACGAGGCGCTGCGGGTGGCCTTGCTCAACCTCGATGCGATCGCGGGGCCTTCGGGCGAGATGGACGTGGTGATCGGGCCGGGCTGGAACGGGGTGATGATCCACGAAGCGGTCGGCCACGGGCTCGAGGGCGATTTCAATCGCAAGAACCAGTCGACCTATTCCGGCAAGATCGGGGAGCGGGTGGCGGCTCCGGGTGTGACGATCGTCGATAACGGCTCGATCCCGGAATCCCGCGGCTCGTTGACGATCGATGACGAAGGCACCCCGTCACAGCGCACCGTGCTGATCGAGGACGGAATCCTCAAGGGCTATATGCAGGACCGGCTCAACGCCCGGCTGATGGGCGTCGCCTCGACTGGCAACGGCCGGCGCCAGACCTACGCGCACATTCCGATGCCGCGCATGACCAATACCTATCTCGAAGGCGGCGACCGGGATCCAGGGGAGATTCTCGCGAGCCTCAAGCGCGGGCTCTACGTCGCCAACATGGCCGGCGGGCAGGTCGACATCACCAACGGCAAGTTCGTGTTCCAGTGCACTGAGGCCTATCTGGTCGAGGACGGAAAGATCGTCGCGCCGGTCAAGAAGGCCACGCTGATCGGCGACGGCCCGCGCGCGATGCGCAATGTCGCGATGATCGGCAACGATTTCGCGCTCGATCCTGGATTGGGCGTGTGTGGGAAGAACGGCCAGAGCGTGCCGGCTGGCCTCGGCCAGCCAACGGTCAAGATCGCCGGCATGACCGTCGGCGGAAGCGCGGATTGAGAGATAGAGAAATGAACACGCAAATCTTGCCGCGCCGGGCCGACATTCTGGACGAGAACCTGCTTGAGGACATCAAGGGCCGCATTCTGGCGCGCGGCGCGAGCGAAGCGGTGGTGAGTGCCTCGCGGAGCCGCTCGTTCGGGGCCTCGGTCCGCAATGGCGAGTTTCAGGACGTCGGGCATGACGAGGGCGAGGACATGACGCTCAAGGCCTTCGTCGGCAAACGCTCGGCTTCGGTTTCGAGCAACGATTTGTCCGCGCGCTCGATCGAGACGCTGGTTGATCGGGTCGTCAGCATGGCGGAACTGGCGTCCGAGGACCCCTTTGCCGGCCTGCCGCCGACGGAATTGCTGCTGCCCGATACGGATGACGCAGTGCTGGACAAGGTGGATCCGCGCGAGCCGACGCTGGCGGAACTGGAAGCTGCCGCCTTCGAACTGGAGCGCTGCACGATGGCGGTGCCCGGGGCCGCGGATTCGCAGGGCGCCAACGCCGGGTGGCGGACCGGTGAAAGTCGGCTGGTTGCCTCCAACGGGCTCTCGCTCCGTTCGCGCGGGACGAAGTGGAACACGGGCGTCGGGCTGATCGCCGGCAAAGGCGATGTTCGCGAGGTCGGCGGGTTCGGGCACGTAGCGCGCTGGCACGAGGATTTGTTGCCGCTCGAGGAAATCGGGCGCCGCGCGGGCGAGTCAGCGGTCGAGAAGCTCGGCAGCCGCAAGATCGACAGCTGCGTCGCGCCGGTGATCTTCGACCGGCAGGTCAGCTTCACCATTATCGGCTCGTTCCTGAAGGCGATCAGCGGCGGGTCGATCTATTACAAGCAGACCTTTCTCGAAGATCCGGTCGGCAAGGCGCTGTTTCCCGAAAACTTCTCGCTGATAGAAAATCCGATGATCCCGCGCAGCATCGGTTCGCGCGTGGTGGATAACGATGGCATGAAGCCGTTTGCGGGCGCGATCGTCGATCGCGGTGTCGTCCGGACCCAGTTGATCGGCTATTACGACGGCAAGAAGCTGGACCGCCCGTCCACCGGACATTCGGGCGGAACCAGCGTCCTCACGGTGCCGGCCGGCGAACTCGACCGCGCGGCAATGATGCGCGAGGCCGGCCGTGGCCTGATCGTGAAGGGCATCATGGGCTCTTCCGGCAATGCCTATACGGGCGATTTCTCGATGGGCGTCTCGGGCCTGTGGTTCGAAGGCGGCGAGATCGCCTATCCGGTTTCGGAGATCACCATCGCCGGCAACTTCAAGGAGCTCTTCGGCGATCTGGTCGTCGGGTCGGACCTCGAATACCTCGGCGGTTCGCACGCGCCATCGATCATGGTCCGGCCGCTCGCGATCGGCGGGAAATAGCGCCAGGTCGCGGTCGTCAGACCGGCAGCTCGGTGGTGGACTTGATCTCCGACAGCGCCACCACCGAATTGATCTCCTGCACTCCCGGAAGCGTGCTGAGCTTCTCGAAAAAGAAGCGCTCGTAGGCGTCGATATCCTTCGCGACCACGCGCAGCATGAAATCCATCGAGCCCATCAGCACGAAGGCGTCGAGCACTTCGGGAAAAGCTCTGGATCGCCTTGCTGAAATCGTCGAGGTTCGCCCGGCCGTGGGCGTTGAGCTTCACCGTCGCGAAGATATACGCATTGAGCCCGAGCTTGCGGCGATCGATCAGCGCGACCGTCTTGCGGATCAGCCCGTCCTTCTGCAGCCGGTTGATCCGGCGCCAGCAGGGTGACAGTGACAGGCCGACCTTGTCGGCGATCTCGGCGGTAGTGCGATCCGAATCGCGCTGCAATTCGCGAAGGATTTTCCGTTCGAAGGGGTCGAGTGCGAGCATTCCTGCCGGATAGTCAGGTTCTGGCGGAATGTTTTTGCCAATTCACCCGATCCGACCCGCCGATCGACAAGGATTTTCCGGTTTTCCGGCGCGACAATCGCTTCACTCATAGATCGGAGAAGAATTCATGGACCTCGCCGCCGCAGACAGCCCCGCCGCCACCTTCGTGCCGCTCAAGGATGAAGCCGCGGGCCTCGACGGGGTGATCGCGCTCCATTCGGCGGCTCTCGGACCCGGCGCGGGCGGATGCCGCTTCTGGGATTACCCCACCGCCGAGGCCGCGCAGGTCGATGCCGCGAGGCTGGCCCAAGGGATGAGCTACAAGAACGCGATGGCCGGCCTGCCCTTCGGCGGCGGCAAGGCGGTGCTGCGCAAGCCGTCCGGAGGCTTCGACCGGGCCGCGCTGTTCCGCGCCTTCGGCCGCGCGGTGGAGGACCTGGGCGGGCGCTACATCACCGCCGAGGATGTCGGCACCACGCCGTTCGACATGGGCTGCGTCGCCGGCCAGACCCGCTATGTCGCCGGGCTGCCGCGCGCCGAGGGCGAAACCGGCGGCGACCCTTCGCCATGGACAGCGCGCGGCGTATTCATTTCGATGAAGCTCGCCGCCGAATACCAGCTGGGCAAGCCGCTGTCCGCATGCTCGGTGGCGATACAGGGCGTCGGGAATGTCGGCGCGGCGCTCGCGCGGTTGCTTGCCCTGGAAGGCGCCCGGCTGATTGTGGCGGACGTCCACGCCCTCAATGCGGCGCGGACAGCGGAAGAGACGCTGGCCGAGATCGTGGAGCCGGGCGCGATCGTCGCGGCCGAGGCGGACATCTTCTCGCCCTGCGCACTTGGCGGCGTGCTCGATCGCTCAACGATCCCGCAACTGAAGGCCAGGATCGTGTGCGGGGCGGCGAACAACCAACTGGCGACCGCGCAGGACGGGCGCGCGCTGGCCGACCGAGGCGTGCTTTACGCGCCCGACTACGTCGTCAACGCGGGCGGCATCATCAATGTCGCCGGCGAATATCTCGGCTGGGACGCGGTCTCCACTGCGAACCGGGTCGAACGGATCGCGATGCGGCTGATGTCGGTGTTGAATCACGCGGATGAAGCACGCCTGCCGACCAATCTTGCCGCCGACGCGCTGGCGCAGCAGATCCTCGCCGACGCGCGTGCCCAGGAGCCGGCGCTGTGATCGCAACGAATATCCGCCGCGTTCTGCAATAATCGCCTTGCAGGCTCGTTTCCTTGTCAGGCGCGAGGGCGGCTTGGCATGGCGAGTATCGAAGGCAATGAGGCTCTGGACTGGCGCATCACGCGCCCGGCCCTCGTTCGCTTTCTCGCTCGCCGCACCGGCTGCGATGCCGCGGCGGAGGATCTGGCGCAGGATCTGTGGCTGAAGCTGCAGGCCGGCGGGGCCTGGCGCGAGGCCGAGATCCGCAACCCGCTGGCCTATCTGTTCCGCGCGGCGGCGAATGCCGCATTCGACTGGCGCAGGCGCGAAGCCGGGGCTGCGGCTGCCCCGGCGGAGTTTGAACAGGCGATCGCCGATGAGGCGCCGTCGCCCGAACGTCAGGCCCAAGGCCGCGAGGCGGCTTCGCTGATCGAGGCGGCGATCGCCCAATTGCCGCCCAAATGCCGCGCGGCGTTCCTGCTCTGCAGGGTCGAGGGACTGACCATGCGCGAGGCCGGGCGGCGCATGGGCGTGTCCGAGCGCACGGTCGAGAACCACCTCGCGAAGGCGACCGTGCTGTGCCGCCGCGCATTGATCGATGCAGGGGCATGGCCATGATCGCGGCGCACGGAGGGCTCCATCCAACAGCGGATATGGCGCGCAGGGGAGTCATCGGGATATGACCGGCGCGATGACATCCGATTTGCCCCCGGGCGGCGTGCCCCCCGCGCGTGCGCCGGCCAGCTCCCCGGTTAGCGATGCGCTGCTGGAGCAGGCCGCGCGCTTCCATGCGCGGCTGGCGGATGCGCCGCACGATCCGGACCTGCTGCTCAATATCGAACGGTGGAAGGCGTTGAGTCCGTCTCACGTGCAGGCGCTGCACGAGGCGGAACGGCTGTGGGCGCTGATGGGGCCGCCCGCGCGCGTGGAGCGGCCTTCGCGCAGCCCGCGCCGGGCCTCGGTGGGGATCGGTGCCGGGATCGCGGCGGCGCTGGCCGCGCTGATATTGTCGCCCATGCTCGGTCGGAGCTGGCAGGATTTGCGCAGCGATGCGGTCTCCGCGGTGGGCGAGCGGCGCGAACTGGCGCTGGCCGACGGCACACGGGTCACGCTGGGCAGCGATACCGCGCTGGCGCTCGACGTCGATGCCGATAGCCGCAACGTCCGGATGTTCCGAGGCGAGGCGTTCTTCGCGGTGAAGCACGATCCCGCGCATCCGTTCCGCGTCCGCTCCGGCGACGCGACGGTCACGGTGCTCGGCACGCGGTTCGATGTGCGGATGGCCGGGGGCGATACGCAGGTGACGGTGGAGGAAGGCCGCGTACGGCTGAGCGGGCCGGGCGGCTCGCGGATTCTTGGCGCAGAGACGCAGGGCCTTGCCGGGCCGCGCTCCACACTCGCCCGCGCCGCCTACAGCGCCGATGCGACCGCCTGGCGCCGCGGCCGCGCGGTGTTCTACGATGCTCCGCTGCCGCAGGTGGTGGACGAGCTGAGCCGCTATCGTTCCGGCGCGATCTACCTCGCGACCCCGGCATTGCGCGCCCGCAGGATCACCGGCTCGTTCAGCACCGCAAGGCCGGACAAGACTCTGGCCGCGCTCCGCGCCAGCCTCGGCGCGCAATCGCTCAGCCTGCCGGGGGGAGTGGTAGTGCTTTATTGAACCGGGTTCGACGGTTCGGTCTCCCCCGATTAAGGGGTAGGGGAAGGCCGGCGCCGCGCCTTCGCGCGCGGCACGGTGGAGGGGCACGGGGGCGGGTTTCCATCCCGGACGCCCGCGGGGTCCCTCCACCGCATTGGGCCGGGCCGGGCGCCACAAACTATTTTGCACCTGCGAATAGGGGACTCTTCCCTTCGGGACAGTCATCCCGGATGATGGCGTCGCCGTTGGGGTGTGCGCCGTTCCAGGGGGAATGACACAATGAACACCCGTATCGGCTTCAGGTCGGCACTGCTTGCGATGAGCGCACTTGGCACACTCGCTGTGCCCGCGACCGCATGGGCCGAAGGCACCACCAGCCAGGCCGAGGCGGCCCACGAATTCAACGTCCCGGCCCAGCCGCTCGCCCGCTCGCTCAGCGCGATCGCAGAGGCGGCCGATATCCAGGTGGTCTATCCAGACAAGGAGCCGCTCAGCATCGGTGCCCCGGCCGTGCGTGGCCGGATGACCACCAGCCAGGCGCTGGCGGCGGCGCTGGCCGGCTCCGGCTATTCCTATCGCTTCCTGCGTGAGGGCGTGGTCACGCTGGTGAGCACGGGGGGAAACGATGGGGAAGTCGTGACCGGCGCGGTCAGCGTTGAGGGCGTGCAGGGCTCGCCTTACTTCGGCGGTGCGGGCCAAGCTGCGGGGGTGAATGGTGTGAACGGGTCGCGGGACATCACCGCGACCGAGGGGACGGGGAGTTTTACCTCGGGGGCGCTGACGATCGGATCGAAGGTGCCTCAGGCGCTGAAGGATGTGCCGCAGAGTGTGAGTGTGCTGACCAGCGAGCGGCTGGCACAACAGAACGTGACCGATTTCACCACGGCGATGAAACAGCTGCCGGGGGTGTCGCTGGTGCAGGGTACCGGGGGGCTCACCAATCTTGAGAATACCTTCTATTCGCGCGGCTTCGCGATAACGAGCATCCAGGTCGATGGTGGGGCTCCTCTTTCGACCAACTTTGGCTTCTATCCGCAAATCGACATGTCGATTTACGATCATGTCGAATTGTTGCGGGGAGCGGACGGTACTTTCACTGGTTATGGCTCTCCGGGCGGCACCGTAAATCTCGTTCGCAAAAAACCGCTGGACCACTCCCAGTTCATTGCCGAGGCGCAGGCCGGAAGCTGGAGCAACTATCGCGTGACGGCCGATGCCAGTTCGCCGCTGGGATTCGACGGCAGATTGCGCGGCCGGCTGATAATGACCTGGCAGGACAATCACTATTTCTATGATACGGCCAAAGACGACAAGGAGCTGATCTACGCGATCGCCGAATTCGATGCTTCGCCGACCACCCTGTTGACCGCGGGGATCAATCATACAAGGCAGGACAGCGTGCCCTGGTATGATGGCTTGCCGCGTTATCAGGATGGCGGCGATATCGGCCTGCCTCGCAGCACCTCGCTCGTTTTCCCGTGGAATCGCTTCAGCCTCGATACGACCGAAATTTTCGGTGGGGTGGAACAGAAGCTTGGGGGCGACTGGGTCGCCAAAATCAACCTCACCCGACTTCACCAGACGACCGTGCGCAAACTCGGGGCGAGCGCCGGCAGCGTCAATCCTTTGACCGGGGCAGGTCCGACGCTGGTCGGGATCTACGAGAATCAAGCGAACAAGCAGTTGTCGGCCGAGGCGACCCTGACCGGGTCTTTCGAGCTGTTCGGTCAGCGGCAGGAACTTGCAATGGGTATAAACCGCGTAACCAGCGATGGCGGGGGGCAGGTCAATTACGACACGCTGGTGTCCGGGACGGCCGACATGCCCTACGTGCCTTACGCAGGCGGCCCGGGATTTTATGATGGATCGCCCAACGGCTATCGTCCGCCCGTCGATGTCCTGCACTTCGACCCGAACGATCCGCTGTACAGCGAACCGCGCACCACTTTGCCGAACCTCAGATTTCTCGTTTTCAAGCAGGTCCAGACGGTCGGATATGTCAATCTTCGGCTGACGGCTTTCGACCATCTTCACCTGACAACCGGCGTGCGCTGGAGCCGCTACGGTTTCGTGCGAAAGGACGAATCCCTTTGTACAACGATCCCGACCACCGGTGACCCGTCCGATGATAATTGCGTCGGCCGGGAGATCGGCGATGCTTACAAACCCACCGATACCTCGTATGCCGCCAGCGATATCAGCTGGCCGCCCTCGGTGACCCTCAGCTACGATATTACCCATCAGCTGACCGCCTATGCGGGCTACACCGATATCTACCAGAGCCAGGCGGACGACTACACGCGCGATCTGGTACCAGTCGATCCGGTTACCGGTTCGAACTTCGAGGCCGGCCTCAAATGGCAGGCCCGGAACGGCAAGCTCAACCTCTCGCTTGCCGCCTATCAGATCCAGGAAAAGGGCTTCGCCACATATGACTGGAGCAGCGACCGGCTCAATCCGGACGGTTCAGAATACAGCGACCCGGTCACGGGCGCCTGGTATTCCGTCGACAATAAAGGCAATTTTTACGCATACGGCCAAGTCGATAGCAGTCACTATTGTTGCTACATGAGCAACCCCAATTCGACCCTCAAAAGCCGGGGTGTCGATGTCGAAATCACCGGGGAAGTGACTTCGGGGTGGCAGGTTTCTGCCAGCTACACCTACGACGAAACCAAGCAGATCGGCAGCGACTACGGAAGAAACGAAGGTCTCCCGTTCGTCACCGTTCAGCCCAAGCATAACTACAAGCTGTGGACCAGCTTTGCGTTCGTCGCGATACGGAACAGGGGCTTCCTTTCCGGTTTGACGGTGTCCGCTGGCATCAACGGCCAATCTTCGGCTTACCGCTCGGGTTCGGCCTGTAACGACCTTGGGCCGCCCGACGCACTGGGCATGAGCGACTGCCTGCCGGGCGCGACGGTGCCGTATTCGTTCACGGTCCCTGCATATGCGGTCGTTTCGGGGCGGATCGACTACCGTATTTCGGACAAATGGTCGCTGGCGGTCAATCTCGAGAATATCCTCGACAAGACCTATTACCAGGCGGTCGGCTCGGTATCGTCGGGCAACTGGTACGGCACTCCGCGGAGCTTCACCGCCACGCTCCGCGCCAAGTGGTGAGCTCCCGCTGATCGTGCCACAAGGCAAGGGAAGGGCGGCCCCCGGGCCGTCCTTCCCACCGCTCCCGAAAATAATTTCCCCTCCCGATACGTAGTTTTCGTCCGCCATCCGTCGAAGCCGGGCTAGACCTGTCGCAACGGGTGCCGAGGAGCGATGACGCAGAGCAGGGAAACCCAGGAAACGCGCGCCGATCCGGAGCCGGAAGGCGCCGGTGCACGGATCATTCCGCTGCCCGGGCGCGGCGGGCGGGTGCCTGCCCAAACCGGAGCGGCCGGCGACGGGCCTTCCGCGCTCACTGCCGCCTTCCTCGCCGAGCGGGAGCAGATCTTCCGCTTCCTGCTGCGCCGCACCGGCTGCGCCGAGACCGCGCGCGAATTGCTGCACGAGGTGTGGCTGAGGGTCGCCCGGCTCGACGACATGCCGGCGCCGGGGCGCCCGGCCGCCTATCTCCAGCGGATCGCGGTCAATCTCGCGCTCGACCATCTGCGCAAGGCCAGCTTCCGCGCGGGCTGGGTGCGCGGCGGGGCAGATGTCGAGCAGGCATCGGACGAGGCGCCCGACATCGAGCGCGCGCTGCATGCCCGCACCGCGCTCGCCCATCTGCGCGCGCTGGTCGAACAATTGCCCGAAGGGCGCCGGCGGGCTTTCGTGCTGTGCGGGATCGACGGGCTGACCGCGCGCCAGGCGGCGGCCCAGCTCGGTATTTCGCACCGCACGGTCGAGACACAATATGCAAAGGCGGTCAGCGCCTTGCGGCAGGGTATGGCGGAGGCGAACCTATGGCCATGAAGATCCGATGGGACGATAGCGAATTCGAGCCGACCCCGGCGATGCTGCGGCGCGCCGCGCGCTGGCAGCTGCGGCTGCGCGACGATCCCGCCGGCACCCACCGCGCGGATTACGAGACGTGGCTGGCGCTGAAGCCGGCGCATGAATTCGCCGCCGCCGAAGTCGCCGCGCTGGGCGATGCGGCAAGGCTGCTCGCGCCTGAAGCCGGCGCCCCGGTGGCGCAGCTGCGGCCCGTACGCGCCCGGCGCGCGGTCCCGGCGCTGCGGATCGCGGCGGCCGCGGCGGCGCTGTGGTTCTGCGCCTTTACCGCGGTGCCGTGGCTGTCCGATCTCGGCGCCGGTGCGGTGACCGCCACCGGGCAGAGCGCGCGCTATCACCTGGCCGATGGCTCGGCCGTGACGCTCAACACCGACAGCCGCATCGATCTCGCCTTCAGCGGCACCGAACGCCGCGTCGCGCTGGCCCGCGGCGAAGCCTATTTCGCGGTGCGCAAGGGCGATCCCCGTCCGTTCCTGGTCGATGCCGGCGAAGGCCATGTGCGCGTGACCGGCACCCATTTCTACGTCCGCCGCGATGCCGACCGGGTGACGGTGACGGTGGAGGAAGGCCATGTGCGCTTCTCCGGTGGCGCCGGGCGGAATGCGGGTCCGGCGCTGGCGCTCGGCGCGGGCGAGCAGGCCTTCCTCACCGGCCACCGCCTGCAACGCCAGGCCAACGGCGATCTGTTCACCGCCGGCGCGTGGCGCCGCGGCCAGATGGTATTCCTCGACGCGCCGCTGGGCGATGTGGTGGCGGAACTGAACCGCTATCGCGGCGGCAGGATCTGGATTCTCTCGGCCAGCCTGCGCCAGCGCAACGTCAGCGGCTTGTTCAAGACCGGCGACACCGCCGAGGCGATCCGCACGATCGAGGAACGCCTTGGAATCGAGGCGATCCACCTGCCCGGCGGCACGGTGCTGTTTTATTGAGCGGGGCGATACGTAGTTTGCCGCAGCCGTCCGTCGAGGAGGACCGAGCCACCGAGGCTCGGGACCGACAGGGGGTAAGATTTATGATGAAGATCGCTGGGACCGCTGGGATTGCCGGGATCGGGCGCCGCTCGCGCGCGAAGGCGGCGTTGCTGGCATTCACCGCCCTGGCGGGCGCGGGCGGGCTCGCGCAGCCGGCGCTGGCCCAAGGCGCCGCTGCCGAGAATGCGGCGGCAAAGAGCTTCCAGTTCGACATCCCCGCGCAGTCGCTCTCGCGCACGCTGACCAACATCGCCTCCACCGCGGGGTTGCAGGTGTTCTTTCCGGAAGACGGCGGCGCCTCGGGCGTCACCGCGCCCGCGATCAGGGGCCGGATGACCGCCGACCATGCGCTCGCCCAGGCAACCGCCGGCACCGGCTTCGTTTATCGCTACGCCCGCCCCGGCGTGGTCACGCTGGTCAAGGCGAGCACGGGGGGAAACGACGAGGAAGTCGTGACCGGAGTGGTCAGCGTTGAGGGGCTGCAGGGCGGTTCGCCCTACTTCGGCGGAGCGGGGCAGGCGGCGGGGGTAAACGGGGTGAACGGCTCGCGGGACATTACCGCGACCGAGGGGACCGGGAGCTTTACCAGCGGGGCGCTGACGATCGGGTCGAAAGTTCCGCAGGCGCTGAAGGATGTGCCGCAGTCGATTTCGGTGCTGACGAGTGAGCGGCTTGAACAGCAGAACATTACCGATTTGACGACAGTGATGAAGCGGCTGCCGGGGGTTACAGTTACCCAATATCTTGGGGGCTCCAGCCTCGACAATACCTTCTATTCTCGTGGATTCGAAATCACGAACATTCAGGTCGATGGCGGTGCCCCATTGTCGATGGCCCGCACCGGGTTTTTCCCACAGATCGATATGTCGGTCTACGATCACGTCGAATTGCTTCGCGGCGCCGATGGCCTGTTCGACGGCTACGGCAATCCGGCCGGCGCGATAAATCTCGTACGCAAGAAACCGCTCGATCACGCCCAGTTTACGATGGAGGCGCAGGCCGGAAGCTGGAGCAACTACCGCATCGTCACCGACGCCACCGCGCCGCTGGCGCTCGATGGCAGATTGCGCGGACGCCTGGTGATGACCTGGCAGGATAACCACTATTTCTACGACCTCGCCAGGGACAACAAGACGCTGATCTACGGCATCGCCGAATTCGATCTGACGCCGACCACCCTGATCACCGGCGGGATCAATTATTCCACCCAGAACAGCACTCCGTGGTACGGCGGCTTGCCCCGCTACTACACCGGCGACGACATCGGCCTGCCCCGCTCGACCTCGTTCGTTTTTCCGTGGAACCGCCAAAGCTTCAAGACGCGCGAGATATTCGGCGGGGTCGAGCAAAAGCTTGGCGGGGAGTGGTCGCTCAAGCTGAACGTAACGCAGAACAGCCAGACCAGTACCCAGAAACTGGGCTACAGCAACGGCGCGGTCAATCCCGTGACGGGCCTCGGGCCGGCGCTGAACGGGCGTTATAACGACTATAGCAGCGATCAGCTTTCGACCGAAGCAGTTCTGGCGGGCGCGTTCGAAATCCTGGGGCAGCGGCAAGAGGTCACCTTCGGCTTTAACCGCGTCAAAGCTGATATGGAACCGTCGCTGCAATATACATCCATCATCAGCAGTTCCGCCGCGGCGCCGTACCAGCCGTATCCGGGCGGCACCAAATATTGCTACACCACATCTCTCAGCAACCCATGTCCGGCGGGTACGGTCGCCCCCAACACGCCGCCGATCGACGTTTTCAATTTTGATCCGAACGATCCGATCTACAGTGAACCCGCCAATTCATTGCCGGCGTTGCGGTATTTGACAAACACTGATCTGCAGATGGGCGGCTACATGAATTTGCGGCTTACCGCCTTCGATCGGCTGCATTTAACGACCGGCCTGCGGTGGAGCCGCTACGAATGGAAGTCCAGCTACGTGTCGATCTGTGCGACGACGACCGGCAGCTGTGCGGGCATGCAAATCGGCGACGAATACTCGCCAAGCACCAGTGGCTATAGCGGCACCAATTTCAGCTGGCCGCCGCCGGTCAACCTGTCATTCGATGTGACCAAGCAGCTAACCGCCTATGTCGGCTACACCGATATATATGTCAGCCAAGCCTATTATCTCGACATCGACCAAAAGCCGTTGAGCCCCATCACGGGGAGCAACTGGGAGGCCGGCGTCAAATGGTCTCCGCGTGACGGGAAGGTCAATTTCTCGATCGCAGCCTATCGGATCAATCAGCACGGATTTGGCACGGCGGACGGAGCTTACGACGATAATGGGAACTTCGTGGCCAGCAACGGCCAAGTCTTTCCCAACTACGGACAGATCGACCCGAACCACACCTGCTGCTATAAATCGGACACTAATCAGACACTCCGAAGCCAAGGGATCGATGCCGAGGTGACCGGGGAAGTGCTGCCCGGCTGGCAGGTGTCGGCCAGCTATACCTACAGCGACAACAAGCAGATCGGCACCATTTTCGGCACCGGTGACAGCCAGCCCTTCGTTTCGATCCAGCCCAAACAGCTCTACAAGCTTTGGCTGAACTATGACTTCATGACAGCCGGCCGCAGCAAGGGCCTTTTGTCCGGTCTGTCACTTTCGGCCGGGCTCAGCGGGCAGTCGAGCGGCTATCGCTCGGGTACCGGCTGCAAGCCCGAATTCATCGTCACCAATGTTTTGACCGGGGCTGCGACTTGTCCGACTGCGGGCCGCTATACATACGCATTTACTGTGCCTGCCTATGCCATTTTGTCCGCACGGATCGATTATCGCCTTTCGGACCAGTGGTCGCTCGCAGCGAATTTCGACAATCTTCTCGACAAGACCTATTACCAGTCGGTTGGCAACGGTCCTGCAAGTGGCAATTGGTACGGCGCTCCGCGCAGCTTCACCGCATCGCTGCGGGGTAAATGGTGAGTGTGATTTGATCCTCGCCGGTCGTTGAAGAAGAAGGGCGGCGGTTGGGCCGCCCTTCCAGCCAGATCCGAGACTGTCCAATTCTCCGTCCCCACCTGACCTTCGCGATCGGCGACGTCCACGGCGAGCTGCAGTTGCTCGCCAGCGCCTTCGCGCGGATCGAGGCGCGGGCGGGGGCGGTTCCGTTCCGGATCGTGATGCTGGGCGACTATGTCGATCGCGGGCCCGACAGCGCGGGGGTGGTCCGGCTGCTGCGCGAGCGCGAGCGGCAGTACGATCTCGTCTGCCTCAAGGGGAACCACGAGGATTTGATGATCAGGGCCTGCGACGGGGGCGATCCCGGCCTGTGGCTCAGGAACGGGGGCGAAGAGACGCTGCGGTCCTATCGCGGCGCGGTCCCGCCCGAGGATCTCGCGTGGCTGCGGGCGTTGCCGGTGCGGTTCGGGGACGGGCGGCGGATCTATGTCCACGGCGGGCTGAAGCCGCATGTGCCGCTCGATGAGCAGGACGACGAGGCCTGCATGTGGATCAGGACGCCGTTTCTCGAAGCTCCGGCCGGGGCCTTCCCGGCGCATGTGGTGCATGGGCATACGCCGTATTGGGACGGCAAGCCGGAGCCGGACGAGCCCGAGCTGCTCGCGCATCGGACCAACCTCGATACCTATGCCTGTGAAACCGGGCGCCTCGCGATCGGGGTGTTCGAGACCCAGCGCCCCGGCGGGCCGGTCGAGGTGCTGCGGGTCAGCCGGCCGGTGACGGTGCGGGCGGGGTAGGAGGCTGGAAAAACCTTTTCCTACACGCGCGAAGCTTGCCATGCTCCGACCGGCTCTTTGCAATCGTCGATCCCCGTCGTGCCCGCGAACTTCACGCGGGCGTAATGCATATCACGTTGATAATAATGATATTTCCCAAAACTCCCCATGCGCAACATGAGGGAAGATCGTGAAGTTCGTGACCTTCCAAGACGCGCAGCTTGCGAGGGGCGGCCGCGCCAATCGTTGACGACGAGATATTCTGTCGAAGGAGCATGCCGTGACCGACGCCCCCCTGCCGTCGCAATATTTCGCCGGCTTGTCCGCGCAGCAGACGGGCGAGATCGAAACGCTCACCGCGGAGTTGGCTGCCGAGCGGAGCGTCGGGCTTGCGGCCGTCGCCGCGGCGCGGGCGAAGGCGGAGGGCGGTCTCGAAGGATTGAGCGAGGAGGAGCGGGCAGCGTTCCAGCCGTTCCTCACAGCCTATCAGCGGTGGTCCTTCGCTGCGATCACCCCGGCGATGGTGAAGCTGAGCGATGCGAATTTCGAGGAGCTGGCGCTCGATCCGGAGCGGATGATGCTGGTCCAGTTCTCGACCAGCTGGTGCGGGCCCTGCCACCGGGCGGCGCCGGTGCTGAACGAGCTGGCCGAGCGCGGCGCTCGGGTCGGCAAGCTCGATTGCGAGGTCGCGGTCGATACCGCCCGGCGCTTTGCGATCGCGTCCTATCCGACCTTCGTGCTCTATGTGAAGGGCAAGATGAAGGCGATCTACCGCGGCCCGCGCACGGTCGAGGATTTCGAGGCGTGGCTGTCCGAATTCGAGTGATCGCCGCCGTTTTGTAATATTGCCGCGCCCGGCTCGTTTTCCAGAAAGGTACGGCAAACAGGGGCAGCGCGCATGGCAGGTGCCGACAGCGGCGATGTGCTGGATTGGCGCGGGATGCGCCCGGGCCTCGTGCGCTTCCTCGCGCGCCGCACCGGATGTGTCGCCGCCGCCGAGGATCTGGTGCAGGATCTGTGGTTGCGGCTCGACGGCGCGGAGAGGAACGGCGGGGCACAGCCACGCAACCCGGTGTCCTATCTCTTCGCCGCCGCCGCCAACCTCGCGCGTGACCACGCCCGGGCCGAGAAGCGCCGCGCGGCCCTGAATGCCGAGGCGATGCGGCTGGTGTTCGACGGGCTGCCGGCTGCCGCCAGTGCCGCCGCATCGCCCGAGCGCGAGGCCGAGGCGACGCAGGAACTGGCGAGCGTGGTCGCGATAATCGACCGGCTGCCGCCGCGTACGCGCGAAATCTTCGCGCTCAACCGCTTCGAAGGTGTCTCCTATCGCCAGATCGCATTGCGCCTCGCGATCTCGACCACCGCGGTGGAAAAACATATGAAGCGCGCGCTCGACGCGCTCGCCGGCATGCGCGATGGAGGGACAGGGATCGTGCCCGGTCCGGACGGGGTTGGGCGCTGAGCGCCGGGAGTCGTCTTCGTCCAGCCATGAAGGATATCGCGGAACCGAACGAGGAGGTGCAGGACGCCGCACGCGCCTGGGTGGCGAGACTCGTCTCGGGCAATGTCGACCAGGCGACGATGGACGGGTTCGCGGCGTGGCAGGCCGAATCGTCCGCGCGCGCGGCGGCCTTCGATACGGCGCGGCGCCTCTATGCGCAGCTCCCAGCGAGCGAGGCGGCCGAGGCTGCGCTGAGCGCAGGCGCACCGGCCCGGCGCACGCGCCGCAGGGCGATCGCGGGCGGGGCGCTGGCGGCTTCGCTGCTGGCGGCCGTGCTGCTGGCTAGGCCCGAAATGCTTTTCCCGCCGGACTATGCCGCGCCCGACGGCCCGGCGGTGCAGGTCGCGCTGGCGGACGGGTCGCGGATCCTACTCGATGGCGGCAGCGCGGTCGACGTGCATTTCATCCGTAAGCGCCGCGACATCGCCCTGCTGCGCGGCCGTGCCTGGTTCGAGGTCGAGCCGGACAGGAGCCGGCCCTTCGTGGTCAGCGCCAATGGCGGCACGGCAACGGCGGTCGGTACCGCCTACGCGGTCGATACAACCGATCCTGGCGTCACCCGGGTCGATGTAACCCACGGCGTGGTCAAGGTGCAGGCCGCGGGCGAAGAGCGCCTGCTCCGGATCGGTGAGGCGGCTCGCTGGGGCACGGACGGGGTCGCGCGGGTCGCCGGGGATCCCGACCGCCTCGCCTGGCAGGAGGGGCGGATCATCGTCCGCGACCGGCGCCTGGACGATGCGGCGGCCTTGCTCGATCACTACATCCCCGGCCGGGTGATGGTGCTGGGCGGGCTGGCGGAAGCTCGGGTCGGCGGAATATTCGAGACCCACCGTGCGGAAGAAGGCCTCGCCGCGCTGGCCCGTTCACAGGGTGCCCGGGTTCGTCACCTGCCTGGCTTGATCCTCGTTTCCGCCTGGTAGCCATTCTTCCGCCCACAGGGTTGGGCACTCGCCGGGCGCCGGCGTCACATCTCCAGCCAGCCGCCGAGAACGAGGGAATGGTTCCCTGCCGGCGGTCCATGGGGGATATAGCTATCGTGACCGACCTTGCCCGATTTGCCCGCGGTGCTTCGCTCGCCGCCCTTTCCGCCGCCCTTACGCTCGCCGCCGCACCGGCCTTTGCGCAAGACGGGAACGCTCCGGCTACGCAAGCCGAGCGCTCTTACTCTATCGCGGCCCAGCCGCTCGACCAGGCGCTTGCGCAATTTGCCCGCGCTGCCGACGTACAGCTCGCCTATTCGGCCGAGCTGGTTTCCGGGCGGCCCTCGCCCGGCGTGTCGGGCAGTTTCACCGTGCAGGAAGCGCTGGCTCGGCTGCTCGGTGGTACCGGCCTATCGTTCCGGATGACCGACGGACGCACTTTCACGCTGATGAGCGTAGGCGGTGCAGACGGTGAACAGGTGACGGGCGTGGTGAGTGTCGAGGGCGTGCAGGGCTCGCCATATTTCGGCGGCGCGGGGCAAGCGGCCGGAGTGAACGGCGTCAATGGCTCGCGGGATATCACGGCGACCGAGGGGACCGGGAGCTTCACGTCCGGGGCATTGACGATCGGGAGCAAGGTGCCGCAGGCGTTGAAAGATGTGCCGCAGTCGATCTCGGTTTTGACCAGCGAAAGGCTCGAGCAGCAGAATGTGACGGATTTCACTTCGGCGCTGAAGCAACTGCCCGGTGTCTCGCTCGTGCAAGGCACGACCAGCCTTGAAAACACGTTTTATTCGCGCGGCTTCGCGATCACCAGCATTCAGGTGGATGGCGGCGCTCCGCTCACGACCGGGTTCGCCGACGGCGTCCAGTCCGGTTTCTATCCCCAGATCGACATGTCGATTTACGATCACGTGGAACTTCTTCGCGGCGCGTCCGGGCTGTTCAATGGTTACGGCGACCCGTCTGGCTCGGTAAACCTCGTGCGCAAGAAACCGCTCGACCACTCGCAGTTTTCGGTCGAGGCACAAGCGGGAAGCTGGAGCAACTATCGTATCGTGGCCGACGCTACCTCTCCGCTAGCGCTAGATGGAAGGCTGCGCGGACGTCTGGTGATGACCTACCAGGACCAGCATCATTTCTACGATCTGGCCAACGACAACAAAACGCTGATCTACGGCATCGCTGAATTCGATGCGACACCGACCACTACGCTGAGAGCCGGCATCGATTATACCCGCCAGGACAGCCTACCATGGAATGGCGGCCTTCCACGCTACCGCACTGGCGCCGACTTGAAGCTGCCGAGATCGACTTCGCTGGCTTTTCCTTGGAACCGTTGGGATTTCGATACCACCGAGATATTCGGGGGGCTGGACCAGAAGCTCGGCGACGAATGGAATCTAAAGGTCAATCTTACCCATACCCGCCAGAGCAGCACCCAAAAGCTCGGTTTCTCAAGCGGCGCGGTCAATCCCAACAATGATCTCGGGCCGGTGCTACGGGGCACTTACAACGATTACGCCACCAAGCAGTTTTCAGCCGAGGCAGTGCTGACGGGTGCGTTCGAACTGTTTGGCCAGCGTCAGGAAATTACCGTCGGCGCCAACCGCGTCGATGCCGACGCAGGGGGGCAGGTCGCTTATACCACTCTCATCACCAGTTCGGCGAGCGCACCTTATCAGCCCTATCCCGGCGGCCCGCGATATTGCTACACAACCTCGCTAAGCAAACCTTGCCCAGCGGGCACGATCGCGCCGCGAACGCCGCCGATCAATCTCTTCGATTTCGATCCTTACGATCCCATCTATAACGAGCCGAGCAATCCGCTGGCCAGCTCCCTCACCTCGATAAATGAGCGGGCGCAATCGGGTGCTTACATGAATCTGCGCCTCACCGCTTTCAACCGGTTTCACCTGACGACCGGGTTGCGCTGGAGCCGCTACGAATACAAATACGCCTACAACAATTTCTGCATCAACACGACGGGCACCTGCGCCTCGTTGGAGGTGGGCGATCCATATGGTGGCGCGAACGCGGCATATAGCGACGATGATTTCAGTTGGCCGCCTCCAGTCAATCTCTCGTTCGACATCACCAAGCAACTTACCGCCTACGTCGGCTATACGGACATCTATCAGAGCCAATCCACCTATCTGACCACAAACCTCCAGCCGATTGGGCCGGTGACCGGCTCCAATATCGAAGCGGGGGCGAAATGGTCCGCGCGCGGCGGGCGCTTGAATCTCTCGATTGCCGCCTATCGCATCAAGCAGAGCGGCTTCGGAACGCTGGATGGCGCTTACGATCTAGACACGGGCGATTTCGTTGCCAGCAATGGCGACCGGTTTCCGAATTACGGCTCGATCGATGCCAATCACAGCTGCTGTTTCACCTCGGATCCCGAGCATACGCTGCGCAGCAAGGGAATTGATTTTGAGGTGTCTGGGGAAATCCTGCCGGGTTGGCAGGTTTCTGGTAGTTACACTTTCAATGAAACCAAGCAGGAAGGTACTTGGTTCGAAGTGATTGACGGCCAGAATAAGCCGATTGTCTCGCTTCAGCCGAAGCAACTCTACAAGGTTTGGATGAGCTATGATTTCGAGGCGGGCGGGGCCAGCGGCCTGCTGCGCGGGCTAACCCTTTCGGGCGGGGTGAACGGTCAGTCTTCAGGATATCAGGAAGGAGAGGGCTGCCTTTCCGAGTTCATCGTGACGAACGATGTGACAGGGGAGGCTGGCTGCGCGACGGGCGGCAGCTACGACTATAATTTTACCGTGCCGGCCTATGCAGTCGTCTCCGGCCGCATAGATTATCGCTTCTCCGACAACTGGGCGCTTGCGGTCAACCTCGAGAACGTCCTCGATAAGACCTATTACCAGACGGTTGGCAGCGTTGATTCCGGCAATTGGTATGGCTCTCCACGCAATGTGACTGCTACCCTTCGGGCCAAATGGTGATCGGAGACCTGTCCCGGCTCGAAGGGTGACGGAGAACGGAATGAAAAGGGCGGCCCGACGACCGCCCTTTTCATTTTCTTGGAATTCGAGCCGAAGTAAAATGCAAAATCGAATACAGGGTTTGCGGTGAAAACACCCAAACTGGGTTCAAATCCTCGTCGTTCTTTTGCGAGTGCCGCGACGTCGGCTCGTTATTCCGGACAGTAGGGTGAGCGGGACCAAACGCCATCCGAAGCAACCGAAGGAAAACGTAACGATGAACATGCCTGTTCTCGCGTCGATGACGCGCACCCAGGGCCTCCTGCCGGATCGCCTTACCCCCTCCCAGAAACTCGCATTCGACAAGGCCATGGCGGCCTTTCACAGCAACCCGATCATTTTGGTCGAAGGTGAAGCCGGGATGGGCAAGAGCGCCATCTTGCGCGCGATGCATCGCCAGACCGGCGGCAAGTTCCTGGATGCCGAGGATATCCTGCGCGCCCATGCGCGGTCGGAGCCGCAGGAATACGAACAGGTCGTTTACGATACGATCCGGGAAGCCATCGAAGGCTACGACGTCGTCTATTACGACAACGTCGGCGACTACCAGGCCGCTTCGCATGCCTATGGCCATCATCGCCCCGAAGCTTTCGACGCGGTGTTCAAGGCGCTGTATGACGCGGTCGATTTCGCGGACAAGAAGTTCGTCGTCAGCGCCAACCAGGGCTACATGGCGGCGCAGGCGGGTGAGATGATCCGCTATCGCCCGATCACGATCTCGCTCCAGCCGCTGAAGAAGATCGACTACCGGCACATCTTCATCGAAGAATTCAGCGACGCCGCGGTCGCAGCGATCGATTTCGAGAAGGTCTATGGCTTCTCGCGCAAGCTCTCGGGCTACTTCCTCAAAATGGTGTGTGACCTGCTCAAGGTGCGGGGGCTCGAAGCCCCGGCGACTCAGGACGTGATCAACGTGCTCCAGGAGCAGTTGCTCAAATCCAACGTCGATGTCCGCGAGGTCGAGAATGTCGATCTGGACAAGCTGGTCGGTGTGGACGCGATCGTCGAGAAGCTCGAGCGCACCATCCTGCTGCCGCTGCAGGAACCGGATCTCGCGAAGGAACTGGGCCTCGAAGCCAAGCACGGGGTGCTGCTCTATGGCCCTCCGGGCACCGGCAAGACCACGATCGGCCGCGCGCTGGCGCACAAGATGCAGGGCAAGTTCTTCATGATCGATGGCGACTTCGATCACCAGAGCTGCTCGTTCTTCAGCAAGGTGCAGGCGCTGTTCGAAGCCGCACAGCGCAATGCGCCCTCGGTGATCTTCATCGATGACGCCGACGTGATCCTCACCGATCCGCGCCTCGCCTATTTCGGCCGCTACCTCCTGACCCAGCTCGACGGCCTGATGAACGAGGCCTCGGGCCGCATCTGCGTGATGATGACCGCGATGGACCTCAAGGGCTTGCCGCTCGCGCTGTTGCGCTCGGGCCGTATGGAAGTCTGGCTCGAGATGAAGCTGCCCGATGCCAAGGGGCGCAGCGAGATCATCGAAAGCTATGTCGAGCGCCTGCCGATCAGCACCTCGAAGTTCGACACTCTGGCGCTGGGGCAGCAGACGGAAGGCTTCACGCCGGCGGACCTGCGCCGTCTCGTTGCCGATGCGACCGGGCATCTCGCGCTCGACCGGCATCTGGGTGACGAAGTCAAGCCGCTCGAAGCCTATCTGAACGTCGCCGCGGCAGCGCTGCGCGGTCAGAAGCAGCTGGCCGACAATGCTTTCCAGAAGCGCGGCGGCCGCCAGTATCACTGACGCGCATGAAGGTGAGTTCCCGCTTAGGCGGGGACTCACCGGCGCAGGCCACGATCAATTCCTGTCGGTGCGCGCCTTCGCCGCCGACCGCAAAGGACATTCACAATGCTTATGACTCGCGAAAACACGCCCGTGCAGGGCGCGAACAGTCTCTACAGTCTCACCCCCAGCCAGAAGCGTGCCTATGAGCACGCGCTGGCGACCATCGCAGGTGCCGCGATCACCGTGATCAAGGGCGATGTCGGCTCGGGCAAGTCGCTGGTGGTCTCGCACCTCCAGTCGCAGCTTGGCGGCAGCGTCTATTCGCTCGACCAGGTCGTCAATGAAATCACCAAGCGTGGCGCCGGCAATGCGGTCGAAACCCTGGTGGACTTTGTCGTCAAGGCGTTCAGTCACGACGATCTCGTATTCGTCGAAGACGTCACGATGTTCGATGGCTTGGGCGGCGACGCATTCGTCGACCGTCCGCGCTATCTGCCGCATGTGATGGCAGCGGTGTATGAGAAGATCATGGCGGCGGGCGTGAAGCTCGTGATCGCGACGGCCGACCGCTTGAGCTCGAACAACGAGACCAAAGCCGCTGTTGTCGAAATGGACGGCCTCGCTGCGGAGGACTATCTGGCGATCATCCAGAACCGGGCGACCGCGCTCGCGCCTAATTTCGATTCGGACAAGGTTTCGCGCACTTACCGCAAGCTCACCGCCTACCAGATCTCGGCCGCGATGAACCTGCTGAAGGAAAAGGACATCCTCCAGCCTTCGGCGGAACAGTTCATCGAAACGATGGATCAGATCAAGGCGCGTTCGAACCTCGTCGTCGACGATGTGGAGGACGTCTCGCTCGACAGCCTGGTGGGGATCGACGCGATCACGCGCGAGCTGATGCGCACGATCGTGATCCCGATGACCCAGCCGGAACTGGCGCGTGAACTCGGCCTCAGGCCAGCCCGCGGCATCCTGCTGCACGGCGAGCCGGGCACGGGCAAGACCACGATCGGCCGGGCGCTCGCCCGCCAGATGAAGGGCAAGTTCTTCATCATGGATGGTTCGGTCAAGCCGGAGAATGCTGACAAGCTGCTCGCGGCAGCGGAAGCCTCCTCGCCGGCGGTATTCTTCATCGACGATGCCGACGTGATCTTCAAGAACGGGGAGAACTCCGGCTTCGCGCGTAAGCTCCTGACCAAACTCGACGGTCTCGAGAGTGAGAGCATCGGCAACGTCTGCATCATCATGACCGCGATGGATGTGGCCGACATGCCGCCGGCGATCGTGCGTTCGGGCCGCGTCGAAGTGTGGCTGCACATGGAGCTTCCGGATGCTCAGAAGCGCACCGACATCATCCGCTACTATGCGCAGTCGCTGCCCGACGATCTGAAGGCGTTCGACGAACAGGCGCTGGTGAATGCGACCGAAGGCTTCGTGCCGGCGGACCTTCGCGGGCTGGTCGGCGATGCCCGCGGCCATATCGCGTTCGACCGTCACAAGCAGCGCGAGGTGAAGACCTTCGAGGAATATCTCCTCCGCGCCGCCGACGAGATCCAGGATCGCAAGGCGATGCTTTCGGACCTCGCCGGCAAGCCGCGCGCCAAGCGGGCGAAGCTGCCGCGGGTTCTGGCACCGCCGCCCTGCACCGAGGGGAACTGCGACTAAGCAAAAGGATCGCTGCCCGCGTACTCCGGCGCGCGGGCAGTTTCCGTCCGTGATTTTCAGGCCTCTCCTTGGCCCCCTTTGTTGCGGAACGCTGCTGGCCTGGTCCTCGCTTGCCGAGGGCCAGGCGGTTGCCGTTGAGCCGAAGTCCGATGCCGACATCGTCGTTACCGCGAAGCGCTACGGCGAAGCGAAGGTCGCGAGCGAGCGTGAACTCGATGAGGAGGATATCTCCGATTACGGCAGCGATTCCGTCGCCGATCTGCTCAAGCAAATCTCGCCGCTGATCGACGGTTCGGGCAAGCAGCCTGAGATCCTCGTCAACGGGCAGCGGATCGGCGATCCCAAGTCGATCGCCTCCTACCCGCCGGAGGCGCTTCAGCGGATCGAAATCCTGCCTGGGCAGGCCGCCGGGCAGTACGGGATTTCGCCCGACAAGCGCGTGGTCAATCTCGTGCTCAAGAAATCGTTTTCCAACCTCGCCGACTCCGGCGGTTTCTCGGCGCCGGTCCGGGGCGGTTACGGCATCGGGCAGGTTTCGGCGCAATATTTTTCGGTCGAGGGACCGCAGCGCTGGAATGCCTCGGTCACGCTCGGCCGTTCCAGCGCGTTGCTGCAATCCGAACGGAAGGTTTCGCCGTTCCCGGGCATGGCCTCGACCGGCGGCAATCTTGCCGCGGCTCAGGGGGGCGAGATCGACCCGGCGTTGTCCGAGATCGCCGGGTTTCCGGTGACGAGCCTGTCTGTCCCCGCCGCCGCGAGCGACGGCGCCCTTCCGTTGGCCGCTTTCGCCGCAGGGGCAGGCAAGCCCGGCCCGCGCGACGATGCCTCCTATCGCTCGATCCTTCCACAAGGGCGCAATGCCAGCGTAACGCTCGGGATGAGCCGCCCGATCGGCTCGGGCGACCTTTCGCTGAGCCTCACCGCGGGGAAGCAGAACATCACCCGCCTGCTCGGTCTTGCCGAGGCGGATCTGCTGATCCCGGCCTCGTCGCCCTTTTCCCCTTTTGCGAGCGACGTAACGCTGTCGCGGCTGCTCGAAGGCAAAGTGCTCACCGGCAGGCAGGCCTCGTCGAACATCAATGCTTCGGCGGATTTCGAAGCCGATATCGGCAAGCACTATCTGATGGCATCGCTCGGCTATGCCTGGCAGGAAACTGCAACCGAGAACGGGCGCGGATTTGATCTCGGGCAGGCGCAGGCGGCGATCGCGGCGAACGACCCGGCGCTCAACCCCTTCGGCCCCCTGCCGCTCGGCCCGCCGCAGACCGACCGGGTTCACTCTGCGAGCGGGACACTGTCTGGATATGTGCTGTTCGGCGGCCCGTTGCCCCTGCACCTGCCCGCAGGGGCCGTGGGATCGTCGCTGAGTATCAACTATACTCGCTCCAGCTCGCGGACTGAGGGGCTGGGCGCGGATGCCTCCGCAATCACGCGCGAGCGGACTGATGCCGCCGCCAATGTCAATTTCCCGCTGACGAGCAAGCGCGAAGGTTTCCTGCCCGGTCTGGGGGAGCTTGGCATTTCCGTTAATGGCAGTCTGTCGTCGAGCACGGGCGAGGGCTGGCGCGGCCGCTACGGCGGCAGAGTGAACTGGTCCCCGGTCGTCGGCCTCACGCTCAGCTCGCGCATTGCGCTGGAGAGTATCGTGCCGGATCAGAGCCAGACGAGCGCGCCGCTGCTCGAGATGCCGCAGGTCCGCGTCTATGATTACACCACCGGCGAACTGGCCGAAGTCACCGTGGTATCGGGAGGCAATCCGGAGTTGAAGCGGGGCAGCAGCCGCGGCTTCAACGGCGATCTCTCGATCATGCCGTGGTCTTGGGAAGGTCCTACGCTTAACCTGGGCTACGTGCGGCGCGAGGCGCGCGGCGGGATCGGCGGATTGCCTACGCTGACGCCCGACGTCGAGGCGGCATTTCCGGGCAGGGTAACGCGCGATGCGGCCGGGCAATTGATCCGGATCGACCAGCGCTCGATCAATTTCGACCAGGATCTCGGCGAGACACTGAGCACAAGGTTCAACTGGACCATTCCTTTCGGACCGAAGGAGCTGCCGCCCGGTGCGGAAACCGGCGGCGCTCCCGGCGGGCTGGTGCCGGAGACCAAACGCGGGCGGCGTGGTCCGCGCCTGTCGCTCTCGCTAAACCACAGCTGGCAGTTGAAGAACCGTCTGGTCATTCGAAAGGGCCTGCCCGAGCTTGACCGGCTGAAGGGCGAGGGCGGCGGGCAGAGCCGCCACACGCTGCAGGCCGCGGCGCGTCTGGGCTGGTCAGGCTCCAACGTGGCCCTCTCGCTCGATTAGAAGAACCCCTATTTCACGCGTTCCGGAACAGGCGGAGCGGGCGATCTCCGGTTCGGTTCACTGCTGACGATGCAACTCGGAACCGAGCTCGATCTCGGACGGATCGGCTTGTTCGGCAAGCCGAAATGGCTCGCCAAGACGCAGTTCTCCGTGGACCTCGCCAATCTGCTCGACCGGCACCAGCGCGTGACCCGCGCAGACGGCAGCGTTCCGGCGGGCTATCTGCCGGACGAGGTCGATCCGAACGGGCGCATGCTGACGGTCAGCCTGCGGCGGCAATTCTAAGGCTATGCGGGAGTGCGCAACTTCTCGAAATTCACCCTTATCCTGCATCGCAAATTCTAGAAATTACGCTTTTTCAAGCATGTAAGGGTAAGTCGCGACTGAAGTTCGCGATGCTGCGGAAACTCGACGATTGGAAAGAGCCGCGCGGAGCATGGCGGGTGAAGGCGATGTAGGAAAATGGTTTTTGGGCGAGACAAAGAAAGGCGGCCCGCAGGCCGCCTTTCTGTTCCGATGCGGAGGCAGATCACCACTTGGCGCGGAGCGTCGCGGTGAAGCTGCGCGGGGTGCCGTACCAGTTGCCGCCGCTCGGCGAGCTTCCGACCGTTTGATAATAGACCTTGTCGAAAATGTTATCGAGATTGAGGGCCGCCGACCAGGTGCCGGAAAACCGATAATCGATCCGCGCGGAAACCACCGCATGGCCGGGCACGGTGAACGCGTAATCGACAGACCCGGGCACATATACGTCATCGATGATTTTGCCCGGACAACTCTGAATGCCCGACGTCGAGCTGGTGACGATAAAGTCCGTCTTGCAGACCGTGCCGGCGTAAAAGGCCGACGACTGGCCGTTGACCCCGCCAGACAGAGTCAGGCCGGAGAACAGGCCTTCACGCCCTGCCGCTCCGAAATCGTAGCTCATCCAAAGTTTGTAGAGATGCTTCGGCTGAATCGAGACGAGCGGGGTTCCTTCCTGGGTGGCGTAAGAGATCCCCTCGTATCTGTTTTCGTTGTAGGTGTAGCTGGCCGAGACCTGCCAGCCCCGCACGATCTCGCCAGTGGCTTCGAAATCTATCCCCTTGCTGACCTGCGTCGCTTCCTTGTCGGCTACAAAACAACATTCGATGCCATTGCCGAGATCCTCGTATTCCGAGCCGTCCGGCGGATCGAGCGTGGCAAAGCCTTTTTGCCTGATCTGGTAGCCTGCGAGCGACAGATTGAGCTTGCCGTTGGCCGCGGCCCATTTGAGCCCGCCCTCCCAGTTCGATCCGGTGACCGGTGGCATCGGGCTATGATCGTGGCCCAGCAGGCTGCCTTGGCTTTGATAAATGTCCGTATAGCCCGCATAGACCGTGAGCGATTTCGTTACATCGAAGGAAAGGTTTATCGGCGGTGGCCAGCTGAAATCGTTGGCGCCATAACGTATGTAGGGTGAGGAATAGTAGACGTCGCCAATCTGCTTGCCGGCGCAGCTGCCGGTCGTGGCAGTGCAGAGGTACTCGTATTCGTTCTCGTATTCGTATCTGCTCCAATGCAGTCCGGTGGTGAGATGCAGCCGACCGAACGCGGTCAGTCGCAAGTTGATGTAGGCGCCTGTCTGGGTTTGCCCCAGTTTTGGGAAGCGATAATAGATCAACGGGTTGCGGGGTTCGGTGTAGAGCGGATTCCGTGGATCGAACGCGAAGACGTCAACCGGGGGGGAGGAATGAATGCTTCCGACCGGGCAGGCGCCGCCGCTGGTGCAGTATACTGGCCCGCCGGGGTAAGGTTGATAGGGAGAGGCAGCCGTCGCTGAGATGAGCTGGCTGTAATTGGTTAGCCCGTCGCCGTCGGATTTCACCCGGTTGACGCCGATCGTCACTTCCTGTCTCTGGCCGAACAGTTCGATCGCGCCGATGAGCGTCGCTTCCGCCGAGAATTGCTTGCTCGCATAATTGTTATACGTGCCCGAGAGATACGGGCCGGTATGCGTGGCGGGATCGACCGCGCCGCTGCTGTACCCGATCTTTCGGGTGCTGGACTGGCGGTTGTCCGTGAGATTGAGCTTGAGCGTCCAGTCCTGACCGAACTTCTGTTCGATACTGCCGAACAGCTCGGTAGTGTCGAACTCCCAACGGTTCCAAGGAAGCGCGAGTGAGGTAGAGCGGGGTAGCTCGAGATCGCCGCCGGTCAAATAGCGGGGCAGGCCACCGAACCACGGCAGGCTGTTTTGACGGGTGTAGTTGATCCCGGCCGTAATCAGTGTGGTAGGCGTAAGATCAAGCTCGGCAATGCCATAGATCAGCGTTTTGTTGTCTTTGGCCGTCTGGTAAAAATAGCGATTGTCCTGATAGGTCATCACCAATCGGCCGCGCAATTTTCCGTCAAGTGCGAGCGGCGAGGTTGCGTCGGCAACCAGGCGATAGTTCTGCCAGCTGCCAGCCTGAGCTTCTACGGCAAATTGCGCGTGATCGAGCGGCTTCTTCCGCACCAGGTTCACCGTCCCACCTGGATCACCATAGCTGCCGAACTGGCCTTGTGCACCGCGCAGCAATTCTACGTGGTCATAGATCGACATGTCGATCTGGGGATAGAAACCGAAAGCTGCCCCGCTGGCCAGGGCGGTGGCGAGCGGGGCGCCCCCATCGACCTGGATGCTCTTGATCTCATAGCCGCGGGAATAGAAGATGTTTTCAATGCTTGAGGTGCCTTGAACCAAGGTTACCCCCGGCAACTGACGCATCGCATCGGCAAAATCCGTGACGTTCTGCTGCTCCAACCTTTCACTCGTCAGCACCGAGATCGACTGCGGCACATCCTTCAGCGCCTGCGGCACCTTGCTGCCGATCGTCAGCGCTCCGCTGGTGAAACTCCCGGTCCCCTCGGTTGCGGTAATATCCCGCGACCCATTCATCCCGTTGACCCCTGCATCGCGGCCGCCACCGCCGAACCAGGGCGAACCCTGCACGCCTTCCACCTGCACCGCGCCGGTCACGACCTCGCCGTCGCCGCCCGCGCCCTCGATCGTCACGGTGTTGCCGTTGACGAAGCGGAACGAAAGGCCGGTGCCCGCGAGCAGCCGGGTGAGCGCGTCCCGTGCGCCCAGGCTGTCTTCCACGCCCGGGCTCCTGCCGGCGGTGTCGAGCGCGGCGTTGTAGATCAGTTGCAGGCCCGTCGTATCGGCATAGGCGCGCAGCGCGTCGCCGACCGAGCCCGCGGGAATCGCGAAGGCGATCTGCCCATCCTTCGCAGCGCCGGCCGCCGCGGTCTGCGCTTCGGCCGCTGTGGCGCCGAGCCCCAGCCCGTGCGCCAGCGCGAGCACCGCGGTCCCGCTCAGCGCTGCGCGCCGCCACCGCGCCAGTTCGAAAAATCCGCTCATTTTACCCCCTTGTACCTGAATTCCGGCGGCACCGCGCCGCTCGTATGGGGGCAAGACGAGTGACGGAGGAAAAGTGGAAACCCCGGCTAGCGCAGCACCACCAGCCACGGGGTGAGGTGGGTCACGCTGAGGCCCTGTGCGGCGGCGAGGCCTGCGAGGCCTCGGTCGATCTCGTCGACCTTCAGCACGCCGCTGACCCGGCGCGAAGCGGCGGCGCCGAGCACCACGATCGTGCCGCGGCGATAGCGGCTCAGTTCCGCCGCGACTTCGCCGAGCGAACGGTTCTCGATCACGATCCGGCCGCTGCGCCACGCGAGCGCGTCACCCGGCTTCGCGGTGCGGAGGCGCGGTTCGAAGGTGCCGGTGTCGATCCGCGCGGTCGCGCCCGCCGGCACGCGCAGCATCGTGCCCCCTTCGCTGGCGGTGAAGCCCACCAGCCCGCGGGTCACCGCGAGCGAAACCCCGCCGTCTTCCCCGCGCTCGACTCCATAGGCGGTGCCGAGCGCGCGGGCGGTGGCGCCGTTCGCCTCCACCGTGAAGGGGTGGGCGGGATCATGCTTGACGTCGAACCACGCCTCGCCGCGCAGGATGCGAACCCGGCGCTCGCCGCCGCGATACTCGACCGCGAGTGCGCTCTCGCTGTCGAGCAGCGCGCGCGATCCGTCGGGCAGCGCCATTGCCGCGATCTCGCCCGAGCCGGTTACCCGGTCCGCCGCCATCAGCGTGAACGGATCGAGCGCGAGCCACGCGATCGCCGCGGCGGCCAGCGCGCCTGTGGCCGACACCAGCGCGGCGCGCCGGCGCGTGCGGCGGGCCGCTGTCGTCGGCTGCGCGGCGAAGGTTTCCTCGAGCGGACCGAGCGCGCGATAGAGCCGGCGCTCCTTTTCGAAGGCGGCATTGTTGGTCGGCGCGCGGCGCCAGCCGGCGAGTTCGGCGAGTGCCGCATCGTCGATCTCGCTGGCGGCCAGCCGCAGCACCCATTCGCGCGCGGCGCGCCGTTCAGGGGAGGAAGGATCGCTGCTCATGCGGTGGTGACGAGTGAGGAGCGCGAAATGCGAACCCTCCGCTCATTCCCCGGGAGAAAGGCCGGCGGCAGCTTCGGCCAGGCAGGCGAGCACGCGCCGGAGGTGCTTCCTGACCGTGGTGCGCGAGACGCCGAGCGCCCGGCCGACCTCCTGCTGGTTGAGCCCTTCATAATAGGTCAGATAGAAGACCCGCCGGGCGACCGGCGCAAGTGTTTCGGCCGCCGCGGCCAGCACCGCGATCTCCTGCCGCGCGCCGGCGTCGCGTTCGGGCGTGATCTCGTCCGCCTCGTGCCACAATATGTGATGCGCCTCGCGCAGGATCTCGGCCCGGCGGCTCTGCACGCGGCGATGGTCGAGCGCGAGGTTGCCGGCAATCTCGAACAGCAGCGCGCGCGGATTGCGGATCGTCCCGCCGGTGCCGAAAAACCGCAGGAACGCCTCCTGCGCCAGATCCTCGGCGGTGCTGCGGCAGCCGAGCCGGCCGGTGAGGAAGCGCAACAGCGCGGGGCGATGGTCGCGGAAGCTGCTCAGCAGCAATTCGGACGAGACCGCCAATTCCCCGATCCGTGCATTCCCGTCCGCCATCGCGCACCTTCGCTGCTCTGTTTGGGACAACGAGCGGCGGCGATGGTTGTTGTAAGCGGAGTGTTATGGAATGGATGCGAAGGGTGAGACAAAAAAGGCGGCCCGAAGGCCGCCTTTTCGTTGTTCAGCTGCGGGAGCGATCACCACTTCGCGCGGAGCGTGGCGGTGAAGCTGCGCGGGGCGCCGTACCAGTTGCCGCCGGAGATGCCGTCATTGGTGTAGTAGGTCTTGTCGAGGATGTTATCCAGATTGACCGCGAGCGACCATTTGTCCGAAAAACGATAGTCGATCCGCCCGGACACGATCGCATAGGCATAGACCCAATATTGGAACGGCACCGTGTCGGGCTTGCCCGACGACTTGCAGGTGCTGATGCCCATCGAGTTCGGAGGATTGAGGTTTATGCAGGTCGTTCCCGAACGATAGCCCGCCGATTGCCCATTCAGGCCACCCGAAAGGGTGAGGCCGGACAGCCAGCCCGCCGCTCCGGCTGCTTCGAAATCGAAGCTGGTCCACAGCTTGTAGATATGGCGAGGCGCGATGGTGACCAGTGGCAGGCCCTCGTTCGCGCCGGTGGTGCTGCCATCGTATTTGTTGCGGTTGTAGCTGTAGCTGGCCGAGAACTGCCAGCCGGGACGGATTTCGCCCGTCGCGTCGAAATCTATCCCGTCGCTTTTGTTGGTCTGGTTGGGATCGCTGTAGAAGCAGCACGCGTGGTTGGCATCGACCGTCCCGCCGAGGATGCGGTTACCCTTGTTGGCGAGCACGAAGGTTTCGCCTGTTATCTCGTCCACCACTACCCGGCTTTGGTCGAACTGGGCGAAGCCCTTCTCCCGGATCCTGTAGGCGGCGATGGAAATATTCAGCCGGCCGCCTCGCGCCGCCCATTTGAGCCCAGCCTCGATGTTCGATCCGGTGACTGGATGGACCGGGTTCAGATCGCCGTCCAGCGTATCCGGCTGGCTTTCGTAGATGTCGGTATAACCGACATAACCGGTCAGCTGGTTGGTGATGTCGTAGGACAGGCTGCCCGATGGCGGCCAGCTGATGTCCGTGTCGTTGAAATTCGACTGGTTGGGCGAATATTCGTCGCCGATTTGGCGCCCGACGCAATTAAAATCGCTGGGAGTGCCGCTGGTCGGGATACTGTAGCACAAACTCACGGTAGATTGTTTGTACGCATAACGAGACCAGCGCAGGCCGGTCGTCAGGTGCAACCGATCGAAGGCGGTGAGGCGCAGGTTCATATAGGCGACCGACTGGACCGTCCCCGATGATAAACGGCGGCCGGACGCCAGCGGAGCGCGCGGCTCGGTGTAAAGAGGATTGTTGGGATCGAAGTCGAATACATTGATGGCCGGCGCGCTGCCGTTGGGTGACCCGCTATAATAGGCCGGTCCGCCGGGATAGGGGACATAGGGCTGGGTTAAAGTGCCGGTGATCAGCGGTCGATACAGGATCTGGCCGCCGCCATCGGTATCGACGCGGTTGACCCCGAAGGTCACTTCCTGGTGCTGGCCGAACACCGTGAACGCCCCCGTCAGCGTGGCTTCGGTGGAAAGCTGGGTGCTCGAATAGTTATTGTACACCCCGCTCAGAGTGGGCCCGGCGCCGCTTAGCGGATTGACCGTACCGTTGCTGGTGCCAAGCTCCTGGAAGCTGGTCTGGCGGTTGCGCGTGACGTCCAGATTGGCCGTCCATTCGCTGCCGATCTTCTGGCGGATGCCGCCGAACAGCTCGGTCGTATCGAAATCCCAGCGGTTCCACGGGAATACGAACGAGGTGTTGCGCGGCAGCTCGAGATCATCACCGTTCTGGTAGCGTGGCATCCCGCCGTACCACGGCACGGCGTTCTGCCGCGTATAGCTGATCCCGGCGGTGACGAGTGTGGTCGGCGTGGCGTCCAGTTCGGTGACGCCGTAGATCAGCGTCTTGTTGTTCTTGGCGGTGTCGTAGAAATAGTGATTGTCCTGATAGGTCATCACCAGCCGGCCGCGCAGCTTGCCGTCGAGCGCGAGGGGGGAGGTGGCGTCCGCAACGATGCGATAGTTCTGCCAGCTGCCGGCCTGGGCCTCGATCGAGAACTGCGAATGGTCCAGCGGTTTCTTACGCACAAGGTTCACCGAACCCGAAGGCGTGCCGTAACCGCTGAACGTGCCGGTCGCGCCGCGCAGCATCTCGACGTGATCGTACTGCGCCATGTCGATCTGCGGATAGAAGCCGTGCAAGGTGCTGAGCGGGGCTCCGCCATCGACCTGGATGCTCGTCACCGCGTAGCCGCGCGAGTAGAATGTATTTTCGAGGCCGGTGGCGCCCTGGACCAGGGTGACCCCCGGAAGCTGCCGCATGGCAGTGGTGAAATCGGTGACGTTCTGCTGCTTCAGCCGCTCGTCGGTCAGCACCGAAATCGTCTGCGGCAGATCCTTGAGCGCTTGAGGCACCTTGCTCCCGATCGTCAGCGCTCCGCTGGTAAAGCTCCCGGTCCCCTCGGTGGCCGTGATGTCGCGCGAGCCGTTCACCCCGTTTACCCCTGCCGCCTGTCCGGCGCCGCCGAACCAGGGTGAACCCTGCACGCCTTCGACATTCACCGCGCCGGTCACCACTTCGCCGTCACCCGTGTTCGGCGCCGAAATCTGGATCGTCTTCCCGTCCAGCAGCGTGAACCCCAGCCCGGTTCCCGCCAGCACCCGGCGGAGCCCGTCGCTCACGCTCTGCGCGCCGCTCGCGCCGCCGCTGGTCTTTCCGGCGACGAGGTCGCTCGGATAAAGCAGCTGGTATCCGGTCTGGCTGGCGAAATCGTTGAGCGCGGTGGAAAGCGGCCCCGCCTTTACGTTCAGCGAAACCTCGCCCCCCTGTGCGAATGCGGGCGCGGCCAGCGCCAGGCTCGTCCCTGTCGCGATCGCGGTTCCCGTGAGCACGCGCGCAAGGAAGACTTTCCCCAACCGGGTATTCCTCATGATGTGATCCCTTTCGACTTGTGCATGCCCCTGTGCATGCCGTCGAGGGAAAGACACGCGGGTGCCGGGAATACCCACGGGGTGTGGTTTCCTTCCGCTCCTCTCCCCTTGCGGGAGAGGATACGAAGGCCTGGCGGCTTGCCGCCTGGCCGTAGTTGGAGAGGGGCCTTTGGTGCCGGCGCCCCCCTCTCCAAGCTATGCTAGCGCCCTACGGACGCAAGCTGCGCTATCCTCTCCCGCAAGGGGAGAGGAGCAAGTGTCAATACACCACCCACGCCACGCCGATGTTCCGCACCTTCAGCCCCTGTGCGCGGACCAGCGAGGCGAGGCTGGCGTCGACCCCTTCGGCCCGGACCACGCCGCTGACCTTGCGCCCGGCGGCGGCGCGGTTCCACAGCCAGATCGGCTTGCCGGCATAGCGATCGAGCGTGCCGAGCACTTCGCTGAACGGCCGCTCGTCGAACACCAGCCGGCCGTAACGCCAGGCGGAGGCCTCGGCCAAAGGCGGTTCGAACAGCGGGCGGGGCGCGCCGTCCGCGCTCCAGCGCGCGGCCTGGTCCTTGTGCAGGGGCAGGTCGCGTCCGCCGCTGCGGGCGAGGATCTCGCCCTGGGTGACCACCGCCAGCGCGCCGTCACCCTGCAGGGACACATCGAAGCCGGTGCCGACATCCTGCGCCACGCCGCCGAGCGCGGCGACCCGGAACGGGCGCGCGTCGCCGTGCCTCACCTCGACATGGAGGCGCCCGCGCAGCAGCGCGATCCGGCGTTCGCCGGTGCCGTAATCGATATCCGCCGCGCTGTCCGCGTCGAGCACCAGCCGGCTGCCGTCGGCCAGCGCGATCGCGCGCCGCTCGCCGCGCCCGGTCTTGAGATCGGCGAACTCGGCGCGGAAATCGGTTGCCGCCAGCGTCCCGGCCAGCGCAAGGCACGCGAGGGTCAGCGCCGCCCCGGTCCGTCGCACGCTGTTCTTCCGCGCCGCCGTCCGCGCACGGCGATCGGCCTCGCGCACCACCGCGGCACTGCCGTCGAGCGCCGAAAGCGTGCCGGACAGCCGCTCGAAGGCGTCGAAATGGGCCGGATCGCGGCAGAGCCAATCTTCGAATTCCGCGCGCTCGTCCTCGCCCAGCGTGCCGAGCGACTGCCGCGCGAGCCAGCGCGACGCGGCGCGCTCGATGCCGCGGCTCGCACGGGGAGAGGAGGGAGCGGTTTCGTCCATGCCGGAACTAGACACGCGAGCGGGGCATTTGCCCACCCATCTGTGGACCTATCGCTCGGGCCAGGGGCGCCGCGTCTTGAAATCGTCGCGGTGCGCGGCCCGCCAGGCCTTGAAGTCCTCGGTATGCCAGCGCTCGCTTTCCGCATCTGCCAGGGCTTCGATCCGCTTGTTGAGTTCGGACGGCCAGGCCGGAAGGATGCGCGGAATGCCGGTCTCGCCCGGCTCGCCAAACTCCACCCGGTCGCCCAGTTCGTCGATCAGGCCGCGCACCATCCAGAAGGCGTGCACGATGCATTGCACCCCGTCGGCGCCGATGCTCTCGAATACGCCATCGAAGGGCCCGCCCTTGAGCGAAACCAGGATTCGCTGCGTATGAACCTCGGAGGGATGCGGCTCCTCGGCACCGAAGCCGATCACGATGAAGGTCGGCGCGCCTTCGTCCGGATAATAGGGCAGGCGGCGGGTCAGCACGGGATCGAATGCCGGGTAATGGCCGGGCTCCTTGAGCACACCGTCGAAAAAGCCTGGCGGAAGCGTCACCATCCGCCCTTCGCCGCCAACGCCGCGATGTTGCGGATCGCGCGCGCCATGTGGCGTTCGATCGAGGTCGAGGACAGGTGCAGGCGCTCCGCGATCTCGCGCTGGTTGAGGCCATCGTAGCGGTTGAGGATGAACACCTCGCGGGTCCGTTCGGGCCAGTGGGCCAGTTCGCGTGCGAGCCGGCGCAGCAGGTCGAGTGCGATCGCCTCGCGCTCGGGAGTGCGTTCCTCAACCGCGCTTTCGGCAGGCGCGATCATCGTCGCGCGGATTTCGGCTTGGCGCTTCTCGTCGCGGCGGTGGTTGAACGCGAGGTTGGAGGCGGTGCGAAAGATCAGCGCCCGCGGATGCCGGGCGGCGACCGGCAACGAAGACAGGCGAAGGAACACGTCCTGCGCGATGTCCTCGGCGGTCGAGCGGCAGGTGAGCCGACGGGCGAGGAAATGGACCAGATCCGCGCGCACTTCCACCAGCGTGCGCAGCAAGGCACTCCGGTCCGGCTCGGACGGCTCGAGAAGGGAGGTCTCGAGACGGTTTGGCGCGCTCGACATGGGCAGAGATTTCTCCTGCGGCGATAGCGAGAAAACGATCCAGCGTTTGCCGCGTTGTAAAACCGGCGCGGACCTGCGGAAAATCCAGCGCTGACAGGCCCTCAGGCGCTGAGGTTGTAGTGCGACCTGCAGCGAATAATCATGCCCGACGCTTGCGGTGTTTCACCCGGCCAGTCGTCTCTCAAGCGCATGTACATAGGCCATGTACAGCATTCCTCGGAGCGGGGTGCGCCCACCGGCTTCAGTCCCCGGCACGGCGTATCCCGCTCCATTGGCCTTTGAAGGATCCACGGGCGGTGCCGGAAACAGACGCGATCGTTGACGCCGATTCGGTCGGCGAGCCGGCCGAACTCCCGCTCGATGGGTGGCACCGCGCGCGGGGCGCCCGGATGGTGCCCTTCGCCGGCTATGCAATGCCGCTGCAATACGCCGGTCCGCACGGGGGTATCATTGCCGAACACGACTGGACCCGCACCAGCGCCTCGCTGTTCGACGTCAGCCATATGGGCCAGATCCTGATCGAGGGCGAAGGCGCGACCGCCGCGCTCGAACGGCTGCTGCCGGCGGATCTCGCCGCGCTTAAGCTCGGCCATATTCGCTATTCGCTGCTGCTCGACGAGCACGGCGGCATTCGCGACGATCTGCTGGTGACCAAGCTCACCGCCGGGGTCGACCGCTTTTCGCTGGTGGTCAACGGCGCGACCAAGGCGGACGATTTCGATTATCTGCGGGCAGACCTGCCCAGGACCGTCAGCCTGACGATGCTGCAGGGTGTCGCGCTGCTGGCGCTGCAGGGGCCGGCCGCCGCCGCGGTGCTGGGGGACATGATCCCGGGAATCTCGCCGAAACTCGGTTTCATGCGTTCGGTGATGCGCGACTGGCGCGGCTATCGGCTCAATATCGGGCGTTCCGGCTATACCGGTGAGGACGGGTTCGAGATTTCGCTGTCGGTCGCGGGCGCGGCGGCGTTCGCCGATGCGCTGCTGGCGGACGAGCGGGTAAGGCCTGCCGGGCTCGGCGCGCGGGATTCGCTGCGGCTAGAAGCGGGGTTGCCGCTCTACGGGCACGACCTCGATCGCACCACCGACCCGGTTTCGGCCGGCCTGGCCTTCGCGATCTCGAAGCGCCGGCGCGCCGAGGGGGGGTATCCGGGTGTGGCACGCATCTCGCAGGCGCTGGCCGAAGGGCCGGCGCGGCGGCTGGTCGGCTTGCTGGTCGAAGGCCGGATGCCCGCACGCGAAGGCGCCCCGGTGTTCGCCGGGCCCGTCGCGGTCGGCCGGGCCACCTCTGGCGCATTCTCTCCCACACTCGGGCGGCCGATCGCGCTGGCCAATGTCGAAAGCGCGCACTGCGCTCCCGGCACATTTCTCGAGCTGGAAGTGCGCGGCCGGCGGCTGGCCGCCGAAGTCGTGCCGCTGCCCTTCGTCCCCCACCGCTATCACCGCGCAGGAGCAAGTGCATGACGCGCTATTATACCGAAGACCACGAGTGGATCGAAGTCGAGGGCGACGTCGCCACGGTCGGGATCACCGATCACGCCCAGTCGCAACTGGGAGATCTGGTGTTCGTCGAGGTCCCGAAGCCCGGAACCGAACTGAAGAAGGGCGGCGAGGCGGCGGTGGTTGAATCCGTCAAAGCGGCATCCGACGTGTTCTCGCCGGTCGGGGGCAGGGTGATCGAAGGCAATCAGACGATTGAAGGCGATCCGGCGATGGTCAATTCCGATCCCGAGGGCGCCGGCTGGTTCTTCCGCCTGACGATTGCCGATCCGGCCGAACTGGACGGATTGATGGACGGCGCGGCCTATGCCGAGCTGCTGGCCGGGATCGGCTGATCGCGCGATGCGCTATCTCCCCCTCACCGACGCGGATCGCACCGCGATGCTCGCGCGGATCGGCGCGCCTTCGATCGACGCGTTGTTCGCCGACGTTCCGGCCGAAGTCCGCCTCGACGGGCCGATCCGCGGCCTGCCGAACCACGCCGGCGAACTTGCGGTCGAACGGCACATGGCGCGCCTGTCCGCACGCAATCTGCCGGCCGGCGAGGTGCCGTTCTTCCTTGGGGCGGGCGCCTATCGCCACCATGTCCCCGCCAGCGTCGATCATTTGATCCAGCGCGGCGAGTTTCTCACTTCCTACACGCCCTATCAGCCAGAGATTGCCCAGGGTACGCTGCAGGTACTGTTCGAATTCCAGACGCAGGTCGCGCGGCTCTATGGCTGTGAGATCGCCAATGCCTCGATGTACGACGGCTCGACTGCGTGCTGGGAAGCTTTGTGCATGGCGCGGCGGATCACCCGGCGGAGCAAGGCGGTGTTGTCCGAGGGTTTGCACCCGCATTACGTGTCGACGATCGAGACGATGGCAGGCTTTCACGGCGACCGGATCGTCTACAACCCGCCGATGCTGGTGCCGAACACCGACGCCGGAACGCTGATCTCGGCGATCGACGAAGACACCAGCTGCGTGGTGGTCCAGTATCCGGACATCCTCGGCCGCCTGCCCGATCTGGCGCGCATCGCGGAAGCGGCGCAGGCGAAGGGCGCTCTGCTGATCGCGGTGGTCACCGAGCCGGTCGCATTGGGCGCGATCGCGAGCCCGGGGGAACTCGGCGCAGACATCGTGGTCGGCGAGGGGCAGTCGCTTGGCGTCGGGCTCCAGTTCGGCGGGCCTTATCTGGGCCTGTTTGCGACGCGCGAGAAATACGTCCGCCAGATGCCAGGACGGCTGTGCGGTGAGACGGTCGACACCGAAGGCCGGCGCGGCTTCGTGCTGACGCTCTCGACCCGCGAGCAGCATATCCGGCGCGAGAAAGCCACCAGCAACATCTGCACCAACTCGGCGCTCTGCGCGCTGGCTTTCTCGGTCCATATGACGCTGCTCGGCGAGAAGGGGCTGCGCGCGCTTGCGGCGCAGAACCACCGCCTGGCTTGCGTGGCAGCCGATCGGCTCAAGGCGATCCCCGGCGTCAGGTTGCTCAATGAGAGCTTCTTCAACGAATTCACGCTGCTACTCGATGCCGACGCCCGCCAGGCCGTGCGCCGCCTGTCCGAGCGCGGCGTGCTCGCGGGTGTCGCGCTAGGGCGGCTTTATCCGGGGCGCGCCGAGCTCTCCGGCGGGCTGCTGGTCGCGGTGACCGAGACCGCGAGCGAAGACGATATCGAAACCCTTGCCCGCCAGCTGGAGGAAGAGCTCGCATGAACCTCAATCCCTCGGGCTGGCGTCCGGCCGCCGTGGCGCCCTCTTCTGTCACGGCAGCCGGCACACTTACCGGCAACCGCGCGTTGCAACTCGAAGAAAAGCTGATCTTCGAGATCGGCGACGGCGAGACCTGCGGGGTCGATTTCCCCGAAATGGAGGCGGCCCCGGAAAGCCGCCTCGGCGTTTTCGCGCGCTCGGCGCCGATCGGCCTTGCCGGCCTGTCCGAGCCCGAGACGGTGCGCCACTATACCCGCCTGAGCCGCCAGAACTACGCGATCGACTGCGGCATCTTCCCGCTCGGCTCCTGCACGATGAAGCACAATCCGCGGCTGAACGAGAAGGTCGCGCGGATGCCCGGCTTCGCCGAGGTGCATCCGCTGCAGCCGCAGGAGACGGTTCAGGGCGCGCTCGCGGTGATCCACGAGCTGGCCGAATGGCTGATCGCGCTGACCGGCATGCACGGCGTCGCGATGACGCCCAAGGCCGGCGCGCATGGCGAGTTGTGCGGCATCCTGTGCATCCGGGCAGCGCTGGAAGCGCGCGGCGATGCGCGCAAGGTCATCCTGGTTCCGGAAAGCGCCCACGGCACCAATCCGGCGACTGCAGCCTTCGCCGGCTATGCGGTCGAGGGGATCCCGGCCAATGCCGAGGGCCGGGTCGATCTGGATGCGCTGCAGGCGCGGCTGGGTCCGGACGTCGCGGCGGTGATGATCACCAATCCCAACACCTGCGGCCTGTTCGAACGCGACATGAAGGCGATCTCGGACGCGGTCCACGCGGCCGGCGCCTTTGTCTATTGCGACGGGGCCAACTTCAACGCGATCGTCGGGCGGGTCCGCCCCGGCGATCTCGGCGTCGATGCGATGCACATCAACCTGCACAAGACCTTCTCGACCCCGCACGGCGGCGGCGGGCCGGGCTCGGGGCCGGTGGTGCTCTCCGAAGCGCTCGCGCCCTACGGCCCGCTGCCGTTCGTCGCGCGGATGGCCGATGGGCATTACCGCCTGATCGAGGAAGAGACCGCGGACGAGGAGCACCCCGCCAGCTTCGGGCGGATGTGCGCGTTCCACGGCCAGATGGGCATGTTCACCCGCGCGCTCGCCTATATCCTCAGCCACGGCGCCGACGGGCTGCGGCAGGCATCGGGCGATGCGGTGCTCAACGCGAATTATCTGCTGCACCGGCTCAAGGACGTGCTCCACGCGCCGTTCGGCGAAACCGGGCCCTGCATGCACGAGGCGCTGTTCAGCGACGCGGGCTTCGCGGACGGCATCTCGACGCTCGACGTCGCGAAGGCGCTGATCGACGAGGGCTTCCATCCGATGACGATGTATTTCCCGCTCGTCGTCCACGGCGCGATGCTGATCGAGCCGACCGAGTGCGAAAGCAAGGCGACCCTCGACCAGTTCGCCGACGCGCTCCACTCGATCGCCCGCCATGCAAAGCTCGGCGACCCGGCGCTGCGCCAGGCGCCGATCCATGCGCCGCGCACCCGGCTCGACGAGGCGCAGGCCGCACGGTCGCCCAGGCTCGTGTGGAAGGAGCCGGCATGACCGCCTCGTTCCTGGGCCGCGTCGGCCGCGAACTGGCCGACATCGATGCGCGTTCGCTGACCAAGGTCGAACGGCTGCTGCTGACCCCGCAAGGCGCCGATGTCTCGGTCCGGAGCGGCAACGGCAGCGAGAAGCTGCTCAATTTCTGCGCCAACAACTATCTCGGCCTCGCCGACAATCCCGCGATCATGCGCGCGGCCTTCGAGGCGGGCGGCAAGTACGGCTTCGGTATGGCTTCGGTGCGCTTCATCTGCGGCACGCTCGACCTTCATCGCCAGCTCGAGGCCGCGATCGCGGACTACCTTGGCTGCGACGATGCGATCACCTTCGCCGCCTGCTTCGATGCCAACGGCGCGGTGTTCGAGCCGCTGCTGGGCGAGCAGGACGCGATCGTTTCCGACAGCCTCAACCACGCGTCGATCATCGATGGCGTGCGCCTGTCGAAAGCCCGCCGCTACCGCTTCGCCAATGGCGACATGGACGCGCTCGAAACCCAGCTCCGCAAGGCCCGCGATGAGGGTGCGCGTGACATTCTGGTGGTGACCGACGGGGTGTTCTCGATGGATGGCTACCTCGCCGATTTAACGACGATCCGCGCGCTGGCGGACCGCTTCGAAGCGATGGTGATGGTCGACGATTGCCACTCGACCGGCGTGCTCGGTGTCGAAGGGGCCGGCACCCCGAGCCATTTCGGGCTGCACGGCAAGATCGACATCCTCACCGGCACGCTCGGCAAGGCGCTCGGCGGCGGGATGGGCGGCTATATCGCGGCGAGGCAGCCGGTGATCGACCTGCTGCGCCAGCGTGCGCGGCCCTACCTGTTCTCGAACGCGCTCGCGCCGATGCTGGCGGGCGGATCGCTGCGGGCAATCGAACTTGCCCGTGCCGGCGATCCCCTGCGCCAGCGGCTGCGCGAAAATGCCGGGCGGTTCCGCACGGGGCTTGCGGCCGCCGGCTTCACGCTGTTGCCGGGCGAGCATCCGATCATCCCGGTGATGACCGGCGACGCGGCGCTGGCGAGCCAACTCGCTGCAAAGCTCCACCAGCTCGGGATCTACGTGACCCCGTTCAGCTATCCGGTGGTGCCCGAAAGCAAGGCGCGCATCCGCACGCAGATGAGCGCCGCCCACACCCATGAACAGATCGACAAAGCAATCGCAGCCTTCGCCGAAGCCGGGCGCGAGACGGGAGTGATTTCATGAAAGCCCTGGTGAAGAAGCATGCCGAGCCCGGCATCTGGATGGACGACGTTCCGGAACCTGAAACCGGCCCGAACGACGTGCTGATCAAGGTCAAGCGCACCGCGATATGCGGCACCGACATGCATATCTACAAATGGGACAACTGGGCGCAGGGCACGATCCCGGTGCCGATGGTGGTCGGCCATGAATTCGTCGGTGAGATCGTCGAGGTCGGCGACAATGTGAACGATTACCGGCCCGGCATGATCGTCTCGGGCGAAGGCCACGTGGTCTGCGGCCGCTGCCGCAACTGCATGGCCGGCCGCCGCCACCTCTGCCCGCATACCAGCGGCATCGGGGTGGACCGCACCGGCTGCTTCGCCGAATATATCGCGATCCCCAATGCCAACGTCTGGCACCATGCGGACGGGATCGACCTCGACATCGCATCGATCTTCGACCCGTTCGGCAATGCGACCCACACCGCGCTGCAATGGGACCTGCTCGGCGAGGATGTGCTGATCACCGGCGCCGGCCCGATCGGGGCGATGGCGGCTGGGATCGCCCGGCATGCCGGTGCGCGCCACGTGGTGATCACCGACGTCAACGATTATCGCCTCGATCTCGCCCGCCAGCTCGGCGCGACCCGGACGGTCAATGTGCTGGAGGAATCGCTCGACGACGTGAAGCGCGAACTCGGCATGACCGAGGGTTTCGATGTCGGCCTCGAAATGTCGGGCAACCCGACCGCTTTTCGCTCGATGCTCGACAGCGTCTGCCACGGCGCGAAGATTTCGATGCTCGGCATTCCGGACGGCGAGGTCGCGATCGACTGGAACAAGGTCATCTTCAACATGCTGACCGTGAAGGGCATCTACGGGCGCGAGATCTTCGAGACCTGGTACAAGATGACCGTGATGCTCCAGTCCGGGCTCGATCTCGATCCGATCATCACCCACCGCCTGCCCTATCAAGAGTTCCAGGCGGGGTTCGACGCGATGCTCTCGGGCAAGTCGGGCAAGGTCGTGCTCAATTGGGAATAGGCCCCTCCAAACCCGCCTTCAGGAAATAGCTCTGCTCTCGGTCCTCGACCTGTTTCGCATCGGCATCGGGCCGTCGAGTTCGCATACGGTCGGCCCGATGCGGATCGCGCGCCGCTTCGTCGAACACCTGCGTGCGGTTGGCGTGTTCGGGAAGACGGCGCGGATCGAGGTGGAGCTGCAAGGATCGCTGGCGCTCACGGGCATCGGCCACGGCACGCCCAAGGCCGCCTTGCTCGGGCTGGCGGGGGAAGATCCCGAAACGGTCGATCCGGCGGCTGCCCAAGAGCGCCTGCTCGCGATCGAGCAGGCGGGGCAGATCGGGTTCGGCGATCGGCCGCCGCTGGCCTTCGATGCGGCGCGCGACTTCGTCTTCGCGTTCGACACGATCCCCGATCTGCATCCGAACGGCATGCGCCTGCGGGCGTGGGATGCGGCCGGGGCGCCGCTGGCGGACGAGACTTGGTATTCGATCGGCGGCGGCTTCATCGCCGACGCTGGGCAGCTACGGCAGGGCGCGGCTCCGCCGGACATGGACGGCGCGGCGGCCGGCCCGATGGCGTTCGGTTCGGCGGCGGAGTTGCTCGCGCTGTGCGAACGGCAGGGCCAGCGGGTCTCGCGGATAGTGCTCGCCAATGAGGACGCCTACCGGCCGCGCGCCGAGACCGAAGCCAGGCTCGATTTGGTGATCGACGCGATGCACGGCTGCATCGATCGCGGCCTGCTTGCGGCCGGCATCCTTCCGGGCGGGCTCAATGTCCGCCGAAGGGCGCCGGAGTTGTGGCGAAAGCTGAGTGCCGCATCCCGCCCGAACGAGCGGGAAAGCCTGCTAGATTGGCTCAACGTCTATGCGCTTGCGGTCAGCGAGGAGAACGCGGCCGGAGGCAGGGTGGTCACCGCGCCCACCAATGGCGGGGCCGGGATCCTGCCCTCGGTGATGCGGCACTATTGCGAGGACAACGCGCAGGCACGCGACTTCCTGCTTACCGCCGGGGCGATCGGGCTGCTCTACAAGCAGCGCGCGTCGATCTCCGGTGCCGAGATGGGATGCCAGGGCGAAGTGGGCGTCGCCGCTTCGATGGCAGCCGGCGGCCTGGCCGCGGTGTGGGGCGGAACTCCATTGCAGGTGACGACCGCTGCCGAGATCGCGATGGAGCACAACCTCGGCCTGACCTGCGACCCGGTCAGGGGGCTGGTGCAGATTCCCTGCATCGAACGTAATGCAATCGGGGCGGTGAAAGCGGTCAACGCCGCACGGCTCGCACTGCATTCCGACGATCGGCCGCGGGTGAGCCTGGACGAAGTGATCGAGACCATGCGCCAGACCGGCCACGACATGTGCTCGAAGTACAAGGAAACCAGCCAGGGCGGCCTCGCGGTCCATGTCGTCGAGTGCTGAGTTCGAGATCGAGGAACTGCAAGATGCGCATCGGTTGCCCGAAGGAAATCAAGAACCACGAATACCGCGTCGGCCTGACGCCCGAGAGCGCGCACGAGCTGGTCGCGCATGGCCACGAAGTGTGGATCGAGAGCGGGGCCGGGGACGGTATCGGCGCCAGCGATGCGGCCTATGAACAGGCCGGCGCCGCGATCCAGCCGGGCGCCGCGGAAATCTTCGCCGGCTGCGAGATGGTGGTGAAGGTGAAGGAACCGCGGCCGGCCGAGCGCGCCCAACTGCGCGAGGGGCAGGTGCTCTACACCTATCTCCACCTCGCGCCCGACCCGGAGCAGACCGCCGATCTGGTGAAGTCCGGGGTCACCGCGATCGCCTATGAAACGGTCACCGGCCCGGGCGGCACGCTGCCGCTGCTTAAGCCGATGAGCCAGGTCGCGGGACGGATGGCGATCCAGGCCGGGGCGACCGCGCTGGAAAAGGCGCATGGCGGGCGCGGTGTGCTGCTGGGCGGCGTGCCGGGCGTGATGCCGGGCAGGGTCGTGGTGATCGGCGGCGGGGTGGTCGGCTTCAATGCCGCGCAGATGGCGGTCGGCCTGGGCGCCGACGTGACCATCCTCGATCGCGATCCGGAAGTGCTGGAGAAGCTCGGCATACATTTCGAAAGCCGCGCGAAGACCCGCTTCTCGAACCGCGCCAATCTGTTCGAAAGCGTGATCGAGGCGGATCTGGTGATCGGCGCGGTGCTGATCCCGGGCGCCGCCGCGCCCAAGCTGATCACGCGCGACATTCTCCCCAGAATGAAGCCGGGTGCGGTGCTGGTGGACGTCGCGATCGACCAGGGCGGCTGCTTCGAGAGCAGCCATGCGACCACCCACGACGATCCGACCTATGTGGTGGACGGGATCGTCCATTATTGCGTCGCGAACATGCCCGGAGCGGTCGCGCGGACCAGCACCTATGCGCTGAACAACGTCACCCTGCCGCATGCGCTCCGCATCGCGGACCTCGGCTGGAAGCAGGCTCTGCGGGCAAATCCGCACCTTGCGGCTGGGCTCAACGTCCATGCCGGACAGGTCACCTATCGCGCGGTCGCCGAGGAGCTGGGCTACGGCTTTGTGCCGGTGAACACGCTGCTCGGCTAGCTGCGGCAGGGCACCGCGCGGATCGTTATTCCTTTGAATATAGGGAAGCGCCAATGAGCGAAGAAGCAATCGCGCCAGCCATCGACTTCGGCGTCACTGACGACCGTCGCATGCCAGCCTCCACGACCTACAGCCTCACTTTGGCCGATCACGTGGCGATCGTCGGTGGGGGCTTTTCGGGCACGCTGATGGCGGTCAATCTGCTGCGCTACGGCGATACCCGCGTGACCCTGATCGAGCGCGGCGACAGCTTCGCACGCGGGGCTGCCTATTCGACGAAGGAGCCGCGCCATCTTCTGAACGTGCGGGCCGGCAATATGAGTGCGCTGGCCGACCAGCCCGATCACTTCGTGGACTGGTTGAGGCGGCACGATTGCGACGCGGTCCACGGCTTTGCCTCGCGGCGCGATTACGGCCGTTATCTCGGCGCGCTGCTGTCAGAGACGATCACGAACTCGCGTGGGCGCCTGCAATTGCGCAAGGCGAATGTCGAAGCGCTCGCCTGGGGCGAAGGCCATGCGCAATTGACGCTGGCCGGTGGCGACCGGGTCAGGGCCGATATGGCGGTGCTGGCGGCGGGTAACCTGCCGCCGCACGATCTGGTCGGGCTGGCTTCGGCCGGCCTCGCGCCGGGGGTCTATTGTTCCAATCCTTGGTCTGGCGATCTCGGCGTGGGGCTGATCGAGCAGGACACCGTGCTTGTCATCGGCACCGGCCTGACGATGATCGATGTCGCGGTAAGCCTCGATGCCGCGGGCTTTCGGGGCAAGATCGTGGCGCTTTCCCGCCGCGGCTTGGTTCCCCGGCCCCACGCGCTGGAACCCGCGCCTTACGAGCCGCTCAGGGAAAAGCCGCCGCAAACCGGCTCGGCGCTGGTCCGGCGGGTCCGCCTGGATGCGGAACGGATCGGCTGGCGCGGAGCGGTGGATGCGCTGCGGCCGTTCTCGCAGCCGCTGTGGCTCGGCGCATCGGACCAGGAACGATCGCGTTTCCTGCGGCATATGCGCACGTGGTGGGACGTTCACCGCCACCGGCTCGCGCCGCAGATCGCGGCGCGGCTGGAAGCGCTGCGGGCCGATGGGCGGCTCACGATCCTGTCCGGCAAGATCGGCGAGGTCCGGCCCTGTGCGGGCGGGGCCGAGGTGATCTTCCGCCCGCGTAGCGGTGAGGGCGGGCAGGCGATTGCCGCGCGCCGGATCGTCAATTGCACCGGTCCGCAAAGCGACCTGCGCCGCTCGTCCGATCCGCTGCTGCGCCAGCTGTTCGAAAGCGGCCAGATCCGCGCCGATGCCAATACGCTCGGCATCGACGTCAATGTAAAGAGCGAGGTGGTCGGGGCGGACGGACGGGCGAATCCGCGCCTGCTCGCGCTGGGGCCGCTGACTCGCGGCACCTTCTGGGAGATCAACGCGGTACCCGACATCCGCGTCCAGGCTTGGTCGCTCGCGCGCCGGCTCAGCGCCGCGCACTGGGTCGAGGGCGAGGGGTTGTAACCCGTCAGTTTTGCCGCGCGAACCTCAGCGGCAGGCTTGAGGTGCTTTTTACGTCCTCCAGGATGATGCTCGATTGCGCCGTCGCGACTTCAGGTGCGCCAAGCAGCTGCTTGGTGAGCAGGTAATCGAAAGTCGCTAGGTCGCGCGTCGCGACCTTCAGGATCATGTCGGCCGCGCCGGTCAGCTTCTGGCATTCCAGCACCTCGTCCAGCTCCATCACGCGCTTGCGGAAGGCCTCGGCCGCTTCGGGCGCATGGCTCTTCATCGTAAGCAGGATATAGGCCGAGATGCCGACCCCGACCTTCGCCGGATCAAGGACGACCCGCACCGCGCGCGCATAGCCGTCATTGCGCAATTGCTGCATCCGCCGTGAACATTGCGATGCCGAGAGCGGGACGAACTGCGCCATTTCGACCGGCCCCACATCGCCGCGTTCCTGCCAGGTCGCCAAGATTTGGAGGTCGAAACTATCGAGCATTCTGAGATTCCATTCATTATGCATCGACTGTGCAGGATTTGCATGACTGGCGATTTATCCGTGCATGGATGGTCGAATATCGCCGAACTATGCAAACAAATTCTGGCGGAATTGGCATACCATCGGCAATCGAACGAAACGCCTTGGAGAGGCCCATGCCCGATCTTTTCGACAATCCGCTCGGCCTCGACGGCTTCGAGTTCATCGAATTCAGCGCGCCGGAAAAGGGCCTGCTCGAACCGGTGTTCGCCGCGATGGGCTTCGCCTGCATCGCGCGGCACCGGTCGAAGGACGTCCAGCTCTGGCGTCAGGGCTCGATCAACCTGATCGCCAATTACGAGCCCGGGAGCCCGGCCGCGTTCTTTGCCGCCGAACATGGTCCCGCCGCCTGCGGAATGGGCTGGAGGGTCCGCGATGCCGCGGCTGCCTATGCCGCGGCGCTTCGGCGCGGGGCGGAACCGGTCGATGTAGCGGCCGGGCCGATGGAACTCCGCCTGCCCGCGATCAGGGGCATCGGCGGCTCGATCATCTATCTGGTCGACCGCTATGACGAGACGCTGTCGATCTACGACGTCGATTTCGTTTACCACCCGAACGCGGAGCGCAATCCGGCGGGCGCCGGGCTGCTCACGATCGATCATCTGACGCATAATGTCTATGGCGGCCGGATGGCACATTGGGCGGGGTTCTATGAGCGCGTCGCCGGGTTCCGCGAGATCCGCTACTTCGACATCAAGGGCGAATACAGCGGGCTCACCAGCAAGGCGATGACCGCGCCCGACGGGATGATCCGCATTCCGCTCAACGAGGAGGGCAAGGCGGGCGCCAATGCAGGTGGAGGCCAGATCGACGAATTCCTGCGGGCCTTCAACGGCGAGGGCATCCAGCATATCGCCTTCGCCTGCGACGATCTGATCGGCGTATGGGACCGGCTCAAGCAGGCCGGCACCCCGTTCATGTCGCCACCGCCCGACACCTATTACGAGCTGCTGGAGCGGCGCCTGCCTGGCCACGGCGAACCCGTCGCGGACCTCCGCTCGCGCGGCATATTGCTGGACGGATCGACCCAGGACGGCGATCCGCGGCTGCTGCTGCAGATATTCTCCGAGACCGCGATCGGCCCGGTGTTCTTCGAATTCATCCAGCGCAAGAGGGACGAGGGCTTCGGCGAAGGCAATTTCACCGCCCTGTTCGAAAGCATCGAGCGCGACCAGCTCAAGCGTGGCGTGCTCGAACGCCGGGAGGCTGCGGCATGACCCGGCCCCCGCAGCTCGCCCGCATCCATCACGTCGCCTATCGTTGCCGCGACGCGCGGGAGACGGTCGAATGGTATGCCCGGGTGCTGGGCACGACCTACACCACCGCCTTTGCCGAGGATCACGTGCCCTCGACCGGCGCCTATGATCCCTACATGCATGTGTTCCTCGATTGCGGCGGCGGCAATGTCGTGGCGTTCTTCGAACTTCCGCAGCAGCCGGAAATGGGCCGCGATCCGAACACGCCCGAATGGGTCCAGCACCTCGCCTTCGAGGTCGCCGACGAAGCCGCGCTGCACGCGGCCAAGGAGCATATCGAAGCGCAGGGCGTCGCGGTGCTCGGGCCGACCTGGCACGGCATCTTCAAATCGATCTACTTCTTCGACCCCAACGGCCATCGGTTGGAACTGGCCTGCAATATCGGTACGCCGGAGCAATATGCGGAGCTCAGGGACCTCGCGCCGCTGATGCTGGAGGAATGGAGCACGACCAAACGAGCCCCGCGCCATGCCGCTTGGCTGCATATGCAGCCGGGCACCGACGACGGAGAAACCGCATGAAGCTCGCTTCGCTGAGAGGCGGCCGCGACGGCAGGCTGGCGGTCGTGTCCGACGATCTAGCGTGGTGCGCCGATGCCGGTGCGATCGCCCCGACGCTGCAGGCTGCGCTCGACGAGTGGGACGAGGCCGAACCACGTCTCCTGGTGCTTGCCCAGGATCTGGCGCAGGAGGCGATTCCGATGGAGCGCTTTCACGAGCGTGAGGCGCTCTCGCCCCTGCCGCGTGCGTTCCAGTGGGCGGACGGTTCGGCATACGTCAATCACGTCGAACTGGTCCGCAAGGCGCGCGGCGCGGCCATTCCGGAAAGCTTCTGGCACGATCCACTGATGTATCAGGGTGGCTCCGATGGCTTCCTTGCGCCGCGCGATCCGATCCTGCTCGCCGATCCGGCTTGGGGGTGCGATCTCGAAGCCGAGATCGTCGTCGTAACCGGCGACGTCGCGCAGGGTACTTCGCCCGTCGATGCGCTGGCGGCGATCCGGCTGGTCGGGCTGGTCAACGATGTGTCGCTGCGCAATCTGATCCCGGGCGAGCTAGAGAAGGGCTTCGGCTTCTTCCAGTCGAAGCCGGCCAGTGCCTTCTCGCCGGTGTTCGTCACCCCGGACGCGCTCGGCGAGCGGTGGCGGGAGGGCCGGCTCAGCGGCACGATCTGTGTCGACCTCAACGGACAGCCGCTCGGCCGCGCGGACGCAGGAGAGGACATGACGTTCGATTTCGGCCGTCTGATCGCCCACGCGGCGAAGACGCGCGATCTGTGCGCCGGCACCATCATCGGCTCCGGCACCGTCTCCAACCGCGGGGCGGACGGCGGACCGGGGCTGCCGGTATCTGAAGGCGGGAAGGGTTATTCCTGTCTTGCCGAGCAGCGCATGGTCGAAACGATCCTGCGCGGAAAGCCCGAGACCTCGTTCCTGCAGACGGGCGACAATGTCCGCATCTGGATGGACGATGGGCATCACCACTCGATCTTCGGCGCGATCGAACAGATTGTCCAAGGGCTAAGGTGAGCGACCTTGTCCTGCATGGCTACTGGCGTTCGACCGCGTCTTACCGCGTGCGCATCGCATTGGCGCTCAAGGGCGTAGCCTACCGGCACGCGGTCCACGACCTGCGAACAGGAGACCAGGGCAAGGCCGATTATCTGTCGCTCAACCCGCAAGGTCTCGTGCCCACATTGGCGACTGTGAACGGGGTGATCCCGCAATCCCTTGCGATCCTCGAATGGATCGAGGAGGCCTACCCCGAGCCGCAGCTCCTGCCGACTGACGGTTTCGACCGGGCGATTGTGCGCGCGATGGCAAACCTGGTCTGCTGCGACATCCATCCGCTGAACAACGTTCGGGTTTTGGAAGTCCTGAAGCAGGGTTTTCACGCCAACGAGCAAGCTGTGCGCGATTGGATCGCGCGCTGGATCACGGCCGGGTTCGCCGCGCTTGAGCACCATGTGGCACAAGCTGGCGGCGATTTCGCGTTCGGGGACAGGCCGAGCATGGCGGATTGTTGCCTGATTCCGCAAGTCTACTCAGCGACGCGCTTCGGCGTGGATCTGGCGCCTTTTTCCGCAATTCGGCGCGTGGCCGCAACTTGCGAGAGCATGCCGCAGTTTCAGGCGGCCCATCCCGGGGTTCAGCCCGCCGCCGACTGAGATGCTGGCTGCGGAACGACGCGGCCGCCTCGAATTGCGCTAAATAGTGGCGCCGTCTCACTGGAGGCAGGCGTTCGCGACCGCGGCGGGGCGAGAAGTCGCGCGACACCTGTTCGAGGACCCTTGCATTGCTGCGTTCACGGCAAGGGCGATGACCTCGCCTCGATCACCCGGCTCCAGGGCCAAATGCCGGTTAGTGTTTGCTGCCCGCAGCAAAACCCTGGCTGCTCTGCATGTCCGGGCCATCGTAGGACCACGCGTATCCGACTTCTTCCGCTTGCGGTCCGAAAAAGCCGCCGCCAAATACGCCAGTGCCCGCGTCGCTGCCGGCAAGAGCGCCACTGAAGCCAGATGTGCCGGACGTGATCGTTCCATCGCCGCTCACTGTGCCTAATGGCGTCGCAGCTCCATCAATGTCGGCAGAAAAGGTTAGATTGGTGGATATTGCACCTGTTGAGAAATTTGCTGAAAGCGTTCCTGCAGAATACTTCCCCAGACTGTAGGACACGCCGTCATGACTCGCCGATCCAATGAGAGATAACGCGTAGTCGGCCGTTCCGGATTTGGGCAGATCTGTGTTTTGAGTGGGTATGCCCCATACGGTGCGATAGCGTGTGTAGATCAAATTCTGCTGTTCCGTCAGCGTCAAGGTCGCGAACCGGGTATAGGAAAGAGGGACATTGTTCACTTTGGGAATGTCGATCTCAAACTGGTATCGCCAATCGCCCTGATTAGAAACATACTGCGTATGATCGTTATATTCGCTGAAAGCAGGGCCAAAAATGTAAGATGTCCCGCCCTTGGGAGTGACGCGATAGGTATCGTCCGCATCGAGAAATTCGATTTTCAGCTCATCTCCAAGAGGAAATGCGCGGGGCGTGCCGCCATCACCTCCAACTTGGCCTTGCCAAGAAACACCGGCCGTCTGGAAGCTCTTATCCCCCGGTTTCGCCAGCGTCGCGTCGAAACTCTCATACGTGGCCGGTGTGGGAGTGGGGCCGGGCGCCGGGCTCGGCGTGGAACTCACACCACCACCACCGCAAGCAGTAAGCGCCAGCCCCAGCGAAAGGGAAACTGTCGCCACCAATCCAACGCGACATTTCATCATAGGTCCTCGAAGAACGAAATACTTCGGAGATAACGAGCCGCTGGGCTGGAAATGCCAACGCAACTGGTCCTGCAAGCGGTATCGACATGGCAGCAGCCCCTTGGACCCGATCGGTGTATCTCTCAGCAGACGAGAAGCTCAACCAACGATGCAGATCAGCTGAGCGAATATCCTGCGCTTTTGGCGGGCGTGAACAGTGTCCGGCAACAAAGCGCCTATGATTCCTTCGGCGGTAGTCGGCTGCTTCGCATCTAGTGTGGTCATTCCGAACCCGAGGTGTCGAGCCTGATCCTGCGAGCATGCTCGATCAGCCGGCTGAACAGGCCGGACCGGCCCTTCTTCGCTATTTCGCGAAAAACTGAAGCGGAAAAGGGGGCGCGTCAAAGCGGAGAGTTGCGCTGCGCTATATATATATTGGTTCCCGCTCGCGCCGTGCGGCCGCACTCCTTCTGGCCCAGAGCGTCCAGAGGCGGAACCAGGGAAATTACAGATCGAATTTGCCGGTCCGATAGAGAGAGAAAGGCACATCAAGCGGTCTCAGTCTTTGCCGAACTGCGTTGCCGTATAGGAGCAGCCCGACCCAGCGCGCCCGCAATTTTTGAAGATGCCCGCTCTGCCGCTCGCTTTGCGGGTGCGAGTTGGACATGGGCGTAGATCGCTGTCGAACGAGGATTGCGATGGCCGAGGATCGCCCCCGTCAGAGCAAGCGCTTGGCCTGCCGACGTCGAGGTCGAACCCATAGTGTGGCGCAGCGTATGCGGCGTCACGTCGTGTAGACCCGACAGCTTCTTAACCTTGGGCCAGATGGTCTTGGTTCCCTGGAAATAAGACTCACCGATGGTGGAAGGGAAAACGAACTCGGAATCCTCGACCGGATCAATGCTGCGCAAAATTTCGATGGCAGCACGGCCAAGCGGGCGTACCGAGCGGCCGGTCTTGCTTTCCTCGAGCATGAGGAAGCCGCGATCGAGATCGACTTCGCTCCATCTGAGCGCTGCAATCTCATTGCGCCGGCAGCCGGTCAGCGCCCACAAACGCGCGATAGCTATCGCCTTGGGATTTGTGCCTTCGGCTTCAAGCCTATCGAACGCTTGGCCCAGTTTCTTCACTTCCTCCAAGGTGAGAAAACGCTCGCGCTGGTTGTCGGTCTTGCGAACCGCAGCCTTGTCGACCGGATTGCGGCTTGTCAGTTCGAGTCGCATCGCGAAACTGTACATTGCCGAAAGATCTCGGACCGCCTTGCGAGCCGCGCCTTCACCACCACGCACGATGATACGCTTGCGATGCCCAACCTTTTCGTCGCGCGCCGTCTTGCCGCTGGCGACATCGCTCGCGAACTGCTCGACGTCAGCAATGCTTACATCGCCGATGCGCTTGCGACCGAGCAGCGGCACTATGTGATGGTCAATTCGTGCGAGCGTATATTGCTTGGTGAGCGGCTTCATCGGCTGCCCGATCTTCTTTCCACGCTGGATCAAGCAACCGCGCTTTTCATAGAGATCACGTAGTTGTGAAATCAGCATCTCGCCGCGCTTGGCGATCCGCTTCTCACCCGGGTCTTCGCCATTCGCGACGGCGCCAAGGACAGCCCGCGCGCTCTTGCGCGCCTGCTCAATGGTCAAAGCGCCGAAGCGCCCGAGAGTGTAGGTCCGGCGTTTGGCCGTTCGCCCACCGCCATCTGTGCGATAGCGTACGACAAAGGACTTCACGCCGCTCGGCATGATGCGAAGGCCAAAGCCTGCAAGCTCGGCGTCCCAGAGCTCATACTGCTCGGCGCGCCTGATCGCTTTCTCGCAAAGATCCCGCGTTAGCTTGACTGTCGAGCGCTGACCCACTTGCTTCACTCCGTGTGGACCCGCATCGACCACGGGGCCACTGCGGGTCCACCAATGGGTCGATTGGATCAAATTCGAGCGAACCATAGCATGGCTAGAACCGCATAAAAACAGCCATTTATCATGCTATGGAGTAGCCGGGCGTACTCCATAAAAGCAGGTGGCTATATTTGCCAAGGTTGGGGTCGAGGGTTCGAATCCCTTCGCCCGCTCCAGTTTTTCGAACAGATCGCAGCATGTGTCTGCACCCGTCGAGGGTCCGAGCGCGCGGACGCGCCGCATCGCCCGCTGGCGAGGCCGGGGTAACGCCTAAGGTCGGAGACACGGGCAAGGCCGGTGCATCGCAGCGCCAGCGGGTGAGCTGGCATTAGCGCGGTTTTGATTGCGAACGGCGAGGCAAGACTGGACGCTGTAAACTTGCTCGCTCGGCCCTTTCCCGACGGAGGAGGCAGGTTAGAGCTCGCAGGTGTGCAGCCCCCTTCTGACCCGTCAGGCGATACTGGCGCCACCGGCAGGACAATCCGAAGACTATCCCGGCCCGCGGACACCGGCCTAATGCGGAAGCGTAGAGCGAAGCGCTTGGCTCCCGCACCCGATGGCGGCCATATAACCTAAATGGTTCGTTTTGTCAAGCCGAAATTGGGCTCCCCCCTGAGCCGAGCCTGTGTGGTCCCTGGTCCAGGCGAATGCGCCTTGTCTTGTTCGTTCGAACGAATTATTCCGGGCCAATGTTGCAGGAACGGCTCATCCAGACGGCGATCGACCAGTTCGGGCGATTCGGGTTCGACGGCGCGAGTACGCGCGCAATCGCGCGGGCTTCGGGGACCGCGATGTCGTCGATCACTTATCATTTCGGCGGCAAGGAAGGGCTCTATCTCGCCTGCGCCGATTATATCGCGCAGCAGGCGTCGGCGCAGAATGCGGCCGGTTTCGCGCTGATGCAGGATATCGGCGTGATCGACCGCGCGACCGCGATCGAGCGCTGCCTCGCGATTCTCGATGGCTTTGCCCTGACCATGCTGCATCCCGCTTCCGAGAGCTGGTCGCGCTTCATCGTGCGCGAGCAGCAGGCGCCGACCGAGGCGTTCGACCGGCTATACCGGGGCATGATGAAGGCCCCGCTGGAAGGCTTCGGGCATTTGCTCGCGATCGTCCGCCCGGACCTGCCCGCGCGCGAACGGCGCGCGGCGATCATCCTGCTGTTCGGCCAGGCGCTGATCCTGCGGGCTGGCCGCGCCTCGGTCTGCAAGGCGCTCGGCATCGACAATCTCGGCGAGAAGGAGGCGCGGCTCCTGCGCAGCCAGCTGCGCGCCAACTCGCTCTGTATCCTCAACGGGGGTTCCGCATGAACAGGAAGATCATCGCCGCGATCGGCGCGGGCGTGCTGGTGGCCGCGGCCATCGCGACCAACGGCTTCGGCCTGGTCGGCGGCACGGACCACGGGCCGCTGAAGCTCTACGGCAATGTCGATATCCGCGAAGTCGACATGGGCTTCCGCGTCGGGGGACGAATCGCGGCGATCGCGGTCGATGAGGGCGACAAGGTCCAGCCCGGGCAATTGCTCGCGCGGCTCGATCCGGCCCCGCTCGACAGCCATATCGCGCAGGCCGACGCCCAGATCGCGCAGGCGCAGGCGCAGCTGGCCGAGCTGCGCAACGGCAGCCGCGCGCAGGACATCGGGCAGGCGCGCGCGCGGGTGGCCGCGGCGCAGGCCGTGCTGCGCAAGGCCCAGCAGGATGTCGACCGGCGCCAGCCGCTGGTCGATCCCGGCGCGATCAGCCGCGACGTGTGGCAGGCTACGCTGGCCCAACGCGACCAGGCACAGGCGGCGTTGAACGAAGCACAGCAGGCGCTGTCCAAGCTCAACGTCGGCGCGCGGCCGGAAGAGATCGAGGCCGCACAGGCGGCCTTGCGCGGGGCTGAAGCCGCGCGCGGCACGTTGACGGTCGACCGCGGCGACACCGCGCTACGCTCGGCCACCGCCGGCACAGTAGTCACCCGGGCGCAGGAACCCGGGGCGATCGTCCAGCCGGGCGCGACCGTGCTGACCCTGTCGATCGACCGCCCGCTGCGGGTGCGCGCCTATGTCGCCGAGAGCGACCTGGCGCGTGTCGCGCCGGGGATGAAGGTCGAAGTCACGGCGGACGGCAACGCGAGGGTCTATCACGGCACGATCGGCTATGTTTCGCCGCGGTCCGAGTTCACCCCCAAGACCGTCCAGACCGAGGATCTGCGCACCGATCTGGTCTATCGCCTGCGGATCACGGTGAGCGACCCGGACGAGCGGCTGCGGCAGGGCCAGCCGGTTTCGGTCAAGGTCGTCGGCAAGTAGGCCGGCCATGCCCGATCCTGTCGCCCCCGAACCGATCGCAAGCGCCACGAACATCGTGAAGCGTTTCGCGGGCGCTGCGGCGCCGGCGTTGGGCGGGGTGTCGATGACGGTCGAGGCGGGCAAGATCACTGGGCTGGTCGGGCCCGACGGCGCGGGCAAGACCACGCTGATCCGGATCCTCGCCGGCCTGCTCCACGCGGATGAGGGCGTGGCGGCGATCCTCGGGCAGAAGCCGGCGGCGATGCTCGACCAGCTCGGCTACATGCCGCAGCGCTTCGGGCTCTACGAAGATTTGACCGTGCGCCAGAACCTCGATCTCTATGCGGAGCTGCGCGCGCTGCCGTCGGAAGACAAGGAGGCCACCTTCGCCCGCCTGCTCGAATTCACCGATCTGGCCCGCTTCCAGGATCGCCTCGCCGGCAAGTTGTCGGGCGGGATGAAGCAGAAGCTCGGCCTCGCCTGCACGCTGGTGCGCACTCCGAAGCTGATGCTGCTCGACGAACCGGGCGTGGGGGTCGATCCGATCTCGCGCCGCGAGCTGTGGGCGATGGTGCAGGATCTGACCGGCGAGGGCATCGGCATATTGTGGTCGACCGCCTATCTCGACGAAGCCGAGAGATGCGACCGGGTCTATCTGCTCAACGAAGGCGAGTTGCTGTTCGAGGGGCCGCCCCGTGAGCTGACCGGGCGGGTCGAGGGGCGGGTGATTCAGGTCAGGGGCTTCACCGGGGAACGGCGCCGCTTTCTCACCCATACGCTCGACCGGCCCGACATTATCGACGGCACGATCCAGGGCCGGGCGCTTCGGCTGCTGGTGCGCGACGGGTGCCCGGTTCCCCCGGCGGCGAGCTTTGGCGGTGGGCCGGCTACCACACTCGCGCAGGCACCGGCGCGGTTCGAGGACGGCTTCATCGAGATCCTCGGCGGCGGGCCCAAGGGCACCAGCGCGCTCGCCGAAAACTACCGCATTATCCCGCCGAGCGACCGTCCGGCGATCGAGGCCAGGGGGCTGACCAAGCGCTTCGGCGATTTCGTCGCCGCGCGCGACATGGATTTCTCGATCCCGCAGGGCCAGATCTTCGGCCTGCTCGGCCCCAATGGCGCGGGCAAATCGACCACCTTCAAGATGCTCTGCGGGCTGCTTTCACCAAGCGAAGGGCAAGGTGCGGTGGCCGGCAACGATCTGCGCCACTCGGCCGCGGAGGCCCGCGCCTCGCTCGGCTACATGGCGCAGAAATTCTCGCTCTATGGCGAGCTCAGCGTCGGCCAGAACCTCGATTTCTTCGCTGGGGCCTATAATCTCGGCCGCGCCGATGCGCGCCGCGCGAAAGCGGCGATGGCCGAGATCTTCGAGCTCGGTGACACGCTGAACATGAACGCGGGCGAATTGCCGCTGGGGTTCAAGCAGCGCCTCGCGCTCGCCTGCGCGGTGATGCACGAGCCGCCGGTGCTGTTCCTCGACGAGCCGACCTCGGGCGTCGATCCCGTCACTAGGCGGATGTTCTGGACCCATATCAACGGGCTGGTCGAGAAGGGCGTGACGGTGCTCGTCACCACGCATTTCATGGACGAGGCCGAATATTGCGACGACGTCTCGCTGATCTATCGCGGCGAGCAGATCGCGACCGGCACGCCCGATGCGCTGAAGCATCAGGCGGCCTCGCTCACCACCGGCGACGATCCGACGATGGAGGATGCGTTCATCGCACTGATCGAGGAAAGCGACCGCAAGCGCGACGCGGGCGAGAAAGAGGCCGCATGAGCGTGTCCGCGCCCTCGCCGTCGAAGCGCTTCGACTATCGCCGGTTGCGCGCGATGATGATCAAGGAATTCGCGCAGATCGTGCGCGATCCCTCGACCTTCCTCGTCGCGCTGGCGCTGCCGCTGCTGCTGCTGTTCCTGTTCGGTTACGGGATTTCGCTCGATACCTCGGGTACCCGGATCGCGGTGGTGATGGAGGACAGCAGCGCCCCGGCGCTCGGCCTCGCGCAATCCTATCGCCATTCGCCCTATTTCGCGGCCGACATCACCCGCGACCGCGCCGAAGCGCGGCGGATGATGATCGGCAGCAAGATCAAGGGCATGGTGGTGGTGCCGCAGGATTTCGGGCGGCAGGTGCATCAGGGCCGGCTGCCGGCGATCCAGATCGTGGCCGACGGGTCGGAGCCCAATACCGCCCAATTCGTCGCCGCGCAGGCGCAGGGCGTGTTCCAGAGCTGGGCGGCGAACGAGGGGCTCGCGAAAGCGCCCCCGACACCGACGATCGATGTCAGCACAAGGGTGTGGTACAATCCGGGCCTCAAGAGCCGCTATTTCCTCGTTCCCGGCGCGATCGCGATCGTGATGACGATCATCGGCACGCTGCTGACCGCGCTGGTGGTCGCGCGCGAATGGGAACGCGGGACGATGGAGGCGATCATGGCGACCCCGGTCACGATGATCGAATTCATCGCGAGCAAGATCATCCCCTATTTCTTCCTCGCGCTCGCTTCGATGACGGTCTGCGTGGTGATCGCGGTCGCGATCTTCGGCCTGCCGTTCCGTGGATCGCTGCTGGCGCTCTACCTGATCGCCGCGGCCTTCCTGATGCCGGCGCTCGGGCTCGGGCTGTTCATCTCCTCGGCGACCAAGAACCAGTTCGTCGCGAGCCAGATCGGGCTGATCGCGTCGTTCCTGCCGACCTTCCTGCTCTCGGGCTTCCTCTACGAAATCCCCTCGATGCCGGTGTGGATCCAGGCGATCACCTATGCGGTGCCGGCCCGCTATCTGATCCCGGCGCTCCAGACCTTGTTCCTCACCGGCGACGTGTGGAGCCTGTTCCTGCCGAATATCGCGATGATGCTGGGCTTCGGGTTCTTTTTCTTCTTCCTCTCGTTTCGCGCGACCCGCCGGAGCCTCGACTGATGACCCGGCTCAGGGCCATCATCATCAAGGAGATCTGGCAGCTTTTGCGCGATCCGAAGTCGCGCATCGTGCTGGTGCTGCCGCCGCTGCTGCAATTGTTCGTGTTCACCTTCGCGACCACGCTCGATGTGCGCAACGTCGACATCGCGGTGCTCGACCGGTCGGGCGGCGCGCATTCGGCCGAATTGATCCAGCGGATCGACGGCAGCCCGAATTTCCGCAAGATCGTGTTCCTGCGCTCGTCCGCCGAGCTTCGCCACGCGATCGAGCATCAGGACGTGATCGCCGCGCTGGTGATCGAGGACGGCTTCGACCGGGCGCTTACCCGCGGGCAACCGGCCCAGGTCGGGCTGGTGCTCGACGGGCGGCGCTCCAACGCGGCGCAGATCGTGTCGGGCTATATCTCGCGGATCACCGCCGAGATGGGCGCCGATACGGTGCCGCAAATGCGCGAAGGCGGCGCGCAGATCACCAACTGGTTCAATCCGGCGCTCGATTTCGTGTGGTTCACGATCCCGGCGCTGATCGTGGTGATCGTCTCGATCTCGGGGCTCGCGATCACCGCGCAGACTGTCTCGCGCGAACGCGAGATGGGGACATTCGACCAGCTGCTGGTCTCGCCGCTGCGGCTGCACGAGATCTTGATCGGCAAGATCGTGCCGTCGTTCCTCGTCGGCGGGCTCAACGGTTCGGTCTATCTGCTGGTCGGGCAATTCGTGTTCGGCATTCCGTTCGCCGGCTCGGTGCTGTTGTTTTTCCTGTCGCTAGTGGTTTATCTGCTCGCGCTGATCGGGGTCGGGATGTTCGTTTCCTCCCTGTCGATGACCCAGCAGCAGAGCTTCCTCGGCAATTTCGTGATCACCAATCCGCTGATCCTGCTGTCGGGCTATGCCAGCCCGATCGCGAACATGCCGCATTGGCTGCAGGTGCTGACCTATGCCAATCCGGCGCGCTATTTCCTCGTCATCGTCCAGGGCCTGTTTCTCAAGGGCATGCCGGCGAGTGATGTCTTCCACCAACTCTGGCCGCTGGTGCTGATCGCGATCGTGACGCTTTCGGCATCGGCCTGGCTGTTCCGTTCGCGAATGGAGTGATCCGATGCGCTTTCGCCCTCTCCTCCTCCTGCCGCTGCTTGCCTTGGCCGGCTGCGCGGTCGGACCCGATTACCAGCGCCCGGCCAGCGCGATGGCTTCGCACGACTGGATCGAACCGGCCTCGACCGCGCCAGTCGATGCAAAGTGGTGGGAGCAGTTCGGGGATCCGACGCTGACCGGCCTGATCGAACGAGCGCTCGCGGCCAGCCCAGACCTGAAGCAGGCGACCGCCCGGATCGCCGAGGCGCGGGCCTTGCGCGAGGCGGCACAAGGTGGGCTCGGGCCGCAGGTCAATGCCAGCGGCGGCGCGACGCTCAACAAGGCAAGCGAGAACGGCCAGATCCCGATCGGCAACATCCCGGGTTTCGACCCGACCTATCCGCTGATCGACGCCGGGTTCGACGCAAGCTGGGAAATCGATCTGTGGGGCAAGGCCAGCCGCACGATCGAGCAGGCGCGCGGGCAGGAAGGGGCGGCCGAATGGGCGCGGCGCGACGCGGTGGTCTCGCTCACCGCCGAGATCGCGCGGACCTATATCGAATTTCGCCGCGCGCAGGAGGATCTCGCGAGCGCGACCGCAGAACAGGAAGCAAGCGCGAGCATCGCCGAGCTCGCGAGTTTGCGTCTGGATCACGGCGAGGGCTCCAGGCTCGAGGCGGATCAGGCGGTGGCCGATCTCGAGGCGCGCAAGGCGCTGCTGGCGCAGGCCCGCAGCGACGTTTCGGGCTCGGCCTATCGGCTTGCAGCGCTGGTCGGCTCGCCGCCCGAGGATCTCGTGCCGAGCCTGCTGGCGAGCAGCGCCATGGTGCCTCTTCCGCCCGCCGCCATCGCCAGCGGGATTCGCTCCGATCTGCTCGAACGGCGGCCGGACATCCGCATCGCGGAACAGGACCTCGCCGCCGCGACCGCCGGGATCGGCGTGGCCAAGGCCGATCTCTATCCGCGCATCAGCCTGCTCGGCACCATCGGCGTACAGGCCCAGCACGCGGACGATCTGACGGATTCGGGCAGCATCCGCTATTCGGTCGGGCCAAGCTTTCACTGGCCGATCTTCGCAATGGGCCGGGTCCGCGCGCAGATCCGCGCCGCTGGCGCGCGCGCCGACCAGCAGGCTGCCGCTTACGAAGGCGCGCTGGTCAAGGCGCTGAGCGAGACCGAGGGCGCCGCCAACCGCTATGCGGCCAGCGTTGCCGCGGCGCCCAATGTCCACGCCTCGCTCGCCCGCGAGCGGGAGGCCTACGCGCTGGCACATATGCTGTTCGATCGGGGCGAGACCAGCCGCATTCAGCTCGATCAGGCGCGCCTGCGGCTGGCCGGGGCAGAACGCAAGGAAGCCGAAGCGCGGGCGGTCCGGGCGTCTTCCGCGATCGCGCTTTACAAGGCGCTGGGCGGGGGCTGGCAGGGAGCGGGCGCGGCGGACTGACCGTCACGCGCCGGCCTGGCTTATCGGCTCGGCTTAATAAGCGTTGCGGTGAAGCAGCACGCCGAAGGTCTGCATCAGGATACGGATATCGCTCAGCAGCGACCAGTTGGCGGCATATTCGAGATCGGCGTAGAGCCGCTGCTCGAGATCGTTGCGCTTCACCGTTGCGCCGCGGAAACCGCGGATCTGCGCAAGGCCGGTGATCCCGGGCTTGACCGAATGGCGGTGCCAGTAACGCTGATCGATATCCCAGAACAGCAGTTCCTCGGCGCGCGAGCCGACCGCGTGGGGGCGGGGGCCGATGATGCTCATCTGGCCGGCGAGCACGTTGAAGAACTGCGGCAGTTCATCGAGGCTGGTGCGGCGCAGGAAGCGGCCGACCTTCGTCACCCGGTCGTCGTCGCGGCGGGCCGAGACCGCGCCGGTATGATCGGTCTGCTCGACCCGCATGGTGCGGAACTTCCAAATCTGAAACCGGCGGTTGCCGAGGCCGATGCGTTCCTGCTTGAACAGCGCCGGACCTTTGCTTTCCAGCTTCACCGCGAGAGCGAGTAGCAGCATCAGGGGCGAGGCCAGGATCACCGCAACCAGCGCGACGCAATAATCGAAGATCGCCTTGGCCCATTGCTGGTTCCAGCGGAGCGGGCCGTTGGCGAGAACCATGCTCACCTCGCCGTTGCGATAGCGCACGTCGAGCGGCATCAAATCAGTCAACTCGGGCATCACGATCTCTGAACGGACGTCGAGGCATTTCAGCGCGCGCGACCACGCTTCGCGCTTGGTGCGCGGGCAGTGGACCACCACCCGGTCCATCCCGCGGGCAAGATCGCCCAGGCGCGAAACCATGTCCGGCCGTCCGAGATTGGGGTCGAGGCCGATGTCGCTTGCGCGGATCGCGCCCTTGCCGCGGCCCGCCGAGAACGGCACGTCGTCATAGATGCACAGGTCGGCAAATGGCTGGGCACCGAAGGTATCCCGGGTGCGGCGGGCGATCGCGACCCGTCCCGCGATGCCGAACACCAGGCAGAAGAGCATCGCTTCGCCGACCTGCAGGCGCGAAACTTCAGGGCCGATCTTGGTCGCGAACAACGCGCCGAAGAAGATCGCGGCGGTGACCAGGAACGCCATTCCGGAGCTGCGGACACTGTCGGTGATCCGGCGCGCGACCACCGGGTTGTGTGACCCGGTCTGCAGCGAGGCGAGGAAATAGACCGGGAAGCACGCGGCGACGACCGCGAGGGCGAGGCCGAAATCCACCGTGCCGTCATAGGAAAACTGGCTCAGTACCACGGCCAGCAGGCCGGCGAAGACGTCGGAACCCAGCAGCGCGAGCCCGAGGGCGTGACGCTTGAACTTGACGGAACGCAATTCGGCCAGGCGCGCGTCGAGCGATGGGAAGCTCACCGCTTCCACCGCTGCTTCCGATACGCTGTAATAGGCCGGCGTGAGCTCGGCGGGGCGTATGTGCGTCGCTATGTCGGTACCATCCATCGACTACACCTCATATTGCAATGCACAAATTATTGCAATGCACCATGGCAACTTTCGTTAGCGAGTGAACCCATTCCCGTTGGTAACGGTGCAGAGTAAACAAGCGGTTTACCATGTTCGTCGCGGCCGGGCTGCCATCGTCCCCTCACCCGGAGTTGCGGCTACCCCATATGCGATTGTCTTAAAAGAAGAATTTTCGCCTCTTCTGCTGCAAATCCGGGCGCCGCTGCGTTCCTTCCGCATCCCCAGCGCGATCGCCGGCGAAAAAATAACCGGGGGTTCTCCCTGAAGTTCCTGGCCGGCAAGGCGCTCACCGCATGCTGCAGGCGCGCAGTCTCATTAGAATGATAGCGAATAGGGCAACGCACCGTTTCCGGAACGTGCATGCTGGCAGGGCCCGAGGCAAACGGCTATCTTCGGGCAAAAGGGGAGAGCGCGATGCAGCCGCTGCGGCTCGGCCGAATGGTCGTTCACAAGGTCCACGAGATGGACAGTCCGGTCCCCCTGCTGAGCCAGCTGCCCGGGACCACCGGCGGCGACCTCGCGCGACTGATGCGCTGGTACCACCAGCCCGACGAGATCTTCGCCGATCCCGAAACCTGCCTGATGACTTTCTCGGTCCATAGCTGGGTGATCGAACTCGACGGGCTGACGATCCTGATCGATACGTGCTGCGGCAATCACAAGAACCGTTCACTGCCCGAGGTCCACCAGCTCGACACGAATTATCTCGGCAATCTGCGCGCCGCCGGGTTCGAGCCGGGGGACATCGATATGGTGATGTGTACCCATCTCCATTTCGACCATGTCGGCTGGAACACAAGGCTCGACAACGGCAGGTGGACGCCGACCTTTCCGAAGGCCCGCTACGTATTCAGCCGACGGGACTTCGAATATTTCCGGGATAATCCGCACGGCGAGGAACTGCACAACGAAGCCTTCCTCGATTCCATCGTTCCGGTGATGGAGGCCGGACAGGGCGAGATTGTCGACGAGGACCGCATCGTTCACCGCGAGATCGGCGACGGCATCTGGCTCGAACCGGCCGCGGGCCATTCGCCCGGCTGTTGCACGGTCAACGCCCAGGCGGGCGGTGCTCCCGGGATGTTCTGGGGCGATGTGATCCACCACCCGGTCCAGCTGATCCGCCACGATCTCCCCTTCGCCTTCGACGCCGATGGCGTGCTGGCGAGCAAGGTCCGCAAGGCGACGATGGAGAAGGTCGCCGATACCGACACCGTGTGCTTCCCCGCGCATTTCCGCCGAAGTTCTGCCGGTTACGTGAAGCGCGACGGGGACGCGTTCCGCTACCGTTTTTTGAGCGACTGAGCCCGCGAGGCCAACCGCGCCCTCGCAATGGCCCGCATTGGTGTTATTGCCGCCCGATGAAGGGGACCTGCCGATGCGTATTCTGGTAACCGGAGCCGCGGGCTTCATCGGCGCGGCTTTGTCCGAACGGCTGCTGGCGCGCGGCGATCAGGTGGTCGGGATCGACAGCCTCAATTCCTATTACGAGGTCTCGCTCAAGCAGGCCCGGCGCGACCGGTTGGCGGCGGCGGGCGGTAACCGCTTTTCGTTCCTGCACCTCGATTTCTCCGATCGCCTCGCGCTCGACGAGGCGCTTGGAGGTCTGGAGTTTGACGCGATCGTACATCTCGGCGCGCAGGCCGGGGTCCGCCATTCGATCGACGCGCCGCACGATTATGCCAGCGCCAATCTGGTCGGGCATCTGAACCTCCTCGAACTCGCCCGGCACCGGGTGATCCCGCATATGGTCTATGCCAGCTCGAGCTCGGTCTATGGCGGCAATGCGAAGCTGCCTTTCGCGGTCGAGGACCGGGCCGACCATCCGGTCTCGCTCTATGCCGCGACCAAGCGCGCGAACGAACTGATGAGCGAAAGCTACGCCCATCTTTACCGCTTCCCGCTCACCGGGCTGCGCTTCTTCACCGTCTATGGCCCGTGGGGCCGGCCCGACATGGCCCTGTGGAAGTTCACCTCGGCGATCCTCGCCGGGCGGCCGATCCAGGTGTTCAACCACGGCGATATGTACCGCGACTTCACCTATATCGACGACATCGTCTCGGGCGTGGTCGCGGTGCTCGACCATCCGCCCGTGGACGACGGGGCCGAGAAGGCCGGTGGCAGTACCAAGCCGCATGCGCTCTACAATATCGGCAACAACCGCTCTGAGCCGTTGATGAAGGTCATCGGCCTGATCGAGGCCGCCTGCGGCAAGACCGCGGCGCTCGAGATGCTGGAGATGCAGCCGGGCGACGTTCCCGCGACTTACGCCGATATCGAGGCGATCCGCCGCGACCTCGGTTACCAGCCGACCACTCCGATCGAGGAAGGCGTGCCGAAATTCGTCGAATGGTTCCGCGCCTATCACCGCCTGTGATCAGGTGGCGCGCCCGGAATCGCGATCAGGCGTTATCCGCGGGCTTCGAGCGATAGGCCGCGATGCGATTGAGGATCAGCACCGGGATCATCCACGGGAGCGTGTAGCGATTTTCGAACACCGACATATCGCCTCCGCCATACCACGCCGTCAGGTACCAGATTCCCGCGACGATGAAGGCCGCGCTGGTAAGCCAGTAGAGGGCGCGCCAGTGCCGCGGAGTCACTTGAGACTGATCCGTGCCAGCCGCAGCACCAGATCTTCGGGCCGCGCCGGCTTTACCACCGTCTCGCTCCGCGGGAACAGCGTGGTCAGCGTGCTCGCCCGCGCATGGGCGGTATGGAAGATAAACGGAATACCGCGCTGTTCCAGCGCATGCGCGATCGGGAACACGTCGCGTCCGCCCAGATCCACGTCGAGCACCGCGCAGTCGATTTCCGGCGCGGCTTCGGCCAGCATCACGCCATGCGACAGCGACAGCGCGGGGCCGACGATCTCGGCCCCCTCGTCGGCGAAGGCGAGTTCCAGTTCGAGCGCCAGCAGCGCCTCGTCCTCGACGATCAGCACGCGCTTGCCGAGCAGTCGTTCGGCCCGCCTTCCGCGGCCGTCCGTGCCGGTCGGCGCGAATGACAATTCGCCCCCCCGCCGCGTAGGAAAGAAAATCGGTGCTGGATTGCGCATTGTGCCTGACCTCGTGGCCTCAACTAACCGGAAATTCGAATTGTGCAATGGCGCCGGTCGCCGGCCATCGACGATCGAGTTCGCCGTCGAGCTGACTGACCGCGAGAGCAATCATCCGCGTGCCGAAGCCGCTCGGGCCTGCTCCGTCCTCGGCCAGCCGGGGCGGGGGGCCGCCGCGCTCCTCCCACCGCAGCCGGACGGCAGCCCTCCCGGCGGCATCTTCGATCAGTTCCCATGACACGCTGACCGTGCCGCCCTCGGCCGAGAACCCACCGTATTTAGCGGCATTGGTGGCCAGCTCATGCACGATCAGCCCGAGCGGCGTGACCATCCGCGCAGGCACCTCGACATGCGGCCCCTCGATCGAGACCCGCTCGGTGCCGCTCAGCGCATAGGGCTGCAGCGTGGCCGAGACGGTCGAATGGAGATCGATCGCCTCATCGCCGTCGCCGCCCTGGGTGGCAGCGTGGGCCAATGCCAGCGCGCGGATGCGCGCGCCGATATCCTCCACCATCACGTCGCGCGGTGCATTGCCGCGGGCCGAGAGCGAGACGATCGAGAGAATCACCGAGAACAGGTTCTTCACGCGGTGGTTGAGTTCGCGCGCGAGCAGGCCGGCGCGTTCGTTCGCGGCCCGCAGCGCGTCGGCCTGCGCCGCCTCGGCCGCGGTGGCGGCGCGCTTCCGCTCGGTCGCCAGCGCCAGCAGGATCAGCCCCAGGGTGATCGCGCCGAGCACCGCGATCAGCGGGATGAGACTGCTTTCGAGCCGGGTGATCCGCGCGATGGCTACCGCTCGCCCCCGGCTCTTCTGATCCATCAGCAGGCCGGCCTCGTGCCGGATCGCATCCATCTGGCGTTTGCCGATGTCCTGATCCACCACGGCGATCGCCTCGCTGACATGGCCGGTGCGGGTGAGCGCGATGGTCCGGTCAAGTTCCGCCACCTTGTGGCCGATCAGCCCGGCCAGGCGCGCCATGCTGCGATCGTCGCCAGGCGTGGGATTGGCGCGCAGCGCGATCCGCAGCCTGCCGAGCGAAATGTCGAGCCGCCGGCGCGCGTCCGCATAGGGCTGGAGATAGGCATCCTTGCGGGTCAGCAGATAACCGCGCTGGCCGGTCTCCGCGTCGAGCGTCGCCTCCAGCACTTCATGCAGCGTCAGCAGCGCATCGCTGCTGGCCCGTCCGACCGCGCGCGCCTCACGCTGAGAGACAATCGTCTGCCCGATCGCCAGCGTCAGCGCGAGCAGCGTGGCGCCGATCGCGATCAGCACGGGCGCCCGTGAGCGGATACGCAGGAACGGGCGCGGGCCTCGGGAAGATTGGTCCTGCATCTGCCGCTCGTTTTTGGGAAAACTCTACGCGTTTCGATAGATAGGAGCGTGGCGGAGTGCAAGCGCGCGGCTGCGGCAGGCGGAGCGGTGGACAAGGGCGCCACGGGTCTTGCCCGGCGCGCGCCGTTCGGGAATCACCCCGCCATGTCGATTCTCAGCGACCGGTGGATCCGGAAAGAAGCGCGCCACAGCGCGATGATCGAGCCCTTCGTGGAGCGCCAGCAGGCCAACGGCTGTATATCCTATGGCTTGTCGTCCTATGGCTACGATGCGCGGGTTGCCGACGAGTTCAAGGTTTTCACCAATGTTCACAGCGCAGTGGTCGATCCGAAGGATTTCTCGCCGACCAGCTTCGTCGATATGAAGACCGACGTCTGCATCATTCCGCCCAACAGCTTCGCGCTCGCGCGGACCGTCGAGTATTTCCGCATCCCGCGTGACGTGCTGGTGATCTGTCTCGGCAAATCGACCTATGCGCGCTGCGGGATCATCGTCAACGTCACCCCGCTCGAACCAGAATGGGAAGGGCATGTGACGCTGGAATTTTCAAACACGACCCCGCTGCCGGCGAAGATCTACGCCAACGAAGGTGCCTGCCAGTTCCTGTTCCTCCAAGGCAACGAGCCCTGCGAGCAGAGCTATGCCGACCGCGCCGGCAAATATATGGGCCAGACCGGGGTCACCCTTCCTCGCCTTTGAGCGCCGGACGTCGCCCTCTCGAAACCGGGTAAAATAGCAGAGCGGCATTTTTGCCACACTTGTTGGTGCGCATAAGGCACACCACAATGCATCTTTGTGTGACGGTTTCGAGTTTTTCTTTCATTTCGGTTTCACATGATGAAAGGCTCGCGCCGCCGAGGGCATCCACGGGCAGCCGTATCAAAGGCGCCAGGGCCCGGCACAAAGCCGATGCGACTGGACGGGCGCAGATCGTTGAAATGTTGCCGAAGGGTCGTTGGGGACCCGATGTGGCTGCGATTTGTTTCTAAGGGGGGCCTTGTGCCTATGCCGCTGATTGCCGTCCTGTCGAACCCGAATTCCAGCGGGAATCGCCGGCACCTTCCGCGCATCCGCGAATTCTGCGCGGATCGCGGCAACGTGATGAACGTCGAGGTTTCCAACCTCGCCCTGCTGCGCCCGGCGCTCGACCGGATCGCCGCCGCGCGCCCGGACGTGTTCGTGATCAATGGCGGCGACGGCACGATCCAGTCCGTCCTGACCGAACTCTACGCCGATGACGGCCCCGACTGGAAGCTGCCGCCGATCGCGCTGATGCCGGGCGGGCGCACCAATGTGATCGCCAAGGATATGGGCGCGAGCGGCGACCCGCTCCGCGCGCTGCAGCGGGTGATCGCGATCGCCGAAACCGACCTCGACGATTATCTTTCGATCCGCCAGCTGATCAGCCTGTCGACCGGCGCGGGCCAGCGCCCGACGATGGGCATGTTCCTGGCCGCCGGATCGCTCGCGGATCTGATGCTGTGGTGCCGTCACCGGCTCTATTCGCTCGGCATGCCGACCTGGATCGCGCATGTCGTCACGCTGATCTGCGGGGTGATCTCGGTTCTGACCGATTGGGGTGCGCGGTTCCTGCCGCCTCCGCCGGCGCCGGCAGACGTTTGCGTCGGCGGGCGCAAGCTGCGCGGGCGCTATCAGATCCTGATGGTCAGTACGCTCCAGAACCTGGTGTTGTGGGGCCGCACCCCGCATGGCTGGCCGGGCACCTTGTCGCTGATCGCGCTCGAGCGGAATCGCACTGCGGTCGCGCGCATGGTCTGGAAGGGCCTGACGGGCCAGCTCGCCCGCGCGCGTTTCCCCGGGCTGAACGTGTTGCCGGGCAACGAGATCCGCTTCGAAGCAGGCATCAGCAACGTGATCATGGATGGCGAAAGCTTCACGGCCGGGCCGGGCGAAACGATAACGCTCAAGCCGGTCCCGGGCGTCCGCTTCGTCGATCTGCGCAGCCGCGTGCGAGTGACCGAGCCGATGGCCGACGAGGCACCGGCCTATGGCGCCTCGCGGCCCGAAGCCGCCGGCGTCTCGCGCATGACCGATGTCTTGTCTGACGCGAGGATCCAGTCCCGGAAACTGTGATGGCGACCCGATCGCCCGCACAAGATCCGCCGCTGGTAGAACTGGTCCGGGTGGAATTGTCCCAGCCGGTCGAACCGCGCGCCGCTGCAATGGCGGCGGCGATTGCGTCACACTATCCGGATGCGGCGCGGGCGGTGCTGTTTTACGGCTCGTGCCTGCGCGAGAGCGCGCTCGACGGGATGATGCTTGATTTCTACCTGATCGTGTCGGACTACCGCGCGGCCTACGGCAAGGGCTGGCGGGCATTCGCCAACAGGGTGTTGCCGCCCAATGTCTTCCCATTCCAGCATGACGGCCTGATTGCCAAATATGCGGTGCTGAGCGAAGCGGACTTCCACCGCCTGTGCGGGCCGGAGGCGGGCGACGTCTCGGTCTGGGCGCGGTTCGCCCAGCCGTCGCGGATCGCCTGGGCGGCCGGTGATACGGCCCGCGCCGAGGCGGTGGCGGCGATCGCGCGCGCCGCCCCGACCCTGCTTGCCTACACCGCACCGCTGGTGCCTCGGGCCGCAGGCCCCGATTTGTGGCGCGAAGGTTTTCGCCGCACCTATGGCAGCGAATTGCGGGCCGAGCGCGACGACCGGCCGGCGAAGATCGTCGCGCAGGATCCGCAGCGTTACGCCGCCTTTGCGGCTGCGGCGCTGGCGCAGGGCCTGCCGCCAGTGGCCGATCCGGCCGCTGCGTGGACCCGCTTCCGCAAGCGCGGCAAGCGCCTGACCATCCTGCGGCTGGCGAAGGCGATCACCACTTTCACCGGCGGGGTCGATTATCTGGCGTGGAAGATCAACCGTCATTCGGACGCAACCATCGTGGTCCAGCCGTGGCAGAGGCGTTGGCCGCTGGTGGGGGCGCTGGTACTGCTCCCGCGATTGTTGCGCGAGGGAGCGGTGCGCTGAACACGGCAAATGTAAGTACGAGTGAGGTTGCCCGGGGCGCATGGCTGGCGGGGCTTGCGCGCATGAGCATCGCAATCGAGGCCTTCGCGCAGCCGTGGTACATCTTCCTGTTCGGCTTGCCGACCTATGGCCTCTACGTGGTGCTGTGGGGCTGCGTGAACTTCCTTTCGAACCTGTTCGACCTGTCGCTGACCTCGGCGCTCCAGCGCGAGGTGCCGCAGCAGGACGACGAGCTGCGCGCCCACGCGGCGGTGCGTTTCGCGCTGCTGCTGTCGCTCGGGCTGACGTTGCTGGTGGCTTTGCTGATCGCGCTCAATGCCGATCGGCTCGCGGCGCTGTTCTCGGCCACGCCGCACGATCTCCAGCGCCTGCCCAATGCGATCCGGATCTTCGCCTGGGCGCTGCCGCTGTGGACCTTCGTGGAAGTCGCGACTTCCGCGGCGCGGGCCAGGCGCGCGTTCGGGCCGGAAATCCGCCTGCGGGTGTTCTGGGAACAGGTCGCCCGGATCGTTGCCGCGGGGCTGATGTTCCTGATCGGCAAGAGCACCAGCGGGCTGCTGTTCGCGCATCTGATTTCGCTCTCGCTGACAGCGGTGCTCTCGCTGCGCCTGCTCGGCAATTATTACGACCTGCGCCTGCTCGCGACCGCGCCGATCGACCGGAAGCTGGCGCGAGAAGTGACGCTGAGCGGCCTCGGGCTGCTGCCCTCGGCGCTTGCGTCGCGGGCCTTGATCGACCTCCCGCCGGTCGCGCTCAACTGGATGCTGCCGGGCGTCGGCGGCGCCACCGCGGCCGGCCTGTTCGAGATCGGGCGCAAGCTTTCGACCGTGCCCTATATCGTGCGCCAGGCATTCCAATATGTCCTTGCGCCGCTGTCCGCCGCACAGGCCAAGGTCGACCGTACGCAGATCGTCCGGCTCTATCGCTTCGCCAGCCGGATCTCGACCGCGCTGGTCGTGCCGCTGGCGGGATTGCTGATCTTCGCTGCGCCCGACATCCTCAGCGTATACCGCCACGAGGCGGTGGCGGCGCTGCCGATCCTCGCGCTGCTCGCCGCTGCGCGCGCGGCCGAGGCGGTGGTCGGCCCGGCCAGCGCGATCGTCGAGATGATCGGGCACCGGCTGCTGCCGCTGCTCAACGGTGCGATCTCGGTCGCAATGCTGGCGGCGCTCGCGTGGTGGCTGGTACCGCAGCACGGCGCCTGGGGCATGGCGATCGCCGTCGCGGTGGCGACCGTCGCGCCGGCCTATGTGGCCTCGGTCGAACTGGCGATCAGCGATCGCATCTCGCCCTTCGATCCACGCCTGATGGCGGGCCTGGTGGTTGCGCTCGCCGGGCTCGGAACGATGTGGGGCGCGGCCTATGTGTTCCATGGGCCCGCCCGCTTTGTCAGCCTGCTCCTGTTGTGGACGCTGGTGAGCTGGCTCGCCCTGCGCCACGGCCTGTCACGCGAAGACCGCGAGGGATTGGGCGGGTTCGCCCGCAGGCTGCGGCTGGTGAAAGCGCCGGCGAAGGTTTAGGAACGCTGGAGATGGAGAGTAACCCGGTATCCGCCTACGGCGAGTGGCTGGCGCGAACGCCTGCCGACTGGCCGGAACCAGCCCGCGAGGCCGCGCGGGCAGCCTTTATCGACGTGGTCTCGGTCTCGGTTCCGGGCGCGGTCCATCCGGTCACGGGCAAGGTGTTCGAAGCGGCGCGCCACTGGGGCGGCGGCCCTTCTACCGTAATCGGCAAGGGCGCGAAGCTGGCCGCGCCCTGGGCCGCGCTGGTGAACGGCACCGCCGCCCATGCGCTCGATTTCGACGACAATTTCGATCCGGCCAAGGCCCATGCCAGCGCGGTGCTGGTTCCGGCAATCCTCGCGCTGGCCGAACAACAGGGCAGCACGGGCGCTGAATGCGTCGATGCTTATATAGTCGGCCTCCAGATCCTCGGCCGTGCCGGGCAGGGGGTGAACCCCTATCACCGCAACCGCGGCTGGCATGCGACCGCGACGATGGGCGCGATCGGCGCGGCGGCCGCCTGCACCCGGCTGCTCAGGCTGTCGGCCGAGCAGGCCGCCTACGCGCTGTCGATCTCGACCAGCATGGCGGCGGGCTCGATGGCGCAGTTCGGCACCGACACCAAGCCGCTTCACGCCGGTCTGGCGGCCAACGCCGGGGTGATGGCGGCGAGCCTCGCCCGAGCCGGACTGACCGCCGGGCTCGGCACCTTCGATGGGCCGACAGGGATCAACCGGCTGATGGTCGGGCCCGACTACGAAGTGCTGCGCGACAATCTCGAAACGGTCGATCACGGCCAGACCATGCGCTTCGATACCGCATCTGTCGGCGAACCGCTGCTGATCCTGTCGAACGGGCTCAAGCTCAAGCGCTTCCCCAATTGCGGCAGCTGCCACCGCGCGATGGACGCGCTGCTGATGCTGATCGAGCGCGAAGGCTTTACTGCCGGTGAGGTTGCGCGGATCGACGTGCGCGCCCCGCTCAGCCATCTCAACAATCTGATGTACACCGATCCGCGCGATGCGGCACAGGCGAAGTTCAGCCTTGAATATGCGCTCGCGGTGCTGCTCCTCACCGGAACTTGCACCCTTGCCGATTTCGAACACGAGGCGTGGATGCGCCCCGGCGTGCGCGCGCTCTATCCGCTGGTCCATCGTCATCCGGTCGATCTGCCCGAAGGCAGGTTTCCGACCGAAGTCGAAGTGACACGGAAGGACGGGCGGAGCTTCTCGGCCGCGGTCGCGATGCCGGCCGGCAGCATCGCCGCGCCGTTCACGGCGGCGCAGCTGTGGGCCAAGTTCGACGGCTGCGTGGGCGGTACGATCGCGCCCGGCATTGCCTCCGCCTTGCGCAACGCGCTGGAATCCCTACCAGACCTTTCCACCATCGCACCGCTGATGAAACCGCTCGAGGGCCCATTCGAATGACCGATACGCGTTACACCGCCCTCGTCCTCGCGGCGAGCCGGGGCAACCAGGACCCGCTCGCACTAGCCGGCGGCGTCAGCCACAAGTGCTTCATCGACATCGCCGGCCAGCCGATGTTGCGCCGTGTGGTCGCGAGCGTGTGGGACAGCGGCCGGGTCAAAAAGATCATCGTCCAGATCGAGCCCGAGAGCATGGAAGAGGCGAAGGAAATCCTCGCCCCGCTCGGGATCGACGACAAGATGGTGTTCACCCCGTCGAGCACCAGCATCGGCGCCAGTGTGTTCGCCGCGGTCGAGGCCTTCCCCGAGGCGCTGCCGCTGGTCATCACCACCGGCGACAATGCGCTGCACACCGGCCCGCTGGTGAAGTATTTCTGCGACGAGCTGGACAAGAGCGATGCCGACGGCGCGCTGGGCATGACCCGCGCCGAAGTGGTGCTGGCCGAATATCCCGAGGGCAACCGCGCGTTCCACCGCTTCCGCGACGGCGGCTATTCGAGCTGCAACCTCTATGCGCTGCTGACCCCTGCCGGGGTCCAGGGCGCCGCGGTGTTCAACGGCGGCGGCCAGTTCGGCAAGAAGCCCAAGAAGCTGATCGGCGCCTTCGGACTGGTTGCCTTCCTGATCTACAAGAGCCGCCTGACGAAACTTTCGACCTTCCTCGGCTTCCTGTCGCGCGGGCTGCGCTTCAAGACCGCGGCGATCCTGATCCCTTTCGCGGTCGGGCCGATCGACGTCGACCGGCAGGTCGACTGGGATCTCGCCAACCGGATCGTGGCCGGGCGCGAGAAGCCGTAGCCTCCCGCCCCGGCCGATCGGTCAGATCGCGAGCTTCGCGACGAAGCGCACGCTGCGACCCGGCATCACCACATCGTCCTTGTTGAACGCGGCGGCATTGCGCTGGACGCTGTCGGTCAGGTTCGACCCGATGACCGAGAACTGGATCCCGCGGTTCTTCTCGAACGGGCGCCACGAAACCTGCGCGCCGAGCGATGTGAAGCCATCGGTGGGCGTGTCGAAGGCGCCGGCCTTGTCCTGCCTGCCCGAATAGATCAGCGACACGCCCGCATCGAAGGCGTCGCTCTGCCAGTCGATCCCGCCGCCGATCCGGTAGGGCGGGATGCGGGGGACATTGCTGCCGTCGTCCAGCGTCGCGCGGGTATAGTCGCCCAGCGCGCTGAGTTCGAGCGTGCCCTTGGCCGAGGCGATCACATCATAGCTCGCCTGCGCTTCCAGCCCGCGGAAATGCGCGCCCTGCTGGCGGTAGAACAATTGCCGGAAGTCGAGGCTGTCGTCGGCGACGCAATTGCCGTCCTCGTCGCAGGTGCCGCCGGTGAGATCGCCATAGATGTAATCGTCGAACCAGCTCGAATAGACACTGCCGGTGAAGCGGAAAGCGCCGCTGCGAATCCGCAGCGTGCCCTCGAGCGATTGGGCCCGTTCGATCGAGAGGGTCGGATCGCCGGTCTCGAATGTGCCGGGTCCGTCATGCGCGCCGCGGGCGAACAATTCGGTGATCCCCGGCGCGCGTCCGGTGCTGGAGAAGGTCGCGCCGAGCTTGATCGTATCGCTCACTTCGAACAGCGCGCCGATCGCCCCGCTGACCGGGGTGAACGAGCGTTCGGTGAAGATATCCGAGGCCGGCGTGCCGGTATCGCTGACATGCTCGACCCGGCCGCTCAGTTCCAGATGCAGCCGTGAGAGCGGCTGGAGGTCGAAGAACACATAGCCCGCCTCGCTCTCGGTCGTGGTCGGGAACAGGTAGGAGCTGTCTTCGCCGATGGCCGAGAAATTGCGGTGCGCATATTCGAACCCGACCGCCGAATTTTGCACGAAGCCCAGCGGATTGAGCAGCAGTTCCGCGCGCCCGTTATATTCCTTGTTCCGGAAGGTCGTCGCGATGTCGCCTGTGTCGTTTTCGATTTCGGAATGCTTGTAGTTCGCATAGCTGCCATCGAAGGTCAGCGCCTTGAGCAGGCCCGTTCCCAGATCGAACAAATCGCGGGTCACGACCTTGGTCTGCTGCATGTCGATATAGCTCTCGTCGGACGGGATGCCGTATTTGCTGTTATATTGTTCGACCGCCGCGCCGATGTGGCTGTCGCCGCCGCCGAAGAAATACGAGCCGCCGAGCGATTCGCCGTGGCCGCGGAAGAAGCTGTTGGCCTGCTTGCCGAGCGGGGTGTCGTAATCGCCCGTGTCGCGCACGAAGGCGTCGGCATGCAGCGCGAAATTGCCCACCGAGGCATCGGCCAGCGCCGAGCCCTGCCACGAATCATCGACCGTGCCGTAGCTGCCGGTCACCTCGCCCGAGAAGGGCTGGTCCTTGAGAGTGGTCGGCACGCGGTCGTTGAGCGCGTTGACCACGCCGCCGATCGCCTGGCTGCCATACCGTAGGGTCCCCGCGCCGCGGACCACCTCGATGCTGCGCGCGGCGAGCGGATCGAACGGCACGCCGTGATCGGGCCCGACGTCGGAAACGTCAGACATGCTGGTGCCGTTCTCGAGGATGCGCACGCGGCTCGCGTCCATCCCGCGGATGATCGGGCGGCTGGCGCCGGCGGCGAAGCCGCTGCCCGAGACGCCGGGGACCTTGGACAGCGCATCGGCGATATTGGCACCGCCGCTCTTGAGGATGTCGTCGCTGCTCACTTTCGCGGTGACCGAAGGAGTCGAATCCTCGGTATGGGCGAAGGGCGAGGCGGTGACGATGATCTCGCCCTTGTAATCGGGATCGGTCGGGGCGGCGTCTTCGGCGAAGGCGGCAGCGGGAATGAGCGCGGCAACTGCCACGCTCGTGATGAGCAGGATACGCATTGGGAACTCCGGATATTCGAGGACCGGATGCGCGCGGTCAAAACTGAGGCGCGCGATCCGGAATTATACGAAGCCGCGCGATCTGGCCGGGGCCGGAGCGGGCTTCAGGTCTCGGGTGGAGTCAGGCGGGCGGCGCGCGGCTCTGCCAGGCGTGCGACCGCCGGGAGAGGGCCGAATTGCCGAAAGTGGCAGAGTAGAGCCAGATCGCCGCGCTTGGCGCCAGGGCGAACACGATCGGCGCGGGGGTGAGGAAATTGCCGGATTGCGCGACCGCGTGGCAGATCGGGCAATTGCTTGCCGGTTCGACCGGCGCCCGCTGATGGCCGGGCTGCTTGGCGGCGAAGTGCGCCGAAGCGGCCACGCTCCCGGCCGTGGCCGGATTGTGGACGTGGGTCGCGGTGACGAAGCTCTGCAGCAGGAACGCCAGCACCACCGCGAAGCCGAGCACTGCCCGCTTCGCGGCGGTGCCGCCGCGCTTGTTGCCGAGATGTCTGCCGACCGTCATTTCAGTGTTACACTATAACATCGAGCCGCGCGGGTCGAGGGTTATTGTGCGGTGCACCACAAATCGCGAGTCACGCCTTCTCCGGCACCACCGGCCTGCCGGTTACCGGGTGAACATAGTGGAACGGTACCACGTCGGTGTTCGGCCAGGCCGGATGGGCATCGCCGTCGATCTGGTCGGGTCCGTTCGGGTCTTCCGGATAGGTCTCGGTCAGGAACGGCGAGGGGATCGGCTTGGCGGCGGCCCAGCCCATTTCGTAATCGACCTGGGTGAACAGGTGATAGGCGTGGACCGCGATCTTCCACACGCCGTCTTCCATCACGTAGCTGTTTTCGTACATCCCGTGTTCCCACCACTGGCGGGGGAGGCGCGGATTGCCGTCCTTCTTGCTGTCGTGCTGCGCGCCCATCAGCGTGCAGCGCCAGCGGCCCTTGGCGGTCTTGCGGTCGGGCGCGACCGAGATCACATCCTGCGACGGCCAGTGTTCGCACATCACGCCATAGGCCGGGCCGTTGATCCCGTGGGTGAAGCTGTTGCGCAGCCGCCCGCAATAGAGCCGCTTGATCGAGTCCTGCCCGCGCCAGATGCCGCCCATGAAATGGAGTTCGCCCGCGCGCGCGAAGCAGTCGACCGCCTCGTCATACAGGCCCTTGTCCATGAAATAGCAGTAGCTGACCTGCAGCTTGCGGATCGCCTCGATATCCTGCTGGACCGCGAGATCGTGCTGCAGATTGGCGAACGCCGCTTCCAGGGCGGCGAGACGGTCATCACTCACTGGACGGCTTCCTTCTGCTTGAGGGCTTCGTCGAGATCGTCGGGCAGCTCGTAATAATTGCCCGACAGCGCATCGTAGCGGCCCGAGACCAGGTCGAGTACGCGCTGGCCGCAGCGCTCGAGATCGGGATCCTCCCCGAATGCATGCGGGTGGGCGTTGATCCGGTCGACCAGCCCGGTGAAATATTTCTGCGCGGCCGGATCGGCGGCAGTGTCGCGCGCGAGCTGGGTCGCGGCGAAACCGGGATCGATCGCGAAGATCGCAACGCCGGTGCCTTCCAGCTCCGCCGCCGCCTCGGCGACGATGCGGTTCTGCGCGATCTTGCCGGTGCAATAGGCGGAGAGATTGGCCGCGACCATCCGGCTGGCGAGCGCCGAGACGCACACCACCCGGCCTCTGCCGCGTTCGACCATCCCCGGCAGCGCCGCGTGGAGGAACAGCATCGGCGCGCGGATATGGATCGTCTGCGCGTTCCACCACTCGTCCGGATCGACCACCCAGATCGGGCCGAACGGGCCGGGCACGCCGGCATTGTTGACCAGGATGTCGAGCGGGCCGAGTTCGCGCTCCGCCTGTGCCACCGCCGCCTCGATCGAAGCGCGGTCGGTCACGTCGCAGGCGATCGCAAGCGCCTCGCCGCCATTTACGCGGATCGCCTCGGCGACCTCGTCCAGCTGCGCGACCGAGCGTGACAGCAGCGCGACTTTCGCGCCTTCCCTTGCCAGGCGTTCGGCGATCGCGCGCCCGAAGCCGCGCCCCGCGCCCGATATGAGCGCGACCTGGCCATCCAGAATTCCCATGCATCTCTCTCCTCTTTTGCCGCAGGGCTAACCGGCGCGACGCAAAGCGACAAGCGTCCCGCGCGCAAAGCTGGTATGAAACGCCATCCCTGGGAGTGGAGCCGATCATGAAACTTCGTTTTCTTGCCGCCACGCTGGCACTCGGAAGTGCCGCCATCGCTTTCACCATTCACGCGCAGAAGGGCCCGAGCAGCGGCCCGATCGCGCGCTATGACATGCGCGCGGGCACCCAATCCGGCTTCGGCGGGATGGGCGGCAAGGGCGGCATGATGTCGATGATGATGGGCGGCGGCGGCAATCAGGTGCAGCACGAGCTGCTACTCCGGCTCGGATCGTCCAGCGCCGCCACCGGTGCGCCGAAGGCCGATCACTTCATGCCCGCCGGAGCGCGGCTGGGCAAATCGGTCGCCCTCACCACCCCGAAGATGGAACCCGCCTACGAGGAGTGGAAGGGCGAGAAGCCCAAGGGCCGGCTGCTGCTCTACTGGGGCTGCGGCGAGCATGCCCCGAAGGGCCAGCCGGTGGTGCTGGATTTCGCGAAGATGGCTGCGGGCCAGTTCCCCCCGGGCCTGTGGACCACCTCCATCCCGGTCGATTTCGGGCCGAGTTCGACCAACAGCAAGACCTTCGGGCACTGGCCATCGGATGACGGCAAATCCGCCAAGCCCGATTCCTCGCTGGTCGGCGCGCACCGGATCGCGGGGAATTATTCGCCCGAGATCAATTTCACCCTGACCAGGGATTTCATGCACCCGCTGTCGATCTCGACCGCGGCACAGCAGAGCGGCGCCTCGCTGCTGACCTGGCGCACGATCCCCGACGTGACCGGCTTTATCGCCACGTTGATCGGCGGGAAGCAGGCCGGCGGCGGGATGGGTGACATGGTGATGTGGACCAGCAGTGCGAACCGCCAGTTCGGCGGCGGGCTGACCGACTGGCTCTCGCCCGGCCAGGTCGCGCCGCTGGTGCGCGACGGGACGCTGATGGGCCCGCAGGTGACCCGCTGCATCGTGCCGGCCGAAGTCACGCGCGACACGCCGGACTACCGGGTCGGCACGCTCGCGGCCTTCGGCCCGGAAGAGGATTTCTCCTATCCCGCCCGCCCGGCCGATCCGAAGGCGCGCTGGGATCTGCAATGGACCGCCCGGGTCCGCCACCGCTCGACCACCAACTGGATGGAAGCGCAGGGCATGAGCATGGGCACCGCCAACAGCAGCATGGGCCAGCAGGGCCAATCCGGACAACCGGGCCAGCCGCCCAAGAAGGAATGCAAGAAGAAGGGCGGAATGTTCGGCGGCTTGGCCGGCGCGGTGCTGGGTGGCGGCAGCGGAGGCTGCTGAGTCCGGGCGGATGGATTGACTGCTGACACGGCGGCGATCCGCCTCTATGGCGCGCGCCATGCATGCGTTGCGCAGCCTTGTCCGCACCCGCCGCCGGCTTTCGCTGGCGCTGGTCGCGTTGGCGCTGTGCATGAAGGCGCTGCTGCCGGCCGGCTATATGGTGTCCGATGCGGGCCATGTCCTGACGGTGACGATCTGCACCGGCACCACCGACACGGTGACCAAGCAGATCGCGATCCCGACCAAGGGCGATACTCACCGGCAGAGCGACGCGCACGGCAAGGATACCGCGCAGTGCCCGTTCTCGTCGCTTTCGATGGCGGCGACCGGCGGGGCCGATGCGCCGCTGCTGGCGCTGGCGCTCGCGTTCATCCTCGTGCTCGGGTTCCTGCCCGCGCCCGCGCTGCCGCTGCGGCGGACCGACTATTTCCAGCCGCCCTTGCGCGGCCCCCCGGCAACGGCCTGACGATCCCCACCCGATCCCAGTCCTGAACGGCCGCGCCCACGCGCGCGCCGCATCGCCGAAAGTACCACCATGTCTCGTTTCATCTCGCGCTGCCTCGCGGCCGCATCGCTCGTCGCCCTGTCCTCCTCGCTCCATGCCGAAGAGGCGGACGGCACCACCATCGTCGTCACCGCGACACCCGATACCGCGCAGGCCACCGCTGAAATCCAGCACACGCCCGGCGGCGTCGAAGTCGTTCCGGATACGCAGTTCAAGCGCAGCCCGGTGCAGAATATCAAGGATATCCTCGCCTATGTTCCCGGCGTGATCGTCCAGCCGCGCATGGGCGACGACGCGCGCGTCTCGATCCGGGGATCGGGCCTGTCGCGCGCCTATGGCGCGCGCGGCATCGCGGTCTATCTCGACGGCGCGCCGCTCAACACTTCGGACGGGCTGGTCGATTTCTTCGAGATCGATCCGAGCGCCTATCGCTATGCCGAGGTTTACAAGGGCGCCAATGCGCTGCGCTACGGCTCCAATGCGCTCGGCGGGGCGATCAATCTGGTGATGCCGACCGGGCGCGACGCGGCGGCGCTCGATGCGCGGATCGACGTCGGCAGTTTCGGTTATGTGAAGGGGCAGGCGAGCACCGGCGGCACCGCGGGCGCGTTCGACTATTTCGTCACCGCATCGGCCCAGCGGATCGACGGTTACCGCGATCACAGCGGCGGGAATGCATTCCGCGCGAACCTCGATCTGGGCTACCGGCTTTCCGCCAGTGCCGAGACGCGGCTCTATATCTTCGGCACCAGCACCAACCAGCACATCCCGGGCGAAGTGACCAAGCACGAGGCGCTCACCGCGCCGAAGGACGCCAATCCGGTGTGGGTCGATCAGGATCAGCAGCGCAATGTCGATTCGATCCGCCTGCTGGACAAGACGACGATCCAGCTGGACGATACGACGCTCGAGCTCGGCCTGTTCTACGACCACCGCCACGTCGATCACCCGATCTACCAATATCTCGACTACACGGTCGACGATTACGGCGGCTTCCTGCGCGCGGTGGACGATCGCTCGCTCGGCGGCTTGCGCAACCGGCTTATCGCCGGGGTCAATCTCCAGAACGGCACGATCGATACGCGGCAATTCGTCAACGATGGCGGCCATAAGGGCGCGCTGACTACCTCGATGGTCGACAAGCCGAAGAATGTCTCGTTCTACGCGGAGGATTCGCTCTACCTGCAGCCGGATCTCGCGCTGATCGCCGGCATCCAGTATCTTCATGCCAGCCGTGACCGGCGCGACCGGTTCCTCACTGACGGCGATCAGTCCGGCTCGAAGAGCTACGGGATGTGGAGCCCGCGCGCCGGCATTCTGTGGACGCTGGCCGGCGACGCGCAGCTCTTCGCCAATATCTCGCGCAGCGCCGAGATCCCGAGCTACGACGCGAACGTCATCACTGCGCCGAACCTCGCGGCGCAGCGCGCGACGACTTACGAGATCGGCACGCGCGGGCACCGCGGCGCGATCGGCTGGGATGTCTCGCTCTATCGCTCCGAAATCCGCAACGAGCTGCAATGTCTGACCACCGCGCCGTGGGCGCTATGCTCGACGATCAACGCGGACCGCACCGTGCACCAGGGGATCGAGGCGGGCCTGAACGGCGATATCGCGCTGTCGGCCTCCGGCGACCGGCTGGCCCTCACCGCCGCCTATACCTACAGCGACTTCTTCTTCCGCGATGACGCGAATTACGGCGACAACCGGTTGCCGGGGATCCCGAAGCACTATCTGCGGGCCGAGGTGCTCTACAAACACGCAAGCGGCTTCTACGCCGGGCCGAATGTGGAATGGGCGCCGGGTCATTATTTCGCCGATAATGCCAATACGCTGACGGTCGATCCCTATGCATTGCTCGGCTTCAGGTTCGGCTTCGATGCGGGCAAAAGCTGGTCGGTCTATCTCGAAGGCCGCAATTTGACCGACAAGCATTATATCTCGACCGTCGCGATCGCCGGCGTGGCCGACGCCACCTCGGAGATCTTCAATCCCGGAACCGGCCGCGCCTTGTTCGGCGGCGTCCGCACGAAGTTCTAGGGAGCGAAGCAATGGAACAGACCGCCCTCTATCGCACGATCTGGCGCTGGCATTTCTATGCCGGGCTGCTGGTGATGCCGCTGATCCTGATCCTTTCGCTGACCGGCGCGGCCTATCTGTTCAAGCCGCAGATCGACCGCTGGGAGGAACGCGATTTTGGCGGATTGAGCGCAGCGGGGGCGGTCTCGCCGGCGGCGCAGGTGAACGCCGCGCTCGCGGCGTGGCCGAAAGCCCGGTTCGACGCTTATCGCCTGCCCGAGGCGGAAGGCGACGCGGCCGCGATCACCCTGGCCCCGGCCGATGGTGGGGCGCCGCGCGAAGTGTTCGTTTCGCCGCAGGGCGACGTGCTCGGCGGCTTCGATCCGGAGCGGCGGATTACCCCTATGCTCGCCCGGTTCCACGGCTCGCTTATGCTTGGCAGTTTCGGCGACTGGATCGTCGAACTGGCGGCGAGCTGGGCGATCGTGATGATCCTCAGCGGGCTCTATCTATGGTGGCCGAAGGACCGCCGGCTGGCCGGGGTGCTGTGGCCGCGCCTGTCGCTCGGCGGGCGGGGTTTCTGGCGCGATCTGCATGCGGTGGTCGGCTTCTGGGTTGCGGGCCTCGCGCTGTTGATGCTCGCGACCGGCCTGCCCTGGGCCGGGGTCTGGGGCAGCGCGCTCGCTTCGGTCCGCACCGAGCTAGGGCTGGTGAAGGGTGTGCAGGACTGGAAGATCGGCGGCGGCGAAAATGCCGCCGCGCATCATCACGGGTCGATGGGCATGGCGATGCCCATGCCGATTGCCGGCAATGCGCCGCTCCCCTTCGATCCCGCGATGTTCAGTCTCGCGGTGGCCGAGGCCAAGGGCGAGCATCTGGCGTTCCCGGCCTCGGTCCTCCCGCCCGGCGCGCCGCAGCGCTTTGGCCCGCCGACGGGGCAGGTCTGGACGGCCAAGAGCGAAGCGCAGGACCGCCCGCTCCAGCGCAGCGTGACCTACGATCTCGCCAGCGGGCGCGAGATCGCGCGCGAGGGCTTCGCGGACAAGCATCCGATCGATCGTTTTATCAATTACGGCATCGCGTGGCACGAAGGGCAGTTGCTCGGCTGGTTCAACCAGCTGGTCGGCGTACTCACCGCGGCGTTGCTGGTGGTGCTGACCGTCTCGGGCTTCGCGATGTGGCGCAAGCGCCGGCCCGCCGGCAGCGGCCTCGGCGCGCCGCCACCGCCGGCCCGCAAGATCACGCGCTCGGGCATTGTAATAAGCGGGGTCGCCCTCGCGGCACTGCTGCCGCTGTTCGCGCTGTCGCTGGCTGTATTCTGGCTGGTGGAACGGCTCGCGCTGCGCCGCATCCGCCCGGTGGCGAATTGGCTCGGCCTGTCATTTCCGGGATGATTGGTGCGGTCGAGAAGACTCGAACTTCCACGGGCTTTCGCCCACAACGACCTCAACGTTGCGCGTCTACCAGTTCCGCCACGACCGCATAATCGACAGGGACCGGAAGCGGCCCCCGCGGGGTAGGAGCGGGCCATTAGCAAAGGGGCTCCCCCCCTGCAAGCTCGGCGGCACGGTTATTTTACGCAGGTGCGCTCAGCCGGGCTTCCAGCCGATATCGGCGAATTTGGCTGCCTTGGGCACGTCGGTCTCGACGTGGTTGATCGTTATGCTCTCGCCCGGGGCCAGCGTGCGCTGCGGCGGAGCGACCTCGCCGCTATAGACGATCCGCTCATGCTCGTCGCGCAGCACGATCAAGATGCCGGGCACCGCGCGGGTCTTGCGCCCGACATTGGTGACCGTGCCGTTGGCGGCGAAATATTCGGTGCCGTTGGGCAATTGCCGCCGGTCCTGCTTGTTCTGCGGGAAATCGAGCACCAGGTCGCTTTCGCCGAGGCCGAAGGTCGGGCGGCTGATCGGCACCCAGTCGGGCAGGCCCCAATAGGACACGCCCACCACCGTGCCGATCGCGAACAGCGCGAAGATTGCCGCTGCGAAGGTCCACAGCTTGAGCACGTTGCGCCGCGGGCGGAACGGCGGTTCGGGATCGAATTGCGAATAATCGTCCTCGATCACGCCGTCGTATTCGTCCGGCACCGGGGGCGGCGGCGCGAAGGGGACGGGATCGGCGGCCGGGGGGGCCGGATCGGGCTCGCGAATATAGCTTCGGTCGGGTTTCGGCGGGGCGGACGGCACGTCTTCCGCGAAGGAGAAGCCCGGGCGCGCATCGGGTTCGGGATCGGTCGGTGCCGCGGGAATTGGTCGCGCCGGAACGGGGGCCGGAGTGGGCGGCGGCGGAGCGGGAGCCCGCACCGGCTGCGGTATCCGCGGTTCCGGAGCGGCGGCCGGAGCCCCCGGCGGCAGCGCGAGTTCGGGCCCGTCCTGGAACCAGCTGTGGCGGCACTTGGCGCAACGGACGGTCCGGCCTTCGACGCCGATCGCGCTGTCGGGAACGACATAACGCGTCGCGCATGCGGGGCAGGCGATGATCATTGTGCGACAAGCTTTAGGCACATGCGCGAATCGCGACAAGGCTCACCGGTGGTCACGGCGGGGCACAAGGCCCTTTTTCCACACCGATTGCCCTTCATGCGTGCTCTCCGATGGCTTTTGTCCTCGCCTGTCCCTCGCTATAGCCGCTGCATGAGTGCCGAGGGGGATATCGTTCAGTTCGACAATGTTGGGCTGCGCTATGGCGCGGGGAAGGAAATTCTCAGCGACATTTCCTTCATCCTCTATCCCGGCAGCTTCTATTTCCTCACCGGGGCAAGCGGCGCGGGCAAGACTTCGCTGCTCAAGCTGCTGTATCTCGCGCAGCGCCCCTCGCGCGGGGCGATCCGGATGTTCGGCACCGATGTGATCACACTGCCGCGCAGGCGGCTGCCCGCCTATCGCCGCCGGCTCGGGGTGGTGTTCCAGGATTTCCGGCTGGTCCAGCACCTCTCGGCGTTCGACAATGTCGCGCTGCCGCTGCGGGTCTCGGGCGTGAAGGAAAGCGAGCTCGAGAAGCCGGTCGCCGACATGCTCGAATGGGTCGGGCTGGGCGACCGCGCCGATGCCCGCCCGGCGACGCTGTCGGGCGGGGAGCAGCAGCGCGTGGCGATCGCCCGCGCGGTGATCGGCCGGCCCGACCTGCTGATCGCCGACGAGCCGACCGGCAACGTTGATCCCGAGATGGCGGTGAAGCTGCTGCGGCTGTTCGAGGCGCTCAACCGTCTCGGCACGACCGTGGTGGTCGCGACCCACGATCTGCATCTGCTCAAGAAAGTGCCCGAATCGCTGATCATGCGCCTCGACAAGGGGCGGCTCGGCGACCCGACCGGGGCGCTGCGTTATCCGCCTCGCCGGCCGCTGCCGCAGACCCCGGGCTTCGATATGGGAGAAGGCCTGTGAGCCTGCTCAAGGGTCTCGGCAGCGAACGGTCGGCGCAGCTGGTTCCGCAGGCGCGGCTGACCGGGCCGATGCCGTGGGTGATCGCGATCATGATCGCGCTGACCACCATCGCGGCGGCGGGCGGGCTGGCGCTGAGCAACCTCGCCGATGCCGCCCGCGCCGAGCTGTCCGGCGGGCTGACCGTCCAGATCGTGGAGGCCGGCGCGCAGGAGCGCGACCGCCAGGCCGAGCTCGCGGTTTCGCTGCTGTCCAACCGCGCCGGGATCGACGCGGTGCGGCGGGTACCCGACAGCGAACTCGCGACCCTGATCGAACCATGGCTTGGAAATTCGGGCACGGCGGGCGACGCGATCCCGATCCCGGCGCTGATCGACGTCCGCCTTGCCGGGCCGGTGACCGATCGCCAGCTGCAGGGCGTGCGAGCCGCGCTGCGCGGCAGCGTGCCCGCGGCACAGGTCGATGCCCAATCGAGCTGGCTCAGGCCGGTGTTCTCGGCGATCGCCTCGCTGCAATGGCTTGCACTGGGGCTGGTTGTGCTGCTCGCGGCGACCAGCGCGGCGGCGGTGTGGCTCGCTTCGCGCAGCGCGCTCGGCTCCAACCGCGGGACGATCGAGATCGTCCATTTGCTCGGCGGCACGGACGGCCAGATCGCGCGAATCTTCCAGCGCTCGATCGGGTTCGACGCGGTGCTCGGCGGAACGGTCGGGCTCGGCTTCGGGCTGGCGGCGATCCTGCTGCTCGGGCGGCAGTTCGCCGCGCTCGGCTCGGGCATGGTCGCGGGCGGCGGGCTCGGCATGTTCGACTGGGCCGCGCTTGCCGCGATCCCGATCCTCGGCGTGGTGATCGCGATGATCACCGCGCGGATCACGGTGATGGCGGCGCTGAGGAAGATGCTGTGAGACCGGCCCAGTGGTTCCGCCGCGCGCTCGCCGCGATATTCATGATCTGGGCGCTCGGCTTCTTCTGGTTCGCGGTGTTCCTGCCCGGGCCCGCGGCCGGCGAACGGACCGATGCGATCGTCGTGCTCACCGGCGGGCCGGGACGGATCGACCGCGGGCTGCAGGTGCTGCGCGGGCACAAGGCGGGGCAATTGCTGGTCACCGGGGTCTATAACGACGTCACGCCCGATGAATTCGCGGCCGAATACAAGGTCGACCGAAGGCTGATGGAATGCTGTGTGACGCTTGGCTTCGCGGCACTCGATACCCGCGGCAATGCGCAGGAGACGGCCGAATGGGTGGCCCGGCGCAGGATCCGGTCGTTGCGGCTGGTCACGACCGACTGGCACATGCGCCGCGCCGCCGCGGAACTCGCCGGCAGATTGCCCGCCCATGTCGAGATCCTCGAGGATGCGGTGCCTTCGCAGCCGTCGCTGTGGATCCTGTTTCTCGAGTACCACAAGCTGCTGGCCAGCCGCGCGGTGCGGCTGGTGACCGGGTAAGCGGGGCATGAGTGTATTGCGCAGCCTGGTGTTCTATCTGGTGTTCTACACCATGTCGGCGGTGTTCTCGCTCGCGACGATCCTCGCGCTGCCGCTCGGCGAGCGGCGGTTCCGCAAGGTGCCCGATGGCTGGTCGCATTTCCACCGCTGGTGCGTGCGGGTGATCCTGGGCATCCGGGTGGTTACCGAGGGCGGCCAGATCGAAGGCGCGGCGCTTTATGCGTTCAAGCATGAATCCTTCTTCGAGGCGATCGACCTGGCGACCTCGCTCACCCATCCGGTGCCCTTCGCGAAGGAAGAATTGTTCCGCATTCCGTTGTGGGGCCGCGCCGCCCAGGTCTACGGGTCGGTGTCGGTCGCGCGCGACGAAGGCGCCACCGCGCTGCGGCAGATGCTCAGGCAGGCCCGGCACTTCGGCGTGACCGGAAGGCCGCTGGCGATCTTTCCCGAGGGAACGCGGGTGCCGCACGGAACGCGGCCGCCGCTGCGTTCGGGCTTCGCCGGGATCTACAAGCTGCTCGGCCTGCCGGTGGTGCCGGTCGCGGTAAACAGCGGCCCGCTCTATCACCGCCGGTGGAAGCGGCGCGGCACGATTACCCTGCGCTTCGGCGAACCGATCCCGCCCGGCCTGCCGCGCGAGGAAATCGAGCGGCGGGTGCATGAGGCGATCAACGCGCTGAACGATTAGGCGCGGCTGCTTCTCCGCCGGCGAGCGCGGAATAACGCCAATGGGAAAAGCGAGTACGGGCAAGGCCGGTGCATTGCAGCGCCAGCGGGTGAGCTGGCTGGTTAGCGTAGTTTTGGTTTGCGAACGGCGGGCAAGACTAATGCTGTAAACTTGCTCGCTCGGCCCTTTCCTGGCGGAGGAGGCAGGTTAGAGCTCGCAGGTGTGCAGCCCCCTTCTGACCCGTCAGGCGATACTGGCGCCACCGGCAGATAGCTTTCGCTATCCGGCCCGCGAGACACCGGCCTAATGCGGAAGCGTAGAGCGAAGCGCTTGGCCCCCGCACCCGATGCGCCCCATATAACCTAAATGGTTCGTTTTGTCAAGCTTAAACTGGGCTCGCCCCAAACCCGAGCCCCTGCGCAGGCAGAGGCCTCAGCCCGCACGCACCCACGCTGAAACTGCCCGAGGTCCCCGCCTTCGCGGGGACACAGGAAAAGCCCCCGGTTCACGCGGAGGCGCACAGAGCTACGCGCCCGTGACAAAGCTGCGCCGTCTCCAGCTCGCCCAATATCCAGCGGGAACATCGTTCCCCGCGCCTCCGCGTTACGCAATCCTGTGCAACCTCAGGCGTTGTCGTGGTCCTTGCGGCCGAAGTCCGGCCGCGCATCGTCCTGTCCGAGCGCGACGATCGAGCGGCGGATCGCGCGGGTGCGGGTGAAGCGGTCGAACAGCGCCTCGCCGTCCGATTCCTCGATCGCCTGCTGCATCGCGCCGATATCGTCGAGCAGGCGCTTCAGCATCACCAACACCGCATCGCGGTTGTTGAGGAACACGTCGCGCCACATCGTCGGGTCGGACGCGGCGATGCGGGTGAAGTCGCGGAAGCCACCCGCCGAATATTTGATCACTTCGCTGCGGGTAACGTCCTCAAGGTCCGAGGCGGTGCCGACGATCGTATAGGCGATCAGATGGGGGATGTGGCTGGTCACCGCCAGCACCAGATCGTGGTGCTGCGGGTCCATCGTGTCGACCATTGCGCCGAGCGCTTCCCAGAACGACACCAGCCGCGAAACCTGTGCCGGGTCCGCGCCCTCCGGCGGGGTCACGATGCACCAGCGCTGCTGGAACAATTGCGCGAAGCCGGCGTCCGGCCCGCTGTTCTCGGTCCCGGCGACCGGATGCGCCGGAATCACTTCGCGGCCCGGCAGGGCTTCGCGCAAAGCTTCGGTGACGGTCTGCTTGGACGATCCGACATCGCTGATCAGCACGCCCTTGGCGAGCGCCGGGGCCATCGCGCGCGCGACTTCGCCCATCGCGCCGACCGGCACGCACAGGATCACCAGATCCGCGCGGTGAACCGCCTCGCTCGCGCTGTCGTAGATCGTGTCGGCGAGGCCGCGTTCGCGCGCGCGCTTGCGCACCTCCGGATCGGCGTCGTAGCCGGTGGTGGCGACACCGGGCAGGTGATCGCGCACCGCGAGGCCGATCGAACCGCCGATCAGGCCGAGCCCGATGATCGCGACTCGCTCGAACGAAGTGACCGCAGCGTTCACCCGGCGGATTCCGCCAGCTCGCGCAGGATCGCCGCCACTTCGCCCATCTGGTCCCCTGTCCCGATCGTTATGCGCAAACCCTGCGCCAGCCCCTGTCCGGGTAGCCAGCGCGTCGCATAACCGTGCGCCGCCAGCCCGTCATGCGCCGCCTGGGCGCTCAAGCCGCCCTCGAACAACACCAGCACGAAGTTGGCCTCGCTCGGCACCGCGCGCAAGCCGTGATTGCCCATCGCCTCGATCGCCGCGACGAACCGCGCGCGCTCCCGGGCGTTGTGCTCGCGCGAATGGACTACGAAAGCCTGATCCAGCGCGGCGGCGGTGGCCACCGCCTGCGCGCCATTATTGACGTTGAACGGTCCGCGGATGCGGTTGAGCACGTCGATCAGTTCGGGCGCGCCGGTCGCCCAGCCGACCCGCTCGCCCGCCAGTCCATAGGCCTTGGAGAAGGTCCGCGTGGCAAGCACGTTGGCCGCGGTCTTCGCCAGCTCCAGCCCGCCGTCGTCGTCTTCCGGCGCGACATATTCGGCATAGGCCTGGTCGAGCACCAGCAGCACGTCGGACGGCAGCCCGGCATGGAGCCGGGCGAGCTCGGCCCGGGTCATGAAGGTGCCGGTCGGATTGTTCGGATTGGCGAGGAATACCACTCGAGTCTGTTCTGTCACCGCGCCCAGCAATGCCTCGATATCGGTGCCGTAATCGGCATCGGGCGCCTCGACCGGGGTCGCGCCGCAGCGCCGGGCGACGATCTCGTAAAGCGAGAAGCCGTAGCGGACGTAGAGGATCTCGTCGCCCGGCCCGGCGAAAGCGCCGGCCGCGACCGCGAGCAATTCGCCCGATCCGGTGCCGCAGATGATCCGGGCCGGATCGAGCCCGTGGACCTCGGCCAGCGCCTCGCGCAGCGCGGTACTGTCGGGATCGGGATAGAGCGACGGCACCACCGCCCGCGCCCGCGCCGCGAGCGCCGCAGCGCTGGTGCCGAGCGGATTCTCATTGGCCGAAAGCTTGACCAGCTCGCGCCCGTCGGCACTGCGCGATTTGCCCGGCACATAGGCATGGATTGCCGCAATCCACGGCTTCGGTGTTGGCTGTCCCGTCATGATCGCGGGCGCATAGCTCTAATGATGCACAATTGACACCCTGCTTCGCGTCCCCCACTTCCGCCAGCGCAATGGCACCCGATCTCGCCCCTCCCAGCACCACGCTCGTGCTCGATGCGCCGCTGCCGCTCGACAGCGGGCAGGCGCTCGAGCGCGTCGAGATCGCCTATGAAACCTATGGCACCCTCAAGCCCGACGGTTCGAACGCGATCCTGATCTTCCATGCGCTGACCGGCGATCAATATGTCGCCAGCAAGCATCCGCGCACCGGCAAGCCCGGCTGGTGGGCGCGGATGGTCGGACCCGGCAAGCCGATCGACACCGAGCGCTTCCACATTGTCTGCGCCAATGTGATTGGCGGCTGCCTCGGCTCGACCGGCCCGGCCAGCCCGGACAAGACCGGCAGGCCGCAGGGCATGGGCTTCCCGGTGATCACGGTCCGCGACATGGTCCGCGCACAGGTCGCGCTGCTCGATGCGCTCGGGATCGGCAAGCTCTACGCGGTCGTCGGCGGATCGATGGGCGGGATGCTCGCGCTGAGCCTCGCGGCCAATTTCCCCGAGCGCGCCGCGCGGGTGCTCGCGATCGCCACCACGGCGCGCCATTCGGCCCAGAACATCGCGTTCCACGAAGTCGGGCGCCAGGCGATCATGGCCGATCCAAACTGGCAGAGCGGCGAATATTACGGCACCGGCAAAGCCCCCGACAGCGGGCTCGCGGTCGCGCGCATGGCCGCGCATATCACCTATCTGTCCGAAGCCGGACTGACCGAGAAGTTCGGCCGCCGGCTGCAGGACCGTGAGGCGAAGAGCTTCGGCTTCGACGCCGATTTCCAGGTCGAGAGCTATCTGCGCTATCAGGGGCTGAGCTTCGTCGACCGGTTCGACGCGAACTCCTATCTCTATATCACCCGCGCGATGGACTATTTCGACCTCGCCGAGGAGCATGGCGGTCGGTTGGCGGATGCCTTCCGCGGCACGCCCGCGCGCTTCTGCCTGGTCAGCTTCGATACCGATTGGCTCTACCCGACCTCGGAATCGCGCAGCGTGGTCCATGCGCTCAACGCGGTCGCCGCGCCGGTCAGCTTCGTCGAGCTCTCGGCGCCCTATGGCCATGACAGCTTCCTGCTCGACGTCCCGGCACTCGACCGGGTGATCAAGGGCTTCCTCGAATGAGCACGCTGCGCCCCGACCTCGCGGTGATCGCCGAGCATATCCCCGCCGGTGCGCGGGTACTCGATGTCGGTTGCGGCGACGGCACGCTGATGGCGGCACTGCGTGACAGGCGCGGGATCGACGCGCGCGGGATCGAGCTGAGCCCGGAAGACGTCGAGCTGTGCGTCAGCAAGGGCCTGTCGGTGATCCAGGGCGACGCGAACCGCGACCTGCCGCAATATCCGGACGATGCGTTCGACTACGCGATCCTGTCGCAGACGCTCCAGACCGCCGAGCGGCCGGACCTGATGCTCGACCAGTTGCTGCGGGTCGGGCGGCAGGCTTTCGTCAGCTTTCCGAACTTCGCCTATTGGCGCATGCGCCTGTCGCTGCTGGTCAATGGCCGTATGCCGGTGACTCGGCATCTGCCGGTGAGCTGGTACGAGACCGAGAACATCCACCATCTCGCGATCGCCGATTTCGAGGCGCTGATCGCCGAAAAGGGCGTGAAGGTCGAAGCGAGCTGGTTCTTCGGCCAGGGCCGCCAGTTCGGCAAGGCCGGCGCCAACTGGCGCGCCGAACATGCGGTGTTCCAGCTGAGTCGCTAGGGCTGCTATCCAGGATTGCACGACGATGCGGATCAGATTTTTCCGGCCGGTCCTGGTCGGTGCGCGGCCTTTCGACCGCATCCTCGCCTGCCTCGGCGCGGCGGTAGGTATCGCGCTGACGATTGTGCTGTGCCGCGAACTTCCGCTCGCACGCGAGAACCTCCCGATCATCGTCGCCCCGCTCGGCGCAAGCGCGGTGCTGGCCTTCGCGGTCCCGGCCAGCCCGCTCGCGCAGCCGTGGGCGGTGGTCGGCGGGAACACCCTCTCCGCGCTCGCCGGGGTGTTTGCGTTCCGGATGATCCCCGATCCCATGCTGGCTGCCGGCGCGGGCGTGGGGCTGGCGATCCTGGTGATGTCGCTGTGCCGCTGCCTTCATCCGCCCGGCGGAGCGGCAGCGCTGACCGCGGTGATCGGCACTCCGGACATCCACGCCGCCGGCTATTATTTCGCCTTCGCTCCGGTGGCGCTCAATTCGATCGCGCTGGTGTCGCTGGCGATGCTTTTTCACCGCCTGTCGCGGCACTCCTATCCGCACGTGCCGCTGCCGGCGGGCGATGCGCTGCAGGTGTCGGGTTTCCATCTGGAAGACATCGACCGCGCGCTGGCCGATTTGCCGGACAGCTTCGATATCAGCCGCGCGGATCTCGACGTGCTGCTGTCCCACGCCGAGGCGCATGCGCGCCAGCGCCTGAAGGCCGCCAAAAATTAACCCGGCGGCGCGGCCGACTGCGCGGACTGCATCAGTTGGGCTTCCCCGCGATCGCCGCCGGAATGTCGATCCCCCACTCGCGAAAAGTCTTCTCCATCTGGGGCGAGATCCGCAACGCTGCCGCCGCATCCTCGCGCGCGCCCTTGAGATCGCCGGAGAGCGCACGCGCCACGGCCCGGCCGTACAGCGGATTGGCGACCCCGGGCAGCTTGTCGATCGCCCGGTCGTAATCGGTCTTGGCTTGGCCCAGCTTGCCGAGCCGCAGATAGGCGAGGCCCCGGCTGTCCAGGGTTGCGGGTTTGTCGGGTGCCAGCTGGAGCGAGGCGTCGCACTCCTCCACCGCGCGTTCCAGTGCCACTCCGCGCATCACCTTGTCGAAGCAGATAGTGTTCAAATCCTGTGCGGTCGTGGCCAGTTTGCGCGATGCATCGAAGGCTTCGGCGGCTTCGGCGGTGTGGTTCGCCTTGACCAGCGCGATGCCCTGCAGCGTGGGGATTTGCGCATCGGTCTTGTCGCGGATGCGCGCCTTGGCCAGCGATTCGGCAGCACCGGGCCAATCGTCCCGGTCTTCCTGCAGTTGCGATTTGGCGATCAGTGCCGGCGCTGAACCCGGATCGAGCGTCAGCGCGGCCTCGATATCCTGTTCGCGGCCGGTAAGGTCGGTCCGTTCGCGCAGGCTGTTGCGATAGAGCAATGCGCCGACCGATTGCGCGGGCAGCGCAACCTGCTTGTCGCGCACCGCCTTGGCTTCCTTTGCCATGCCGAGGCGATCGTAAATATTGGCGGCGAAGAAATAAGCGGCCGCGGCCTGCGGATTCGCATCGATCAGCTGCCGGGCGACCGCGGCAGCTTCCTGCTTGCGCTCCATATCGGCCAGGATCTTGGCCTTGACGTCATAGGCCTGGAACGCGTCGGGTGCGATTGCGATTGCCTGGTTTACGTCGCTTAGCGCGGGTTTGAGCTGATACTCCATCCAGCGGACATTCCCCCGGCCGATCAGTGCCGGGACGAATTTGGGATCGATTTGCAGCGCCCGGGTGAGGTCGGCGAGCTTCTGCTCGGTTTCATTCACCGGGCGCCGTTCCGCACGGTTGACCAACGCCAGCGGGGTTTCCTCGGTCGCGAGGGAGGTCTTCAGCAATTGCTCCGATTTCTCGCTCTTCCCGAGCGCATCGTAGAGATTGCTCGCATAGGTGAGCATCTGGGAATCCTTCGGGAAGGTCTTCACCATCGTATCGACCGCCGCCGCGGCTTCGTCGGGCCGCTTGAGGTTCATCAACAGCGTAGCCTGCAGGCTGTAGGCCGCGCCGTAGCCCGAATTGAGCTTGATCGCCTGGCGCGCTTCGCCCAGCGCGCCTTCGAGGTCCTGCTTGCCGAACAGTGCCAGGGCCAATTGAAAATGGGCGAAGGCGTTGTCTGGCTCGATTTCCAGCGAGCGGCGAAAGAGGCCCTCTGCTTTGCCGAAATCCTGGGCCTGCAGCGCGAGCACACCGCGACCGCGGTTCACCACTGCATTATCGGGATCGAGCTTTTCCGCGCGGAGGAACGCCTGTTCGGCGCCGACCGGATCGTGTTTCCAGACCAGCGCCATGCCGCGATCGGCTGCGGCGAAGGGATTGTCGGGGGCGAGGGCCACCGCGCGGTCGAAATCGGCCAATGCCTCGTCGTACCGCTGGTAGTCGAGCTCCTCTACGCCGCGATCGATCAATCCCTGCACGTCGGTGATGTTCTGGGAAGAGCGATAGGCCAGTTCGGCGCTGTTCGGCCGATAGGTCGAGGGCATCTTCAGATAGAGCCCTTCGTCGTTCAGCGCGGTAAGGCGTTTCGCCGCGGCCGGCGCATCGGCAGCTGCGAATTCGGGCACTATGCTGCGGCTGGTGCGGACCGCCTTGAACACAGTGCCGTCGATTGCGGCTTCGCGGTGATATTCGATGCCCGCCACGGTTTCGTCGATCGGCTTGCCGCTGATCTGGTCTGCGGTGAAGCCCGCCGGGAGAACGATGGTTTCGACCGCGCGGGTGAAAAACGGATAGGCGACCGCGAAAGGCGCATCCTTGCCCGGCCCGTCGGCGCGTGCGAAATCGGGCGAGAAGCCGACATGCATCTTGTCGGTCTCGTACCACACGCCGTTCCAGTCCATCTCGGCCGTGCCGCTCAGGGTCAGGTGCATTTCGCCGCTTGCCGGATCGAAGCGTGCATCGATCTTCTCGGGCGTCACGAAAGCGAATTCGCCGTGCCAATAGCGTTCGAGCGCCTCCTTGCGGACATTGCCGGCCAAGCTGGCGATCGCATTGTTGAAGCCGATCGCATTGTCGCCCCGCAGGACGTTCTCGATCTCGGTCGGGGCTGGCAGGCGAAGCCCGCCGCTGGCGTCGATATGGATCGCGAGATCCTCGGTCGGCTGGGTCAGGGGCTCCGGCATCATCCGGGCCAACTGGGTCGGGCCGTCACGCAGCGGCAGGCCCCAACCGAACGCCGGCACTTTGATTTCAGCCAGGGTCCGGTCGCCGCTGCGGGTACCGTCGAGCCAATATTCATGCCCGCCGATTACCGCGCGCACCAGCACGTGATCGAACAAGAACACCATTGGCGGCCGTTCGCTTAAGGCGTCGCCGGCGGCGGTGTTGACCAGCACCGGTTCGGCTTCGATCCCGAGTTCCCGCAACAGGCCCAGCAACATCACCGTCTTGCCTTTGCAATCCCCGAAGCGCCGGGTCCAAGTGGTTGCGGCATCGGCCGGAACCAGCCCGCCGGCGCCCATCGACAGGGCGACATAACGGATCTTGTCCTGCACCAGATCCAGCGCCAGCTCGGCGCGCTTGAGCGGATTGTCGCTGGCCGCGCGGATTTTCTCCAGCTCGTCGTGCAATTTGCCGTCCGTCGGGATTTGCGATGCCTGCACGTAAAGTGGGCGCAGCAGGTGCGAAACCTGGTCCCACGAAGAAAAGTCGGTCGCTTCAGGCATGCGGATAATGGAATAGCGCGCCGGTGCCAGATGCGGGGTGATGAGGGGCTGGAAATCGTCGACGGTCAGCTGCGCGACCTGCATGCCGCCCTGCTTCGAGCGCTGCCAGGCGGGGAGATCGCGCGGTTGGGAGAGATGCATGTCGAGGCCTTCCGGCCATTCGAACAGCAGGTGGACCTTGCCCAACGGCGCATTGAGCGGCCCGAGCGAAGCTTCGGCGTGGCCCTTGAGCACCGGTTGCCGGGTTTCGAGGGTATAGGAAAATTCGAGCGTGTCGCCGACTTCAAGCCCTGCCGGAAACAGGTTGGCGGTGAGATCCCCGTCGAGCATCGCGAGTTCGAGCCCTTGCTCGCGGCGCAGCACGGTGAAAGTCTGGCCTTCTCCCAGCACGTCGATTACCACGCTGCCGCGCTTTATATGAACCTCGTGGACGGTGATCGTCTGCGTCGCGGGATCCCAGGGCAGCGAGAGATTGCCGGCCGCGAGCCCCTGCGGGGTGAGGAACTGCATCGAAAACGCGCTGTAGGTGATTTGCCGATCCGGTTCGAGGCGGACCTGGTAATCGGCGCCGATGATCTTGACCGGCGCGTCGCTATCCGCGGGCGCGGTTTCGGGCGCTGGAGCGACCCGCGCGGTTTTGGGTGGCTTCTTGTCTGCGGGCTTTACCACCCAGTCAGCCGGGGGTGCGATCTTCACCTCCTCATCCGCGCGTGCCGGACCCGAGATTGCCAGCGCACAGACGCTGGCGGCGAAGATCAGCTTGAGATTCATCATTCCCCCTCGCGGACCGGCGATCCGCCGCGCGAGGATAGCAAAACCCGGCCGAATGCAAAGCGCATCCGGAAATGTCCCTAGCGGAGCGGGAAGCCTTCGTTCACCAGCAGCACGCTGTCGTCGCGTGCGAGGCTGTAGAGGCTGAGGCCGGCCGCCTTCGCGCGCTCGACCGCCATCGAGGTCGGGAGCGAAATGGTGACCAGGCACATCGCGCCGGCGCGGACGGTCTTCTCGACGATTTCGTAGGAGCAGCGGGCGGAGGAGAGCACGAAGCCCGCGGCGATATCCTGCCCGGCCCTGGCGAGGGCGCCGATCAATTTGTCGAGCGCATTGTGGCGGCCGACGTCCTCGCGCGCGTGGAGGATCGCTCCCTCGGGCGAGGCGAAGGCGGCCGCGTGGGCGGCGCCGGTCGCGCGGCCGAGCTGCTGGTGATCGCGGAGCTCGCCGAGCGCGCGGAAGATCGCCGCATCGCCCAGCGCCGCGTGCGGTGCGATTTGCGGCAGCGGCTTGGCGACCGCGTCGAGGTTCTCGATCCCGCACAAGCCGCAGGAGCTTTCTGCAACCCGCGCGCGGACGCGTTCGGTCAGCTGGTCGATCCCGAGCCCGGTCAAGGTGCCGCGGACGATCCAGCCCTTCTCGACTTCGGCGACGTCGAGATCGGAGAGATCGGACGGCTGCTTCGCCAGCCCCTCGGTCAGCGCGAAGCCCAGCGCGAAATCTTCCAGATCGGCGGGCGTCGCCATCATCACCGCATAGGCGAGCCCGTTGAATTCAAGCGCGACCGGCGCTTCGGGCACCCAGCTGCGTTCGATTTCCCGGCGCGAACCGTCGCGCCGGATCTCCAGCACCTCAGCCGGCGTCGGAATGGCCGACCTCGTTGACCTTGTTGAACATGCTGTCGGCCGGCGGCGGCGTCGGGCGGATGCCCTGCGCGAGGATTTCGATCGCTTCGCGGGCGATCGGGTTCAGCACGCTGCGGTCGTCGGCGAAGATTGCCGCCTTCATCCGCGGATCCCAGAATTTCCAGATATGATCCGCGGTGGCGAACACCGCATGGTCGTGCCCGGTCGCGGCGAAGTTCGCCCCGATCTGGTCGGCCATGCGGCGCAGCTTGGCGATGCCGTGGCCGTTCATTCGGCTGCTTCCGCGGTGGCGATGCGACGCGAACGCTCGGCCTGCTCGTTATAGTCTTCCTGCCACTGCGACGGGCCGTTGGACGGCATCACCTGCACCGCGGTGACCTTGTATTCGGGGCAGTTGGTCGCCCAGTCCGAATTGTCGGTGGTGATAACGTTGGCCTGCGTGGTCGGGTGGTGGAAGGTCGTATAGACGACCCCCGGCGCGACCCGGTCAGTGACGAGCACATGCAGCGTGGTTTCGCCCGCACGGCTCGCGAGGCGGGCCCAGTCGCCGCTCTTGAGGCCGCGGTTCTCGGCATCGGTCGGATGCATTTCGAGCACATCTTCCTCATGCCACACGACATTGCCGGTGCGGCGGGTCTGCGCGCCGACATTGTAATGGCTGAGGATGCGCCCGGTGGTCAGCAGCAGCGGATAGCGCGGGCCGGTGCGCTCGTCGGTCGGGATATATTCGGTGACCACGAACTTGCCCTTGCCACGCACGAAGCCGTCGACATGCATGATCGGCGAACCGTCGGGCGCCTTGTCGTTGACCGGCCACTGGAGCGAGCCTTCGCGCTCGAGCCGTTCCCACGACACGCCGGCGAACGTCGGCGTGAGGCGCGAGATTTCGGCGAGGATTTCGCTCGGGTGCGAATAGTTCCAGTCGAGCCCCATCGCATTGGCGAGCAACTGGGTGACTTCCCAGTCGGCATAGCCGTTGGCCGGATCCATCACCTTGCGCACCGGCTGGATGCGGCGTTCGGCATTGGTGAAGGTCCCGTCCTTCTCGAGGAAGGTCGAGCCCGGCAGGAAGATATGCGCGTAATTCGCGGTTTCGTTCAGGAACAGATCGTGGACGATCACGCAGTCCATCGCGGCGAGGCCGGCGGCGACATGCTTGGTGTCCGGATCGGACTGGAGGATGTCCTCGCCCTGGATGTAGATCGCGCGGAAGGTGCCGTCGACCGCCGCATCGAGCATGTTCGGGATACGCAGGCCGGGCTCGGGATCGAGAGTCACGCCCCAGTCGTCCTCGAACAATTTGCGGGTCGCACCATCGGAGATGTGGCGATAGCCGCTGAGTTCATGCGGGAAGCTGCCCATGTCGCAGCTGCCCTGCACGTTGTTCTGGCCGCGCAGCGGGTTCACGCCCACGCCGCGGCGGCCGATATTGCCGGTCGCCATCGCGAGGTTCGCGATCGACATCACGGTCGACGAACCCTGGCTGTGCTCGGTAACCCCGAGGCCGTAATAGATCGCGCCGTTGCCGCCGGTCGCGAACAGCCGCGCCGCGCCGCGCACTTCGGCGGCGGGGACTCGGGTGACGGCTTCGAGGAATTCGGGGCTGTTCTTCTCGTCGGAGACGAAGCGCGCCCAATCCTGATATTCATCCCAGTCGCAGCGTTCGCGGATGAAGGCCTCGTCGGCGAGGCCTTCGGTCACGATCACATGGGCGATGCTGGTCATCACCGCGACATTGGTGCCGGGCTGCAGCGGGAGGTGGTAATCCGCCTCGATATGCGGCGAGCGGACGAGGTCGATCCGCCGCGGATCGATCACGATCAGCTTGGCGCCCTGGCGCAGCCGGCGCTTCATGCGGCTGCCGAACACCGGGTGGGCGTCGGTCGGGTTCGCGCCGATCACCAGGATCACGTCCGAATCCATCACCGAATCGAAATCCTGCGTGCCGGCGCTTGTGCCGAAGGTGGTCGACAGGCCGAAGCCGGTCGGCGAGTGGCACACGCGGGCGCAGGTATCGACATTGTTCGACCCGAAACCGCCGCGCACGATCTTCTGGACGAGGTAGGCTTCTTCGTTGGTGCAGCGGCTGGAGGTGATCCCGCCCAGCGCGCGGGCGCCGCTCTCGGCCTTGATCTTGTTCAGGCGCTCTGCGGTGTAGCGCATCACCTCTTCCCAGCTGACTTCCTGCCAGGGATCCTCGATGCTCTCGCGGATCATCGGGTTGAGGATGCGGTCCTGATGGTTCGCATAGCCCCAGGCGAAGCGGCCCTTGACGCAGCTATGGCCGCGGTTGGCCTTGCCGTCCTTCCACGGGACCATGCGGACCAGCTGTTCGCCGCGCATCTCGGCGCGGAAGGTGCAGCCGACGCCGCAATAGGCGCAGGTGGTCACGACCGCGCGTTCGGGCTTGCCGATTTCCTTGACGGTTTTTTCCATCAGCGCGGATGTAGGGCAGGCCTGGACGCAAGCGCCGCAGCTGACGCATTCGCTGGAGAGGAAATCGTCGCCCTTCTGGCCGGCGCTGATCATCGAGGCGAAGCCGCGTCCGTCGACCGTGAGCGCAAGCGTGCCCTGGGTCTCGTCGCAGGCGCGCACGCAGCGCGAACAGACGATGCATTTGTCGGGGGTGAAGTCGAAATAGGGGTTCGACGTGTCCACATCCTGCTGCATGTGGTTCGCGCCTTCGAAGCCATAGCGCACATCGCGCAGGCCGACATTGGCGGCCTGGTCCTGCAATTCGCAATCGTTGTTGGCCGAGCAGGTCAGGCAGTCGAGCGGGTGGTCGGAGATGTAGAGTTCCATCACCCCCTTGCGCAATTTGTCGAGCCGCGGGGTCTGGGTCAGGACCTTCATGCCCGGGCCCACCGGGGTGGTGCAGCTGGCGGGGGTGCCGCGCGCACCTTCGATCTCGACCAGGCACAGGCGGCACGAGCCGAACTGGTTCAGGCTGTCGGTCGCGCAGAGCTTGGGGATCGAGCCGCCGGCTTCGGACGCCGCGCGCATCACCGTGGTCCCGGCGGGAACGGTGACCTCGCGGCCATCGATGGTCAGCGTGACCAGCTCTTCCGACTTGACCTCGGGCGTCCCGAAATCTGCCTGACGCTCATAACCCATAGTTCTTCTCCGCTGCGGCAAGATCCGCAGGTGTATTGATATTAGCAGGTTTTGCGGCGGTTTTCACCGCTATCGCATCGATTGTGTCAATGAATTGCCGCAGGGAGTGTTTCCCGTCGGTCGTAAGGATCGTTTCGAGTGCCCGCGCGGCGCCGGCGGGCCAATGCCCGATCACCGGCTGGTCGGCGAGATAGCACGGCGGCGTTGCCAGCAGGTCCGGCAAATCCGCAGGCAAATCGAACGAATCGACCGAACAGGTGATCGCGCTGTCAAAGCCGTTTTCCTCCGCATGGCGCAGGCCCGCGGCGATCCCGCCGAGCGGACCCATGTCGGGCTGTGGCCAGTCCGGGATGCCTTTCGCGACGGCACTTTCGCGGCCCGCGACCACGACATCGTCGCACCACGCGCCGAGTCTCTCCACCGCATGGTCGAGCAGGCGCTTGCCGCCGAGCACGGCCAGCGCCTTGTCGCTGCCGAACCGGCTCGATCTGCCGCCTGCGAGGACCACGCCCAAGATCACCCTACTTCCGGAAATCGTCCGGCCAGTGCTTGAGCGCGCTCATCACCGGATAGGGAGTGAAACCGCCGAGCGCGCAGAGCGAGCCGAACTTCATCGTGTCGCAGAGGTCTTCGAGCAGCTGGATCTCGTCGTCCTGGCTGCGGCCCTGCTTGGGCATGTTGTGCATCTGCGGCGCGGTCTCGACCCCCGCCAGCACGCGGCCGCCGGTGGCGATGCGGTCGATCAATTCGACCCCGCGAGTCGATCCGATCCGGCACGGGGTGCATTTGCCGCAGCTTTCGGCAGCGCAGAATTCCATCGCGAAGCGCGCCATCGCGCGCAGATCGGCGGTGTCGTCGAACACGGTCAGGCCTGCGTGGCCGATCAGCGCATCGACCGCGGCGTAGGCTTCGTAGTCGAACGGAATGTCGAACTGGTCGGGATGGAGATAGGCGCCCAGCGGGCCGCCGACCTGCACTGCCTTGACCGGACGGCCGCTGGCGGTGCCGCCGCCGATATCGTTGACGAGTTCGCCCAGCGTGATCCCGAACGCGGTCTCGTAAAGCCCGCCATGCCTGATGTTGCCGGCCAGCTGGATCGGCATCGTGCCCTTCGAACGGCCCATGCCGAGCTCGGCATAGGCTGCCGCGCCGCCTCCGGTCAGGATATGCGGCACCGCGGTGAGGGTGAGCACATTGTTGACCACGGTCGGCTTGCCGAACAGGCCCTTCAAGGCCGGAAGCGGCGGCTTCGCGCGCACTTCGCCGCGCTTGCCCTCAAGGCTGTTGAGCAGCGAGGTTTCCTCGCCGCAGACATAGGCGCCCGCGCCGACGCGGATCTCGACCACGAAGGGCGCGACGATCTGCGCCGAAATCCGCGCGGCCGCCTGCATCTTGGCGATCGCATCGGGATATTCGCTGCGGATGTAGACATAGCCCTTCGACGCACCGACCGCTTCGCCCGCGATCGCCATGCCTTCGATCAGCTGGAACGGATCGCCTTCCATCACCATCCGGTCGGCGAAGGTCGCGCTGTCGCCTTCGTCGGCGTTGCAGACGATGTATTTCTGGTCGGCAGTCGCGCCCGCGACCGTCTTCCACTTGATCCCGGCCGGGAAGCCGGCGCCGCCACGGCCGCGCAGGCCGGAAGCGAGCAGTTCCTCGATGATCGCGTCGGAGCCGATCAGGCGCGCGCGCCTGAGGCCGGCCCAGCCGCCGGTCGCCTCGTAATCCTCGAGGTTAAGCGGGCGGGTCTTGCCCGCACGGGCGAAGGTCAGGCGCTGCTGCGATGCGATGAACGGGTGGTCGGCGATGGTGCCGATCGCGAGGCCGCTCGACCCGTCGAGGATCGCGTCGATATCGGCCAGCGTCGCGGGGCCGAAACCCTTCCCGTCGATCTCGACCAAAGGTTCGAGCCAGTGCATGCCCCAGCTGGAGACGCGCTGGATTTCGTGGCCTTTCCGCGCGAAGGCGGCGGCAAGCTCGTCGGCGCCGCAGGCGCGGGCGAGGGCGTCATCGGAGATGCGGATGATGGTCATGCGTTTTCAATCAGTTTGACGAGCGCGGCGCTGTCGAGCCGGGCGTGGAGCCGGTCGCCCACGCGCGCGTTGGGGCCGCTGCTGCAGAGGCCGAGACAATAGACGGTGTGGAGCTTGACGCGGGCGCCGGCGGCCTGTTCGGCATCGGCGATCAGCGCTTCCACACCGCGCGACTTGCAGCTTTCGGCACGGCAGATCTGCACCACCGGGCGCGGATCGGCCTTCGGCTTGAAGTCGTGATAAAAGCTGACCACGCCGTGGACTTCGGCGCGCGTGAGGTTGAGCGCGGCGGCGATCGCCTGCTCGGCCTCTTCGTCGACGCAGCCGAACTCCTCCTGCACGTCGTGCAGGATCGGAATCAGCGGGCCCTCGCGCCCGCTGTGGTCGGCGATGATTTCGGAAAGTTTCTGTTCGCGGCTCATTATTTCAGTCTTTCGGCGTGCCACGCCACATGCTCGGCCATGAAGGTCGAGATGAAGTAATAGGAGTGGTCGTAACCCTCCTGCATCCGGATCGTGGCGGGAATATTCGCTTCACGGCAGGCGCGGTCAAGCAACGGAGTCTTTAGCTGCTCTTCGAGGAAATTGTCGGCCGTACCCTGATCGACCAGCAGGTCGGGCAGGCGCGCGCCATCCTCGATCAGCGCAACCGCGTCGTATTCGCGCCATCTGGCCCGGTCCGCACCGATATAGCCGGTCAGGGCCTTTTCGCCCCAAGGGCAGTTCAGCGGGCTGACGATCGGCGAGAAGGCGCTGGTCGAACGGAAGCGGCCGGGATTGCGCAGGCTGATCGTCAGCGCGCCGTGGCCCCCCATCGAATGGCCGGTGATCCCCTGGCGCCCCATATCGGCCGGGAACTCCGCCGCGATCAGCCGCGGCAGTTCCTGTTCGATATAGTCGCGCATGCGGAAGTTCGTGGCCCAGGGCTCCTGCGTCGCGTCGACGTAGAAGCCGGCGCCCTTGCCGAAATCATAGGCTTCGTCATCGGGCACATCCTCGCCGCGAGGCGAGGTGTCCGGCGCGACCAGGATGATCCCGTGCTGCGCGCAGGCCGCCCGGAACTCGCCCTTTTCGGTGACATTCGCATGGGTGCAGGTGAGGCCCGAAAGATACCACAATACCGGCAGCTTCGCGCCCCCACCCGCTTTGGGAACATGGTCCGGCACGAAGACCGAGAAGGTCATCGGCGTCCCGGTGGCGGAGGAGGCATGGGTGAAGACACCTTGGCTTCCGCCGTGGGAACGGTTGGTTGAAACGACGTCCATTGCGGTATTCCTTCGGGCCTTCCTCGGCTCAGTGGCGCATGTGGTAGGCGCAGACCTTGTTGCCGTCCGGATCGATCAGATAGGCGCCGTGCGACTGGTTCGGGGCGGCCTCGCGCGGGCCGGGGGCGCCGCCGCAGGTGCCGCCGGCGGCGAGGCCGGCTTCGTGCCACTTGACCACGGTTTCGTCATCCGCCGCCGCGAATCCCAGCGTATGGCCGTTCGACACGCTGGCCGCGTTGCCGTTCAGCGGCGGGGCGACGATGAAGGTCCCCTCCGGGCCGGGATAGACCAGACGGCCTGCTTCGGGCGGCACCACGTTCTGGTAGCCGAGCACGCCCATCGTGGCGTCATAGAACTTGCGCGAGCGTTCGATGTCGTTCGAACCGAGAAAAACGTGGGTGAACACGGGAAACCTCTCCTTGGATTAGTGTCGGTTATGGGATGAATCATCATGTAGCCGAAATTTTCGGCCTTGTGAAATGTGATCTGCGCCCGCCGCGCCGCGCCATCCCCCCCGGTGTGCCCCGGCCGCGGCGCTGGAGATCGAGTGCCTAGAACACCACCACGCTGCGAATGCTTTCGCCCGCATGCATCAGGTCGAAGCCCTTGTTGATGTCTTCGAGGCCCATCACGTGGGTGATCATCGGGTCGATCTCGATCTTGCCGGTCATGTACATGTCGACGATCTTGGGCACATCGGTGCGGCCCTTGGCCCCGCCGAACGCGGTCCCGCGCCAGTTGCGCCCGGTGACCAGCTGGAATGGGCGGGTCGCGATTTCCTTGCCCGCCTCGGCCACGCCGATGATGATGCTGGTGCCCCAGCCGCGGTGGCAGGCTTCGAGCGCGGTGCGCATCACTTCGGTGTTGCCGGTCGCGTCGAAGGTATAATCGGCACCGCCGTCGGTCAGCTGCACGATCGCGGCGACCGTTTCCTCGCGGCTCATGCCGCGCGTGTTGAGGAAGTCGGTCATGCCGAAGCGGCGGCCCCATTCCTCGCGGTCGGGATTGATGTCGACGCCGATGATCTTGTTCGCGCCGGCCAGGCGCGCGCCCTGGATCACGTTGAGGCCGATCCCGCCCAGGCCGAACACCACGACATTGTCGCCGACCTGGACCTTGGCGGTGTTGATCACCGCGCCGACCCCGGTGGTCACGCCGCAGCCGATGTAGCAGCTCGACTGGAACGGCGCGTCTTCGCGGATTTTCGCGAGAGCGATTTCGGGCAGCACGGTGAAGTTCGAGAAGGTCGAGCAGCCCATGTAATGGAAGATCGGCTGGCCCTTGTAGCTGAAGCGGGTGGTGCCATCGGGCATCAGACCCTTGCCCTGGGTCGCGCGGATCGCGGTGCAGAGGTTGGTCTTGCCGCTGAGGCACGACTTACACTGGCGGCATTCCGGGGTGTAGAGCGGGATCACGTGATCGCCCGGCTTGACCGAGGTCACGCCGGCGCCGACTTCGCGCACCACGCCCGCGCCTTCATGGCCGAGCACCGAGGGGAAGATCCCCTCGCTGTCGAACCCGTCGAGCGTATAGGCGTCGGTGTGGCAGATGCCGGTCGCCATGATCTCGACCAGCACTTCGCCGGCCTTGGGACCTTCGAGATCGAGTTCGACGATCTCCAGCGGCTTTTTGGCTTCGAAGGCTACGGCGGCGCGGGTCTTCATGGATATTCTTCCTGTCTGTAGGGCTAGAGCCCCTCTATAGGTATACAATCGTGCTAGGCAATAATCGGCTCAGCTTATGCCATGTCCGCGTCGGCATCGCGCAGCGGCACCAGCCACACCAGCACCGCGCCCAGCACCGCGCCGAAGCACATGATCAGCGACACGGTCAGCAGGTGGCTCTTGCCCAGCGCATCGAACAGGAAGCCAGCGATGATCGGCGATCCCGCCGCGCCGGCGCGGCCGACGCCAAGCACGAAGCCCGTCCCGGTCGCCCGGGCATAGGCGGGGAAGCCGCGCGCGAAGGCTGCATAATAGCCGACGATCGCCGCGTTGAGGAAGAACATCGTGAGGAAGGCCGCCAAGCGCCATGCGGCAAGATCGCCGTGGCCCATGCCGAACCATGCCACCGCGACCACACCGAGCAGTGCCGCGATGACCGTCGGGCCTTTGATGTCGAACTTCTTGAGGAAAAACCCGAATAGCGCGCCGCCGACCGCACCGCCGATATTGGCATAGGTCAGCGTGCTCGCGGCGACCGGGGGCGCGTAGCCGGGGGGATATTCGGAGACGATCTGCACCGCGAACTTGAGGATGTAATAGAAGGTCAGCGTATGGAACATATAACCGAAGGCGAGCATCAGCGTAACCGGACGCAGACGCGGGTTCGAAAGAATATCGGTGACCCTGGGCTTCGCGGCCGGGTCGGGCGCGGGCGGCAGGTCGGTGAGCTCGGGCAGCGAGAAGGCCCGCAGCGACCGGTTGATCTTGGCTAGCGCGCCTTCGGGCCGGGCGGCGGCGAAGAACGCCGGGGTCTCGGGCACCAGCAGCATCACCAGCGGAATCATCACCGCGGTGACGACCGAGCCGAACAGGAACACCGCGCGCCAGTCATATTCCACCAGCAGCCAGCCCTGCGCGGCAAACCCGCCGATCACGCCGCCGAGCGGATAGCCGATCACATAGAGCGCCATGGCGAGGCTGCGCCCGGCCTTGCTCGACACTTCGGCGGTAACCGCGTTGGTCGCGGCAAGCATCCCGCCGATCCCGAGGCCGGTCACAAAACGCCAGCCGGTCAACGCCGTGAGACCGGTCGCCGCATGGGCGAGGTACATGCCGATTGCCATCACCACGAGGCACATCAGCATCGTCGGCTTGCGGCCCAGCTTGTCCGCCACGCCGCCCAGAATCATCGACCCGAAGCCCATGCCGACCAGTTCGGCCGACAGCATGATCCCGAGCGCCGAGCGCTCGATGCCCCATTCCTTGGTGATCCCCGGCGAGGCGAAGGCGCTCGACAGAACGTCGAACCCGTCGAGTGCATTGAGCAGGATCATCAGCACAACGACGATCCATTGCCGCGTACCCATCGGGTTGTCGTCGATCACCGCGATCGGATTGGTTCCGCCTGCGCTTCCAGCCATTTTCTTTATTCCCTCTCCGTGGTCGCCGCCTCAATCGTGGATTCGGGCCAGCATTTCCACCAATTTGTCGATTTCTTCGGCCGAAAAACGGCCCTTGAGCCAAGCTTCGTGTTCGCCGATCGCCTGCTTCGCGCGGATCAGCGCCGCGGCGCCCGCCTCGGTCAGGTAAAGCGCCTGCTTGCGGCCGTCGGTTTCCGAGCGTTCGCGCCGCGCGAAGCCGCGATCCTGCAGCCGGTTGACGATGGTCATCGTGGTCGCGCGGTCCATCCGCAGCCGCTGGCCGACCTCGATCTGCGAGATGCCCGGCTGCTCTTCGACCAGCCACAGCACCGAGACCTGTTTCTGGGTAAGGTCGAGGTCGATGAAGGTTTCGGTGAAATGGCGATAGACCGCGCCATGCGCGAGGCGGATGTGGAAGCCGAGGATATCGTTCAGCTCGCCCAGGGCATTATCATTGCTTTCGATCAACGATACCCCGCCCACCTGGCCTTATCCCTCTTCCGTCTTGCGCAATTGTTAGTGGAGCATACAATTACGCGCAAGGATCATGGAGAGGAACAGGTCCATATGTCGCACTTCCCGGACACGCCGAGTTTCACCGGCTTCAACACGCCTTCGCGGATCGAGGCCGACATTGCCGACCTGAGCCACGAGGGCGAGATCCCGGCGGGGATCGACGGCGCCTTCTACCGGGTGCAGCCCGATCCGCAGTTCCCGCCGCGGCTGAGCGACGACATCTCGTTCAACGGCGACGGGATGATCACCCGCTTCCATATCCATGACGGGCAATGCGATTTCCGCCAGCGCTGGGCACAGACCGACAAGTGGAAGCTCGAGAACGCGGCCGGCCATGCGTTGTTCGGCGCCTATCGCAATCCGCTGACCGACGACGAATCGGTCAGGGGCGAAATCCGCTCGACCGCCAACACCAATGCGTGGATTTACGGCGGCAAGCTGTGGGCGCTGAAGGAAGACAGCCCCGCGCTGCTGATGGATCCCGCGACGATGCAGACCGACGGATTCGAGAAGTTCGGCGGCGCGATGCGCGGCCAGACCTTCACCGCTCATCCGAAGATCGATCCGGTCACCGGCAACATGGTCGCGATCGGCTATGCCGCCTCGGGCCTCTGCACCGACGACGTCGCCTATTACGAGGTGAACCCGGCGGGTGAGCTGGTCCGTGAAGTGTGGTTCAAGGTGCCGTATTATTGCATGATGCACGACTTCGGGATCACCGAGGATTACCTCGTGCTGCATATCGTGCCTTCGATCGGCAGCTGGGAGCGGCTCGAACAGGGCAAGCCGCATTTCGGCTTCGACACGACCATGCCGGTCTATCTCGGGATCATCCCGCGGCGCGACGATCTGAAGCAGGAAGACATCCGCTGGTTCAAGCGCGACAATTGCTTCGCCAGCCACGTGCTCAACGCCTGGCAGGAAGGGACCAAGGTCCATTTCCTCACCTGCGAGGCGAAGAACAACATGTTCCCCTTCTTCCCCGACGTCCACGATGCGCCGTTCAACGGGATGGAAGCGATGAGCTTCCTGACCGACTGGACGGTCGACATGGCGAGCAATGGCGACGAGTTCGATGCGGTGACCAAGCTGACCGGCACCGCCGCCGAATTTCCCCGGATCGACGACCGCATGACCGGGCGCAAGAACCGCTACGGCTGGTTCCTCGAGATGGACATGCGCCGCCCGGTCGAGCTCAAGGGCGGCAGCGCCGGCGGACTGCTGATGAACTGCCTGTTCCTGAAAGACCTCGAAACCGGGGCGGAGCAGCACTGGTGGTGCGGCCCGGTGTCGAGCCTGCAGGAACCCTGCTTCATTCCGCGCAGCAAGGACGCGCCCGAGGGCGACGGCTGGATCGTGATGGTCTGCAACCGGCTCGACGATCACCGCAGCGACCTGCTGATCTTCGACGCACTCGAGATCGAGAAGGGGCCGGTCGCGACGGTCCACGTGCCGATCCAGCTACGCTTCGGCCTCCACGGCAATTTCGCGCCGAGCGCCGAGATCGGGCTGGCGGCCTGATCGTCTCTTCGTCACCCCGGATTTGTTCCGGGGTCCCGCTTGTTCGAAGACGCGTTTTGAATAGAAAGCGGGATCCCGGAACAAATCCGGGATGACAAGGGAGAGAAGCGTCGTGGTTCGCAATAGTCTTGCAGGTGTCGCGCTCGCCGCCTTGGTGCTCACCCTCGCTTCGTGCTCGCGGGAGGCGGAGCAGACTCCCGCCCCCGAGGCTTCGCTCGCGGCCGAGCCGAAGCAGGACAAGACTTATCCGCTCACCCCGGCGGTCATCGCGATGCGCTGGCAGCTGCTCAATCCGGAGGTCGAGAGCTTCACCTTCCGCGATACCGACCATGTGTTCGAATCGCGCGCGGTCACCCGCGCGGGCGATGTGTGGGAATTGCCGCGCGCGGACGGCTTCGCGATGCCGAAGGATGAATTCGGCGGGAAGAGCTCCGACTACAAGGATTTCGCCGAACGCAGCTTCACCAATGCGATGCTGGTGATCAAGGGCGGCAAGATCGTGTTCGAGGACTATCGAAACCGCTCTGACGAGAACACCCACTTCCTCTCGATGTCGATGGCCAAGACAGTGACCTCGCTGCTCATGGGCATCGCGGTGGCCGAGCATGACATCCGCTCGCTCGACGATCCGGCCGAACGCTATGTCCCCGAACTCAAGGGCACCGGCTATGACGGGGTGACGATCCGCCAGCTACTGCAGATGCGCTCGGGCGTCGATTATAACGAACGCTACGATTTCGGCGCGCATCCGAGCTTCGCCGGCAAGCTCCACGAACAGGCGATCGTCCTGAACAAAATGCGCTTCGCCGCCGGCGCGCTCGAGACGAAGAACAAGACCAAGCCCGGCAGCAATTTCAACTACTCGACGCTCGACACGATGGTGCTCGGATGGGTGCTCGAGAAGGCGACCGGCGACCGGCTGGAAACCTTCACCCGCACCCATCTGTGGGAACCGCTCGGCGCGGAGGGCGACGCCTTCTGGATCGCCGACGGTCCGCCCGGCACCGGGCGCGCGCTCAACGGCATGGGCTTCAACGCGACCCTGCGCGACTATGGCCGACTCGGCCTGCTGATGCTCCGCAACGGCAAGCGCGGCGATGCGGACATCGTCCACAAGTGGATGCCGGAAGCGACCACGATGCTCCCGACCGGCGCGCCCAAGGGCAAGGGCTTCCCCGGCTATGGCTACCAGATCTGGCAGGTCGACGACGAGCCGGGCGCCTATGCGGCGGTCGGGCTCGCGGGCCAGTACATCTATGTCAGCCCGAAGACCGACACGGTGATCGTCAAGCTCAGTTACTACCCGCCCAAGCCGCCGCCGACGCTGGAGGCCGAGACGATCGCCTATTTCAAGGCGATCGCGCACACCCCTGTCGGCTAGGCCGCCACCGCTTCCCGCGCATCCTCGAGGATCATCGCGGAGCCCTTCTCGGCGACCATGATGGTCGGCGCGTTGGTGTTGCCCGAGGTGATCTTCGGGAACACCGAAGCGTCGATAACGCGCAGCCCTTCGACTCCGCGCACGCGCAGCCGCGGGTCGAGCGGGAAGCGCTCGTCCGGGCCCATGCTGACGGTGCCGACCGGGTGATACACGGTGGCCGAGGCGACCTTCGCGTATTCGAACATCTGCTCGTCGGTCTCGCCGAACGGATCGGTCTTCGAAGCCATGTAGGGCTCAAGCGCCGGCTGCTGCCAGATCTTGCGGATCACCTTGAGCTGGGTGACCGCCATTTCCTGGTCGATCGGATCGGAGAAGTAATTCGGCACGATCTTCGGCGCGGCCATCCCGTCGGGCGAGCGCGCATGGATCGAACCGCGCGATTCCGGGCGCAGCTGGCACGGGTTCGACGCGAGGCCCGGCTCCTTCTCGAGCTGCAGCCCCTGCGACACCGCGAGCACTTCGAGGTCCATCGAAGCGGCCATCACGTGGATCTGCATGTCGGGCGTCTCGAGCTCGGGCCGGGTGCGCACGAAGGCGCAGCCGTGGGCCACCGCCATCGACAGCAGGCCCTTGCGCCTGATCCCGTACTTGATGACCTCCTTGACCAGGTTGAGCCCGGTCGAGAGATGGTTGATCGAGTGCCAGTCCTCCTTCAGCCGGGCCTGGCAGCCGATCATCACATGGTCCTGCATATTCTCGCCGACCATCTTCGCTTCATGCACCAGCTGAACGCCGAGTTCCTGCAGCAGCGCGCCCTGGCCGATGCCGGAGATTTCGAGCAGCTTCGGCGATTCCACCGACCCCGCCGAAAGGATCACCTCGCGCTTCGCGAAGACCTTGCGGGTCACCCCGCCCTGGGTGAATTCGACCCCGATCGCGCGCTTGCCTTCGAACAGGATCCGGGTGGTCATCGCCCGGGTCTCGACCCGCAAATTCGAACGGCCCATCGCCGGGTGAAGGAAGGCGACCGCAGCCGAAACCCGCATGCCCTTCTTCGCGGTCATCTGGAAGAAGCTCGCTCCTTCCTGGTCGCCGTCGTTGAGATTGTCCTTCGGGCGCACCCCGGCCTCGACGCAGGCTTCGATCAGCGCCTTCGACACCGGATGCTCGTCGGGGAAGTCGGATACGTGGAGCGGCCCGCCCTCGCCGTGATATTCGCCCGCGCCGCGTTCCTGGTTCTCGCTCTTCTTGAAATAGGGGAGCACATCGTCCCAGCTCCAGCCGCGCGCGCCCATCTGGGCCCAGCCGTCGTAATCGGCCGACTGGCCGCGGACATAGAGCAGCCCGTTGATCGAGGACGATCCGCCGAGCACCTTGCCCTTGGGCCATTTGTGCGGGCGCCCGCCGGTGCCTTCGTCGATCTCGGTTTCGTAGAGCCAGTTGACCTTCGGATCGTTGAGCGTCTTGCCGAAGCCGATCGGGATATGGATCATCATGTTGGACATGAACTGGCGCGGCTCGCGCAGTGGGCGGTCGTCGCCGCCGGCTTCGAGCAGCACCACCTTGAATTCGCCGCTTTCGGTCAGCCGGTTGGCGAGCACGCAGCCCGCGCTGCCGGCCCCGACGATGACATAGTCCGCATGGATGTCGTCGGCCATTTCAGTAAACTCCTCTCGAACCCGTTCGACGCGCATTTGGCGCGATTCGTTCGGCCCGGACCCTAAGGTTCTTGCGCCCCGGAGCAACGCAAAAATGCGGCTTTCGGGCGGCGGGAAGCGGTTGCGTGGAACGTACGTTGATGAAACACATACGGGACGACACGTCCGGTAAGTGCATTTCCATAGGGGCGGCTCCAGATGCAGGAAAGCCGCGCTTCCGGCGCGGCTTTCCTGGGGTGACGATGGCGGCGGTTCGGTCGCCGCCCGGCCGGATGATCGTGGCGGATCGCCGCCGTGTAGGAAAATGGTTTTTTGGGGAGTGCGCATGATCCGGCCCGAGCTCGAATTCGTCTACGAAGCGACCGCGCAGCTGGAGCCCCCGCGCCAGATCGGCACGACCCATGACGGCGCGCGGCGGATCATCCCGATCGTCGCGGGCGGCACGGTCACGGGGCCGAAGATCACCGGCCGCCTGCTCGGCAATGCGTCCGACTGGCAGCTCACCAGGCACGACGGGGTCACGCTGGTCGATGCGACCTATGCGATCGAGACCGACGACGGCGCGCTGATCCAGCTGCGCAACCGCGGTCTGCGCCATGGCCCCGACACAGTCATGGCGCGGCTGGCGGCGGGCGAGGAGGTCGACCCGGCCGAATACTATTTCCGCACCGTGCCCGAATTCATCGCACCGGACGGCCCCTATGCATGGCTGAACCGCTCGATCTTCGTTTGCGCGGGAGCGCGTTATCCGGCGAGCATCAAATTGTGGGTGTGGCGGGTGCTGTGAAGCCCGTGCGAGTCTTCCGTGCGGCTGTCGTGGCAACCGTGCTGCTCGCGAGCGGCGCCGGGGCCGAGGCCGAGGCCGAGGGGGGCCGCACCGATCCGGCCGCCGCTCCGGTCGTGGCGCCCGGCTTCCATGCAGCCCGCACGCCGTGGGGCGATCCCGACTTGCGCGGGACCTGGCCGTTGCAGAATATCTGGGACGCTGGCATCCCGCTCGAACGCGAGGAGGAGCAGGGTACGCGCGCCTGGCTGACCGACGCGGAGTTCGCCGGGCGGCTGGCGGAGGCGGAGAAATCGGACGCGGCCTATTCGGTCGAGCTCCGCGGCGGCGGCACGGCAGGGCTGGCGGACTGGCTGCGGAGATCGGCGCTCCGCCGGCGCAGCTCGCTGGTGGTCGATCCGGCAAATGGCCAGTTGCCGCCGCTGACCCCGCGCGGGCAGGAGCTTTACGCCAAAGGTCGCTCGACCTGGCAGACCGGCGCCGCGACCGACTGGATCAGCGATCTCGACCCGTTCGAACGCTGTATCACCCGCGGCTTTCCGGCGGTGATGCTGCCGCAGCCCTACAACAACGGCATCCGCCTGTTCCAGGCGCCCGGCTATGTCGTGCTGCAGCTCGAAACCTTCGGCGCCCGCGTAATCCCGCTCGGCCGCGCCGGCCATTGGCCGATCCGGTGCGCGCATGGCACGGCGACAGCCGCGGCCATTGGGAGGGCGACACGCTGGTGATCGAGACCGCCAACATCGTCAGCGGTGACAGCGCGACCGCTGACCTCGCACGCCGCGCCGCCGGGCCTTTCCCTGGCCGCAACCACGCGACCCAGCCGGTCGGCCCGGTCGCCAGAGCGACCGAGCGGCTGACGATGACCACGCCTGACACGATCGACTACCGCGTGACCTACGACGATCCCGATACCTTCGTCGCGCCGTGGACCGTCGCGCTCGAATGGACGCGCGACGACAGCTATATGATCTACGAATATGCCTGCCACGAGGGCAACACGGTGCGCGAGGCGATCACGGCCGCGCGGGGCGGGCGGAAGGCCGAGGAGGGTAAATGAGTCTACCCGCGAGGTCAAAACCCGACATTCTGCCGATCTCATGAGCCTGGCAAATTGCCGCCAGGCACGTCTGCCGCCGCCCGCTTTCGACCCACTGCGGCCAGCGGTTATCGGGTTCTAGCTGGAACCACAGGCAGGATGCGACGTCTTACACGGCGAGGAGAACAAAAATGGGCATCATCGTCATTCTTTTGGTCGGCATCCTTGTCGGATGGCTGGCAAGCGCGGTCGTCGGAGGCGGCGGCGGGCTCGTTTTCGATATGGTGGTGGGCCTGCTCGGGGCGCTCATCGCGGGTTTCATTTTCGGAGGCGGGGCATCGTTTCTCAGCGCTCCGATCTCGGTGATGAGCGTTCTGTGGTCGGTCGTCGGTGCGATCATCCTGTTGCTGCTGCTACGGCTGTTTCGCGGTGGTTTTCGCGGGCGGCTGTGACCACCCGGGCGGCTGCCGCCCGAACGCGGCGGCCGATCCCCGGGCGAATGCCGAAACCGCGCAAGCCTCGCATCGCCCGGGCAGCGCGCAATAATCCATCGATTCGTCGCGGGACGACAGCGACGTGCTCGGCAAATATGGGTGCGGCAAAGGAGCGCGGGGCAAGAGGCGATCCCCGCCGCGCAGTGACGCTCGATGCGTCGCCGCAATAACAACCGGCTTAGACCTAGCCGTTGGCTCTGAGGAGCGGTTCGCGGTCGAGTTCGGCGACGCGAAGCCTGTCTTTCGCCTCCGGCACCGCCTTGCCGATGAGATGCCCCTGCATCTCGCAGCATCCGAGGCGCCGGACGCAGTCCATCTGAGCCTGGTTCTCCACTCCCTCGGCCACGGTCCTGACCCCCAGCATCCGGCCGAGCTCGGCAATGGACTTGACCACCGCGGCGCAATCGCTGCGTTCGACCGCATCCGCCACGAACGACCCGTCGATCTTGATCTTGTCGAACGGGAACGCCCGGAGGTGCGACAGCGAGGAATATCCGGTTCCGAAATCGTCGAGCGCGACACGGACCCCCATCGCGCGCAGCTGCCGCAGATCCGCCAGGGTCTGGTCCTCGTTCACCAGCAGCGCCGTTTCGGTAATTTCGATCTCCAGGCGCTTCGGGCTCAGCCCGGAAGCGGCAAGAGCTTCGAGCACGGTATTGGCGAGGGTTCCCTTGCCGAGCTGGCGCGCCGACATATTGACCGCCACCCGCGCGTTGTCGGTCCAGGACAACGCATCGCGGCAGGCACGATTCAGGACGAGAAAACTGAGCTCGTCGATCAGGTCGCTCTGCTCCGCGATCGGAATGAAAATCGCGGGGGGGACCCACCCGCGCTCGAACTCGTGCCAGCGGATCAGCGCCTCCCGCGCAGTCGTCTCGCCGGTCTCGATGTCGACGATAGGCTGGTAGAACACAAACAGATTGGCTTGGTCTTCCAGCGCTTGCCGCAAGGAAATCTCGAGCGCGTTGCGCTCCCGCATCTCGTCCTCCATGTCGTCGGAGAAAATCGAGACCTGCCCCCTTCCCGAGGCTTTCGATGCATAAAGCGCCAGATCCGCCCGCCACAGCAGGACTTCGCTCTCAAGACCGTGCTCGGGTGAAAGCGCGACTCCGACCGAAGCGCTGATATGAACCCGCTGCCCGAGGGAAATGTCGTAGGGCTCGCTCAGTCTCCGTATCAGACCGAGCGCGATCGACCCGGCTTCCTTCGCATCCGGGCATGCAAGCACGCTGGCGAACTCGTCGCCGCCCAGCCGACTCACATGGGCACCGGTGGCCGACGCGAAGTCCTCGAACCTTCTTGCGACGAGCTTCAGCAGGACATCGCCGACCTTGTGCCCGCGCGTGTCGTTCACCCGCTTGAAGCCATCGAGGTCGACGAACAACAGGGCCGTCCTTTGGTTGTGCTGCTTGAGCCGGGCGGAAAGATTGTCGAAAAACGCCGTGCGGTTCGGCAAATTCGTCAGGATGTCGTGCAGCGCGAGGTGCTTGTTGCGCTCCTCCATCTTGACCTTCTCGGTCACGTCTTCCGAAATTCCGAGCAGGTAGCGCGGATTCCCGTTGATGTCCGGAACACCGACCTTCTGGGTCCTGAGCAGCCTGATGCCTTCGGGCGTCGTGAGGGGCTCCTTGTCGATCGTGACCAGCTTGCCCAGCGCAACGACTTCCCGGTCTGCCGTGCGGAAACGCTCCGCTTCGGTGGGATCGAACAGATCGAAGTCCGTTCTGCCGATCAGCTCTTCGCGCTTGATCTGCAGGAGGTTTTCTCCCGCCTCGTTCAACAGCACGAACCGCCCGTCGACCGCATCCTTGACGAACACCATCGAAGGAATGGATTCGACCACCGCATCGAGGAATATCTTCGTCCGCTTCAATTCGAGCGATGCGTTTTTCTGCTCCGTAAAATCGATGATGCACGCGATAATGCAGTTCGAACCGCCACAGGACGCGCGGCGCAGGAACATCATCACTTTGATTATTCGCCCATCGGAGCACATCGTACTCCAGATCTCCTTGGCCGCATTGACCTGATCCGGGTCGGCCATCTTCCGGCCGATCAGATCGCGTTCTTCTTCGACGCAAAGATCGAAGACGCTCAAGCCCAGCAGGTCTTCGCGCCGATAGCCGTAGAGCGAACAGGCGGCATCGTTGGCCGCCACCAGGGTGAACGTCGCGGCATCGTAAACCCATGCGGGTGTGGGGGTCAGATCGAGAAACGCCTCGAATTCCACGCCGGATGGGCCGCGGACATCGCGGTCGGCTCCGTCAGCCGTGATAGTGACTTGCTTGCCCATACTGACACCCCCTGGCCGCGAGATCCCCATATCCACGGAGTCCTGGCGCCTGTGCGTATCCCGTCGGCACAGGCCTGGTCGTTGCAAGATTGGCAGACAATAATTTAGAAAATGGAAATTTACGATAAATGCTCAGGCGACCCGGAAATCGACCAGGGTAGGGCCGCTCTGCTCGAAGCTCCATTGCAGCGCCTCGTCGATCCCTCCGGGGTCGTCCACCCGGCGGGCGGTGACGCCGAGGCCTTCGGCAAGCTGGACGAAATCGATCCCGGCGAGGTCGCAGCCGGGGACGAAGTTCATCCCGAACTCGGCCGAGAAGCCGGTGAGCGCGGCATAGGCCGAGTTGTTCATGATCAGGAAGCTGACATTGGCGATTTCGTCGCGCGCACTGAACAGGCCCTGGATCGTGTACATCGCGGAGCCGTCGCCAAGGATCGCGATCACCTTGTCGTCCTGCCCCAGCGCGACCCCGACCGCGGCCGGGAGCGAATAGCCGAGGCCGCCGCTGGCGCAGGTGTAGAACCCGCCTTCGCGCAGGATCGGCAGCGTATCGTGCTCGGGTCCGCGCGCGGTCGGCGCTTCCTCCACCACCACCGCGCCTTCCGGGCGCAGCGCGGCGATGCGCTTGAGCACATAGGCGGCGGTCATCCCGGCGGGCGGGTCGATCAGCTGGTGGGAGGTACCCGCGAAGCTGCCCGGCTTGATCCTGGCGGTCAGGCCTTCGAGCCCCGCGCGAATATCGCCGAGCACGCCGAGCCCGCCCGGAAGCGCGGCGATATGCTGCGGATCTTCCGACAGCGCGGCGAGCGCGGCGTGCTCGGGCCAGTGCGGGCCGCTGCCTTCGACGTGATAGGTGAATACCGGCGCGCCGCAGACCAGGATCGCGTCATGCGGGGCGAGCAGGTCGCGGAGCTTGTCGCGCCACGCGGGGAGGAAGCCCGCGAACTGCGGATGGTCCTCGGGGAAGGTCTCGCGCGCGGCATAGGGTGCGGCCCAGACCGCGGCGCCGCATTTCTCGGCGAGGTCGATCGCCGCCTGCCAGCCGCCGCAATTGGCGGTGCCGGTGCCGATCACCAGCGCCGGGTTCTTTGCATTGTCGAGCATATCGGCGATGCGGGTCAGGCCCTCGGGCGACGGGACCGGCGGCGGGGCGAGCATCGGGAGATCGGGCATGTCGCATTCGCGGTCCCAGTCGTCGACCGGAATCGAGATGAACACCGGGCCCATCGGCGGGGTCAGCGCGGTGATGAAGCCGCGGATCAGCGCATGCGGCACATCCTCCGCGCGCATCGGCTCCAGCGCCCATTTGACGTAAGGCCGCGGGAATTCGGTCGCGCGCTCGGCATAGAGGAACGGATCGTGCGGCAATATGCTGCGGGCCTGCTGCCCGGCCGTCACCACGATCGGCGCATTGTTGCGGAAGGCGGTGAACAGATTGCCGAGCGAATGGCCGGTGCCGGCCGAGCTGTGGAGGTTGACCAATGCCGGCAGACCGCTCGACCGCGCGAAACCGTCGGCCATGCCGACCACCACCGCCTCGTTGAGCCCGAGCACGTAGCGGAACCCTTCGGGCATGCCCTTGAGCATCGGCAGCTCGGTGCTGCCGGGATTGCCGAACAGGCGGTCGACCCCAAAGTGTTCGAAGATGCGGTAGGCGGCTTCTCTTACGGTCGGCATCTGCAGTTCCATTTCTTCGTCATTGCGAGGGGCGAAGCCCCGCTGCAATCCAGAGCGGAAGTGCAATTAGGCTCTGGGTTGCTTCGCTCCGCTCGCAATGACGAGGTTTGTTTCAAAAATCGAGGATCAGACCGCTTCTCCACCCGAACGGGCGCGGTCCATCATGGAATTCTCGTCCTTCACGATGCGGAAGAACACGATTGCGAGCAACACCACGATGATCGGCGCGACGAAGTTGATCGACATGATCGCGGTGCCGAAATCGCCCTTGGTCCGGTCGGCGACGATGCCGACGAAATAGGGCCCCATGCCGAGCCCGAGCAGGGTCGAGATGATGATATAGGTCGAAGAGGTGATCCCGCGCATCCGCGGCAGCACCAGATCGTACATCAGCGAATAGATCGGCGGCAGCCACAGCGTGAGGATCAGGCTGTAGACCGAGAAGCGCCAGTAGAAGCTGCCCGCATCGCCCGCGCTGTAGGCCCAGATCCCGAAAAACGGCGAGATGCCGAGCGAGACCACGGTCAGCAGCACCCGGCCCTTGCCGCCGAGGCGGCGGGTCAGCCAGTCCGACAGCGGCCCGGCGACGATCGGGCCGACGATCCCGAGCGCGGCCGACAGCAGCCCGAACTGGAGCCCGGTCTCCGCCTGCGACAGGCCGTAATGGGTGACGAGGAAGGTCGGAGTAAAGCCCATCACCCCGTAATTGATCGCGGTCTGCAGCCCGCCGACCACCATCAGCAGCACCAGCGAGGGCGACATCACCACCGCATAGGTCGGCTTGTCGGTCAGCTTGAGCGACTGGAACAGATTGAGGATCACGAAGGCGCCGAAGCCGGCGACGAACCATTGCATCACATGCGGATCGAGCGACAGGCCGAGCGCTTCGATCGGCGGGCGCGGGGAGAAGCCCTGGGTCAGCCGCGTCATGGCTACGCAGGTTGCGACGATCACCGCGAGGCCGGCGAGGTTGATCGTCCACTGCTTCGCCCCGGCATTTCGCTGCCACAGCGCAATCCAGTTGGCCCCGGGGGTCACCGCGCCGAGCACCGCGGCGCTGGCCCTGAACGGCGCCGGATCGGGAGGGGTGACGATCCCGTCCATCGCGCCGCGCTTGGGCTCCTTCATCCGCCAGATCAGCCAGGCGAGCGGCAGGCCCGGCAAAGCCGCGACCACGAAGGCCACCTGCCAGCCCCTGAACCCGCCGGCAGTCGCGTAATGCGTATCCCACCACTGCGCGACCACGCCGCCGAGCGTCATCGACAGGCCGAGCCCGAGCGCGACCGCGATGCCGAGCGCGGCCATCGCGGTGCCGCGTTGTTCGCGCGGGAATTCATCGAAGATGATCGAATTGGCCGCCGGCTGGGTCGCGCCTTCGCCGACCCCGACGCCGAGCCGCGAGAGCGCGAGCATCGCAAAGCCGTTGGCGAAGGCCGCCATCCCGGCCGAAACCGACCAGGCGAGCAGGCAGATCCCGAGCAGTTTGGTCCGCACCCAGCCATCGACCAGCCGCCCGAGCGGGAGCGAGAACAGCGCGTAGAACAGCGCAAAGACCGTGCCGTAGAGCAGGCCGAGCTCGGCCCCGCCGATGCCGAGGTCCTTGATGATGCTGGGCCCGAGGATCGAGAGGATCTGCCGGTCGAGCAGGCTCAACGCCTGCGCCGCGCTCACCAGGGTCAGCGCGTACCATCCCGCGCGGGTGACCTTCGCGCCCTGTCTCATGCCGTCGTCGGCAGCCTGCGTCGCCATCCTCGGTCTCCTCCCCGATTCGCTGTTTTTTTATCGTGTTACAGCAGAGCGGCCCGGATAGTCTCCGCAATCGGCGTGGTCGGGCGGCCGATCAGCCGGCCGAGGGTCCCGCCGCTTTCCTCGAGCGCGCCGAGCGAGGTGCTGTAGCCCGAATTGGCGATCACCTTGGCGATGTATTCGGGGAAACCGATTGCGACCAGCGACTGGGCGTAATCTTCCTCGTTGTAATTGCGATAGGCGACCGGCTTGCCCGCCTGACGCGAAACCTCGGCGGCGAATTCGGCGAGGGTCCAGCCGTGGTCCCCGGCAAGTTCGTAAATGTCGCCGCCCTTGCCGTTGACCAGCACGGCCGCGGCTCCCTCCGCGAGATCGGCGCGGCTGGCGGAATTGATCTTGCCCTCGCCCTGCGCCCCGGTGATCTCGCCCGCCGCGACCTGGGCTTTCAGCGAATGGATGTAGTTCTCATTGTACCAGCCGTTGCGCAGCAGATCGTAGGCAAGCCCGCTCGCGGCGAGCGAAGCCTCGGTCGCGCGGTGTTCTGCGCCCAATTTGATCGGGCTGCGGTCGGCGTGAAGGATCGAGGTATAGGCGATGTAGCTCACCCCCGCCGCCTTCGCCGCGTCGATCACCGCCTGATGCTGGCGCGGTCGTTCGCCGAGGGCGCTGCCGGAGATCAGCAGCAGTCGGTCGACCCCGGCAAGCCCGGTCGCGAGGGTTTCGGGCTGATCGTAATCCCCCACCCGCACGCTCACGCCGCGGCGGGCATAGTCGCTGAGCTTCGCCGGATCGCGCGCCAATGCCACCACATCGGTCGCGGCCACTTTCTCAAGCAGCGCATCGAGCACCAGCCGGCCGAGTTGGCCCGACGCTGCGGTTACCGCGTAAGTCGTCATCGCATTCTCCTTAAAGCTTGAACCAACGTTCCGCATTGGTCTGGAAGAACTTCTTCTTCTGCCCGTCGGTGATGTCGAGATTGTCCATCAGCACCACTTCCTCGGGCAGGAACTGGTATGGATAATCCATCGCATACATCACCCGGTCCTCGCCCATCACCTCGATCATGGTCTTGATCGCCGGGCCGAACGGCAACCCGCTGTTGGTCGCCAGCACGTTGGTGCGCATGTAGTGGAACAGATCGTGCTGCAGCGGCTTGAGCCGCGGATAGCGCCCGCTGCGCAGGCCCGCCTGGTGCATGTAGTTCAGCCGGTAGAGCATATAGGGCAGCCCCTCGCAGCCGTGGCCGAGCATCAGCTGGAGGTTCGGATAGCGGTCGAACACCCCGGTCGTGAGCAGGCGCAGCGCATGGTAGCTGGTCTCGACCGCGAAGCCGTAGATCGCCCCGTCGAGCCCGGCGCCGACCATGTCGCCGATCATCTCGTCGGGCGGGCCCTGCGGGTGGATGTAGAGCGGCAGGTCGAGATCGGCGCAGGCGCGCAGGATCGGATCGAACTGCTCCTCATCCAGATAATGCCCCTTGGTGTGGCTGTTGATCTGCACGCCGTGGAAGCCGAGTTCCTCCTTGCCGCGCTTCAGTTCCTCGACCGAGAACGCCGCATCCTGCGGCGCGACCGCGATCATCCCGTGGAAGCGATCCGGATATTTCTCGCACGCTGCCTTGAGGATGTCGTTGCCCCGGCGCGCGATGCCCTTGGCCTGTTCGTCATCGAGCAGCGGCTGGACGCCGGGCGAGGTCATCGCCAGCACCGCCTTGTCGATCCCGCTCTCATCCATCGCCTGGATGCGCAATTCGCCCAGATCGAGCAGCCGCTCGCGGATGAAGGTCGTGCGTTCCGACGGGCTGGTGCCGTAAAAGCCCCACAGCGACATCGTGCCCTTATCCGCATGGCCCGAACGGACGAGGTCCATGATCGCGTCGAACTGTTCCTGGGTGGCGAAAGCTTCTTCGGTGGCGATGCGGAGATAGCCGCGGTCGCCGCCGGTTTTCAGTTCGTGAGTCATTAATGTTTCTCGCAGAGATGCAGAGTGGAGGGAGTGCGCAGAGGATTAAGCCGGACGGAGGCGACCTCGTCCATGAAATCGACATGGCTGCGGTATTCGCCATAGCCGAGCTTGGCCGCCGGTTCGAGCATCGCCTTGGTCGCCGCATAGGCATCGCAGGCCTGGCTTTCGTTCTTGGTGTCGTGATCGGCCATCCCGGCCGCATCGATGATGACGTTTTCGGAGCCGAGTGCCGCTTCCATCGCATGGATGGCAGCGTCCAGCCTGCCGGCGGGCAGGGTCTTGTCGTCCATACTCGGCTCCTCTCCAGATGCCGGGGTTTACCCCTCGTGCACCGCCTTCAACACCATGCAGGCGAGCAGGCCTTCCGGTCCGTCCTCGCTGCCGTGGCCGGACCATTTGACCCCGCCGAACGGCGCATCGGCGCCGCCGATCATGTGGCTGTTGATTCCGACCATCCCGGCCTCGAGCTCGCGGGCGAGGCGCTGCTGGCGCTTCGCGTCGCCGCTCCACGCATAGGCGGCGAGGCCGTAGGGCAGGCGGTTCGCCTCGGCGATCATCTCTGCCTCGCCCTTGAACGGGTTGATCAGCGCGACCGGGCCGAACGGCTCCTCGTTCATGATGTCGGCATCGAGCGGAATCTCGCTCAGGATCGAAGGGGCATAGAAGAAGCCCTGATTGCCGATCCGTTCGCCGCCGAGGTCGAGCTTCGCGCCCTTGTCCTTCGCATTGGCGATCAGCCGATCGATCGCTTCGGGGCGGCGTGGATTGGCCATCGGGCCCATCTGCGTATCCGCGTCGAGCCCGTTGCCGACCTTCACTTTCTTCGCCCGTTCGACGAAGCCGTCGCGGAACTTCTCGAAGATGTTCTCCTCGACGATGAAGCGGGTCGGCGAAACGCAGACCTGCCCGGCGTTGCGGTATTTGCCCGCGACCGCCGTATCGAGCGCTCGCTCGAGATCGCTGTCGCCGAACACCAGCACCGGGCCGTGGCCGCCCAGCTCCATCGTGGTGCGCAGCATGTTGTCGGCCGCGATCTTCGCGAGGTGCTTGCCGATCACGGTCGAGCCGGTGAAGCTGAGCTTGCGGATCACCGGGCTGTTCAGCAAATGCCGGCTGACCTCGTCCGGAACCCCGAACACCGCCTGCGCCACTTCCTTGGGCAGGCCGGCATCATACAGGCACTGCAGCACGCCGAGCGCGCTGGCCGGGGTTTCTTCGGCGGCCTTGAGGATCACCGAGCAGCCCGCCGCGATCGGCGCGCCGAGCTTGCGCCCGACATTGCCGAGCGGGAAGTTCCACGGCGCGAAGGCCGCGACCGGGCCGACCGGCTCGTGCCGCACGGTCGAACGGAAGCCGTCGCCGCGCACCAGTTCGCGGCCATAGATACGCTGGGTCTCGCCGGCGTAGAAATTGAACAGGCCGACATTCATCATCACTTCGATGCGGGCTTCGCCGAACGGCTTGCCCTGCTCGGTCGTCGCGATGCGGGCGAGATCGTCGGCGCGCTCGACCATCAGCCGCGCGGCGCCCTGCAGCACCGCGGCGCGCTCGGCCGCCGGGGCCTTGCGCCAGATCTGGAACCCGCGCGCGGCGGTTTCGAGCGCGCGGTCGACGTCGGCGGCCTCGGCCAGCGGCAATTCGCCGATCGTCTCGCCGGTCGCCGGATTGACCACCGGGAAAGTCCGGCGTCCGCCACCCGAGACCTGCTCGCCGTCGATCACCATGTAGAGGGAGGGATATTGCGTCATCTGTTCTCTCTTCCCGCTCTCCCGTGGCGGGAGATCACTATGAAGCCCACAGCGCTTGCAGCGCCGGGCATTGCTGGGAAGGTGATTTAAGGATTGCGCGGCGCAGGGCAATCACCGTCTTTCAGATTTCGCGCAAGGAGGGGCGACCGCGCGCCGGATCATTTCCTGCGCAGCCGGTCTTCCTCCGCCGCCAGCCGATCGACTTCCGCATCGACCTTGCGTTCGACCTCGGCCTCGATATGCGCGGCGATCTCGCGCTCGCGGCGCTTCTGCATCGCTTCGCTGAAGGCGGCGGCCATGATGCCGGCGGGCATCGCGACCAGCACGATCCCGCTCAGCGCGACCAGCGAGGCGAGCCCCTTGCCGAGCGGCGTGATCGGCACCGCATCGCCGTAGCCGACGGTGGTGAGGGTGACGATCGCCCACCACAATGCGCGGGGGATGCTGCCGAACTTCTCCGGCTGGACATCGCCTTCCGCCCAATAGAGCGCGGTCGCGCCGAACAGCAGCACCACCCAGCCGAGCCCGATCGTGACCGCGAGTTCGTAACGCCGTTCCCAGATGACCTCGGAGATTTCCTCCACCGCGTGCGAGAAACGGTTGAACTTCACCAGCGCGGCGAGCCGGGCAAGGCGGACCACCCGCAGGATCGCGCCATTGCCGATGAAGAACGGGATCAGCGAGATCACCACCACGAACAGGTCGATCAGCGCCAGCGGCGAGAACGCATAGCGCAGCCGTTTCGCCGTGGCCGATCCGGGGCCGGACTTTTCCGGGATGCACCACAGGCGCACGACATATTCGGCAAGGAAAACCAGCCCGAAGCCCATTTCCGCGCCGATCAGCAGATCGTGATGGGTATGGGCGATGCTCCGCTCGGTGCCGATGATCGAGACGGTGATCGCCGCGAGGATCACCACCACCAGCACCAGATTGGTCTTCGATAGCCGCCCGTGGTGCTCGGTGCCCTCGAACAGGCTGTGATAGACCCGTTTGCGGAAGGGCGGCACCGGCTAGAGCCCCAGCACCTGCGGCATCGCGTAGCGCCCGTGCGCCTTGCCCAGCAGCCACTCGGCCGCCCTCACCGCGCCGCGCGCGAAGATCGCCCGGTTCTCGGCCAGATGCGACAGGGTCAGCCGCTCGTTATCCGCCAGGAACAGCACGCTGTGATCGCCCGCGACGCTGCCGCCGCGCAGCGCGGCGAAGCCGATCGCGCCTTCCGCCCGCTTGCCGGTATGCCCGTCCCGCCCGCGTTCGGAATGGCCGGCCAGATCGATCCCGCGCCCTTCGGCTGCCGCTTCGCCCAGCAGCAGTGCGGTGCCCGAAGGCGCATCGACTTTCATCCGGTGATGGGTCTCGACGATCTCGATGTCCCAGTCGGGCCCGAGCCGCGCCGCCGCCTCGCGCACCAGATGGGCGAGCAGCGTCACGCCGAGCGAGGTGTTGCCGGTCTGGAGCACGGCGATTGTTTCCGCCGCGCGATCGATCGCCGCGTGGTGTTCGGGGCCGAGTCCGGTGGTCCCGATCACGAGCGGGATGTGCGCTGCGACCGCCGCCGCAAGATTGGCTTCGAGCGCCGCCGGGGCCGAGAAATCGACCAGCACATCGCTCGCGCCGGCGAGCGCGGCTACATCGCCGTCCCGGTCGATCCCGCCCGCGACTTCGTGGCCCGCCGCCGCGATGGCCGCCGCCAGCGCATGGCCCATGCGCCCTTCGCTGCCGATGATCCCGATGCGCGCCATTTGAACTCCCCGCAGTGGCGTGCTTCATGGGCGAGATGAGCACTATCCGCAATATCGTGATCCTCACCGGTGCCGGAATCAGCGCCGAATCGGGCCTGCGCACCTTCCGCGCCGAGGACGGGCTGTGGGAGGATCACCCGGTCGAGGAAGTCGCGACGCCCGAGGGCTTCCGCCGCGATCCCGCGCTGGTCCAGCGCTTCTATGACGAGCGGCGCCGCGACGTCCTCGCGGCCGAGCCGAATGCCGCCCATGCGGCGCTCGCGAAGCTTGATGCGGGCTGGGACGGCGAGCTGCTGATCGTCACCCAGAACATCGACGATCTGCACGAGCGCGCTGGAGCCAGCCGCGTGCTGCATATGCACGGCGAGGCTTTGTCGGTCTGGTGCCGCGCCTGCGACGCGCGGCATAAGTGGCAAGGGACGCTGCTCGACGGGCCGCCGTGCCCTTCCTGCGGCCAAGTCGCGCTGCGCCCGGATATCGTGTGGTTCGGCGAGATGCCTTACGAGATGGAGCGGATCTTCACCGCGATCGCGCGCGCCGATCTGTTCGTGTCGATCGGCACCTCGGGCGCGGTCTATCCGGCGGCGGGCTTCGTCCAGCAGGCCGCGGCGGGCGGGGCGCGCACGCTCGAACTCAATCTGGAACGCAGCCAGGGCTCGCACTGGTTCGACGAGACGCGGCTCGGCCCGGCGGGCGTGCTGGTGCCGGCGTGGGCGGAGGAGGTGCTTGCATGACCGAACATAGCGGAAGCTGCCACTGCGGAAAGATCCAGCTCACCTTGCGCGAGACGCCGACCGACGCAGGCGAATGCAATTGCTCGCTCTGCCGCCGCCACGGCGCGTTGTGGCACCATTGTCATCCCGACCTTGTCAGCGTCGAGGGCGAGGGCACCGGCTATATCCAGGGCGACTGCCTGCTGACCACCTGGCACTGCCCGGTCTGCGGCTGCACCACCCACTGGACCTCGCTCGATTCCGCTTACGAGCGGATGGCGGTGAACTTGCGGCTGTTCGAGCCGGAACTGTGGCGCGACCTGCCGCGGCGATTCATCGACGGGGCGAGTTTCTAGTCACTCGGCCGACGCCTGGAGCTTTCCGACCCATCATTGTCGTGGCACGAAATGACGCGATAGTTTGGATCGTCCGGTTTGATCCCCGGCAAGACGCTCTCGCGAAAGCTGTCCATTTGCCAATCGCCCACCCCGGTTAAGCTGCACTTGTTTTTCTTGACGAAGGCTTGGGCTTGCTCGTCGTGGCCATCTGTCACGACCAGCATCGACAGGCCCACGTTGACACAACAGCCGATCCAGCCTGCCTCGCGCATGTCTTCGGTCTCGAAAGCGAGCAAGCGGTATCCGAGGAAGCGAGCAGCTTCGCGTAACCGGTAATATTGACTGTAGTCCGTGCGAAGATCGGGCGCTTCGGAAATGAGACCTGCCTTGACGTAAGGTTCGAGCGCCGCGTCGGGGTGGGCGAGATAAGGCTGGCTGCTGTCGCCGATCACCCGTTCTAATTCCGCTTCCGCGTCGCGATCGGATAGCCGGATCGGATGGGAGGTATTGTCCGACGATTTGCTCGTTTTCTCCTGAACCATCATCTCACTGACTGCCGGCGACTTTCCCGGTGTCTCATTTTTCGATGGGCCGCATCCAGAAACAAGCAATGCAAAGGCTGCGGTTAAGAGCCATTTTGTCAGGCCGGTCATCAAAGCCTCCTGTTGTCCTGCGGACTCGGCATTAGCCGCCCTTGTCCCCACACCCCCGGCACTCAGGATCCTTGGCGATCGCCATCGTCCGCATCCCGGGCGCGAGCCCGTCGAGCAGATGCAGCTTCCCCCATTGCGGATCGCCCATCGCGCCGCCGAGCAGCACGCGGATCGCGGTGAGGGCGGCGAAGGTTCCGGCCCAGCCGGCCATCGCGCCAAGCATGCCGTCGGCGGCGCAGCTGTCGCAATCGTCATTGTCGAATGCGTCGCCGACGAAGCAGCGGTAGCAGCTCTGGCCCTCGAGATGCCCGGCAAAGGCGGCGACCTGCCCCTGGAACCGCCCGACCGCGGCGCTGACCAGCGGGATGCCGGCGGCGACGCAGGCGTCGGAGACCGCGAGGCGGGTTGCGAAATTGTCGCAGCCGTCGAGGACGAGGTCGGCATCCTGGATGAGGGCAGGGGCATTTTCGGAGGTCACACGGATCGCTGCCGCCTGTACGTTCAGCGCCGAATCGAAGCGGGCGAGCCATTCCTCCGCGCGTTCGGCCTTGAGCTGGCCGACGTCGGCTTCGGCGAAGATCGTCTGGCGCTGGAGATTGGTCGCATCGACCCGGTCGTCGTCGATCATGGTCAGCCGCCCGATCCCGGCCGCCGCCAGATATTGCAGCGCGGGCGAGCCGATCCCGCCGACGCCGACCAGCACCACATGCGCCTTGCTCAAGGCCAATTGCCCGGTGCCGCCGACCTCTGGCAACACGATGTGCCTGGCGAAGCGCTCGAGGCGTTCGGGGGCCAAAGTCATTTCGGGCTGCTCATCGGTGCCTCACGGCGTCCCGGCGCTATCCACCGGCGCCGGTCGCTCGCGGGTGAAGCCGTTGAGGCCGAACCACCATTGCGCGGCGATGATCGCACCCTTGGCCGGCTGGAGCAGGCCGAGCATGAAGATCGCCGTCAGCGGCAGCACGATCGCGAGGATTGCCCCGACCGACAGCTCCGTGCGGGCCGCGAGGAAGATCAGGATCGGCGCGAGCAAATGCCCGGTCACGAGGATCGAGACATAGGCCGGAAAATCGTCGGCCCGCTGCAGCGACCAGTCCTGCCCGCAGGCGGCGCAGCGATCGACCGGCTTGAGCCATTTGCGGAACAGCCGCCCCTCACCGCAGCGCGGGCAGCGGCATTTGATGCCGCCACGAAACGCGGCCTGCGGATAGGTCTCGGGGAGCACGGGAGCGAGCGGAAGACTCATGCCAACGGCTACTAGTCCACGGACAAGCCTGTGGAAAGGCTTGCGGACAGACGGTGGACCGGCACTTGGCACGGAGTGGACTGGCGGGGGAGCCCGCCGGGATAGATCCTCAGCTTTCCAGCTGTCTCAACAGGCTGCGCACATCGCCGTCCATATCCGCGTCGCGCTTGCGGAGGTCCTCGATCAGCCGCACCGCGTGGATCACGGTCGAATGGTCGCGCCCGCCGAACTTGCGCCCGATCTCCGGATAGGAGCGCGGGGTGAGGACCTTGGCGAGATACATCGCGACCTGCCGCGGCCGGACCACCGCGCGCGCGCGGCGCTTGGAGGACATCTCCGAGCGGTCGACCCGGTAGAACTGGCATACGGTGCGCTGGATCTCGTCGATCGTGATGCGCTTGCGGTTGGCCGAGAGAATGTCGGTCAGCTGCTCCTCGGCGAGCTGGAGCGAGACTTCCTGCCCGGTCAGCTGGGCATAGGCGATCAGCTTGTTGAGCCCGCCGACCAGCTCGCGGACATTGCGGTTGATCGTGCGCGCGAGGAACTCGATCACGTCGCCCGGCACTTCGAGCGGGGCGAAGCGGGTGAGCTTCGATTCGAGGATCATCCGGCGCAGTTCGATATCGGCCGGCTGGATGTCGGCGACGAGGCCCATCGACAGGCGGCTGAGCAAACGCTGCTCGACCCCGTCCAGCGCCTGGGGCGCCCGGTCGGCGGCGAACACCAGCCGCTTGCCCTCCGCCAGCAGCGCGTCGATCGTGTAGAGCAGCTCTTCCTGTGCCGATGCCTTGCCGATGATGAACTGGATATCGTCCACCAGCAGCAGGTCGAAACCGCGCAGCCGCGCCTTGAACTCGATCATCTCGTTCTGGCGCAGGGCCGAGACGAACTCGACCATGAAGCGCTCGGCGCTGCAGTAGAAGATTCGCGCGCGCGGGTGGGCCTGGAGATAGGAATGGCCGATCGCGTGCAGCAGATGCGTCTTGCCCTGGCCGGTCGCGGCCTTGAGGTAGAGCGGCGAGAACTGCGGCGGCTCGACCTTGGCCATCCGCTCGGCCGCGTTGAACGCGAGCACGTTGGCGGTGCCGGTGACGAAGGCGGCAAAGGTCAGCGACGGGTCGAGCCCGACCGAAGCGGTGAAGCCGGCTTCGCCGATCGTGCCCGCGGCGTGGCCGCCGGGCCGGTCGAGAGCGCCGTCATTGGCGGCGCCGCGGCCGAAGCCGTCATGCCCGCCCAAGGTGACTTCGGGCAGCTGGCGGCGCCCGGGATGGACCTGGATGCGGACGTTGCGCACTTCGCTGCGGGCGATCTTCCACGCAAGCGATAGGCGGTCGGCAAAGCGGTCGGCAACCCAGTTGGCCGAGAATTCGGTCGGCAGGAACAGATCGAGCGTGCCGGTGTCCTTGCAGAAGCTGCCGAGCTGAATCGGACGGATCCACTGGCTGTGGAGCTGCTGGCCCAGATCCTTGCGCAGGCCCTGGCTGATGTCCGCCCAGTCGGCGGCGAGGTCCAGAGCCTCCTGGTCCTCGGTCATATCGCCCTCGCCCTTGCCGCGCCTGGATGATCCCGTGCGGTCGCCATGTGGTCCCATTCGAATCATTGTTGAGCTGCCCCCCTCTAGGTGCCGGAACTCTCACGATGGATCATTGGTGCAGCGGGCACACGGCTCCGCAACAGCCCGACTTCCCCACGAATCGGAGCCAGTAGATCATCGTTCGAATGTGAAGCCCGGTGGCATAAGCGCCTCGGGCTGAACTGGATTTATGGACGGCTCGCCGAATTGAGCAAGGGCCGTCCCGTAAAAAAAGTGAAATAATGGCCCTTGACTCATGGGGACCCGCAGGGGTGCGTGGAAGTGGCTGATTTCAGCCATTTTTCACGCTTTTCCGGGACGAATCGTGGGATTACCTACACTTACATCAAATTGTCATGATCCACTTCGCGGACGCAAAAAGAGCCGGTGTTCATCACACCGGCCCCGTTCGTTTTACGTTCTCGAAATGCGACTGGCCGGCTGTTCGGGGCCGGGCCGAATCGCCCGAATTTAAAGCGCGGCGATTCGCTTCGAGAGGCGCGACATCTTGCGCGCGACGGTGTTCTTGTGGAGCACGCCGCGGGCGACGCCGCGGGCCATCTCGGGCTGCGCGGCCTTGAGCGCCTCGGCAGCCACGGTCTTGTCGCCGCCGGCAATCGCAGTCTCGACCTTCTTCACGAAGCTGCGGATGCGGCTGATGCGCGCACCGTTGATCTGCGCGCGGTTGGCGTTGCGGAGAATGCGCTTCTTGGCTTGCGGCGTATTGGCCATGTTCGTCCTGTCAAAAATCGTGCAAAACCGCGGCGTTCAGCTGAACCGGAACCGCGAAAGCGCGGCCCTTAACCGGGGAGGGCCGAATCGTCAACATTTGTGAGCCCTAATCGCGCCGGGTCTCCCGCCGCGTACAGGCGGGGCCTCACTTCTGGCACTTGGGACAGTACCAGGTGCTGCGGCCGCCCTGCACGATCCGCTTCACGGTGCCGTGCCCGCCACGGCAGGGTTCGCCTTCGCGGCCATAGACGTCGAAGCGGGTCGCGAAATAGCCGAGCTCGCCGTCGGGCCTTGCATAGTCGCGCAGGGTCGAGCCGCCGTCCTCGATCGATTCGGTCAGCACCGCCTTGATCGCCGGCACGAGCTTCTTCAGCATCGGCAGCGTGACCGCGCCGCCCGCGCGCAAAGGCGAGATGCCCGCGCGGAACAAGGCTTCGCAGACATAGATATTGCCGAGCCCGGCGACGATCCGCTGGTCGAGCAGCAGCAGCTTGATCGCCTGCTTGCGGTCCGCGAGCGCGGCTTTGAGATAGGCCGGGGTGAGTTCGTCGCCGAGCGGCTCGGGGCCGAGCGCGGCGAATTGCGGCCATTGGTCGAGCCTGCCGGTATCGATCAGGTCGACCGAGCCGAAGCGCCGCGCATCGTTCAGCGCGAACCGGTGGGACGCGGTTTCGAGCACCAGATGGTCGTGCTTGCCGAGCTCGCCCGGATCGATCCGCCAGCGCCCGCTCATGCCGAGGTGGAACACCATCGTCTGGTCGCGGTCGGTGTGGATCAGCCCGTATTTGGCGCGGCGGCCGAGGCCGGTGACTTTCGCGCCGGTCAGCGCCTGGACGAGGTCGGGCGGGAAGGCGCGGCGCAGATCCGCGCGGTTGACCGCGACGCGGGTGATCCGCTCGCCGTCGAGGTAGCGGGCGAGGCCGCGCACGGTGGTTTCGACTTCGGGAAGCTCGGGCATGGTGCCTCTCGCCATAGGGACTGCCCGGCCCTAAGGGGCGCCATGCATTCCGACAAGCACCACTCTGACGGGCATTGGCGCGCCTTCGCGATGCTCGGCGTGGTGATGCTGTTCTGGGCCGGGAACTCGATCGTCGGGCGCGCGGTGCGCGACGATATTCCGCCCTTCACCCTCGCCTTCGTGCGCTGGAGCTGCGCGTCGCTGATCCTGCTGCCGTTCGCCGCGCGGTCGGTCTGGCGCGACCGCGCGGCGCTGCTCGGCAGCTGGAAGATCGTGCTGCTGCTCGGGGTGGTCGGGATCGGCGCGTTCAATTCGCTGCTCTATGAAAGCCTGCGCTTCACCTCGGCCACCAATGCGCTGCTGCTGCAGGCCTCGATTCCGCCGCTGGTGCTGGCGTTCGACTTCCTGTTCTTCCGCAGCCGCGCGCCGGCCTTGCAGGGGCTCGGGGTGGGGCTGTCGATGCTCGGGGTCGCGGCGGTGGTGTTCAAGGGCGATCCCTCGGCCGCGCTGCGGCTCCATTTCGGCTTCGGCGATGCGCTGGCGCTCGGCGCCTGCGTGGTCTGGGCGCTCTATACGGTGCTGCTGCGGCTGCGCCCGAAGACCGCGCCGGAAAGCTTCGTCGCGGTGACCTTCTGGATCGGCATGCTCTGCACCGGGCCGCTGGCCGCGCTCGAATGGCATGACGGGGCGACGGTTCACTGGAGCGCCGGGGTGTTCGGCGCATTCTTCTATGTCTCGCTGTTCCCGTCGCTGATCTCCTATTTCGTCTACAACTGGGCGACGCATGCGATCGGCGCGGCGAGCGCGGGGCAGGCGATCACGCTGATGCCGCTGTTCGGCGCGCTGCTTTCGGCGCTGCTGCTGGGCGAGGTGCTTTATCCGTATCACTGGTTCGGAATGGGGCTGATCCTCGCCGGGATCGGGCTTTCGGCGCTGGCGCTCAGGCGGAAAGTCCCGGCTGGCGCGCCGAAACCCGCGCCGCTAGAGGGAAAGCCATGAACGACACAGTATCCTTCGGTTACGAAGACATCGATGCGGCCGAGAAGACCGCGCGGGTCGGCGCGGTGTTCTCCAACGTCGCGGCGAAATACGACATCATGAACGACGCGATGTCGGGTGGGATGCACCGCCTGTGGAAGGACCGCTTCGTCCGCCGGGTGAAGCCGCAGCCGGGCGAGCAGATCCTCGACATGGCGGGCGGGACCGGTGACATCGCCTTCCGCATGGCGGCGCGCGGCGCGACGGTCACCGTGTCCGACATCAACCAGGAAATGCTCGACGTCGGGATCGAACGGGCGATGGAGCGCGGGCTCGACGATCTCGTGTGGTCGCGCCAGAACGCCGAGGAACTGAGCTTCCCGCCGCGCTTCTTCGATGCCTATACGATTGCCTTCGGCATTCGCAACGTCACCCATATCGACCGCGCGCTGAAGGAAGCGCACCGCGTGCTCAAGCATGGCGGGCGGTTCTACTGCCTCGAATTCTCGACCACCGAATGGCCCGGCTTCAAGGAGGCCTACGATCTCTATTCGCACAAGCTGGTGCCCCGGATCGGCAAGGCGATCGCGGGGGACGAGGACAGCTATCGCTATCTGATCGAATCGATCCGCCGCTTCCCGACGATGCCCGAATTCGAAAAGATGATCCGCGCGGCGGGCTTCAGCCAGACGAAGGTCGAGCCGATCCTCGGCGGGCTGGTCGCGATCCATTCGGGGTGGAAGACGTGATCCTGCGCAAGCTGGATCGCGTCCCCGCGCAGGCGGGGACCCAGCCCCGTAAATGACCCGGCCGGCAACCCATATCTTCAGGCTCCTCACATGGGGCCGCACGCTCGCGCGGCATGGCGCGCTGCGCGGGATCGAGCGCGATCCGAACACGCCCGCGCCGGTGCGCCGGCTGGCTTGGCTCGCGCGCTTCGGCACGTTCCAGCCGAAGCAGGCGGACTATGCGAGCGCGTTCCGCGCGATCGGCCCGGCCGCGATCAAGCTCGGCCAGTCGCTCGCGACAAGGCCCGACATCGTCGGCGACGTCGCGGTGCAGAATCTGCTCTCGCTGCAGGATAATCTGCCGCCGTCGCCGTTCGAGACGATCAAGGCCGATATCGAGGCGAGCTTCGGCGCGCCGCTCGAAGCTTTGTTTACCAGCGTCGATCCCGATCCGGTCGGCTCCGCCTCGATCGCGCAGGTCTACAAGGGCGTCACCACCGATGGCCGCACAGTCGCGGTCAAGGCGCTGCGCCCCGGCATTCGCCGCCGGTTCGAAAAGGACATCGAGACCTATCAATGGGCCGCCGCCCATCTCGAAGCGCTCGGCGGTGAGGCCGCGCGGCTGCGCCCGCGGCTGACGATCGAGAACTTCAAGCGCTGGACCGCGCGCGAGTTGGATCTGCGCCGCGAAGCCGCCTCTGCCAGCGAACTCGCCGATGCGATGAAGGGGTTCGAAGGCTATCGCATCCCGGCGATCGACTGGGACCGCACCAATGGCCGCGTGCTGACTTCCGAATGGGTCGACGGGATCAAGATCAGCGACACCGCCGCGCTCAAGGCCGCCGGACACGATCTGCCCAGACTGGCCGAGCGGCTGGTGCTGGCGTTCCTCACCCAGGCGATCGGCGCGGGCTTCTTCCACGCGGACATGCACCAGGGCAATCTGTTCGTGACCGCCGACGGCACGATCGTCGCGATCGACTTCGGGATCATGGGGCGGATCGACCGGCGCGCCCGTCAGTGGCTCGCGGAGATCCTCTATGGCCTGACCACCGGCAATTACCGCCGCGTCGCCGAAATCCATTTCGAAGCACAATATGTGCCGGCGCACCATTCGGTCGACGAATTCGCGACCGCATTGCGCGCGGTGGGCGAACCGATGCGCGGCAAGCCGGTGAGCGAATTGTCGGTCGGCCAGATGCTCGACGGGCTGTTCGCGATCACCCGCGATTTCGACATGCAGACCCAGCCGCATCTGCTGCTGCTGCAGAAGACCATGGTGATGGTCGAAGGGGTCGCGACCCAGCTCGATCCGTCGATCAACATGTGGGACGTCGCCGCGCCGTTCGTGCGCAGCTGGATCCGCGATGAGCTTGGCCCCGAAGCCGCGCTGGCGGACCGGCTGCGGAGCGATTTCGAGACGCTGCTGCGCCTGCCCGAATTGATCCGCCGGCTCGAAGACCGCATTCCCGCGCGCGGCGGCGCGCCCGAGGCGCCGCCTCTGCCCGAAGTCGAGATCATGTGGGTGCGCCGCGAAGGGCGCGCGCGCTGGCCGGGCTATGCCGCGGCGCTGCTGATCGGCGGCGCGCTGGTGTGGGCGGCCGTGTGGGCCGGATGGCTGGGGTGACTGCCGCGGCGCCGGCCTGGGACCGTTTCGCCCATTGGCCGCGCCTGCCCGCGCGCGCGGCGCTGTTCGCGCTGCTGTTGGCGATCGTCGCGTCGGCGCTGGTGCCGATCACCGCTGAAGACCCGACCGCGCAGCGCGCTCCCCCGGCCAAGACCGCACAGGCGTTACCCCAGGCAACTCCGGCGGAGCGCCCGCGCGACGACGATCTGGCGCTGTACGACCGGGTGATCGAGCGCATCCGCCACGGCGAGAATTACTACGACTTCGTCGTCGACGAGCACCGCCGGCAGGATTACCCGGTCCGTCCCGGCCTCGCGGTGCGCCTGCCGACGCTCGCCTATATCGAGGCATGGATCGGCGAGCCCGGGCAGGTCGCCGCATCGCTGATCCTGCTCGCGGCGGTGCTCGCCGCATGGTGGCGGCGGCTCGGCGAGGAGCCGGGCGGCAGGGAACACCGGCCGCTGGCGATCGCGCTGCTGCTCGCCGGCGCTTCGCTCGGCCTCAACCGCTATTACTTCGTGCTCCACGAACTCTGGGCGGGGATGCTGCTGGCGCTGTCCTTCGGATTGCACCGGCCGGGCCGATGGGGTGCTTCGCTCGCGGCCGCGGCGCTGGCGCTGGCGATCCGCGAACATGCGCTGCCGTTCGTGCTGCTGATTGCGGCGATGGCTTTCTGGCGGCGCGACTGGAAGGAAGGCGCGGCGTGGAGCCTGCTGGTGGCGGCATTCTTCGCCGGCCTCGCGGTCCACCTCCATCTGGTTGCCGAGCATGTGCTGCCGGGCGACCGGCCTTCGCCCTCGTGGCTCGCGCTGCGCGGGCTCTCGGGCTGGCTGTCCGATTTCGTGCTCGCGAGCAATCTGCGGTTCCTGCCGCACTGGCTCGCGGGGCCGGCGGTGGTGCTGATCCTGCTCGGCTGGGCCGGGTGGAAATCCCCGGCCGGCAGTTTCGGCACGCTGCTCTATCTCGGTTACGGCACCGCCTTCATGATCGCCGGGCGGCCGGGAAATTTCTACTGGGGCGCGGTGATCGCCCCGGCGCTGTTTGTCGCGCTGGTGTTCACGCCGGTCGCGCTGCGCTCGCTCTGGCGCTCCTCCCGGGCCGATGCCGCCGGCTGATCCGGGCCTCGCGGGCCGGTGGGCGGCGATCGGCGCCCCGCTGCGGCGCCTGCCGCGCTGGGCCGCGATCCTGCTGCTGCTCGCGGCGGCGCTCGCCTCGGTCTGGAGCGCGCAGAACGTCGCGGGTTTTCGCGGAGAAGTGAAAGCACGCAGCGAACGCGTCGCGGCCAAGGCCCATGCGGGCGACAATCGGCTCTACGAACGGACGCTGGCACGGATGGCGGCGGGCGAGGGCTATTATCCCGCCGCGGTGAGCGAACAGCGCGCGGGCAATTATCCAGTGAAGCCGTTCGTGACCGTGCGCCAGCCGACCCTTGCCTGGCTCGATCTGCAACTCGGCCTCCCGGCGATGCGGGTCCTCGCGATTGCGCTGCTCGCCGCCAACGTGCTGGCCTGGATCGCCGCGCTTGAGCTCCGGACGATTCTTCCCGAACGCGCCGCCGCGGTGCTGATGCTCGGCGTGGCCGGAGTGTTCTCCTTCGCCCCGGCGGTCGCGCTGACGCACGAGATGTATGCCGGCCTGCTGCTGTCGCTGGCGCTCGCAGTATACCGCCCGCGGCGCTGGTGGCCCGCGCTGCTGCTGGCGGCGGGGGCGATCGCGATCCGCGAGATCGCGCTGCCGTTCGTGCTGCTGTGGGCGGTGTTCGCGCTGGACCGGCGGAGCTGGCGCGAGCTGGGCGCGCTCGCCGTGCTGCTCGCGCTGTTCGCCGCCGGGATGGCGCTGCATGCGCGGGCGGTCACGGCGCTGCTGCTTCCCGGCGATCCGGTCTCTCCCGGGTGGGACGCGCTGGCCGGGCCGGCGCTGTTCGTCGGGCCGCTGGTCGGCTCGACATTGCTGGGGGCGCTGCCCGACTGGCTGGCCGGGCCGGCCGCGGTGTTGCCGCTGCTTGGCTGGCTCGCGCTCGGCGGGCGGCGCGGGCTATTCGCGGCGCTGTGGTTCGCCGGCCATATTGTGCTGATGTCGGTGTTCGCGCGGACCGACAATTTCTACTGGAACCTGCTGATCCTGCCCGCCTACTGCATGGGCCTCGCCTTTGTCCCGCGCGCGCTGGCCGATCTCGGCCGGGCGGCGCTGGGCCGCCCGCTCGCTCAGCCGGCGATTTCCTCGACCTTGTGATGCGGCAGCAGACGGTTGCCGGCGATCGCCGCGATCACCGTGAAGGCCTCGCCCAGCATCGGCGACCAGGCGCCGTCATAGCCCCCATCGACGAACAGGCTGATCACCCGGCCGGTGAAGGCGATCCCGCACAGCGCGGCGGGCACCAGCAGCATGTCGCCCGCACGGCGCCAGGCACCCCACGCAAGGCACGCGCCGACCACCAGGAAAAATGCGGTCATGTCGGCGCGGATCGTCGACCAGCCTTGCGCGCCGTTGGCGGACAGGCCGAATTCGGGGCCGATCGCATGCGGCGTGATCACGAAGCCGAGCCCGCCGATCAGGTAGAACAGCCCCGTCGCGAGCAGGATTGCGGTAAGGATCAGGCGCATATTGTTCTCCACTGGCTCCATGCCCATGTTCTGGCTAACGGCCTTATAGGCAAACCTTAACCAAGCAGTTGCTAGGCTAGCCTAGCCATCGCTGCGCCGCTAGGTTTGAAGCCATGAACGTTCTGGCCGGGAGGGTCACGCAGGATATGACCGATCCGCGCATTTTGCTCGTCGTCGGAGGTGGCATTGCCGCCTACAAATCGTGCGAGCTCGTCCGGCTGATCCGCAAGGGCGGCGGGCACGTCACCTGCGTGCTGACCGACGGCGGCTCGCAATTCGTGACCCCGATGACGTTGGCCGCGCTCAGCGAGAACAAGGTCTATACCTCGCTGTGGGATCTCAAGGACGAAGCCGAGATGGGCCATATCCAGCTCAGCCGCGAGGCCGATCTGGTGGTGGTGTGCCCGGCGACGGCGGACCTGCTCGCGAAGATGGCGGCCGGGATCGCGGACGATCTCGGCACCACGCTGATTCTCGCGACCGACAAGCCGGTGCTCGCGGTCCCGGCGATGAATGTCCGCATGTGGGAGCATGAGGCGACCCAGCGCAATGTCGGCTGGCTGCGCCAGGCCGGGGTCGCGGTGATGCAGCCCGACGAGGGGCCGATGGCCTGCGGCGAATTCGGCGCCGGGCGCCTGCCCGAGCCGGAGATGATCTGGCTCGAGATCGCGGATATCCTCGGGGTCGATCCGGGGGATGCCGGGGCGGGCGACATCGCCGGCTATCTCGAGGCGCTCGAGCCCGAGGAGGAACCGGAAGATGACGAGCCGGCGGGCGGCGCCCGCGGCGGCCTCAGCGGCTTGCTCGCGTCGATCATCACCCGCTCGACCCAGCGGAAGATCCTCGACGAGGAAGTCGAATATGGCGACATCCCGGCGATCCCCGCGGATTTCCCGGTCGAGGAAGAGCCCCCCGAAGTCGAATTCGCCGAAGAGCACTTCGCCGAGGCCGAGCTTCCCGCGGAAGAGGCGTTCGAATTCAAGCCCGATTTCGCGAGCCCGCTGTTCGCGAAGAAAGGCGCGGCCAAATCCGCCCCGCCGACCGATCTCGAAGCGATCAACCATCTGGTTCGCACCGGTTCGGGCGCCGCCGCACCCGAAACCGCGACCGGCGAGATGCAGGCTTACATGGCCGATCCGCTCGACGGCCAGCCGGGTTTCGAGATCGATCCGGAGCACCGCCCGCTCTACGGCAGGCATGTGCTGGTCACCGCGGGGCCGACCCATGAGCCGATCGATCCGGTGCGCTACATCGCCAATCGTTCGTCGGGCAAGCAGGGCTTCGCGATCGCCGCCGCGGCCGCCGCGCTCGGTGCTCGCGTCACGCTGGTGACCGGGCCGGTGACGCTGCGCACCCCGCCCGGGGTCGAGCGGATCGACGTCGAATCCGCGCGCGAGATGCAGGAAGCGGTCAAGCATGCGCTGCCGGCCGATGCGGCGGTGATGGTCGCCGCGGTGGCCGACTGGCGCGCGAAGGACGTGGCGGGCGACAAGATCAAGAAACGCGGCAGTGCGCCGCCCGCGCTGATCCTGGCCGAGAACCCCGATATCCTTGCGTCCGTCGCGGCCGGGAGCAAGCGCCCGAAGCTGCTGGTCGGCTTCGCGGCCGAGACCGAAAACCTGATCGACAACGCGAAGAAGAAGCGCAAGAGCAAGGGCGTGGACTGGATCGTCGCGAACGACGTGTCGGGCGACACGATGGGGGGCGACATGAACACCGTCCATATTGTCGGCCCACGGTCGGTCGACACGTGGGAGCCGATGTCGAAGGACGCGGTCGCGCTCAAGCTGATGGAAAGGATTGCCGATGCCCTCGACAGGTAGGGACCCAATTGTTCCGGTGCAGGTTAAACGGCTGGAACATGGCGAGGGTCTCGAACTGCCGCTCTATGCCACCGCGGGCGCTGCCGGGGCCGACGTGCTTTCGGCCGAGGATGTGACGCTGGCTTCGGGCGCGCGCCACGCGGTCGCGACCGGCTTCGCACTGGCGATCCCGGCCGGTTACGAAATCCAGGTCCGGCCGCGCTCGGGCCTCGCGCTCAAGCACGGGATCAGCCTGCCCAACACACCGGGCACGATCGATTCCGATTATCGCGGCGAGCTCAAGGTGATCCTGATCAACCACGGCGCGGAGCCGTTCGCGATCCGCCGGGGCGACCGGATCGCGCAGCTGGTGCTCGCGCCGGTGACCCGCGCGAGCTGGGTGGCGGTGGAGGAACTGGACGAGACCGTGCGCGGGGCGGGCGGCTTCGGTTCGACCGGAGGCCATGCGGCGCTGCAGGGCTGAAAATCCCGGCCGCGCACCCCTTGGGTTCCGGCGCGTTAACCTCAAATTAGCCCCGTCTCTAAGCGCTTTGCTGATGAAAATTCGTCATAGGATATTGCCGCTGTCGGAGCGCGCGTGTCCAGGGTCAGGGGCGTAAGCGATTGTCCGCCGGCACCGCGCAATCAACGAGACGTGCCATGTCCCAATCCGGCATATCGAAACCGGCTCAGCCGCTGATGGCAAAATGCCGCACCTCGCGCACCGGCGGGGTAGTGGATCTGGAAGTGCTCGATCTTTCCCCGATCGGCTGCATGGTGGACCGGCGCGCCTGGGGCGCCCGGACCGACGACCGGGTGCTGATCAAGCTCGACGGGCTGGCTTATCTCCCCGCGACCGTAGTCTGGGTCGAGGACGACCGCGCGGGGATCATGTTCGAGGAATTGCTCTACGAGCCGGTGCTGGCGCGGCTGCGCCGCGCGTGCCTGCCGCGCAAGGCGGCCTGAGCGGCGTTACAGCCCGAGACGGGAAGCGAAGGGGTCGGCGCGGGCGAGGGCGACATCGGCGCCGCTGTCCGGCGCTTGCGCGATAACGGGGCCGCCAGCGCTTTCTTCCTCGCCGTAGATGAAGCCGAAGGTCGGGTTCTGGCGCAGGCCGAGCGAGCCGCTCGGCGCGTTCCACACGCGGACTTCGCTCCAGTCGCCCTTTTCCGAGACGTCCACCGCCAGCGCATCGTGTTCGACCATGCCCGGGCGCGACCAGTTCGCATGGTCCAGCGCGATCGTGCGGCTGTCGATGATCCTGCTGACCACCGCGACATGGCCCATAGGCATCGCGGCACTCGGGCGGAAGTTCAGCACCGCGCCGACCCTGGGCTCCTGCCCGCGGCGGTAATGGCCTTCGGCCTGGTCCCACCAGGTCCTGGCGTTGCCGTGGATGTCGATGCCGGATTCCGCACGGGCATAGGTCACGCACTGGAGGCGGGCCTGCACCGGCATCGCAACGCCGAGCGCGAGAGCCAGAAACATCAGGAGCCGAAGCGCCTGCGCGCTGCAAAAATACCCCATGCGGAAGCCAGGCTTCCGTGCCAGTCGCTGCAAAATACCGATCCCGTCCAAGGAATGTCCGGCACCTGAATAGGATATCGCCCGGCCGCTGGCACCCGCCCGGGAGGGAGCGCATCCCGTTTGCCGCTCGCTTCGTCCCGGCGGCGGGAACTCGCCGGCCTACAAATGAAAAAGGCGGACCTCACGGCCCGCCTTTTCACGAATCGCTTTGCACGGAAGCTCAGGGCTTCTTGTCGGTCTCGGGCGCGACCGTGATCCGCACCGTCTCGCCCGAATTGCCGGGGAAGTTGGTGAACATCGCTTCGACCAGGTTGGGCACCAGATATTGCAGGTGCTTCGAGGTCGAGACCGCTTCGGCCTTGCCTTCGAACAGGCGCTTGCCGTCCGCCGCATTGTCGATCTTCAAGTCGATGCCGCTGGTGTAGACCGTCACCGTGTCGAGCCCGTCGTCGAAGAACGGATCGTACCAGCCATAGCCCCACATGCGGCCACGGAACGGCCCACGGCGGCCGTAGAAGCCATAACCGCCGCCGTACCACGGCGACCAGAACGGATCGCGGCTGAAGCCGGTGTTGCGCTCGCGGCCATTGTCCACGCCATAGTCGAACCGCACCAGCAGGGTTGCGGAGCTGGGCGATGCCTCGTGGTAGCCGAGCTTTTCCATCTGCGCGTCGACCAGTCGCGCATATTGCGCGAACTCGAGCCCGCCCGCGAGCTTGGGATCGTCGGCGACGACCGCGAAAGTCTGCCCCTGCGGAGCCGGAAGCTGGCTCTGGAAGCGCGAGACATCGGCACGGAAGCCGGTGGTGCATGCGGCCAACGCGGCCAGCATCAAGGGGACCGCCGCCAGTTTCAGCGACCGTCCGATGTTCTTGATCTTACTCGTCATGTCGATTCTCCGGCCGCGCCCCACGGCGCACTCGCACCCACGGCAATACTATCCTGACGGAGTCGCGCTGAATAGGCCTTGAACGGTGCCGCTCCGCCGATGAACGGAGCGGCATCCTTCGTGTTCCCGCAAACGGGTTCAGCCGCGCACCAGCCCCAAGGCGCGATAGGCGCCGTCGAGCGTGGGCCCGGCGAGGTCGCGGGCCTTGAACGCGCCCTTGGCGAGGATCGCATCGAGTTCCTCGCGGTCGCGCTTGAGCTCGACGAAGCGCGCGGACAGCGGGCTCAGCGTCGCGACCAGCAGCTCGCCCAAAGCCGGCTTGAACGAACCGAAGCCCTGGCCGCCGAATTCCGCCAGCACCTTCCCGGGGCTCGATCCCTCGATCGCCGCATAGATCGACACGAGGTTGAGCGCCTCGGGCCGGCCTTCGAGCCCGGCGGTCTCGCTCGGGAGCGGTTCGGGATCGGTCTTGGCCTTCCTGACCTTGGCCATGATCGCATCGGCATCGTCGGTCAGGTTGATCCGGCTCATGTCCGACGGATCGGACTTGGACATCTTGGCCGTACCGTCGCGCAGGCTCATGATCCGCGCCGCCTCGGGCGGGATGATCGGATCGGGCAAGGTGAACAGCGGCGCGTCTTCCGGGCAGAAATCGTTGTTGAATTTCTGCGCGATGTCGCGCGCCAGCTCAAGGTGCTGCTTCTGGTCCTCACCCACCGGGACATGGGTCGCCTGGTAGAGCAGCACGTCGGCCGCCTGCAGCACCGGATAGGTGTAGAGTGCGATCGAGGCGCCTTCGCGGTTCTTGCCCGACTTGTCCTTGAACTGGGTCATCCGGTTCAGCCAGCCCATCCGGGCGGTGCCGGTCAGCAGCCATTGCAGTTCGGAATGGGCGGGCACCTGGGCCTGGTTGAACAGGATCGAGCGGTCGGGATCGATCCCGCAGGCGACGAGGGCCGCCGCCATCTCGAGCGTCGCGGAATGGAGCTCGGCCGGGACGTGCGGCATCGAGATCGCGTGGAGGTCGGCGAGGAAGAACAGGCACGGGTTTCCCGGTGCGCTGTCGCCCGCGGCCGCTTGAGCGCGATTGGCCTCTTCCATCGCGTCCTGCATGCGGACCCAGTTGCGGATCGCGCCAAGGTAGTTGCCGAGATGGAGTTGGCCGGTGGGCTGGATGCCGGAAACGACGCGCATGTTGTTCAGTCTTTCGTGAAGGGAATTCGGTTAGGTCCGCCGATTGAGTTGTGGCGGAAAATGTGAGTTCAGCGCGAAAAGCGCGAGCCCACACGCCATCGCCCCAAGCGCTTTCGGGCCACCCGACCCGTGCAGGTCTTGACGTTGGAGAACCGTTCCATGGGTCGCCGCATAGCCGGAAGCGACGAGAGAGGCCAGACCCTTCCTCCCCTCGATGGGGGAGGGATAGGGAGGCTTATCGACTTTGCCGATTAGCCGGAGTTGGGTGGGGGTGATGTCTCGGCAGGGCGCAGTCTCACCCCCATCCAGCTACGACTAGGCAACGAGTTGCCTAGTCTACGCATCGTTGGCCTTCGGCCAGCTTCGCTTCCCCCCATCAAGGGGGAAGAAAACTAAAAGCCCGGGATTTCCTCGTCGATGGTGCGCTTCGATTTACGGCGCAGCATCCGCAAATCTTCCTGGTCGAACGCCCTGAACAGCAGCGCGGCGGCGCCATAGACCACCAGCCCCACCACCACGAGCAGCACGATCCCGCCGGCCTTGCTCGCGACCGTGCCAGAGTACCACGGCATCGTCGCTTGCAGCAGGAACCACAGCGCCACCGCCATCACGCCTGCGGCGAGCAGCTGGCGCAGGATCCGGCCCGCGAGCGGCAGGCTGAAGCGGAAATGGTTCCGCCGGTGAAGGTTCGCGTAAAGCAGCACGCAGTTGAGACTGGCCGAGCAGGCGGTCGCGCCCGCGAGGCCGACGATCCCGAATTGGCGGACCACCGCGAGATTGAGGAAGATGTTGAACGCCAGCGCCGAGGCCGCGGTCATCACCGGGGTGCGCGTGTCGCCGCGCGAGAAATAGCCGGGCTCGAGCACCTTCACCAGCACGTAGGACGGCAGGCCGCAGACCAGCGCGACCACGATCTCGGTCATGATCGCGCCGTCATGGGCGGTGAACTTGCCGCCGACGAAGAAGGCGTTGACGAAGGCCGGGGCGCAGACCGCGAGCGCGGCGGCGGAAGGCAGGGTCAGCAGCGTCGCGAGTTCGATCGCGCGGCCCTGCAACTTGGCCGCGCCGCTCTGGTCGCCGCCGGCGATATGGCGCGACAGCGCGGGCAGGATCGCGGTGCCGAGCGCGATGCCGACGATGCCGAGCGGCATCTGGTTCAGCCGGTCGCCCATCTTGAGCAGGGTCAGCGAGCCCTGCGGCAGGCTGGTGGCGAAGAACGTGTCGGCCAATTGGCTGATCTGGTAGATGCCCGCGCCGAAGGTCGCGGGGAAGATCCGCCACAGCAGCACTTTGGTGTCGGGCGTCATGCGCGGCCAGTGGATCTTCAGGCCGACTCCGGAGCGCTTCAGCGACCACAGCAGGAACACCAGCTGGAGGAGGCCCGCGACCGGCAGCGCCCAGCTCTGGGCAAAGGCTTTCAGGCGGTCGGAATAGTCGAAATACCAGCCCCACAGCAGGCCGCCGATCAGCGCGAAATTGAACAACACCGGCGCGACCGCGCCCGGGCCGAAGCGCGAGCGGGTGTTGAGGATGCCCGACAGCAGCGCGACCACGCTGACCAGGCCGAGATAGGGGAAGGTGATTCGCGCCAGCGTGACCGAGAGTTCGAACTTGCCGGGGATATGCTGGTATTCGCGCGCCAGCAGCCAGACGATGCCTTCCATCCCGAGGATGCACAGCACCGAGAAGCCGAACAGCACCCAGACGAACACCGAGAGCACGTCGTTGGCGAAGATCCCCGCCTCGCGCTCGCCGTCTTCGCCATGGAGCTTCTTGCCGTACATCGGCACGAAGGCGACCGAGAAGGCGCCCTCGGCGAACAGTCGGCGGAAGGTGTTGGGCAGGGTGAAGGCAAGCTGGAACGCGTCCGCCGCCAATCCTGCCCCGAACAGCCGCGCGAACAGCATGTCGCGCATGAAGCCGAACACGCGGCTGACGGCGGTCAGCCCGCCGATCGTACCGACATTCCTGATCAGGCTCACGGCGATCCCCCCGCGCGCCGCTTACTGAGTGACCGGAGCCTCGCCGCCTTCTTCCTGCTGGCGCTGGAGGTTCTGCAGATAGAGCCCCTGGAAATCGATCGGATCGAGCAGCAGCGGCGCAAAGCCGGCATCGCGGGTCGCATCGGCGACCACGCGGCGGGCGAAGGGGAACAGGATCCGCGGGCCTTCGGCGAACAGGAAGGCGTGGGCCTGATCGTCGGGCAGATTGCGCAGGCCGATCAGCCCGCAATAGGCCAGCTCGACCACATAGACCGTTCCGAGCGACGTCGTCGCGGTGGCGCTGATCCTGAGCTCGATCTCGTGAACTTCTTCGTTGATCGTGCGCGCGCCGATGTTGAACTGCACGTCCAGCTCGGGCTGTTCCTGCCACTGGAAGCTTTCCGGCGCCTTCGGATTTTCGACCGAAAGGTCCTTCACATATTGCGACAGCAGGCCGGCGATCGGCGAATTGTCGGCACCGTTGGCAGCGCTGCCATTGTCGAGATTGGTCAGGACGTTGCCTTCATCGGCCATGATTGTGCACTTTCTTTCAGAAAATCCCTTGGTCGGGCGGGCGCCTAGCATTCAAGCCACGGCCCCGCAACGCGCTATGCGGAGGAGGGGGGCTGGAATGGGCGCCGTTTGGTCGCACGGTTGCCACAGCTTCGCGCCTTCGGGACCCGATGCACCGGTTGTTCATTTGTGTTCCGTACCTATTTCATGCAGGAGTAGCGTAAATCGGGTGGTGCGTCCCCGCATCACCCATGGTAAACGGTTTTTTTGAGCCCAAGCGCAATGATCTACGAAATCGTCATCCTGGCCATGATCGCCGCCTTCCTGGGCCTCAGGCTCTATTCCGTGCTCGGCCGCCGTGCGGAGCATGAGGAAGAGCCGGTGCCCACGCGGTTCGACCAGCCCGAAGGCGGCGCCGCCCCGGCGCGCCCGGCCACTCAAGCCGCGCCCCAGCCGATCCAGACGCCGTTCCGCCAGCGCGAGATCGGGCTTTATCCGCCCGCGCTCGAACAGGGCCTGCGCGCGATCGGCGGTGCCGACCGCGGGTTCGAGGTGATGTCGTTTCTCGAAGGCGCGAAGGCGGCATACGGCGTGATTCTCGAAGCCTTCTGGCGCGGCGACAAGGCCGAGCTGGCGCAATTGTGCGACCGCGACGTATACGATCACTTCACCGCCGCGATCGATGAGCGCGAACAGGCGGGCGAAACGCTCGATAATCGGCTCGTCCGGATCGAGGAGACCGAGCTGGTCGCCGCCTCGCTCGAAGGCAAGGTCGCGCGCATCACCGTGCGCTTCTCCGCCGATATCGCTTCGGTGACACGCGACAAGGATGGCCAGGTCGTGGCCGGTTCGCTCAACGATGCGGTCGAAAGCCGCGACGTATGGACCTTCATGCGCGACGTTACTTCGGCGGCGCCCGACTGGCTGCTCGACGAAGCCGACGAAGGCTGATTTCCGCATGACCGGGGGGATGCGCGGGCTGGTAGCGCTGGCCGCGCTGGCCTTGCTTGCCGGCTGCAACGTCATCCCCAAGGTCGAAGGGCCGCGGCCCGCGCCGTCACCCCGCCCGACGACCCGCCCCACACCCCGCCCCACACCGGCACCTTCGGCAACCCCCGCTCCGGCCCCGGTTCCGGAAACCGCATTGCTGTTGGGCATCGCCAGGGGCCGCGGCGTCGGCTCGCTCGGCCTTGCCCAAGCCGATGCGGCCGCGGCGCTCGCCTCCTTCGTCGAAAGCTGCCCGCGCCTGCTCGCGCGCACCGACGGCAGCGGGCTGACTCGCGCCGACGACTGGCGCCCGGCTTGCGCCGCCGCGCCTGGCTGGAATCCGAACGACGCGGCCGGCTTCTTCAAGACCTGGTTCGAAACCGCGGTGGTCGGCGACGGCAAGGCCTTCGCGACCGGCTATTACGAGCCGGAGATTTCCGGCGTCCGCACGCGGCAACCGGGCTTCGACGTGCCGGTCTATGCGCTGCCGGCCGACATGGCGCGCGGCTGGCCCGATGAAATTCCGCCGGCCGAACGCACCGGCAATCCGCCGCTCGGGCGCCGGATGCTCGATGGAAAATATGCCCCCTATTATTCGCGCGGCGAGATCGAGGACGGGGCGCTTGCCGGCAAGGGCCTCGAGATCGCCTGGGCGGCCGATCCGGTCGAATTCTTCTTCCTCCAGGTGCAGGGCTCCGGCCGGCTGCGCGCGCCCGACGGCACGGTGATGCGGATCGGCTATGCCGGACAGAACGGGCGCGATTACACCGGGATCGGCGGGGTGATGCGCGACCGCGGGCTGATCGGCGACCAGCCGGGCCAGTATGCGGGCTCGATGCAGGGGATCATGGCCTATCTGCGCGAGCATCCGGCCGATGGCGATGCGCTGATGCGCGAGAACAAGAGCTGGGTGTTCTTCAAGGAACTGATCGGTGACGGCCCGCTCGGCGCGCTGAGCGTGCCGGTGCGGGCGGAAAGCTCGGTCGCGGCCGATCCGAAATACGTCCCGCTCGGCGCGCCGGTGTTCCTCGACATGGACAATCCGCGCGCCAGCGGGCTGTGGATCGCGCAGGATACCGGCGGCGCGATCAAGGGCGCGAACCGCTTCGACACCTTCTGGGGCGCGGGCGAACAGGCGCGGCTCACCGCCGGCGGGATGAGCGCGCGCGGCCAGGCGGTGCTGCTGCTGCCCAAGGGCACGCTCCTCCGCCTCGGCGTGAACTGATGCCCGAATCCGCATTTACCGGCCCGCGCGGGCTCAGCCCAGAGGAAAAGGCGCTGTGGCAGCGGCTGGCGAAGACGGTGGTGCCTTTGGCTAGAAAAGATCCTCCCCTGAAAGGGGAGGTGGCATCGCGCAGCGATGACGGAGGGGTGTCCCCGCCCGCCAAGTCGACCACCCCTCCACCACCGCTGCGCGGCGGTCCCCCTCCCCCCAAGGGGGAGGATCGTAAGCCCCCGCCGCAGTTTGCGCTTCGCCACGGCCTCGATTCCACCTGGGAGCGCAGGCTCAAGGGCGCGAAGCTCGATCCCGATTTCACCCTCGACCTCCACGGCTATACGCTCGACGCGGCCCACAGCCGGCTCGACGGCGGGCTGGCGCAGGCCAAGGCGATGGGCGCGCGGCTGGTGCTGGTGGTGACCGGTAAGCCGCGCCCGGTCGATGCGGCCGACCGCGGCAACCGGCGCGGCGCGATCCGCGCGAAGATCCTCGACTGGCTCGCCGCCGGCCCGCACGCCAGCGACATCGCCGCGATCCGCGGCGCCCACCGCCGCCACGGCGGCGAGGGTGCGATCTACATCGTGCTCAAGCGGGCGCGCCTCTGACTTTCGTCATTGCGAGCGACCAAAGGTCGCGCGGCAATCCAGAGCGATTGTGCGCGGCGCTCTGGATTGCTTCGTCGCTTCGCTCCTCGCAATGACGAGGTGTTAGGCCGCGACCGTCTCGCCCACCGGCACGTTGCGGATGATGTAGTCGAACGCAGAGAGCGCCGCCTTCGAGCCTTCGCCCATCGCGATGATGATCTGCTTGTAGGGCACGGTAGTGCAATCGCCCGCGGCGAAGATGCCGGGAATGCTGGTCGCCGCCTTGTGGTCGATCTCGATCTCGCCGAACTTGCTGAGCGCGATTCCCGAATCCTTGAGCCATTCCGTGTTCGGCACCAGCCCGATCTGCACGAACACGCCTTCGAGCTCGATCCTGCGCTCGTCGCCGCTCGCGCGGTCCTTCAGGATCAACCCGTTGACCCGCTCGCCATCGCCGGTGACCTCGGTGGTCTGGGCGTTGAGGTGGATGTCGACATTGGGCAGCAGGCGGAGCTTGTCCTGCAGCACCTCGTCCGCGCGCAGCTGGCGATCGAATTCGATCAGCGTCACATGGCCGACGATATTCGCGAGGTCGATCGCCGCTTCGACGCCGGAATTGCCGCCGCCGATCACCGCCACGCGCTTGCCCTTGAACAAGGGTCCGTCGCAATGCGGGCAATAGGCGACGCCGCGGTTGCGGTATTCGAATTCGCCCGGCACGCCGAGATTGCGCCAGCGCGCCCCGGTCGCCAGCACCAGCGCGCGCGCCTTGAGCGAGGCGCCGCTCTTGAACACCACCTCGTGATAGTCGCCCGCGCGCGTCGCAGGGATCAGCCTGGCCGCTTCCTGCAAATTCATCACGTCGATACCGTATTCGGCGACATGCGCCTCGAGCTGCGCGGCCAGCTTCGGGCCTTCGGTATAGGGCACCGAGATGAAGTTCTCGATTCCCAGCGTGTCGAGCACCTGCCCGCCGAAGCGCTCGGCGGCGATGCCGGTGCGGAAGCCCTTGCGCGCGGTGTAGATCGCGGCCGAAGCCCCGGCGGGGCCGCCGCCGACCACCAGCACTTCGAACGGCTGCTTCGCGGCGAGCTTCTCGGCGGCCTTCGCGCCGACGTTGCTGTCGAGCTTCGCGAGGATTTCCTCGACGCCCATCTTGCCGCTGGCCCACATCTCGCCGTTCAAAAAGGTCGCCGGCACCGCCATCACGCCGCGCTCGTCGACCTCGGCCTGGAAGGTGCCGCCTTCGATCAGGGTCGCGGTGATGCGCGGGTTCTCGAGCGCCATCAGCGTCAGCGCCTGCACCACGTCGGGGCAATTGTGGCACGAGAGCGAGAAATACATCTCGAACGCATAATCGCCTTCGAGCGCGCGGATCTGCTCGAGCACTTCGTCGGAGACCTTGGGCGGATGGCCCCCGGCCCACAGCAGGGCGAGCACCAGCGAGGTGAATTCATGGCCCATCGGCACGCCGGCGAAACGGACCCACTTCTCCGCATCGGAGGCGCGGCGGATGATGAAGCTCGGACGGCGCCGGTCGTCGCCGTCGAAATGGGCGGAGACCTTGTCCGACAGCGCGGCGATCTCGTTCAGCAATTCGCGCGTCTGGGCGGACTTGGGATCGTCGCCGAGCGATGCGACTAGCTCGATCGGCTCGCGCAGATTGGCGAGATAGGTCTTGAGCTGTGCAGTCAGTGTGGCGTCGAGCATGGGTTCGGTTCCGAAGTTGAGAAAATTGACGGCCCGGGCTTTTGGGGGGGAGGGATGCCCGGGCCGCCGCTTTACCGCCCGCTTGCGCGGGCGGAGTCGATCAGATCTTGCCGACGAGGTCGAGCGAGGGAGCCAGCGTCTCGGCGCCTTCTTCCCATGCGGCCGGGCAGACTTCGCCCGGATGCGCGGCGACATACTGCGCGGCCTTGATCTTGCGGACGAGTTCGTTGGCATTGCGGCCGACGCCTTCGCAGGTGATTTCCATGATCTGGATCACACCTTCGGGATCGACCACGAAGGTCGCGCGGTCGGCCAGGCCGACGCCTTCGCGCAGCACGTCGAAATTGGTCGCCAGATTGTGGTTCTGGTCGCCGAGGAAGGCATAGCTGATCTTGCCGATCTTCTCGGACGTGTCGTGCCAGGCCTTGTGGCTGAAGTGCGTGTCGGTCGACACCGCATAGACTTCCACGCCCATCTTCTGGAGCTGGTTGTAATGCTCGTTAAGGTCTTCGAGCTCGGTCGGGCACACGAAGGTGAAGTCGGCCGGATAGAAGAAGAAGATCGACCACTTGCCCTTGAGGTCCGCGTCGGTGACGTCGAAGAAATTCTCGCCCGCCTTGAACGCGGTCGCGGTGAACGGTTTGATCGTGCTGCCGATGATACCCATAAAATCTCCTGTAAGGGCTGGAATTGCCTGGCGGAGATAGGGGGTTGGACGATCAAGAAAAGCGATTTGTTGCGATTGCGAAGAACGAAATAATCGATCAGTGACGCAGCACTTTCGAAAAGCGCAACAGCTGTTTACTTTTCTGCACCATTCGCGTTGCACCGGCTCCGGCAATTTGCCACTTTCCGTCCTCCTTGGGGGATTCAATATGACTGCAACGGCCACAGGCGCCGCGCCCGCCACCGTCCGAAAATTTAGGCCGTCGTTCTTCTTCTGGATGACCCTGGCGATGGCGTTCTTCGTTTTCGGAGGGTTCGGCATCCACTCGGCTTTGCCGGCGCTGAAAGGCAATTTTCCGCCCGCGCCTCCGGTCGTACATCTGCACGCGGTGGTAATGGTCACTTGGATGATCCTGCTGGTTGTCCAGTCGGGGCTGATCGGCGCCGGCAATGTGAAGCTGCATCGGAGCCTCGGAACCTGGGGCATCGCGCACGCTACCGTGGTGTTGTTGACGGGCTTGTCGATTCAGCTGATCGCCAGCAGGGCGGGCCTGGATGCCGGGCGCGCGCCAGGCTCTGACGGGCTCTATCTCGGCCTGCTCGCCGCGCTCGGCTTTTCGATCATGTTCACTCTCGCGATCCGTAACGCCAGGCGCCCGGAGATACACAAGCGGATGATCCTGTTCGCGATGCTTCCGGTTCTGCCGCCGGGAGTGAATCGCTTCTGGTTCGAGGCGCTGCGCCTCGACGACCCGATCCCGACCTTCTGGCTTTACCTGACCCTGTGGTCGATGGCGGCGGCGATCCTGGTGCAGGAACGGCGCAGCACCGGGCGGATCAGCATCTATTCGATGTTCGGAGCGGGCTGGATCTTCGTCGAGGGCGCGCTGCACGAGACGATCGTCGGATCGGCGGTGTTCAATACCGTCGCGGCGGGCATCTTGGGCTTAGTCCATTATCGGTAGCTGTGCGGCCGCTTCTGGGTGGTTAGCGGACGTTAGTGCGACGCCAGTTCACCCCTGCGACGCCGAGCTATCAGCCAGTAGCTCGCCACGATGAGAAGAGCAGAAGCCAGCACGGAGAAATCGCTCCACTTCTCGAAAGCGGTCGGGCCCATACCTTCTCCGAACAGAACGACCGCAGCTGTCAAAAACCAGTAGGAAAGCCCCCAAGCGGCGGGAAGCGCTAAGACGAAACTAAAGATGCGGGGCCATTTTCGGCGATTTGTACGCCTCGCTTGGCTATTCAGAAAAAGGACAAAAGCAAGTGGTCCGCAAATCAGGGCGAGCGGGAAAAGTGGGTCGAACATGTCTTAGATTTGGATCATGCTGCGAACGTCCGCAATGGGTCGTTAGCTGTCGTTTCGGTTGCGAGTGAATTTACCCGACCTGCGCCCGGTGCAGCAATTTGTGATCGGCCAGCACGAAGGCCATCATCGCCTCGACCACCGGCGTGCCGCGGATGCCGACGCAGGGATCGTGGCGGCCCTTGGTGACGATTTCGGCGGCGTTGCCGTCGCGGTCGATCGTCGGGACCGGGGTGAGGATCGAGCTGGTCGGCTTGAACGCCAGGCGCACCACCACGGGCTGGCCGGTCGAAATCCCGCCGGCGATGCCGCCCGCGTGATTGGCTTCGAAATTGGGGCCGTTCGCGCCCGGACGCATCGGATCGGCGTTCTCCTCGCCCCGCAGCCGCGCCGCGCCGAAGCCGTCGCCGATCTCCACCGCCTTGACCGCATTGATCCCCATCATCGCCGAAGCGAGATCGGCATCGAGCTTGCCGTAGAGCGGCGCGCCCCAGCCGGCCGGAACCCCGGTCGCGACGCATTCGACCACCGCGCCGAGCGAGGAGCCCGCCTTGCGCGCGTCATCGACCAACACTTCCCACCGCGCGGCGGCTTGGGCGTCGGGGCAGAAGAACGGATTGTTGCGGATCTCGTTCGCGTCGAAATTCGCCGGATCGATTCCATCGCCGCCGATCTCGGTGACATAGGCGAGCAGCGCAACCTCGGGGATCACCAGCCGCGCAACCGCGCCGGCCGCGACCCGCGATGCGGTCTCGCGCGCGCTCGATCGCCCGCCGCCGCGATAGTCGCGGATGCCGTATTTGGCGTCATAGGCGTAATCCGCATGGCCGGGGCGATAGGCCTTGGCGACTTCGGAATAATCCTTGCTGCGCTGGTCGACATTCTCGATCATCAGCGAAATCGGGGTGCCGGTGGTCTGGCCTTCGAACACGCCGGAGAGAATGCGGACCTCGTCGGGCTCGCGCCGCTGGGTGGTGAACTTCGATGTGCCGGGCCGCCGCGCGTCGAGGAACGGCTGAATATCGGCCTCGCTCAGCGCCAGCAGCGGCGGGCAGCCATCGACCACCGCACCGATGGCGGGCCCGTGGCTTTCCCCCCAGGTCGTGAAGCGCAGGACGCGGCCGAATGTGTTGACGCTCATGCGGGCGCTTAATCGCATGTATCGATTTTTGTAAAGCCGATCCCCGGCGCAAGCCGGGATCCAGGGCGGCAAAGGCGGCGTTCGCGGCCCTGGGTTCCTGCTTTCGCGGGCACCCGCCGAAGGAGTATTTTCCTACACGCTTCCGATCTGTCATGGTTCACGGATGATCGCGCGCAAATCTTTCCAGCGAAACATCCGGCGATCCGGGCAAGGACGCCGGGGCCGTCGATGCGGGGTGGTGCCCTGTTCTCCCAGATTCCCCGTAAGTGTCACTCTGGGCCGTTACACCATTGGAAAAACACGCGAAAAGCAGGGTTACAGCCTATGGGACAAGTGTCACTTGTGTAACCCTCAGGCGGCTCCCGCGCCGCTCCGGCCATCGTCGCAACCGTGGATGCGGCCCACCGGCCTCTCGCCAAACCGCGCCGGCCTTGGCAGGAACAAACCATGATTGCGAAGCTGAAGGGGCGGCTCGACGAGAGCGGGGCGGACTGGGCGGTGATCGACGTGCAGGGCGTCGGCTATCTCGTCCATTGCTCGGCCAAGACCCTCGCCGCGCTTGGGCAAGCGGGGGAGGGAGTGACGGTGTTCACCGACCTCCAGGTTTCGGAAAACGATATGCGCCTGCTCGGCTTCGCGACCAGCGGCGAACGCGACTGGTTCCGCCTGCTGACGCAGGTGCAGGGCGTGGGCAGCAAGGTCGCGCTGGCGATCCTCTCGGCGCTGTCGGAGGGCGAATTGCAGGCCGCCTGCGCCAAGGGCGATGCAGCGATGGTCGCGCGGGCGAATGGCGTCGGGCCGAAGCTGGCCGGGCGGATCGTCAACGAATTGAAGGACCGGGTGGGCGCGATGCCGGGCGGTGGTGGCGGCCCGGTGCTGGCTGCGGTTCCGGCGGGTTCGGTGAGCGCGGATGCGGTTTCGGCGCTGCAGAACCTTGGCTTCAAGCCGGCGATCGCGGCGAGCGCGGTCGCGCATGCGCAGGGAGAACTGGGTGAGGACGCGGGGCTGAACGAGCTTGTCCGCGTGGCGCTGAAGAGGGCGGCGGGGTGAATTGGGATATTCGACAACCCTACCGCTGGCGGACACTCGCGCGCGGAAACCTGCCTTGGGCACTGATGAACCTGTTCCCCAAGGGCAAGGATTGCGAGGCCCGTGGCGCGGTGCATGATTGGTATAATCAGGATGGCGTTTCATCCGCGTGTTATCATTGTGAAGTGACGCGACCAGGGCAGTTGCGGCCGAAATGACCGCCAACCCCGCCCTCTCCGCCGAGCGCCAGCCCGAGGACCATCCCCGCCATCCCGACGCGCCCCATCGTCATCCTGAACTTGTTTCAGGATCCATCTCGCGGTTCGCCCGGATCGAGCGGAGGCAGCCCAAGGCCAACCGCCAGATCCTTCCACTCCGGATTCACATCGTTGATCAAATTGATCTTCCACTGCCGGTGCCAGTTCTTGAGCTGCTTCTCGCGCATGATCGCATTGGTCATGTCGGCAAACAGCTCGAAATGGACCAGCCGGTGGACAGCGTACTTTTTGGTGAAACCCGCAACCACGCCATTCCGATGCTGCCACAAGCGCCCGACCGGATCGGATGTAACCCCGATATACAACGCCCCGTAATGGCCGTTGGCGAGGATATAGACGCAAGGGGTGCGGTCCCGGCTCATGGCTCCGAGGGTGCCGCGCGATGGATCCTGAAACAAGTTCAGGATGACGGGAGTGGTGTTGGAATTGGGTCGGGATCGGATTTATCCGAATGACCGCTAACCCCGCCCTCTCCGCCGAGCGCCAGCCCGAGGACCACGACGCCGCGCTGCGCCCGAAGTCGCTTGCCGAGTTCATCGGCCAGGAAGCCGCGCGCGGTAACCTCAAGGTGTTCATCGAAAGCGCCCGCAGCCGGGGCGAGGCGATGGATCATGTGTTGTTTTACGGGCCGCCCGGCCTCGGCAAGACCACGCTGGCGCAGATCGTCGCGAAGGAACTGGGCGTGGGGTTTCGCGCCACCAGCGGCCCGGTGATCGCGAAGTCGGGCGATCTGGCCGCGCTGCTGACCAATCTCGAACCGCACGACGTGCTGTTCATCGACGAGATCCACCGGCTCAATCCGGTGGTCGAGGAAATCCTCTACCCGGCGATGGAGGACCGTGCGCTCGACCTGATCATCGGTGAGGGCCCGTCGGCGCGCTCGGTGCGGATCGATCTGCCGCCGTTCACGCTGGTCGGCGCGACCACCCGGCAGGGGCTGCTGACCACGCCGCTGCGCGACCGCTTCGGGATCCCCGTGCGGCTCGAATTCTACAGCGAGGCCGAGCTTTCGCTGGTCGTCTCGCGTGGGGCAAAATTGCTCGAAATCCAGATGGATAGCGCCGGCGCGCGCGAGATTGCCCGGCGGTCGCGCGGCACCCCGCGGGTCGCCGGGCGGCTGCTGCGGCGGGTGCGCGATTTCGCGCATGTCGCGGGCACTCCGCTGGTCGATGCGGCGGTGGCGGATGCGGCGCTGACCCGGCTCGAGGTCGATTCGCTCGGGCTCGATGCGATGGACCGGCGCTATCTCACGATGATCGCGGATATCTACAAGGGCGGCCCGGTCGGGGTCGAAACCCTCGCCGCTGGCCTCGCCGAACCGCGCGACACGGTGGAGGATGTGGTCGAGCCCTATCTGATCCAGCTCGGCCTGCTGGCGCGGACCGCGCGCGGGCGGATGCTCAACGAGCGCGGCTGGCGGCACCTCGGAATCGCCCCGCCCACCGGTCAGCAGGGGGGATTGTTCGAAGGTGGGAAATAGTCGCAAAATTGGACAATGGTTAAGCTTTGCCTTCGCAATCGGCTCGGTTTCAGTTCCATAGTGGGACAACTCCGGTGGAATGCGCTGAACCGTCCCGGAAAAATCGGGTCCGGGACCCTGAATCATGGTTAACGCGATTGCCCCTTAAGGATCGCTTGGGTCTTTTGCTTGCATAGGGGAGCTATGAGGGTGCGGTTGTTCCGCCCGTCGCTTTCCGCAACGCAGGATGGAACATCATGTCGGTAAAAACGGCTCTCGCGAAACTGGCGGCCACGGCCGCGGGCGGTGCCTTGCTCGGGGGCGGAGCGGTGCATGTCGCCGAACCGCAGAGCGCGGACGTGACGAGTTTCAAATACACCAAGTCCGCGCCGGTAAAATACACCAAGCACCCCGCCAAGCGGGTGGTGCTGGTGCAGCCGAAGAAGAAGCTGAAGCGCATCCGCCGGGTGATCGAGGACGAAGGGTGCCAGGAAGCTTGCACCCCGCAGGTCGCGATGGTTCCGATTCCCCTGCCGCAGGCGCCGGCACCGCTGCCCGCGCTGGGCGGTTCGAGCGGCGGCGGCGTGACCGTGATCGGCGGCTCGGGCGGGTTCGGGGGCGGCTTCGGCGGCGGGTTCTTCGGCGGGTTCTTCGGCGGCAGCAGCGGCGGATCGAGCGGCGTGGTCATCACTTCGACGACCACCGGCGGTTCCACCACCACCGGTTCGACCACGACCACCGGCTCGACCACGAGCACGGGATCGACTTCGACCACCACGGGCGGCTCGACCACGACCACGACGGGCGGCTCGACCACCACCACCACCGGCGGAACCAGCACGACGACCACCGGCACCAGCACCTCGTCCTCGAGCAGCTCGTCCTCCAGCTCCTCCTCGTCGTCCAGTTCGTCGAGCTCGTCGAGTTCCTCGGGCTCGGGCAGCACCTCGGGCTACCACTGCGACCACAAGAAGGACTGCGGGCACTCGAGCTCGAACGGCAGCAGCGGCAGCAGCAGCGGTTCTTCGTCATCGTCGTCCTCGTCTTCCGGGTCCAGCAGCGGCTCGTCGAGCACTTCGGGTTCGACCAGCGGCCCCAGCAGCACTTCCAGCTCCACCTCGGGCAGCTCATCGAGCACCAGCTCTTCCAGCACCAATGGCTCGACCAGCGGCGATCACTGCCGCAAGCACTGCGGCACGACCAGCACGAGCACCACCAGCGGCACCCAGGTGCCCGCGCCGCCGATGCTGCTGCTGTTCGGCGCCGGCGCGGTGGCGGTGTTCGCCCGCCGCCGCAAGCAGGACAAGCAGGCCGCGCGGCCCGCCTATTCGTAACGAGGGTTCATCCGGGGGATGAGGGGGCGGTTCCGCGAGGGGCCGCCCCGCCTGGTCGAGGCTCAGCGCTCGCTGTCGAGCTGGGCCATCTGCGCGCCGGCATAGCGCTCGCCCTGCGCGGCGCCCTTCGGCACCGCGGCTTCGAGCTCGGCGAGATCGGCCGCGTCGAGCGCCAGCTCCAGCGCTCCGAGCGATTCGGCCAGCTGCGTCCGCTTGCGCGCGCCAATCAGCGGGACGATGTCAGGCCCCTGCGCGGCGACCCAGGCCACCGCGACCTGCGCGACGGTCGCGCCCTTGTCCGCGGCGATCGCCCGGATCGCCTCGACCAGCTGGAGGTTGGCCTCGACATTGCCCTGCTGGAAGCGCGGCGAATGCACGCGGAAGTCGCCCGGCCCGCGCCCGCCCTGCTGCCAGTGGCCGCTGATCAGCCCGCGCGAGAGGATGCCATAGGCGGTGACGCCGATTCCGAGTTCGCGCAGCACCGGCAGGATCCTGTCCTCGATCCCGCGCGAGATCAGCGAATATTCGATCTGGAGGTCGACGATCGGATGGACCGCGGCGGCGCGCCGGATCGTTTCGACCCCGACTTCGGACAGGCCGATATGGCGGACGTAGCCGGCTTCCACCATCTCCGCGATCGCGCCGATCGTATCCTCGATCGGCACGTTCGGATCGAGCCGGGCCGGACGGTAGATATCGACATGATCGGTCCCGAGCCGCTCGAGTGTGTAGGCGAGTGCGGTCTTCACCGCCTGCGGCCGCGCGTCGTAACCGAGCCAGGTGCCGTCCGGCCCGCGCTGCGCGCCGAACTTCACGCTGATCTGCACCCGCTCGCGTGGCATCCCCTTGATCGCCTCGGCGATCAGCAGCTCGTTATGGCCCATGTTGTAGAAGTCGCCGGTGTCGAGCAGGGTGACTCCGGCGGCGAGCGCGGTGTGGATCGTCGCGATGGCTTCCGCGCGGTCGGACGGGCCATAGGCGCCCGACATCGCCATGCAGCCGAGCCCGACCGCGGAAACATCGGGGCCGGTGTTTCCGAGCCGGTGATAGTGCATGAACCTCTCCTCTCACCGGTCACTTGGGACCGAGTGCGGGTGCTTGCAAGGGCGATTGCGGCGGGCCGAAGGGTCAGGCCGGGATCAGGCCGGCCACGCGATAGGCTTCGATGATGCGGTCATAGGCAGCCACGTCGCCGGCTCCATGCGCGGTCAGCTGCGCCCCGGCGATCGCGGCGTAAACAGCCCCGGCGCGTTGCTCGCTGCCGAGGGTCTGCGCCAGCCAGGCGACATTGAGCGCGATGAAGGCTTCGACTTCGCGCTGGACCTTCTCCGGCAGGTCGTGCCGCTCGGCGGCGAGGAAGCCCGCGAGGCACAGGCGGTTGCCGTTCTCCAGCGCCTTGCGGAAGATCGCGACGTAGGCGCGCAGCCGCTCCGCCGGGTCCGCGCTCGCCGCCGCAAGCAACTCCAGATCGGCCCGCGCAGCCGCGCAATAGTCTCCCATCACCGCAGCGCCGAGTTCGGCCTTGGCCGGGAAGTGATAATGGATGCTGGCGCTCTTTATCCCGATCTCTTTCGCCAGCTCGCGAAAGCTCAGCCGGCCATAACCATGCGCCTGCACCGTCAGGCGGGCGAGATCGAGAATTCGTTGGCGCGTGTCCATGATCACCTATCGGTAGATAGACAGGCTGCGAAGATCAATCTACCTATCACTAGATAGGGAGATTCGCCGATGAAGATTTACGACCGCCAAGGCACGCCCAACGCCGCGCGCATCCGTATCGTGCTGGCGGAAAAGGGGCTGGATCATCTGGTCGAATTCGCGACGATCGACCTGGTGAGGGCCGAGCAGAAGGCGGACTGGTTCCTTGCGCTGAACCCGGTCGGCAAGACGCCGTTGCTGGTGCTGGACGACGGACTGGTGCTGTCCGAATGCACCGCGATCACCGAATACCTCGACAATCTCGACGATAATCCGGTGCTCACCGGCAAGACCGCACGCGAGAAGGGGCTGGTTCATATGATGCAGCGGCGGGCGGAGATCCTGCTGCTCGAACCGGTCGACGATTATTTCCATTATGCGATACGTGCCCTGGGGCCGGCGGTGGAGCCCTGGCGTCAGCCGGAATGGGCCGGCCGGACGGAATGGGGCCAGCGCCGCGGCGCGCAGGCGATGGACAATCTGCCGTGGTTCGAGAGCGTGCTGCGCGAAAGCCCGTTCCTAGCGGGGGAGCGTTATTCGATGGCCGACATCTCGCTCTGGGCCGGCCTTGGTTTCGCCCGCGCGGCCGGGCTGGAATTTCCTCTCGGCCTCACCGCGCTTGCCCATTGGGAAGCGCGCTTCGAGGCGCTTCCGGCGGTGACCGAACGCAGCGGCAAGGACCTGCTGCCGCAGGACCTCGCGCCCCGCTAGCCGAGTTCGTCGAGCCGTTCGGTAAGCGAAAGCCACTGCGCCTCGAGCGTTTCGAGCTTGTCGGTTACCTTGGCCCGCTCGGCGACCAGTTCGGTCATCGTCTTGTTTGCAAGCTCAGGCGCGGCATTGGCGGGCTCGTACATCGCCCGGTCGAGCGCCTTGCCTTGTTCCTGCAGCTTCGTAATCGACTTTTCGGCGCTGGTCAGTTCCGACTGGAGGAACTTCGCCGCGGCCCGGGCCTTGCCCGAGGATTTGGCGGCGGGCTTGGCACCTTTCGCGCCGGCCGCCTTCGGCTGGTTCCGCCCGAGCACGAAGTCGATGTAATCCTCCATGCTGCCGGCATATTCTTTCGCCATCGCGCCATCGACCAGCACCAGCCGGTCGGCGGTCAGTTCGACCATGTGGCGGTCATGGCTGATCAATATAACCGCGCCCGAATATTCATTGAGCGCCTGCACCAGCGCTTCGCGCGCATCGACGTCGAGGTGGTTGGTCGGCTCGTCGAGGATCAGCAGATGCGGTGCGTCGCGGGTGATCAGCGCCAGCGCCAGCCGCGCGCGCTCGCCGCCGGAAAGCTTGCTGACGTCGCTGGTCGCGCGGTTGCCGGAAAAGCCGAACCGCCCGAGCTGCGCGCGCACCGCGCTGGGGGTCGCGCCCTTCATCGCGCGGGTCATATGCTCCAGCGGAGTCGCGTCGGTCGCCAATTCTTCCACCTGGTACTGGGTGAAATAGCCGACTTTCATCTTGCCCGAGGCGTTCATCGACCCTTCCATCGGCGCGAGCTGCGCGGCGAGCAGCCGGGCGAGGGTGGTCTTGCCGTTGCCGTTGCGGCCGAGCAGCGCGATCCGGTCGTCCGGATCGATCCGCAGGTTCAGCCGGCGCAGGATCGGCACATCGCTATAGCCGACCGCGGCGAGGTCGAGCGAGATCAGCGGCGGGCGCAGTTCGTCCGGATCGGGGAAGCCGAAGCTCAGCGACGGATCCTCCGCCAGCGCGGCGATCGGCTGCATCTTGGCGAGCATCTTCGCGCGCGATTGGGCCTGCTTGGCGGTCGAGGCGCGGGCGCTGTTGCGCGCGACGTAATCCTGCAGCCGCGCGCGCTGCGCATCCTGCGAGGCCTTCGCCGCGGCGAGCTGCGCCGCGCGTTCGGCGCGCTGGCGCTCGAAGCTGTCATAGCCGCCCGGATAGAGCGCCAGCTTGCCGCCCTGCAGATGCATGATGTGGTCGACGACATTGTTGAGCAGGTCGCGCTCGTGGCTGATAACGATCAGCGTCGCCGGATAGCTCTTGAGGAAGTTCTCGAGCCACAAGGTCGCTTCCAGATCGAGGTGGTTCGAGGGTTCGTCGAGCAGCAGCACGTCGGGCTGCGAGAACAGCAGCGCGGCCAGCGCCACGCGCATCTTCCAGCCGCCCGAAAAGCTGTCGAGCGGGCGGCACTGCATCTCCTCGTCGAAACCGAGCCCGGTGAGGATCCGCGCGGCGCGCGAAGGCGCGCTATAGGCGTCGATCGCCAGCAGCCGGTCATGGATGTCGCCGAGCCGGTGCGGCTCGGTGCAGGTCTCGGATTCCTCGAGCAGCTGCGCGCGCTCAACATCGGCCGCGAGCACGGCCTGTTCGGGCGTGATCGAACCGTTCGGCGCTTCCTGCGCGATATAGCCCAGCCGCGTGCGGCGTGGCATCTCGATCTCGCCCTCGTCCGGGTCGAGCTCGCCGATCATCACCTTCATCAGCGTGGACTTGCCCGCGCCGTTGCGGCCGATCAGGCCGACCCGGCTGCCGGGAGGAATCGTTCCGCTCGCGCGGTCGAGAATGGTGCGCCCGCCAAGGCGCACGGTGATACCGTTGATGGTCAGCATGGCCGCGCCCGTAGCAGGTCAGATGGAGAAGCTGAAGACGCGGCGGCGGGTCAGGCCGCCAGCTTCCTCAGCACGTACTGCAGGATGCCGCCGTTGAGGTAGTATTCCATCTCGTTGGCGGTATCGATGCGGCACTTGGCGGTGAAGTGGAACTTGGTGCCGTCCGCGCGCGTCACTTCGACCTCGATCGGCTGGCCGGGCGTCACGCTGCCGAGGCCGAGGATCGTGAACTTGTCGGTTCCGGTAAGGCCCAGTGTCGCGCGGCTCTGGCCTTCCTCGAACTGCAGCGGCAGCACGCCCATGCCGACGAGGTTCGAGCGGTGGATGCGCTCGAAGCTCTCGACGATCACCGCGCGCACGCCGAGCAGATTGGTGCCCTTGGCCGCCCAGTCGCGGCTGGAACCGGTGCCGTATTCCTTGCCCGCGACGATCACCAGCGGGGTGCCGTCGGCCTTGTACTTCATCGCCGCATCGTAGATCGCCATCGTCTCGCCGGCGTATTTGGTGATGCCGCCTTCGACGCCAGGGACCATTTCGTTCTTGATGCGGATATTGGCGAAGGTGCCGCGCATCATCACGTCATGGTTGCCGCGGCGCGAACCATAGGAGTTGAAGTCCGCCTTCGCTACCTGATGGCCGATCAGGTAGCGGCCCGCCGGGCTGTCTTCCTTGATCGAGCCCGCCGGGCTGATGTGGTCGGTGGTGACCGAATCGCCGAGGATCGCCAGCGGCAGCGCGCCGACGATGTCGGTGACCGGGTTCGGGGTCATCGTCATGCCCTCGAAATAGGGCGGGTTGGCGACATAGGTCGAACCCGGGCGCCACTGGTAGGTTTCGGAGCCGGTGACGTCGATCTTCTGCCAGTGCTCGTCGCCCTTGTAGACGTCGGCGTAGCGGGCCCGGAACATGCCGCGGTCGATCGAGCTGTTCATCAGCGTCGAGACTTCGTCATTGGTCGGCCACACGTCCTTCAGGAATACGTCGTTGCCGTCCTGATCCTGGCCGAGCGGGGTGGTGGTGAAGTCTTCTGTCACCGTGCCCTTGAGCGCATAGGCGACCACCAGCGGCGGCGAAGCGAGGAAGTTCGCGCGCACATCCGGGCTGACGCGGCCTTCGAAGTTGCGGTTGCCCGAGAGCACCGACGCGGCGACGATGTCGTTGCCGTTGATCGCGGCGCTGATCGGCCCGGCGAGCGGGCCGGAGTTACCGATGCAGGTGGTGCAGCCATAGCCGACCAGATCGAAGCCGAGCGCGTCGAGATGGTCCTGCAGGCCGGCCTTGATCAGATAGTCGGTGACCACCTGCGATCCGGGGGCGAGGCTGGTCTTGACCCACGGCTTCGGCTTCAGGCCCTTTTCGTTCGCCTTCTTCGCAACGAGGCCGGCGGCGACCAGCACGCTGGGGTTCGAGGTGTTGGTGCAGCTGGTGATCGCGGCGATCACCACGTCGCCGTCGCCGACGTCATGCTCGGCGCCATCGACCGGCACGCGGGCCGGGGCCTTCTTGCCATAGACGCTGATCAGGTCGGCGTTGAACAGATCGTCGACCTCGGGCAGCGCGACCTTATCCTGCGGGCGCTTGGGGCCGGCGAGTGACGGCACCACGGTGGCGAGATCGAGTTCGAGCGTGTCGGTGAAGATCGGATCGGGATTGGCCGGGTCGGCCCAGAAGCCCTGTTCCTTCGCATAGGCTTCGACCAACGCGATCTGGTCTTCCTCGCGCCCCGTGAGGCGCAGATATTCGAGCGTCTTGTCGTCGATTCCGAAGAAGCCGCAGGTCGCGCCATACTCGGGCGCCATGTTGGCGAGGGTCGCGCGGTCGGCGAGGCTAAGCGAGGCGAGGCCCGGGCCGAAATATTCGACGAACCGGCCGACCACGCCGCGCGCGCGCAGCATCTGCGTCGCGGTGAGCACCAAGTCGGTCGCGGTCACGCCTTCGGCCAGCGCGCCGGTGACCTTGAAACCGACCACTTCGGGGATCAGCATCGAGACCGGCTGGCCGAGCATCGCCGCTTCGGCCTCGATCCCGCCGACGCCCCAGCCGAGCACGCCGAGGCCGTTGATCATCGTGGTGTGGCTGTCGGTGCCGACGCAGGTGTCGGGATAGGCGACCGTCACGCCGTCCTGGTCCTGGCTGGTCCACACACCCTGCGCGATGTTCTCCAGATTGACCTGATGGCAGATGCCGGTGCCCGGGGGCACGGCCTTGAAATTGTCGAGGCTCTTCGATCCCCACTTGAGGAAGTCGTAACGCTCGAGGTTGCGCTGGTATTCGAGTTCGACGTTCTTCTCGAATGCCTTGGGATGGCCGAATTCGTCCACCATCACCGAGTGGTCGATCACCAGGTGGACCGGGACCAGCGGGTTGATCTTGGAGGTGTCGCCGCCGAGCTTGGCGAGCGCGTCGCGCATCGCGGCAAGATCGACCACGCAGGGCACACCGGTGAAGTCCTGCAGCAGCACGCGGCCCGGGCGGTACTGGATCTCGGCGCCGGTGGCCGGGTTCTTCTGCCAGTCGGCCAGCGCCTGGATGTCACCCACCGAAACGGTAAAGGCGCCGTCTTCGAAACGCAGCAGATTCTCCAGCAGCACCTTCATCGAGAAGGGCAGGCGGCTCACGTCCCCGATCGTCTCCGCGGCCTTGGCGAGGGAGTAATAGGCATACTCCTTGTCCCCTACCTTGAGCGTGCTGCGGGTTGAGAGCGAGTCCTTGCCGACCTGGGTCATCGTGATGCGCTGTCCTTATTCTAGCATTGCCCGCGCTGCATCTGCGAAGGCCCGGAAAGTCGCCCGCGCCCTGCGCGTTTTGCGCTGTATCGTCAAGGGCCGGGAGCCGAGAAAACGGCCCTTGCACGTGGCTCCGCCGGGCCTATCAGGGCTGCTATGGACGGATTCGGCCCTCCCGCTCGCACCAGCGATCCGCTGCGCGTGCTGCCAATGGCGGCGGCGCTGGTCGTGGCCGCGATCGCCGGGGCGCTGATCGGGTTCGGGCTCGACCTGTTTCACCGCGACGAAGCCGCCGAAACCGGCAAGCCGCCGCCCAAGACCGACAAGCCTTAAAGCGCGGTCTGCTCGATATGCTCGGCGCGTTTCGGCGCGGCGAGCAAGCAGCCGGCGACGATCAGCACCGCGCCGGCAATGGTCGGCAGCTCGACCGTTTCGTGGAATGCGATCCAGCCCAGCAGCACGGCCCACAGGAACGCGGTATATTCGAACGGCACCAGTGCCTGCGCTTCGGCGCGGCCATAGGCCCAGCTCGCAAGCATCAGCGCCGCGACCTGCAGTACCGAACTCACGCCGATGCTGAACCATTCGCCCCCGTGCGGCAGCACCAGCAGCCACGGCGCGGCCACCGCGAGTGTCAGCGTGGTGATGCCGTTCTGGAACACCGCGACCTCGGCGGGCTTGGCCAGCAATGCCTGCTGGCGCTGGAGGATCAAATTCCACGCATAGAGCGCGGCGGAGAACAGCACCGCCGCGACCCCCAGCGCCGCTTGGGGATGGGCATTTGCTTCACCCGCGCGGGCGAGGGCGATCACCAGCACGCCGACCAGGCCGAGCAGCGAGGCGCCGATCGCCGCGCGGCCGATCTTCTCGCCCAGCACCACCGCCGCGAGGAACAACGCGATCAGCGGGGCGATGAACGTGATCGCGATCGCTTCGGCCAGCCGCAGGCGGACCAGGCCGTAGAAGAAGCTGGTCGCGACACCCGCGGTCACCACCCCCCGGATGATATGCAGCCTCAGCAGCACGCCTTGCGGCAGGCGCGCGCCTTCGCGCAGCCACAGCGGCACCACCAGTACGCAGCCGACAACGCTGCGCCAGAATGTCGCGCTGAAGGCCCCGACCGCGAGCGAGGCGAACTTCATCGACGTGTCCATCGCCGAATAGACCGCGATCCCGGCAATTATCGCGACGAAAGGCATCATGGAGGCGGCGGGCTTCATGGCAATCCGCATAGGAGTGTATAAACCGCCCGTCACCCGGTTCAGCGTGCAGACAGAGCTTTCGTTCGAAACTTGTGTGCAATACAAGCGGTGCCATATCGGCGAGACCACTTATCGGTGGAGACACCATTTAGCGTAGAGGCGGGGCTCGGTTCACAATGCGTATTTCACTGCGAACTGCCGCTCTTCTCGGGATGACCGCTCTGGCCTTGCCAGCGGCGGCCTTTGCCGCGCCGGAATCGCTGTTGCCGGCCCCTGTCCAGGCGGCTCAGCCCGTGGTCAATCCGATGCCGGTCGCCCCCGAAGCGGTCGCGACTATGCCTCAAGGCCCGAATGTGTGGCTCGCCAGCGATGCGCGCCAGTTGCTCACGCTGGTCCGGGGTATCGCTTCGGAAGGGCTGGAGCCCGGCGATTACGACATTCCGGCGCTCTCGGCTGCGCTCCTTGGCGGCGAAGGTCCCGAACTCGACGCGACCGCGGATCGCGTGTTTGGCTGGCTGATCGAGGATCTGCGCGACGGGCGCACGCCGATGGAGGCGCGCAAGCAGTGGTTCGTGGTCGATCCCGACGCCGATGCCCTGCCGACCGCCCGGGTGATGGCCGATGCGCTGGCCGCGCACAATGTCGCCGGCGTGGTCGCGAAGCTCGCGCCGACCAATCCCGATTACGCGCTGCTCAAGGATGCGCTCGCCAAGACGCCGGCGACCAACAAGAAGCGCATCGCGATGATCCAGGCCAACATGGACCGCTGGCGCTGGCTCGCCCACGATCTCGGCGACCAGTATCTGCTGACCAATGTGCCCGAATTCCAGCTGCGCCTGACGGTCAACGACAAGATCATCCGCACCTACAAGACCATCGTCGGCAAACCGGGCAAGACCGCGACCCCGCAGCTGGCCGAGATCGTCGAGGGCGTGATTTTCAACCCGACCTGGACCGTGCCGCAATCGATCGTGAAGGGCGAAGGCCTCGGCGCGAAGGTGATCGGCAATCCGTCCTGGGCCAAGGCGGCCGGCTACAGGGGCACCAAGAGCGCCAACGGCACGATCACCGTGGTCCAGCAGCCTGGTCCGGGCAACTCGCTCGGGATGATGAAGCTCGACATGCCGAACGAGCATGCGATCTTCCTCCACGACACGCCGTCGCGCGGGCTGTTCAATTCCGACATGCGCGCGCTCAGCCATGGCTGCGTGCGGACCGAGCGGGCGCTTGAGCTAGCGATCACCATGTCGATCATCGGCAAGGGAGCGGACAAGGACGAGGCGGTCGCGATCTCGAATTCGGGCAAATACACCCGAGTCGGCCTCAAGAAGACCTTCCCGGTCTACATCACCTATTTCACGATGGGCCGCGACATCAACGGCGAGCTCAGGACCTATAACGATATCTACGGCCGCGATGCGCCGGTGCTGGCGAGCTTCGACGCGCCCCGCGTCGCCAACCGCGCGCGCAAGACGAGCGAGAAGGTCATCGAGATCATCGACGATCTCCAGAATTCCTGAATCTTCTTAGCCCCGCCCGCGCGGGGGCTCAGCTCTGGACCGGCGCTGCCGGCGCGTTTTCTTCGAGCTCGGTTCCTCCCGGCACCGGCGCGGGCGCAACCGGGGGGACATATTCTGGGCCCAGGCCGAGCTTGTCGGCGAACAGCAGCCGTCCGCCCGAGAGGTGCCACAGCGCTTCGTTGAAATCGTCCGGGCCCATCGCGAAGCAGCCGTTCGAACGGCCGAGCTTGCCCCACCGGGCGACGTGATCCTGCGTCGCATAGGCCGCCGGATGCGCCACGATCGCGCGTTCGAGCGTGTTGGAATTGTCGGCATCGAGCCCGCCGAGGCGGATCGAGACGCCGTATTTGCCGTTATACCATTCCCAGGTGACATAGGCCCCGCGGCTGGTCGAGTTGGAACCCGGCTCGTTCGAGAACCACTGCAGGAAACCGGTGTGTTGCGGGTCCGAACCCGAGCCGTGCGCGACCAGGAAGCTGCGCACCGAACCCTGTTCGAGATTGGCGAAATGGAACCGCGGGAACGACGAATGGGTGCTGAAATCGGCGATTCCGGCGATGTCCCTGCGCCACAGCACCTTGCCCGCGCGCTCGACTTCGCGCTGCGCGATCTCGAGCACCTTGCGGTCGCGCTCGGTGAGCGGCGAGGCCTGCGCGAACACTCTGCCCGGCAGCGCAGTGGCCGCCAGTGCAGCGCCGCCGGCCTTCAGCAGTTTCCTGCGATCAAACACTATTCCCATGCCCCCTTATATGGGTCCGCGACCGTGTAAGGGAACTGAACGGCATTGCGCGGCGCTTGTCGAGAGGGATCAGCCGGTCGCGCCTGCCAGTGCGGTGAGCGCATCGCCATCGACCCGCATCCCGATCCACTGGTCCATCGCCGCGGCGCCGAGGCTCTTGTAGAAGCCGATCGACGGTTCGTTCCAGTCGAGCACCGACCATTCGAGCCGCGCGCAGTCCCGCTCCACCGCCAGCCGCGCCAGTTCGGCCAGCAGCGCCTTGCCCAGCCCCTTGCCGCGCGCTTCGGGCCGCACGAACAGATCCTCGAGATAGATCCCGGGGCGCCCTTCGAAGGTCGAGAAGCTGTGAAAGAACAGCGCGAAGCCGAGCGCGGCACCATCGGCCTCGCCGATCAGCACTTCGGCATAGGGGCGCGGACCGAACAGTTTCGCGCCCAGCACAGCCTCGTCGAAGCGCACATCGTGGGCGAGTTTTTCGTATTCGGCCAGCTCGCGGATCAGCGCTGCGATCAGCGGGAGATCGGCGGGGGCGGCGGCCCGGATGGCAATGCTCACTCCTTCGGCTCACCGATCTGCACGATCCGGCCGATCTCAAGCTCGTCGATCCGCAGCCTGCGGATGCGGGCCTTGCCGATCCGCAGCCGGCCGATCGCGAGCGCGCCGATCGCGATGGCGCCGAGGGCGAAAGCGCCAAGCGCCGCCGCGCCGATAATGCCGGACCCGAGCGCCGAAGTGCCAGTGGCCGAGGCGCCGACCGCCGAGGCGCCGGTCGCGACGCCCTTGCGCGAGAGCGAGGCTTTGGCCGGTTTCGCGCTGCTTGCGCCGGCTTCATCGGCCTTGGCCGGGATTTTCGTCACTGGGCAAGCTCCTTGCTGAAGAAGGCATCGATCCCGAACCAGATCTTGTGCGTCTCGCCGGTGTCCGGATCGCTCGCCTCGAGCACGTCATAGGCGTGGCCGTCGTCGGTGTTGGCGAAGGCCTGGTTCTTCACGTCGAGCCCGATCAGCGCGAGCGTCTGATATTCCTCACTGATCGAGACCACGGTGAACGCGTGTTCGGCGCTGAGCCCGTCCTTGCCGCCGACGATCGAGGCGAGCAGCGCGACCACCGTGGCATGTTCGGCCTTGGCCGCCTCGGTCTGGCCGAGCTTGGTCAGCGACTGTTCGGACACGACATGGGCGAAGAGATCGAAATAGTTGAGCGCGAGTTGCTCGCGCGCGAGGTCCAGCGCCTTTTGCGGCCGGGTGTCGATTTCGCCGAACGCCTCGTCCGCCTTGTCCCAGTCGGGGATCGCATAATCCAGCCGCAGCAGATTCTGATGCCGCAGCCAGGCGAAATCGACATCGGCCTCATGGGCCTTGGCGGCCGCCAGCGCCGCCTCGAAGCCGGGTTTGTTGAAGCCCTCCGCCTCCGCGAGCGCGGGGGCGGCGAAGGCGACACCTGCCGCCAGCGCGAGCGCCAGGCCAAGCGGCCGGAGCTGGCGGATCACGCGGCCTTCCCGTGCAGCGTATCCATGCTGACCGAAGCGCCGGCGTCGATCTCGGCCGCCTTGGCCTCGACCAGCGACACGATGTGATCGAGCATGGCCTCGTCGTTCACATGGTGGTCGGTCACGCCCGAAAGGAACACCATGTGCTTGCCGGCGCCGCCGCCGGTGATGCCGATGTCGGTCTCGCGCGCTTCGCCCGGCCCGTTGACCACGCAGCCCAGCACCGAGACGCTCATCGGGGTCTTGATGTGCTGCAGCCGCTGTTCCAACGCCTGGACCGTGCGGATCACGTCGAAGCCCTGGCGCGCGCAGCTCGGGCAGGAAACCACCCGCACACCGCGGGTCCTGAGGCCGAGGCTCTTGAGCATCTCATAGCCGACGCGGACTTCTTCCTCGGGCTCGGCCGAGAGCGAGACGCGGATCGTGTCACCGATCCCGGCCCACAACAGATTGCCCATGCCGATCGAGCTTTTGACCGTTCCGCCGATCAGCCCGCCGGCCTCGGTGATGCCGAGGTGCAGCGGACAATCGACCGCGTCGGCCAATTGCATATAGGCGGCGACCGCGAGGAACACGTCGCTCGCCTTCACCGCGACCTTGTATTCGTGGAAGTCGTGGTCCTGCAGCAGCTTGATATGGTCGAGCGCGCTTTCGACAAGCGCCTCGGGGCAGGGCTCGCCGTATTTCTCCAGCAGATCCTTCTCGAGGCTCCCGGCATTGACCCCGATGCGGATCGAGCAGCCATTGGCCTTGGCCGCGCGGACCACTTCGGCGACGCGTTCGCTGCTGCCGATATTGCCCGGGTTGATCCGCAGGCAGGCAGCGCCGGCATCGGCCGCTTCGAGCGCGCGCTTGTAGTGGAAATGGATGTCGGCGACGATCGGGATATTCGATCCGCGCACGATCTGCGGCATCGCCGCGGTGCTTTCGACATCGGGGCACGAGACCCGGATGATGTCCGCGCCCGCATCCTCGCAGCGGCGGATCTGCTCGATCGTCGCCTTCGCGTCGGAAGTGAGGGTGTTGGTCATGGTCTGGACGGTGATTGGCGCACCGCCCCCGACCGGGACCTTGCCGACCATGATCTGGCGGCTCTCGCGGCGCGCGATATTGCGCCAGGGACGAACGCTGCTCATCGGCGGAACCCGATGGCGAGGCGCGTTAGTTGATGAAACACATACGGGGAGCGGGTCATTTGCATTTCCATAGAGGCGCGACGGCAAGGCTGCGACAGGTTCGGGATGTGGCAGCTTCGATGACGGCGAACATGGTGCGCCCCTAGCAGTTTTGCGAGCTGTAGGAAAATGGTGAGATGCCGCGTTCACGCGGCGGTAGGAATATCCCGCGTCCTGTTGCATGGTGCCCGGCGATGACGCAGCAGATCACCGATTACGACATCGAAGAAGGCCACGGCCCGCTGCTGTTCGGGCGCGTTCTCGACGGCAATGGCGGCGCGCGGCCGCTGCGCTGGCGCGATGTCCAGCACTGGCGACCGGGCGTCAGCCCCGAAGTGATCTGGATCCATCTCAATCGCGATACCGAGGGCTTGTCCGACTGGCTGCAGGCGGCGACCGGCATGCCGGAGCCGACCGCGGAACTGCTGGTGTCGGACGACAGCCGCCCGCGTTCGTTCCGCGAAGGCAAGAACACGCTGGTCGCGATCCTGCGCGGGATCAATTACAACCCCGATGCCGCGCCGGAAGACATGGTCTCGCTGCAATTGTGGTCGGACGGGCGGCGGATCATCACCCTGCGCTCCGCCCCGATGCAGACACCGCGCCATGTGATGGGCGAGCTCGACGCGTCGCGCGGACCGGAGGATGCCGGGCGGCTGATCTCGGACCTCGTCGAAGTGATGATCGCGCGGATGAACCGCGCGATCGTCGAGATGAATGCGCACATCGACAAGATCGAAATCGCCGCGGTGGATTGCGAGCCCGAGGAAGTGCTCGGCCAGATCTCGGCGATCCGCCGCTATTGCCTCGCGCTCAAGCGCCACATGTCGCCCCAGCACGAAGCGCTCGAGCGGATCGCCCACACCGCGCCCGAGTGGTTCGAGGATCACGACCGGCGCGAGATCGAGGAATCGATCGAACGGCTGCGGCGCTATCTCGACGATATCGACATCAGCAAGGAAAGCGCGCTGGTGCTGCAGGACGAGATGCGCGCGCGGGCGCTGGCACGCTCGGAAGCGGTTTCGTACAAGCTCACGATGGTCGCCGGGGTGTTTCTGCCGCTGACCTTCCTGACCGGGCTGCTCGGGATCAATGTCGGCGGCATGCCGGGGGTGAACGACTGGCGCGCCTTCTGGATCGTGGTCGCGATGTGCGTCGCGGTGCTGGTCGGGACGATGTTCCTGTTTCGCAAATGGAAGTGGTTCTGAGCTTGTTTCCCTTATTTCGCCGGCCGCTCGCGATGACGGGAGCTGCCCGTGCCGCCCGCTGAACAGGTCCAGCAGGCCTCGCTCCTGCACGACGGGTCGCTGCTGCTCGGCTTCGCGCTGTTCTTCGTGCTGGTGTTCCGGCGGCTCGGGCTCGGCGCCACCCTCGGCTATCTGCTCGCAGGCGCGGTGGTCGGGCCGCATATGCTCGGGCTGGTCGGGGATGCCGAACAGAAGATCGGGATCGCCGAACTCGGCATCATCCTGCTGATGTTCATCGTCGGGCTCGAACTGAGCCCGGCGCGCCTGTGGCGGCTGCGGCGGGAGATATTCGGGCTCGGCCTCGCGCAGGTCACCCTCTGCGGGCTGCTGCTCGCCGCGATCGTCTGGCTGGCGGCCGGGTTCTCTCCGGCCGCGGCGCTCGCGCTGGGCCTGCCGCTGGCGCTGTCGTCGACCGCGCAGGTGCTGCCGATGCTGCAATCGGCCGGCCGCCTGCGAACCCCGTTCGGCGAACGCGCCTTCGCGGTGCTGCTGTTCCAGGATCTGTCGATCATCCCGCTGATCACGATCATCGCCGCGATGAGCCGCAATCCGGCCGACGCCGGCGGCCCGCCGGGCTGGCTGCTGGCGCTCTCCACGGTCGTCGCGATCGGCGGGCTGATTGCCGCCGGGCGCTTCCTGGTGCGCCCGCTGTTCGGGCTGATCGGCAATCTCGGCGAGCGCGAGATGTTCATCGTCACCGCGCTGTTCACGGTGATGGGATCGGCCGCGCTGATGGAATTCCTCGGCCTCTCGACCGCGCTCGGGGCCTTCGTCGCCGGGGTGATGCTGGCCGATTCGCCCTATCGCCACGAGCTCGAGGCCGATGTCGAACCGTTCCGCTCGATCCTGCTCGGGCTGTTCTTCCTCTCGGTGGGAATGCTGCTCGACCTCCATGCGATCGCCGGCCGGCCGGTGTTCGTGGTGCTGATGGCGCTGGCGCTGATCGCGACCAAGGCCGCGGTGATTACCGCGCTTGGCATGATCGCGCGGATGGAATGGCGCAGCGCCCTGTCGCTCGGCCTGCTGCTCAGCCAGGGCGGCGAATTCGGCTTCGTGCTGTTCGCGCAGGCGCAAAGCGCGTCGTTGATCTCGCCCGACGCCGCGAGCCTGTTCGGGGCGATCGTGACGCTGTCGATGGCCAGCACCCCGTTCCTGATGCTGGCGACCCGCGCGATCCGCAAATTGCCCGACAAGAAGCTCGCCTCGCGCGACGGGCCCAAGGCCGACGGCGCGCAGGCGCTGGTGGTCGGCTATGGCCGGTTCGGCCAGACCGTGGCGCAAATGATGATGGCGGGCGGTGTCTCGGTGACTCTGATCGACAGCGATGTCGAGATGATCGATGTCGCGAAGGGCTTCGGCGCCAAGGTTTATTTCGGCGACGGCACCCGGCTCGACCTGCTGCGCCAGGCCGGGGCGGACGAGGCCGGGCTGATCGCCTTCTGCATCGACAAGGACCAGGTCGATGCCGAACTGGCGCAGGCGGTGCATGACGCATTCCCCAATGCGGCGGTCTATATCCGCGGGTTCGACCGGCGCAGCGTGATCAACCTGCGCGCGACCCCGACCAATTACGTGATACGCGAAGTGATGGAATCGGCGGTCGCGATGGGCCGGCTGGCGCTCGACAACCTCGGCCTCGGCGAAGACGAGATCGCCCGCGCCGAAGACGCCTATCGCGCGAACGACCGCGAACGGATGCATGCGCAGCTCGCATCGGGCGACGTCCGCGCCGCGCGCGAGCGAATTTTGACGGAGCCGCAGAGAAGGTTGGAGCCGTAGCTCCTTTCGTCATTGCGAGGGGCGAAGCCCCGCGGCAATCCAGAGCGTACCGAAGCCGCCCTGGATTGCTTCGCTTCGCTCGCAATGACGAGGGTTATTACAATTTCAACTCGAACAGAAACTCGTCATCGCGGTGGTTCCCCACCCAGAAGCCCATGTCGGCGACCTTCTCGAAGCCGTGGCGATGGTAGAATTTATGCGCGCCGAAATTCTCGGCATAGACCGATAGCTGCAGCGCATCGGCGCCCCACGCCTTCGCTTCGGCGATCGCCCATTCGGTCAGCCGCGACCCGATCCCGCGTCCGGTCGCATCGGGGGCGCAATAGAGTTGGCTCAGGATCACCGGGCGTTCCGGGCGGGGCAGCGGGCGCTCGTCGAACTGGTCGCCGCGGATGATCAGGCAATAGCCGAGCAGATAGCCGTCCTCGTCCTCCGCGATCTGGATCAGCGTGCCGGGATCGTCGAGCTGGGTGCGATAGGCGGCTTCGGTGCGATACTCGCCAAGGAACAGCTGCAGGTCTTCCGGCTTGTAGAGATGGCCGAACTTCTCGACGAAGGACGCCAGCGCCAGCTCCGCCAGCGCGGGGATGTCGGCGGAGGTGGCGGGGCGCAGTGTCGTCATAAGTCGCGGCTCATACAGATGCTGAAGCCGTCCGCAACATAGTCCGCGAAGGGCGGGCATTCCTTGAAGCCGTGCTTGGTATGGAGCGTAGGCGCGGGCCGATCGTCTTCGGCGATGCGGCAGGCGATGCTCATCTGCAGGGGTTCACGAGTGCTTGTCCGCCTTGCGCTTGCCGAAGCGCATGTCGCGCTCCAGCCGCGCGCGCAGCTGGGCGTAGAAGGCTTCGAGGAAGGCGCGTTCGTCGCCCGAGCCCGCGCTCCAGCCGATCTTGGTGCAGATCGCCTGCATCACCGCGACCAGCGCATCCGGATTGTTCTCGCGCAGCACCCGTTCGAGCGTCTGCAATTCGTATTCGCCATAGATCTTCAGCTCGGCCTCGCCGAAGCGGTATTCGGCGCCGGTCGTGGCCGAATGCCCGCGCGCGCCCTCGCCGAGCGACATCGCCTGTTCCAGCCGCCGCTTCGGCATCTCGACCACCCAGGTCCCGGCGATCAGATCGCCCGCGCGCAGCGCATCGCGGTTGAAGAACGGGAACAGCATGAACAGCAGCAGCCAGCCGAATGCCAGCCAGTTGCCCACGCCGCCTTCGCTCAACCCGCTGACCAGCAGACCGAGCGGCAGGAACACCTCGATGTCGCGCAGCAGGTTGCGCGCGATCACCGCCTCGACGCTCAAGCGTCCGCCGTCATGCGCGGCGATGCGGATGCCGGTCGCGCGCTTGCCCGGGGTCGCGCCGCGCGGGCCGAGTTCGAAGAACAGGAAATAGCCATAGCGGAACAGGAACATCGCGATGATCCAGACGACCCCGAGGAATTCCACCACCGGGCTTTTCTCGTTCGCGCCGAGCAGGCCGAACAGCACCGCGACCAGCAGCAGCGTCACCCCTGCCTGGATCAGCCCCATCAGCACCAGGTCGAGCGTCAGCGCGGCCGCGCGCGACGAGCGGCTCGCGATCGCGATCGGCAGCGCCAGCCCTTCGGGCGTCACCAGCACCCGCTGGCGCTTGTCCGCCTTGCGCACCCTGCTCACAGCCGGCCCCGCGTCGATCGGCGCCGGAAGGCGAAGAAGTACAGCAGCCAGAACGCCAGCATCGTCCCGCCCACCGCGAAGCGCGCGCGGCTGTCCACGATCAGCTGCCGGCCGAAGGCTTCGAGCACCGCGGCGCAGACCAGCATCAGCACCACCCCCGCCATCACCTGCGCCGCGCGCCGCCCGCTTTCGGCCATCGCCTGCAGCACCGGGCGGTTGCCGGGGAATGCCATGCTGCGCCCGACATGCAGTCCGGCGGCGCCCGCCAGCAGCACCGCGAACAGTTCGGTGGTGCCGTGGATCGACAGCCAGGCCGCGAAATCGATCGTCAGCCCGGCGCCGTGGAACAGCCACAGCATCGCGCCGAGGGTCGCCATGTTCTGCAGCAACAGCATCAGCGACGGGATGCCGAAAGCGAAGCCGAGCGCGAAAGCGAGGATCGACACCTTCGCATTGTTGCTGAACAGGAAGGCGGAGAAGAACGACAGCCCGTCGACCTTGTCGACCCCCTGCAGCGATTTCATCAGCGCTTCGCGCGAAGCGCCCGGCACGCGGGTGTCGCCGTTGCCGGTCGGGACCAGCGCATAGTACCAGTCCCGGTCCCGCGCCACGAGCAGCCAGCCGACCACCGTGCCCGCGACCATCACCGCCAGCGCGATGCAAAGCTCCAGCCAGAGTTCGCGCACCGCCGCGCTCCACCCGCCGCCGAAGAAGCGCCGCAACCAGTCCCACAACGAGCTGCGCGGGCCATAGACCTGGAACCACGCGCGCTGGACCAGGCTTTCGAGATAGGCGAGGGTCGCCGCGTCGAGCGATGTCTCGCGCGCGATCGAAAGGCTCGAAGCGGCGGTGCGGTACAGCGCCGGAAGCTCGAGCAATTCCTCGTCCGGCACCTTGCGCAGCCGGCCTTTCTCCATCCTGAGCAGGATCGCCTCGAGCCGTTTCCAGTCGGCTTCCCGCGCAAGCCGGAACCGGTCGGAGCGCAGCGCGGCCAGCTCGATCTCGGGCGGGGCCTCGATCGGCTTGGGTTTGAACACGTTGAGCGGGTTCATGAAAGCCCCCTGCCCAATGACGAAAGGTGCGTAATCATCCGATCGCCCCCGCGCGCTTGATCTCGAGATAGCGGTCGATCAGCGCATAGGTCACCGCCTGCCACGGCGCCTCGATCACATCGACGTTCATCTGGCGCAATTTCTGCAGCACCACCGCGCGCTGGCGGGCGAGGGTGCCGGCCGTCACCGCCACCGCGACATCGGCGACCGTCTCGGGTTCGGCCTCGGTCATCGCGGAAAGCTCGGTATCGGCCAGCGTCACGAACAGCACCAGATGCCGCTGGACCAGCCGGCCGACGCTTTCGACCATCAGCTCGGCGCTGGTCGGGTCGGTGAAATCGGAGAACAGCACCACCAGCGAGCGCCGCGCGAGTTGGGACGAAAGCGTCGCGAGGGCGAGGGTGAAATTCGGCTCGGCCGGGCGGTAGTCGAGCCCGGCGGCGGCGGTCTGCAGGCGGTGGAACTGGCGCGCGTCGCTGACGAAGGGGGTGAACAGCTCGGGCTTCTGGCCGAAACCGAACAAGGCGACCCGGTCGCCGCCCTTGAGCGCGACATAGGAAGCGGTCAGCGCGGCCGAGACCGCGCGGTCGATCCGCGGCAGACCGTCGACCGGCTCGCACATCGCCTGGCCGCAATCGAACGCGAACACGATCTGGTTGTTGCGCTCGCTCTCGTTCTCGCGCGCGTAGAGGCGGGTCTGGCGCGCCGAGCTCTTCCAGTCGATCCGCCGGCGGTCCATTCCCGGTTCGTATTCGCGCAAGGCTTCGAACTGGGTGCCTTCGCCGCGGATGCGCCGCGCGATCAGCCCGAACTGCGCGTCGCGCAGGAAGGTCTGGAGCAGCGGCGAGCGGACCGGCGAGAGATCGGGCCAGACGCGCAGATCGGTCTCCAGCGCGCGGCTGACCTGCCGGTGGGCGAGCCCGAGCGGGCCGGGCCAGCGCAGCCAGATGCGCTCGAAGCTCCCGACCCCGCGCCGGCCGGGCACGATCGTCGCGCTGCCGCTCCACACGCCGTTTGGATCGCGCGACAGCGGCATCTGGACCCTTCCGCCCGGGCCCAGCCGGGGATCGAACGCGAGCGCCGCCTCGGGCGCGCCCCCGCCGATCGTGCGCCCGGCAAGATCGGCGAGCACCGTCACCGTGACCTCCGCGCCAACCTCGGCATCGGCCGGCGCAACCAGCCGCAAATCGGTCAGCACGCCCGCGACCAGCCCGTCAAGCACCATCAGCACCATCAGCGCGATCCCCGCCGCCGGCGCGGCCACCCACATCCCCGGCGCGAGCGCGGCGACCAGCAGCGCGGCCGGCGCACCGAGCGCTGCGATCAGCAGGGTCCGGGCGGAGGGGACGATCACGGTTTAGCGCGGCGCCTCGGTCTGCTCGATCAGCCCGGCGACCAGGTCCTCGATCTGCCGCCCCTCGATCTCGGCCGCGGGCGACAGCAGCAGGCGGTGGCGCAGCACCGAGACCGCGAGCGCTTTCACATCGTCGGGGACCACATAGTCGCGTCCGGCCAGCGCCGCGCGGGCGCGGGCGGCATTGGCGAGCAGCACCGCCGCGCGGGGCGAGGCGCCGCTCGTCAAATCGGTGCTTTCGCGGGTCGAGCGGATCAGCCGGACGATATAATCGACCACCTCCCGTGCCAGCGTCACACTTTTCACCGCATCGGCGATGCCGTCGAGCACGCTCGCATCGGCGACCCGCGCGACGCCGAAATCCTGCGGATGCGGCGGGCCGCTGCGCTCGCCGAAGCGGACCACGATCCGCGCCTCTTCCTCCGCGCTCGGATAGGGCACGATCAGCTTGAACACGAAGCGGTCGAGCTGCGCCTCGGGCAGCGGATAGACGCCCTGGTTCTCGATCGGGTTCTGGGTCGCGACCACCATGAAATGCGCGGGCAGCCGGTGGGTCTCGCCGTCGAGCGTGACCTTGCGTTCCTGCATCGCTTCCAGCAGCGCGGCCTGGGTCTTGGGTGGGGTGCGGTTGATCTCGTCGGCCAGCAGCAGCTCGCAGAAGATCGGCCCGCGCGTGAGGGTGAACTGGCTGGTCTGGAAGTTGAACAGGTTTGAGCCCAAAATATCGCCCGGCAGCAGATCCGGGGTGAACTGGATGCGCCCGAAATCGAGCCCGAGCGTGCGGGCGAAGCACTGCGCGAGGAAGGTCTTGGCCGTGCCCGGCGCCCCTTCCAGCAGCACGTGGCCCTGGCTCACCAGCGCGACCAGCAGATGCTCGATCGTGTCTTCCTGGCCGACGATCGCCTTGGCGATCTCGGTGCGGATCGAGGCCGCGAGGTTGCGGACATCCTCCAGCGTCTTGGTCATCGGGACAGGTTCCTTTCGATCTCTCTCAGCGCATGCGCGCGGCGCAGCAATTCATGGGGTCCCCGGGCCTGGCGCAAGGCCTCGGCCTGGGCGGCAAATTCAGGCGCGGCGCCGCGCCGTTCGAGCAATTGGTCGATCGTGCGTTCGGTCAGCGCCACATCGGCGCTGGGCTTGAGCCCGAGGGCCTGCGCGACGCGGGTGCGAACCAGCGCGGCATAGGGCGCCCCGAGCAGGTGCAGGCGCTTGGCCCGCTGGATCAGCGCCGCGCCATTGGTCGCGAGTTCGCGCTTGCCGAAGGCGAAGGTGGAAACCGCCGCCAGCGCATAGATCCCGCCCGCGGCGAGCTGCTTGCGTCCGATCGCGAGGCCCGAAGCGCTCGCCACCGGTGGGCCGAAGCGACGGAACGCGCGCCATCCCACCACCAGCGCGGCGATCAGGAAGCACAAAGTCGCGGCGAGAAACGGCGGGCGGAACGCGAGCGTCAGGAGATTGTCGCTCTCGCCATAGCCGTTGAGGGTCAGGTCGAAGGCGACCGGCAGGTTCTCGCGCTCGCTCGCGGCCTCGAGGATGCGCAGCGCCAGCATCGCCCGGGTGCGGTCGGCGAGGCCGTAATTGTTCATCAGATCGGGTTCGAACACCATCACCACCGGATAGAGCGTATCGTCTTCGCCCAGCCGGTCCTCCGCGGTTCCGGCCATCGCCTCGAGCTTGGGGTGAATCCCGCCGTCGTTGATATAGCCGGCCAGCACCGCCCCCTCCGGCGTGGTGACCAGCGGCTCGAGCATCGCGCCCCGGCCCGACAGCACCTGGCTCCGGTCGGGCAGGGCCCCGCTGAGGCCGCCGCCGCGCCACGCGGGCTCGCCCTTCAGCGGCGCCAGGCCGACCGAGATGTCATCGTAGAAGTCCGGCCAATGCGGAACGCTCGCGCCGCCGAGCAGCACCCAGCCATGCCTGGCCTTGCTGCCTGGCAGCCGGTCGGCCGGGATCGCCGACCATTTGGGCAGCACGATCACGGTCGGCCCGGCATGCCGGCGGTCGTCGACCAGCCGCTGCAGCTTCTTGCCGTCGATCACGTCGGGCGGGGTGAGGATCAGCAGATTGCGTTCGGAGAGCTGTGCCTTGCTCCGGATATTGTGGACCTCGTGGCCCTGCGCGGACAGCAGCCCGGCCAGCGCGGCATAGCCGTTGAGCCCGGTGCCCGCGCCGTGGCCGCCGCCGTCGGCGCGGATCTCGCGGCTGTCGCCGGCGCCGATGAAATAGAGCGCGCCGATGAAAGCCGCGGCACCCAGCACCAGCAGGGTCAGCACCGCCCTGGGCGAAAAGCTCTGGCCGCCGGCGCTCATGCGGCGCCGCGCTTCAGGTCGTGAAGCGCGAAATCGGCATAGGCGGCGCGGGCCGCCTGCCAGTCTTCCGCGTCGAGCCGGCGCAGCGCGAACAAGCTGCGTTCGACCCGCTCGGCGATCGTGCGGAATGCGCCGCGCGCGCGTTCGGGCAGCGCGGGCAGCGCGGCGATCTCGCGCGCGGTGCTCGACGGGCCGAGCCACTCGGGCCGCGCTTCGGCGATCTGGTCGACGCTGCGCTGGAGCAGCAGGCGGGTCGCCTCGTCGAAGCGCCCTTCGCCCGCGAGCCGGTCGGCATCGCCGAGCAGCGACAGCACCGCCTCGCGGTCGGGCGCCCAGTCGTGCTCGGCCTGCTCCTCCGCCTGCTTGCGCTCGCGCCTGATCCGCGCGATCGGCGCAAGCAGTTTCCACAGCAGGAACGCGACCAGCAGCGCCGCGATGCCGATCAGGATCCACTGCAGCACCGGCCACGACACCCCCAGCGCATCGCCGACCGGCCTCATCACCCTGGCCAGCCACTTCAGGAACTGGGTGAGCCAGCCGGGCGGCGGATCGATCTTGGGCGGGGCGATCGGGGCGTACTGGATCTCGTGATTCGCGCGGATCGCTTCCCACGCGCGCGCAGGATCGTGCGCCGCGGGGTGGGCGGCGGCGGCGGTGTCGGCGGTGTCGGCGGCGGCCCCCATCAGGAACCGAGTGGTGGCATGCGCCGGGTCCCGGCGCAAGGCCGGGAAAGCCCGGGGTCAGCCCCGCTGGCGCGCCATGCGGTAGGAGCCGAGCATGCGGAACTCCTTGCTCTGGAACGCCAGCTCCTCCAGCGCGCGGTCGACATTGGGCTCGCCCGGGCGGCCGACGATGTCGGTGTAGAAGGTGGTCGCGGCGAAGCTCGCGCCCTTCTGGTAGCTTTCCAGCTTGGTCATGTTGACCCCGTTGGTCGCGAACGACCCGAGCGCCTTGTAGAGCGCGGCGGGGACGTTGTTCACCTCGAACACGAAGGTCGTCATCGCGACATCGTCCGCCAGCGTCGCCGGGTCGAGCGGCTCGCTCGCCAGCACCACGAAGCGGGTGGTGTTGTCGGGCGAATCCTCGACGTTTTCGGCGACGATCTCGAGATCGTAGAGATCGGCGGCGATCCGCGGCGCGATCGCGCAGAGCGTCGGATCGTTCAGTTCCTTCACATAGGCGGCGGCGCCGGCGGTGTCGGCGTAGGGCACCGGGACGATGTTGTTCGCGCGCAAATAATGGCGCGTCTGGCCGAGCGCCTGCGGGTGGCTATAGGCGGCGGCGAAGGGCCCGGGCCCCGTCGCCATCACCGTGTGAGAGATCTGCAGGAAATATTCGCCGACGATCGCCAGCCCGCTTTCGGGCAGCAGGAAGTGGATATCGGCCACGCGCCCGTGCTGCGAATTCTCGATCGGTATGATCGCGGCCCCGGCGCGCCCGCTGCTCACCGCATCGAGCGCATCCTCGAAACTGAAACACGGCAGCGGCAGCGAACCGGGCGCGTATTCCAGCGCCGCGCGGTGCGAATTGGCGCCCGGAGCGCCCTGGAAAGCGATCGCCCGCGACGGGTCGATCGCCGCCGAGGCGGTCATCTGTTCGACAAGCGAAAGCGCGGGCGCGGGAAAGCTGTGCATCGGGCGAAGGCCCTAGTCGCCGTCCATCGTGCAAACAAGTCACTATGGCACTTGCGAAGCGCGCTGCGGCTGACTAGAGCGGCGCCCGAAACTCCACCTTTTCCCGGAAAATTCTCGGATGACCGACCGCTTCAATACCATCGTTGGCTGGTTCCTGTTCTCGGCGATCGTGGCCCTCGGCTTCTCGATCGTCAGCGGTCTGTACTTCCGGGCGGACAAGCATCACGAGGTGGAGAAGCCCGGCTACCCGATCGCGGCCGCCGCGGCCGAAGGCGAGGGCAGCGGCCCGTCGTTCATGTCGCTGCTGGCCAAGGCCGACGTCGCGAAGGGCCAGGCGATCTTCGCCAAGTGCATGGCCTGCCACACCGACAACCAGGGCGGCGCCAACGGCATCGGCCCGAATCTCTACGGCGTGGTCGGCGATTCGATTGCCGAGGGCCGTGGCGGCTTCGCCTTCTCCGATGCGCTCAAGTCCAAGGACGGCAAGTGGACCTTCGAAAATCTCGATGCCTGGCTCACCAGCCCGCGCGCCTTCGCCAATGGCACCAAGATGACCTTCGCCGGTCTCTCCAGCGCCGAAGACCGCGCCAATATCGTCGCCTATCTCAACACCCAGGGTTCGAACCTGCCGCTTCCGGCGGCGGATGCCGCTCCGGCCGCGGGTGACGACAAGGCTGGTGCTGCTGCCGCTCCCGCGGCGGGCGATGCCAAGGCCGATGCCGCCGCTCCGGCCGCGGGCGCTGCCCCGGCCGCCGCTGCCGCGAAGTAAGCGCCCACCCCGCTGCGGCGGGACCCTGTGCCTGACTGGCTGAGACCCCTGCCTGCGCAGGGGCTCAGCGGCCCTTGAACCCCTGAGCGATCACGTACCACTCCGACGAGCCCTTGCGGCTGGCCGGGGGCTTGGCGTGCTTGACGGTCGCGAAATGCCGCTTGAGCAGCGCCAGCAGCTGCGGGTCGGTCCCGCCCGCGAGCACCTTGGCGACGAAGGCGCCGCCCGGCGCGAGGGTGGAGATCGCGAAATCGGCGGCGGTCTCGACCAGGCCCATCGTGCGCAGGTGGTCGGTCTGCTTGTGGCCGACGGTGTTCGCCGCCATGTCCGACAGCACCAGGTCGGGCGGCCCGTCCAGCGCCGCTTCCAGCGCGGCGGGGGCTTCGTCCGCCATGAAGTCCATCTGGAAGATCGTCACGCCCTCCAGCGGCTCGGTCGGCAGCAGGTCGATGCCGACCACGCCCGCCTTGGGCGCGAGCTTGCGCACCACCTGGCTCCATCCGCCGGGGGTGATGCCGAGATCGACGACCCGCTTGGCGCGCTTCAGCAGCGCGAATTTCTCGTCCAGCTCGATCAGCTTGTAGGCGGCGCGGCTGCGATAGCCTTCGGCCTTGGCCTGGCGGACATAGGGGTCGTTGAGCTGGCGCGAGAGCCAGCGGGTCGATGAGGCGGTGCGCCCGCGCGCGGTCTTCACCCGCTTGACCGGGTCCTTGCTTGAACCGGTCATCGCGCGGCCCGCCTGGTGTCGCGCAGGCTCGCGCGGGCGAGTTCGCCGTCGTTGTCGGCGCTCATCAGATTGCGCAAGATGCCCTCGCGGATGCCGCGGTCGGCCACGCCGAGCCGGTCGGCCGGCCAGATGTCGAGAATCGCCTCGAGGATCGCGCAGCCGGCCACCACCAGGTCGGCCCGCTCACTGCCGATGCAGGGCAGCTGGCGGCGCTCCTCGGGCGACAGGGTCGAAAGATTGGCGCTGATCGCGCGCATCGATTCGGCCGGGACGACCAGCCCGTCGACCGCCTTGCGGTCGTATTGCGGCAGTTCGAGATGGACGCTGGCGAGGGTCGTGACCGTGCCGCTGGTGCCGAGCAGGCGCAAATCCGGCGTCCGGGCCGGGGCGATCCGCTCGGCGAAGGTCGCGAAGCTGTCGGCGACGCGCTGGCGCATCTCGGCATAGCGCGCGGCGCGGCTCTCGGCCGTGCTCTCGTCATGCCCGCAGGTTTCGGTCAGCGAGACCACGCCCCAGGGAACGCTCTGCCAGTCGACAATCTCGGGCACCGGGCCGCCGCCCTGTTCGATCAGCACCAGCTCGGTCGATCCGCCGCCGATGTCGAAGATTACCGCCGGGCCGGTCCCGTCCTCGAGCAATATGTGGCAGCCGAGCACCGCCAGCCGCGCTTCCTCGCCGGCCGAGATCACATTCAGCGCGATCCCGGTCTCGCGCCGCACGCGCTCGATGAATTCGGCGCCGTTGCTGGCCCGTCGGCAGGCCTCGGTCGCGACCGAATGCGCGAGGTGGACGTTGCGGCGCTTGAGCTTGTCCGCGCAGATCCTGAGCGCGCCGACCGCGCGGTCCATCGCCTCGTCGCTCAGGCGGCCGGTCTGCGCGAGCCCTTCGCCGAGCCGGACTACCCGGCTGAACGCATCGATCACGGTGAAATTGTCGCCCGAAGGCCGCGCGATCAGCAGCCGGCAATTGTTGGTCCCGAGATCGATCGCCGCATAGGAATTGCGCTGCAGCGGCGGGCCCGGCCGGCGAGCCTGATCGCGGCGCGGCGCCTGCGCCTTGGGCTGCGCCTGCGATTTCGGCTGCGCCTGCGCCTTGGGAGGGGACGCACCTTTGCCGCCTCCCTGCCGGGTGCCGGAAGCGCGGGGCCTGCGCGGGGCCGCCCGCGGACTTTCCGGCGGAGTGAAATCCGCCATTGCTCGATCTTTCTGTTCTCATCCCGCCCGCCAGGGGGCCGGGTACTTGCGGCCAAGCTAGCGCGATGCGCCGGAGGGGGCAAGCGGTGCGCAAATGAGGCCGCGTGGCCCTTGACCTCGCCCGGCCGGCGGCTTAGAGGCGCGCCCCTGTGCTGCCCCGTCGTCTAACGGTAAGACTACGGACTCTGACTCCGTCTATTGAGGTTCGAATCCTCACGGGGCATCCAGTTTTTTCCGCCCTCACCCAGCGGCCGGAACGCCCTTCCCCAGGATCATATCCGCGGCCTTCTCGGCGATCATGATCGCCGGGGCGTTGGTGTTGCCGCGGATGATGTTCGGCATGGCCGAGACATCGACCACCCGCAGCCCTTCGATTCCGCGGACCTTCAATTCGGCGTCGAGCACGGCATCGGGCCCGGTGCCCATCGCGCAGGTGCAGGCGGGGTGGGCGGCGCTCATCACCGTCGCGCGCAGCCAGGCATCGATCGCGTCGTCGTCCAGCGCGGCGGGGCCGGGGGCGATCTCTGCGGCGACGTAGGTGCTCGCCGGGGCGGTCGCGAAGAAGCGGCGCTGGAACCTGATCATGTCGCGCATCGTCGCGCGGTCGCTCTCCGCGGCAAGGAAGTTGAGCTGGATGCTCGCGAGGTCCCTCGGGTCGCCGCTCCTGAGCTGGACATGCCCGCGGCTCGCCGGGTTGAGCAGGATCGCGCCGGAGGAGATCTGGTGGCCCGCGCCCTTGCGCCAGCCGGGGAACCACGGCTTCGCGGCGTAGGACACATGGCTGACCTGGAACTGGATGTCGGGCCGCTGCTGCCCCGGGTCCGAGCGCAGGAAACCCTGGATCGTCAGCGGGCTCTGCGCCGGGGTGCCCTTGCCGGTCAGCATCCAGCGCACGACGTTCGCCGCGAGCCGGTCGACCCGCAAATCGTTCTCGAAGGTATTCTGCTTCGCCGCGGCCCAGAAGGTCAGGCCGATCGGATGATCCTGCAGGTTCCGCCCCACTCCGGGCAGGTCGTGCAGCACCTCCACACCCTTGTCGCGCAGATGCGCCGCCGGGCCGATCCCCGACAGCAGCAGCAATTGCGGCGAATTGAACGCGCCGCCGCTCAGCAGTACTTCGCGGCCCGCGCGCAGGGTCTTGATCCGGCCGTCCTGCTCGTATTCGACGCCGACCGCGCGCGTCCCTTCGAACAGCACCCGGCGGACCTGCGCGCCGGTCTCGACCCGCAGGTTGGGCCGCTTCATCGCCGGCTCGAGATAGGCGCGCGAGGTGCTGTGGCGGCGGCCGTGGTCGATCGTGCAATCGGGGATCGAGAAGCCGTCGGGCCGCGCGACGTTGAAATCGTCGGTCGCCGGATAGCCGAGGGCGTTCGCGGTTTCGAGGAAGGCCGGGAACAGCTCGGGATGGGTTTTCATCGGGGTCACGCTCAGCGGCCCCGCTCCGCCATGTTCGGGGCCCGCGCCGCGCCAGTTGGTCTCGGCCTTCTTGAAATAGGGCAGCACGTCGGCATAGCCCCAGCCGTTCAGGCCCGCGTCGCGCCAGCTGTCGTAATCGGCGGCCGCGCCGCGGATATACATCGTCCCGTTGATCGAGCTGCACCCGCCCAGCATCTTGCCGCGCGGCAGCGGCTGGCTGCGGCCGTCGAGATGGGGATCGGGCTCGCTCACGTCGCCCCAGCCATATTCGGGGGTGGAGGAGACCTGCATCCAGGCGAGCGGCATGCTGACGATCAGCGCATCGTCCTTGCCGCCGGCTTCGAGCAGCGTCACCCGGTTGCCCGGATCCTCGCTCAGCCTTGCCGCCAGCACGCACCCGGCGCTGCCCGCGCCCACGACGATGAAATCTGTTTCGCTCATGACCCGCTCGCTACCCGCCCCAATGAGCGCTTTTCAAGTGCGGGCGGTAATTCTAGGCACGTTTCCCGATCTGCCCCCTATCCAGAAAGGCTCGCAGTGGCTGACGAGCACGATTTGACCCACCGGAAATTCTACCGCGCCGAGCAGGAGGCCGCCTTCAGCGAGGCGCAGCCGGCCCAGACGCCGCAGACCCAGCACCCGGCCTATCGCCTGGCGTTCCGCGATGCCGATTTCATCCTGCGCGAGGAATTGCGCCCGATCCGCTTCCAGCTCGAGCTGCTCAAGCCCGAGATGGAGATGGACGAGGCGCGGATCGGTTCGACCATCGTGTTCTACGGCTCCGCCCGCATCCCGCCTCCGGAGGCGGTCGAGACCGCGCTGAAGGGCGCGGCCGAGCTGCCCGAGGCCGAGCGCAAGGTGGTCGAGAGCCTCGCGGCCAAGGCGCGCTATTACGAAGAGGCCTACAAGCTCGCGAAGATGGTCAGCGAGAAGGCGATCATCGAGGACGGGCAGCGCCAGTTCGTGGTCTGCTCGGGCGGCGGGCCGTCGATCATGGAAGCGGCCAACAAGGGCGCGAGCGACGGCGGGGCCGAATCGATCGGGCTCAACATCGTGCTGCCGCACGAACAGGCGCCGAACCATTACGTCACGCCCTACCTCTCGTTCCGCTTCCACTATTTCGCGCTGCGCAAGATGCACTTCCTGATCCGTGCGAGGGCGCTGGCGGTGTTCCCCGGCGGTTTCGGCACGATGGACGAATTGTTCGAAACGCTGACGCTGATCCAGACCAGCAAGATGAAGCCGATCCCGGTGCTGCTGTTCGGCAAGGCTTTCTGGGACCGGATCGTCAATTTCGAGGCACTGGCCGAGGAAGGCGTGATCAGCCGCAACGACCTCGACCTGTTCAGCTGGTGCGAGACCGCCGAAGAGGCATGGGACTGCATCCGCGAGTTCTACAAGATCAAGGAAGGCGGGAACGGGGAGCTTTAGGCGCGTTTTTTCGCCCGCTGGCGAGGCCGGGCTAACGCCTGGAGAGGAGCGGGTGTACGGGCCAAGGCCGGTGCATCGCAGCGCCAGCGGGTGAGCTGGCGGTTCAGCGTAGTTTTGGTTTGCGAACGGCGGGCAAGACTAATGCTGTAAACTTGCTCGCTCGGCCCTTTCCCGACGGAGGAGGCAGGTTAGAGCTCGCAGGTGTGCAGCCCCCTTCTGACCCGTCAGGCGTTACTGGCGCCACCGGCAGGACAATCCTAAGACTATCCCGGCCCGCGAGACACCGGCCTAATGCGGAAGCAAGAGCGAAGCGCTTGGCCCCCGCACCCGTATATCTCAAATAACCAATATGGTTCGTTTGTCAAGCTAAATCGACAGACCCACCGTCATCCTGAACTTGTTTCAGGATCCATTTCTCGGTTTGCCCGGATCGGGGTAGCGAGGGCCAACCTCACCGCGAAGTCGCGTTTGGCACTTACCTCTACGCGTCAGGCACGATGGATCCTGAAACAAGTTCAGGATGACAGGAGAAGAAGTGCGAGGGAAAGCGCTAAGGGCGCACCGCCTGGTGGCCCATCGGGCCATGGCCGGCACCGAAGCCGGGCGCTCGCAACAGTGCCGCCCGGACGAATGCGCGCGCTTCCGCGATCGCGTCGGCAAGCGGCAGGCCTTTGCCCAGCAGGGTCGCGATCGCGCTGGAGAGGGTGCAGCCGGTGCCGTGGGTGTGGCGGGTGTCGATGCGGCTGGAGGTCCAGACGACATCGTCCGCACCAGGGCGGACGAGGCGGTCTTCCAGGACCTCGCCTTCGGCATCGCCGCCCTTGGCGAGATAGGTGAGCCCGCGCCGCGCCATCGCTTGCGCGGCGCCAAGCGCCTCAAGTTCAGGCACATTGGGCGTCGTGAGCGTGGCGAGGGCCATCAGCCGTTCGAACTCTGCGACCGTCGCCGCGTCTGCCAGCACCGAGCCGCTGGTCGCGACCATCACCGGGTCGAACACCACTGGGACTGTCAGTTCTTCAAGCCGGTCCGCCACGACCGCAGCGATCTCGGGCGAGCCGAGCATGCCGATCTTGATCGCGTCGACGCCGATATCGCTGAGGCAGGCATCGATCTGCGCGCCGACCATCGCCGGCGAGAGCGCCTCGATCCCGGTGACCCCAAGCGTGTTCTGCGCGGTCACCGCAGTGATCGCGGTCATCGCATAGCCGCCGAGCATGGTGATCGTCTTGATGTCGGCCTGGATGCCTGCGCCACCCGAGGAATCCGAGCCGGCGATCGCGAGGATGCGGGGAGGGTTGGTCATCCCTTGAAACGCCGCTCCGTCGCGGGCGGATGCTTCTCATGCCATTTCTTCGCCCGCGTCGGCCGGTCCAGCAATTCGCCGCCGCAATTCGGGCAACGCTCGTCCAGCGCATCGGCGCATTCGGCGCAGAAGGTGCATTCGAAGCTGCAGATGAACGCGCCGCCGTGTTCGGCGGGCAAATCCGCGCCGCAGCGTTCGCAGTCCGGGCGCATCTCAAGCGCCATCAGACCGCCGCCTCGACCGCCGCGCAGATATCGTTCACGACCTGCTTCACCTGCGCCTCGTCGTCGCCTTCGGCCATCACCCGGATCAGCGGTTCCGTGCCCGAGGGACGGATTACCAGCCGGCCCCGGCCCGCGAGCGCGGCCTCGGCCTCGGCGATCACCGCCTTGACCGCCGCGTGTTCGAGCGGCGCGCCGCCGGCATAGCGGACGTTTTTGAGAAGCTGCGGCACCGGATCGAACAGATGCAGCAATTCGCTCGCCTTCCCGCCCGACTGGACCAGCGCCGCGAGCACCTGCAGCGCCGCGATGCTGCCGTCGCCGGTGGTCGCATGGTCGAGCAGGATCATGTGGCCCGATTGCTCGCCGCCCACATTATAGCCGCCCTTGCGCATCGCCTCGAGCACATGGCGGTCGCCGACCTTGGTGCGGACCAGTTCGAGGCCCTTGCCCGCGAGGAAGCGTTCGAGGCCGAGGTTCGACATTACCGTCGCGACCACGCCGCCGCCTCGCAGCTCGCCGCTCTCCGCCATGCGCGAGCCGATCAGCGCCATGATCTGGTCGCCGTCGACCGTCGCGCCGGTCTCGTCGATCACGATCAGGCGGTCGGCATCGCCGTCGAGCGCGATGCCGATGTCGGCATTTTCCGCGACCACCCGGGCCTTGAGCGCATCGAGCGAAGTCGAGCCGACCCCGTCGTTGATGTTGAGGCCGTTGGGCTCCACCCCCATCGCGATCACTTCGGCGCCGAGTTCCCAGATCGCGCTGGGGGCGACGGTGTAGGCCGCGCCATTCGCGCAATCGACCACGATCTTGAGCCCGTCGAGGCGGATCTCGTCGGGCAGCGACTGCTTGATCGCGTGGATGTAGCGTCCGCGCGCATCGTCTATCCGCCGCGCGCGGCCGATCGCGTCGGCCTGGGCGAGGGGGATGTCCTCCTCCATTGCGGCCTCGATCGCCAGCTCGTCCTCGTCCGACAATTTGAACCCGTCGGGGCCGAACAATTTGATTCCGTTGTCGGGGAAAGGGTTGTGGCTGGCCGAGATCATCACGCCAATATCTGCGCGCATCTCGCGGGTGAGCAAGGCGATCGCCGGGGTCGGCAGCGGTCCGGTCAGGATCACATCCATGCCGACGCTGGTGAAGCCGCTGACCAGCGCGGTCTCCATCATATAGCCCGAAAGGCGCGTGTCCTTGCCGATCACCACCCGGTGCCGGTGGGCGCCGCGCAGGAAGTGGCGACCCGCCGCCTGGCCGACCTTCATCGCGGTCGCGGGCGTCAGCAGCCCGGCATTGGCGCGGCCGCGGATGCCGTCGGTGCCGAAATATTTGCGCGTCATCGGGCCTCCCAAAACTCTGGCCGGAACCTCTCGAATTGTCATCGCGCTTTGCGCCGCTATGGTCCCCCAAGGCAAGAGGGGTTGAGCATGGCATCCGGCACTGGCGAAATGTTCGAACCGCTCAGCCTGCCGACCGGGCTGACCTTCGCCGGCCTCGCCGCCGGGCTGGTGCTCGGCCTGCTGCTGGGCGGGACCGCGGCTGCCGGCCCGGTACTCGCGGTGACCGAGACGCTCGGTACGCTGTGGCTCCACGCATTGCAGATGACGATCGTCCCGCTGGTCGCGGCGCTGCTGGTCACCGGGATCGCGCGCATGGCCGAAACCGCGCGCGCGGGGGCGATGGCGCGGCGCACGCTGCTGGCGATCGTCGCGGTGCTTGCCGCCGGGACCGCGCTCGCGGCGGTGCTGACGCCGCTGCTGCTCGATCTGTTTCCGATTCCGGCCGCGGCCGGGCAGGCGCTGGAGATTTCGGTCCAGCCGCAGGAGGTGCCGGGCATCGCCGATTTCGTGCTCTCGCTGGTCGCGCCGAACATGGTCGCGGCGGCGGCGGAGAACGCGATGCTGCCGCTGGTGGTGTTCTTCGCTCTGTTCGGCGTGGCGGTGGCGCGGCTGCCGGAGGGCCAGCGCGCGGTGATGAGCGGGTTCTTCGCCGCGCTCGGCAATGCGATGCTGACGATCATCGGCTGGGTGCTGTGGCTGGCGCCGCTCGGCGTGTTCGCGCTGGCGATCGGCGTCGCGGCACGGGCCGGGGGCGGGGCGTTCCTCGCGCTCGGGCACTATATCCTCGTGGTCGCGAGCCTCGGTTTCCTCGTGCTGCTCGCGGCCTATCCGGTCGGGGTGCTGCTCGGGCGCAAGAGCCCCGGCGCGTTTGCGCGGGCGGTGCTGCCGGCACAGGCGGTGGCGTTCTCGACCCAGAGTTCGCTCGCGAGCCTGCCGGCGATGCTTGCCTCGTGCCGCCAGCTCGGAATCCGCGAGGCCAGCGCCGATTTCGTGCTGCCGCTCGCGGTCGCGATTTTCCGCGCGACCAGCCCGGCGATGAACCTTGCGGTCGCGATCTACGTCGCGAAGCTGACCGGGGTGGAGCTGACCCCGCTGACAATCCTCGCCGGGGCGGCGGTCGCGCTGATCACCACGCTCGGCTCGGTCAGCCTGCCCGGGACGGTCAGCTTCGTCGCGTCGATCGGCCCGATCGCGCTGGCGATGGGGGTGCCGATCGGGCCGCTGGCGCTGCTGGTCGCGGTCGAGATGCTGCCCGACATCATGCGCACCGTCGGCAATGTCACGATGGACGTGGCACTGACCGCCTCGGTCGATCAGGCCCGATCCAAAGATTGATCCGACAAACCGCGCAACCCGCGTTAGGGGACACGCGTTTGGGTCCGTGACCCAAATCCCCCCCCAACGGAGAAGTTTCATGCCTTTTGAACTGATCGACCTGCCCTATGCGGAGGATGCACTCGCCCCGACGATCTCGGGCGAGACGCTATCCTTCCACCACGGCAAGCACCACAAGGCCTATGTCGACAAGACCAACGCCGCGATCGCCGGCACCGCGCTGGCCGACGCCGACCTTGAAGCGGTGATTTCCGATTCGCGCGGCAAGGACAAGGGCCTGTTCAACAACTCGGCGCAGACCTGGAACCACGGTTTCTACTGGAACTCGCTCACCCCGCAGGCCAGCGCGCCGTCCGGCGATCTCGCCACGCTGATCGACAGCAGCTTCGGTTCGCTCGACGAATTCAAGACGAAATTCGCCGCCGCCGGCGCCGGCCACTTCGCATCGGGCTGGGTCTGGCTGGCCGAGCACCAGGGCGAATTGTTCATCAAGGAAACCCACGACGCGGAGACGCTGGCCGATGGCGAGATGAACCCGCTGCTGCTGCTCGATGTGTGGGAACATGCCTATTACATCGACTACCGCAACGACCGGCCGAAGCACCTCGCGGCGGCGATCGAATTGCTGAACTGGGACTTCGCGGCCGAGAACCTCGCTCGCGGCACCGCGTGGAAATATCCGCCGCAGGCCTAGGCGGGCGTTTCCTCGGGGGGCCCTTCCAGCGCTTCGCTGGGAAACAGGGGCTCCCCGAACAGGAAGCCGAGCAGATTGGGATGGCCGAGGTGATCGACCACCGCGGTGATCGTCAATAGGATCGGGACCGACAGCAGCGCCCCCGGCACGCCCCAAATCCATGAGAAATAGCTCAGCGCGAGCAGGATCAGCACCGGGTTCATCGTGAAGCGCGCGCCGAGGATTGCCGGGGTGATCACGTTGGATTCGACCGCGTGCAGCCCGAGGAAGCACAGCGCGGGGACCAGGCCGAGCGGGATCGTGTCGGCGGTGCCGAGCCCGAACAGGCCGAGGATCGCGATCATCGTCATCGGGCCGACATAGGGCAGGAAATTCAGCAACGCGGCGAGCCCGCCCCACATGATCGGGGCGTTGAGCCCCAGCAGCCAGGCGCCCAGGGCCACCACCAGCCCGACCCCGGCGTTGATCAGCGTGACCGTGATGATGTATTTCGCGACCCGGTCCTGCACGTCGTGCATTACCCGCGCGGCCTTGATGCTGGTCGAGAACGACGCATGATGCAGCAGCAGCCGGTTGCGCATCCGCACCCGCGCCTCGATCATGAAGAACGCCATCAGCAGCGTCAGCAGCACTTCCAGCACCACACTGGGAGTGGCGACCGCCACCTCCTCGAGGAACGAAGGGCCCGCGAGCACCACCTTCTGCCCCTCGGTCTTCCCGGCCAGCTGGGTGAGCTGCTCGTTCAGCCGGTCGATCCACACCAGGCTGCCGCGCAGTTCGGTGAAACGTTCGCCGACGCGCGCGATCATCGCCGGCACCTGGTCGAACAGATCGACCGCCGGGCTCAGGATCGTCACCAGCGCCGCGAGCAGACCGGCGAAGAACAGCACCATGGTGAGGAACGAGGCGAGGATGTTGGGCACGCCGAGCGAAGCCAGCCGGTCGGCCAGCGGCGACAGCACGATGGTCAGGATGATCGCGGACACCAGCGGCAGGAACACCACCGACCCGATCGAGAGCACGAAAGGCAGCGCGAGGAACAGGCCGGTCGCGAGCAGCAGCACCAGCGCCGAGATCAGCCGCAACTCCTGCGCGGCGAAGGCCAGCGTGCGGGCGCGCGGCGCGCCGGCATGCGCGGGAAGCGGCGGACTTGCGGGCTCCTCAGCGGGCTTCCTGGTTCTCGTGACCATTCCTGTGCCTCTCCGGCGGGCTATGCTCCCGTTTGGCGCGGGTTTGCGGCGCGATCAAGGCGGGCGGGTCAGAAGCCCACCACTCATCCGCTGCTACTTGTCCGGATGCAACGTCGCGTTGGCCGCGGCGTCGAGTTCCCGCAGGATCGCGCGATGCGCTTCGGCATCGCCGCTGGCGCGCTGGGGCACACGCCCTTCCTCGATCATGCTGGCGAGCGCGGCGCGCGCACGGCCGACCCGGCTCTTGATCGTGCCGACCGCGCAGCCGCAGATCTGGGCCGCCTCTTCGTAGGAAAAGCCGCCAGCGCCGACCAGCAGCAGCGCTTCGCGGCGCTCTTCGGGCAGGGTCAGCAACGCGCGGTGAAGGTCACCGAGGTGCACCGGCTCTTCCTGATCCGCCGGAGCGACGAGGATGCGTTCGGCCACCGTCTCATCGTAATCGCCGCGGAAGCGCGCACGGCGCATGTCGGTGAGATAGGCGTTGCGCAGGATCACGAAGGTCCAGGCGCGCATCGAAGTACCCGGTTCGAACCGCTCGCGCGCGGCCCAGGCCTTCAGCAACGCTTCCTGCACCAGATCGTCCGCCATGTCGGCGCGGCCGCACAACCCGCGGGCGAAGGCGCGCAAATGCGGGATCACGCCCGTCAGTTCGCGTTTGAACTCGCTGGAGCTGCCGCGCGGCTTGTCACCGGCCGGTTTTTCGCCGGCGGAGGTTTCCTTGGTGGGAGAACTCATGACTGGCTGTCGTCCAGCCGTGACAGCAAATCCTTGAAAGCATCCGGCAGCGGTTCCTCCACGACGTCGTCGTAGAGCCGCTTGAGCCCCTTGGCCCATTCGGGACGATCGGTCGGCCTACCGCCATCGGTTTTCGCGGGCGGAGTGCGCCGGTCATCGTTCGCTTCAGCCATCAGACAATCAATACTCACGGGTTAACTTCTCAAAGCCTTCTCTAGCGGGCACTTTTTGGAACGAAAACCCCCGCACATAGTTCCCGAACACATGGCGTCCCGAACGATTTGGCCCGTGGGGGAGTTGCAACGGCTCCCGCCCGCCGCCAAAAAGCGGCGGCCGTCCGTCCGGGGGGAACGATAAAGGGGGCGGGTTCCGCTTGCACAGGCTGATTATCCCAAGAAACAAGGCACGCCGTTGGCTGACGGTCTATCCGCGCGCGCTGCCCGGTGCGATCTTCGCCCTGGTGATGGCGGTGACCCTGCTTGCCTGCTACGCGCTGGAGCGGGTCGAGCAGCGCAGCGAGCTGACCCAGCTGCGCGAGCGCGCGGGCGCGATCGCTTCCGCGCTGGAGCGCCGGGCCAATGCCAATTCCTCCTATTTGCGTGCGGGGGCGGCGCTGTTCGCCACCCTCGAACAGTCGCCCGCAACGCATTTTCGCCGCTTTGTCAGCGAGTTGCGGCTCGATGCCGATTTCCGCGGCGCGAACGGGATCGGATGGGCCCAGCGGGTCGATGCCGCCGGCATCCCGGCGTTCGACGCGCAGGTCGGCGCCGAATACGGGCAAGGCGTCCAGCTGCGCCCGGCGATTGCGCGCGGCGAACCCTATGCGGTGCCGGTCACTTATCTCGAACCCGACAACCAGCAGAACCGGACCGCGCTCGGCTACAACATGTATTCCGATCCGGTGCTGCGCGAAGCAATGATCGAGGCCGAGCGGACCGCGCGGCCCAGCGCCAGCGGGATGATCACCCTCCAGCGCGAGGAGCAGTCCGGCGATTCCGGATTCGTGATCTTCATGCCGGTATTCGAAACCGTGCCGGGCGGCGCGCGTCTGCGCGGTTTCGTCTATTCGGCGTTCAACGCGCGCGATTTCCTCTCCTCCGCGCTGCTGATCGCCGCGCGCGGCGAGCTCGGCATCCGGCTTTACGACCAGGTCCCGGGCAAGGGCCGGCTGATGGCCGAGATCGACCCAGGCCATGCCGAGGGCCTGACCGCGAGCGAGGATGTGGTCATCGCCGATCACCACTGGACACTGCAGGTCACCAGCGCGGAGCAGGGCCTGCTGTCGCCGCTGGCGATGACGACGCTGCTGTTCGGGTTGATGGTCGCGAGCCTGCTGGCGCTGCTGGTGCGGATGCTGACCAGGCAGGCGACCGAGGACGGAACGCGGCTGCTGTGGTTCGAACAGCAGAACGCGATCCGCGATTCGCTCACCCGCGAACTGAATCACCGGGTCAAGAATACGCTCGCCAACGTGTTGTCGATCGTCGCGCTTACCCGCCGCCGGGCGACCGATCTGGACAGTTTCGCCGAAGGACTCGAAGGGCGGATCCGCGCGCTTTCGGCCACGCACGATCTGCTCACCCGTTCGGAGTGGGGCAAGACGCCGGTGCGCGCGGTGATCGAGGCGGAGCTGGCACCCTATTCGCGCGAGCTGGGGCCATCGATCGAACTCAGCGGGCCGAACATCGACCTCGCCCCCAACGATGCGCTGTCGCTCGGCCTCGCGATCCACGAACTGGCGACCAACGCCGCCAAATATGGCGCGCTGAGCGATCCGGGCGGGCGGCTGGCGATCGACTGGCAGCTCGACGGGCCCGAGCGCGCGCGGCTGCAATGGGTCGAGCGCGGCGGCCCGCCCGTGCCGGCCGAGCGTGGACGCGGCTTCGGCACCGATTTGATCGAGAAGATCGTCGCCCACGAGCTGAAGCATCCGGTGGAATTGCGGTTCGACCCCGAAGGCGTGACCTGCCGGCTGACCGTTCCGGTGCGCGCGGCCCAGCCGTTCGAGATCCGACGCCGCTGAGCGCGCCGCTCGGCGAGGGCTTCAACCGGGCGTCAAGACGTCAAAAAGCCGCCGGCACCATGGGATGCGCGGCGGCTTCCTGTTTTTCGCGTCGGGCCTATTCGGCCGAGGACTTGCTGTCGAAGAACAGCGCCTGGCTGATCGCTGCGCGCACGCTTGCTTCGCGGAACGGCTTGGTCACCAGATAGGTCGGCTCCAGAGTGTGGCCGGTCAGCAGCCGCTCTGGATAGGCGGTGATGAAGATCACCGGCACTTCGCCGAGCGAGAGGATGTCGTCCACCGCGTCGAGGCCCGAGCTGCCGTCGGCGAGCTGGATGTCGGCGAGGACCAGGCTCGGCATTTCCCTGGCGACGATTTCCTGGGCCTGGGTGCGGGTGGCCGCGGTGCCGCAGACGTCGTGGCCGAGCGAGCGGACCAGTTCCTCGAGCTGCATCGAGATCAAGGGCTCGTCCTCGATGATCAGCACATTGGCGGCATTCTCGCGCTCGATTTCCTCGATCGCCTGGCGCACCAGCGTGTCGATATCGTCAGGCTCGAGACCGAGGATTTCGGCCGCATCGGCCGAGGTGAATTCCTCCAGCGTGGTCAGCAGCAGCGCCTGGCGGCTCAGCGGCGTGATCTTCTGCAACTGATCCTCGGGCGCGTCGTTTTCGCCGAGACCGATGCCGGCGGCGACCATCTCGGTCTCGCGCGGCGCCTGGGCCGAAGCCCAGACCAGGTTGAACACACGATAGAGCCCGACACGCCCGTCTTCGAACTGGGCCTTGAGCCCATCGTCGGCAAGCGCGGCCTCGAGCGTGGCGCGTACGTAATTGTCCCCTGCCAGCTGCGAGCCGCTGAGGGCGCGCGCGTAGCGGCGGAGGAACGGAAGGTCTTGGGCGACCTTTGAACCGAGAGTCATATTACCCCTTCCCGATGCGTTTTCGCATGAAGGTGGAACACATTCGCGGGTTCCCGGTTCCCGGGAATCCGCGGGCAGAATGCGCGTTTATGCGCGTTCCTGCCGGGCGTAAAAATCTTTTTGAAAAAAATGCATTGCCAGTGCCTGAACCGGGAACCGGATTTGGGGACGTGCATTTCCTCTATGTCACCGCCGAGACCCCCCTCCCGTCCAAGCGGCTGGTGATACGATCCCGAAAGGCCTCTGTCCGAATGGACAGAGGCCTTTTTTTCGGCGTTTCGCGGGGTGAGGGACGGCACGGGCGAGGCGGGTGCCTCAAAGCGCCTTTTCGTAGATCCAGTAATCCTTGTTGATCTTGCTGCCGATCGCGTCGGCGATCGCGTTCATCCCCTGGTTGTCGTCGAGGATCCAGCCGATCTCGGCCCGCTTCGAGCCATAGTGGCCGACCGCGGCGCGGCGGATGTGCTCGATCAGCATGAAGGCGAGCTGGCTGGCGAGGCGGGTCGAATGATATTCCTTGAGCACGCCCATCAGCGGCACGCGGGTGGAACGCGGCTTCGGGTTGCGGATCCACAGCAGCAGCTTGAGCCAGCCGAGGATCGAAGGCCTGCCGTCGCGCTTGCCCTTGCCGATGTCCAGGATGACTTCGTTCACGTCGGGGAAGGTCAGCATGAAGGCGACCGGCTTGCCGTCGAGCTCGGCGAACATGTTGAGGTCCTCGCGCATGATCGGGCTCATCTTCTTCGCCGCATACTGGATCTCGGTCTCGGTGAAGGGCACGAACCCCCAATTGTCGGACCACGCATCGTTCAGGATATGGACGATCCGCGCGGCCTCTTCCTTCAGATCCTTCTTCTTGATCTGTCGGATGGTGATGCGCGGGTTGCGCTCGCCCATCTCGACGATCTTGTTCACCAGCGGCGGGAAGCCGTGCTCGACATCCAGGTCGTAGGTCCTCAGGCTCTTCGCGAATGTGTAGCCGGGCATGCTTTCGATCCACGCCTGGTAATGCGCCGGATCGTGGCCCATCATCGTCGCCGGCGGATGGTCGTGGCCCTTGACCAGCAGGCCTGGCTCTTCCCAGATCGACATGCTGATCGGCGCGAGCACCCGGGTCATGCCCTGTTCGCGCAGCCAGTCTTCGGCCCGGGCGATCAGCGCATGGGCGACTTCCTCGTCCTCCGCGTCGAGCAGGCCCCAGTTGCCGGTGCCGGGACCCATGCCCTGCTCGGGCGACATCGCGAGCGCGAGATGGTCGAGATGGGCGGAGATGCGGCCGACCACTCGCTCTCCGCGGCGGGCGAGGAACAGTTGGACCGTCGCGTGTTCGAAGAACGGGTTCTTGCCCGGGGTCAGCAGTTCCACCACTTCGCCGCGCAGCGGGGGGACCCAGTTGGGATCGTCGCGATTGAGGCGGTAATGCAGATCGACGAAGGCATCGAGATCCTTCTTGCCGGAGACGGGGGTAATCGCGATATCGGTGCTGGCCACGGTGTTGTTCCAAATCAAGGATGCGCTGGCAAAGAGTATGCTCCTTGGTCCTTGTCAAGCGCGTCGCGCCGCACCAGCTTCGCGGGTGAACGCCAAGGTCATGTTGCTGCCACGATTTGCGCCCAGGGGCCGCTCGATATGAACACTATCCAACCGAGTATCGAGATGCCCGCCGGCGCTTCGGCGAAGGTCGAGGTGCGAGTCGCGCTGGCGGAAATACCCGACGACATGGAGCTGCTGCGCGCCGCCGCCGAGCTGACCCGCGATATCAACACCGCGCGTCCCGGCATCTACTGGGCCGACATGCTGGGTTCGGCCGCGCTCGGCTATGGCGCGCTGGCGGGCGCGATTCTGCTGGCCAATCCTTGGCTGGCGCTGGCCTCGGGCGTGGTCGCGGCGCTGGCGCTTTACCGCGCGCTGCTGTTCATTCACGAGCTGACCCATATCCACAAAAGCGCGCTGCCGGGCTTCCGCTTCGCGTGGAACGTCCTGGTCGGGATTCCGATGCTGACCCCGAGCCTGATGTATGAAGGGGTCCACACGCTGCACCATGCGCGCACGCGTTACGGCACGCCGGAGGATCCCGAATACCTCCCGCTCGCGCTGATGAAGCCGTGGTCGCTGCCGCTGTTCATCCTGGTCGCGCTGCTCGCGCCGGTCGCCTTCCTGATCCGCTTCGGCATCCTGACCCCGCTCGGCGCGCTTATCCCGCCGCTGCGGCGGCTGGTGTGGGAACGCTTCTCCTCGCTCTCGATCAACCCCGACTTCCGCCGCCGCCCGCCCGAGGGCGATTTCGCGCGGATGGTGTTCTGGCAGGAACTCGGCTGCTGCCTGTGGGCGCTGACGCTGATGGGTAGCGTCTGGTTCCTCGGCTGGAAGCCGCTGGCGATCGCGCTGGCGGTGGTCTCGGTCACCGCGGTGCTGAACCAGCTGCGCACGCTGGTCGCGCATCTGTGGGAGAACGAGGGCGAGCCGATGACGGTGACCGCGCAATATCTCGATACGGTCAACGTCCCCCCGCCCTCGCCCTGGGCCGAGTTCTGGGCCCCGGTCGGCCTGCGCTACCACGCGCTGCACCATCTGCTGCCGAGCCTGCCCTACCACTCGCTGACCGAAGCCCACCGCCGCCTGCATGCGAAGTTCGGTATTCCATCGACCTATTCGGGCGCGAACTATCCGGGCATGTGGATGCTGGTGGCCAAGATCGCGCGCAGCACGATGGTGGTGCGCTGAACCGCTACTCCTCCGTCCTGATCAGCACCGTCTCGCCGATCAGGAAGAACAGCAGGAACGGCGCCCAGGCCGCCAGCAGCGGAGGGTAGCCGCCGAAATTGCCCATCGCGAGCGCGGCGTTGTCGACCACGAAATAGGCGAAGCCGAGCGCCATGCCGATCACCGCGCGGATCAGCAGCTGGCCCGAGCGGGCGAGGCCGAAGGCGGCGACCGCGCCGAGCAGCGGCATCAGCATCGCCGACAGCGGGCCGGAGAACTTGTGCCACCACTTGCCCTTGAGCTCGGCGGTGCGGCGCCCCGCGGCGTCGAGCAGATGGATCGAGTGGCGCAGCTCGAACACGTTCTCGCCATCCGCATCGACCTTGCTCAGCGCGACCTGGGTCGGGGTGATGTCCTTGCCGAGCACCAGCGGCTGGAGCTTCGTGGTGGTGGCCGATTGCACGTCGAACTGCACCGGCGCTTCCAGCAGCCAGCCGGGCGCGGCGTAGGTCGCGCGCGGGCTGTGGATCTCGCGGCTGATCATCTGGTGCTGGTCGCGGGTGTAGAAGGTCACCCCTTCCATCACCATTGCCCGGTCGCGGCCGGAGATGCTGGCGGCCGAGAGAATATCGGAGCCGTCCGTCAGATAGACATTCGAGCGGACGCCGGAATCGACCGGAATCTTGCCGTAATCGACATCCTGCCACGCCTCGAGCGTGGCCGAGGCGCGGGTCACGATGCGTTCGTTGAATACGAAGCTGAGCCCCGACAGCAGCCCCGCCGACAGCAGCAGCGGCGCGAGCACCTGATGGGCCGACATCCCGGCCGCCTTCATCGCGACCACCTCGCTGTTCTGGTTCAGCGTCGCGAGGGTGATGATCGTCGCCAGCAACACCGAATAGGGCAGGAAGCGCGCGATCAGCTGCGGGAAGCGCAGCCCGACGTAATGCCACAATTGCTCTTCGCCATTGCCGGGATAGCCGAGCACCTTGCCGCTTTCGCCCAGCAGATCGAGCATCTGGAGGATCAGCACCAGCATCAGCAGCACCGCGAGGATGCGGATGATGAAGGTCTTCGCGAGATAGATCGTCAGCGAGCGCGACGGAAAGAAATCAAACTGCATCGGTCCCCGCGATCATCTGGCCGCTCGTCTGGTCATGCGCCTGCAGCTGCTGCGAGTGGCGCCGGTCGAGCAGGCTGCGGATGCGCTTGACCAGCTTGGCGAAGACTGTTTCGAGCGCGCCGATCGCCTGGCCGCCGGGCACGAAGGCGACCCGGTAATACATCCACAGGATCAGCGCGGCGAGCAGCACGAACGGCCCCCACAGCGCGAGCGTCGGATCGATCCGGCCGAGCGCGGCGACATCCTGCCCGTATTGGTTGATCTTGTGATAGGCGACCACCAGCACGATCGAGACGAACACCCCGAGCGACGAGGTCGAGCGCTTGGGCGGGATCGCCAGCGCCAGCGCCAGCAGCGGCAGCAGCACCATCATCACCACCTCGACCATGCGGTAGTTGAGGCTGGCCCGGCTTTCGTTCTTTTCCGCCTGGGTCGAATCCTTGGCCCAGCCGATCCGCAGCAGTTCGGGCAGGATGTATTCGCGGTCGTTGCCGCCGCGCTGGCGGAATTCCTCGATCTTGGGCAGGTCGATCGGCAGATCGTGCTGCGAGAAGCTCAGTACCCGCGGGTTCTGGCCGGGCTTGTTGATGTCCTGCACGATCGCGCCGTCGGTCAGCCGCAGCACGATCGTGTCGCGGTTTTCGCGGTTCGCGAAGAACCGCCCCTCGCGCGCCGAGATCGACAGGACCTGGCCGTTCTTGTCGACCACCCGGGCGAAGATCCCGATCAGCTTGGTGCCCTCGTCCTCGCTCTTCTCGATCCGCAGCGCCATGCGGTCTTGCAGCGTGGTGAATTCGCCCACCTTGATCGAGGCGCCGAGCGCGCCGGTCTGGAGCTGGTGCTCCATTTCCTCGTAATAATAGCGGGCATAGGGCTGGAGATAGCCGACGATCACGAAGTTCAGCGCCAGCATCAGCGCGGTGATGATGAACGGCACGCGCAGCAGGCGGGTGTAGCTCATGCCGACCGCGCGCAGCACGTCGAGTTCGCTGGACGTGGCGAGCTTGCGGAAGGCGAGCAGAATGCCCAGCATCAGCCCCAGCGGAATCGCGAGGCTCGCATATTCGGGCAGCAGGTTGGCCAGCATCTTGAACACGATGCCGACCGGCCCGCCCTCGGTCGCGACCAGGTCGAACAGGCGCAGCATCTTGTCGAGCACCAGCAGCGAGGCGGCGATCACGAATACCGCGAACATCGGCCCCAGCACGAGCCGGAGGATATAACGGTCGATGGCGGTGAAAAATTTCAAAGGGCGCTCGACCTGTCCGGCAACCAGCTACAACCCGGCTTTAGACCGCGGTCAGGCCTTTTCAAGCGTGCACTGCAGCGGGTGCTGGTTCTCTTTGGCGAAATCCATCACCTGATGGACCTTGGTCTCGGCCACTTCGTAGGGAAAGATGCCGCAGACGCCGACGCCCTTCTGGTGAACGTGCAGCATCACCCGGGTCGCCTGCTCCAGATCCATGCGGAAGAAGCGCTTGAGGACCATCACCACGAATTCCATCGGGGTGTAGTCGTCGTTGAGCATCAGCACCTTGTACTGGCTCGGCTTCTTGGGCTTGGCGCGGGTCTTGGTCGCGAGGCCGGTCTGGCCGTCCCCCGCGTCGTCGCCTCCGCCGATGCCGTCTCCGGAATCCTCGTCATCGCCGGCCATCGCGGCGGACAGGTACGGATCGCTGAAAGCGTCCGCCGCAAGGATCGATTGCCGGCTCATGTCGGCAGAATATCGTATCGCCGCCCAAACCCGCAAGAGAGCGCGCCCGAAAAAAATTTCGGCGCGCCGCGCGATAGCGCAAATTCCGGCCCTAAACCGTAAACAGGGCCCCGAAATGGTGGCCGGGGAAACGTAAACGGGCCGATCGGCGCATGCCGACCGGCCCGTCTTGTACCAACCGCCGCGGGGAGAGGACCTCGGCGGAAGGAAAACTTCAGGCCTCAGGCGGCCTTGGAGAGCTTTTCGGCGGCGAGGCTGGCGCGGCTCGAAAGCGGGGCGAAACCCTCGCTGGCGAGCTTCACCAGGGCTTCGCTGGACTTCGAACCGAAGGCCATCATCGCGTCGAAATTGCGGCGCGCGAGCTTGCCCTGGAGCTGGAACAGCTCGGTCGGCGACTTGATCGCGGCGATTTCCTTGAAATCGGCGGTCGCGGTTTCATAGGCCGACTTGGCTTCTTCCGCGTAGGATTTGCCGATCGACTTGAAGCCTTCGGTGAAGATCTTGCCGCTCTCGACCATCGCTTCGACATTGCCCTTGGCGAACTCGGTCGCTTCGCCGGCGAGCGCGGTGCTCTTTTCGTAAGCGGTCTTCGCCTTGGTCTGCAGATCGGCGACGGCGTCGGTGACGGTCTGGGTGAAATCGGGGGTCTTGGCCATGATGCGTTCCTTCAATGCGATGAGCGACTTCGGGGCCTGCGTTGCCTCCGGAAGCGCTTTAGGGGTGGTGGCGGCTTTCACCGGCTTGGCAGCCAGCGGCTTCGCCACGGGCTTGGTCTTCGGAAAAATTTCCGGAGTGGGGACGGTCTTTGCCGCCTTTGGTTTTGCTTTCGCGGGCGCCGGCTTCTTCACCGGCGCGCGCTTGACGATTTCGGCCTTGAGCGGCGCGGAGGCGACCGGCTCGGCAGGCGGGGTGGTCTGTGCGGCGGACGCTTTCGCGGCAGGCTTTGCCGGCTCGACCTTCACGGGTTCGAGCTTCGCCGGCACAGCCTCGGCTGCGGCGGCATAGGCCTTCGCAGCGGCTTCCAGTTCCTTTTCAGTTTCGTCAGCCATGATCGCTGCGTCCTGCATAACGCCCAGCACGGGCCTATGTTGCAGTGCACAAATTAGGCATGACCGGCCCGAAGTCAAGGAATTTTTGTGCAGTGCACAATTTCCGCCGCTTATGCGCGGATGCGGCCGAAATCCTGCCGGATCGCGAAGCTAGCGACTCGCGACGTAGCGTCCTGGCGCATCCTCGATCACCTTGTCGCCGCGGCCGCCGGGCTTGCGCTTGCCCTTGGCCGGGACCCGGCCCGGTGCCTGCGCTTCGAGCCATTGCAGCCAATCCGGCCACCAGCTGCCGGGATGCTCGGTCGCGCCGTTCCGGAACGCGGCGAGGTCGGCGAAGCGGCCTTCGTGGGTCCAGTATTGATACTTGCCCGAGCCCGGCGGGTTGACCACCCCGGCGATGTGCCCGCTGCCCGCCAGCACGAAGCGGGCCGGCGCGTTGGCGAGGAATTCGGTCATGCGGAACACGCTGTCGGGCGGCGCGATGTGGTCCTCGCGCCCGGCCTGGATATAGGCCGGGGTCTCGATCCGGGCGAGGTCGATCGGGGTCCCGTCGGCCACCATGTGGTCGGGGATCACCAGCAGATTGTCGCGGTAGAGGTCTTTCAGATAGGCGGTGTGCCACCGGGCCGGCAGGTTCGAGACATCGCCGTTCCAGTAGAGCAGGTCGAACGCCGGGTAATCCTCGCCCAGCAGGTAGTTGTTGACCACATAGTTCCAGATCAGGTCGGTGCCGCGGAGCAGGTTGAAGGTCGCCGCCATGATCCGCCCGTCGAGGAAGCCCGCCTGGCTCGCCCGCTCGATCATCTTGAGCTGCGCTTCGTCGATGAACACCTTGAGCTCGCCGGCGCGCTCGAAATCGACCTGGGCGGTGAAGAAGGTCGCGCTGTTGACCTTCGCCGCCTCGCCCCGCCGGGCGAGGATCGCGAGCGTCGCGGCCAATGTGGTGCCGGCAACGCAATAGCCGATCGCATTGACGCTCTTCACGCCGAGCCGCTCGCGAATATGGTCGATCGCGTCGATCTGGGCGCGGATGTAATCGTCCCAGGTCACATCGCCCATCGTCTCGTCGGCCGACTTCCAGCTGACCATGAAGGTGGTGATGCCCTGGTCGGTCGTCCACTTCACGAAGCTCTTCTTCGGATTGAGGTCGAGGATGTAGAAGCGGTTGATCCATGGCGGGAAGATCACCAGCGGCGTCTCGAACACCTCGTCGGTCGTCGGCGAATACTGGATCAGCTGGTACAGCCGTGTCTCGTGGACCACCTTGCCGGGCGTGATCGCGATATTCTCGCCGAGCTTGAACGCGCCCGTGTCGGTATGGGTCAACTGGCCCTTCTCGAGATCGCCGGCGAGCCGCTCGAACCCCTTGACCAGATTTTCGCCGCTGCGCTCGATCGTGCGGTCGAGCACCACCGGGTTGAGCATCGGGAAATTCGCCGGGCTCAGCGCCTCGATCGCGGTGCGGGTGGCGAAGCGCAGTTGCTCGCGCGCATGCGGCTCGAGGCCCTCGGTCTCGTCGACCAGCGCGAGTATCTGCCGCGCGACCATCAGATAGGTCTGGTGGATCAGCGCGAACACCGGCTGCTCGCGCCATTTCGGATCGGCGAAGCGGCGGTCGGCCAGCGGGAGCTCGGGCTTCTGCCCGTCCTCGCCATATTGGCCGATGATCGTCTGCCACAGTGTCATGCCTTCGCGGAACAGCTCCTGCTGCTTTTCCGGATTGGCGAGCGGGACCTGGCGGTAGAACGCATTGAGATATTCGAGCCATTCGCCCGGATCGGTCATCAGCGGCGGGATCCGGTCGGGCAGCGCCTGCTGCTGCTGGAAGCCGCTCCACAATTTCTGCCATTCGCCGACGCCGGCCTGGAATTGCGCCAGGCCGCCCGTCCCGGGCGCGGGCAGTTCGATGCCGGGCATGAACTGGCCGAAGATCTGCCTTGCGGCATTTCCCTGGGCCTTGAGCATGTCGGTGAAGAAGGCGGCTGGGTCGCTGGTATCGTCGGCCATCAATAGTCCTGAATCGCCGGGGCGATCACCGCGGCGCTCGAATCATCCGCGATTATGCGCGCCGGATCAAGACGGGGTTGCGACACAGCGCGCTCGGCCGGTCGGCACATGGCAGGTCCACGCTCCCGGCGCATGGCCGATCCCGCCGGGGCTCACGGCTTTTCTGCTCAAGCGGGCTGGCGGTTTCACTGGAAATCGCCGATAAGGCGCGCCGCGCCGCAATCTGGCGCAGCAAAAATTCAGGAAAGGTCCAATGTCCGAGGAATTCTACCGCATCAAGCGACTGCCGCCCTATATCATCGCCGAAGTCAATGCGATGCGGGCCGCGGCGCGTCAGGCCGGTAGGGACATTATCGACCTCGGCATGGGCAATCCCGACCTGCCGCCTCCGCAGCACGTGATCGACAAGCTCTGCGAAGTTGCCCGCAAGCCCGGCAGCCACGGCTATTCGCAGTCGAAGGGCATTCCCGGGCTGCGCAAGGCGCAGGCGAATTATTACGCGCGCCGCTTCGGGGTCGATGTCGATCCCGAGACCGAAGTGGTCGTGACGATGGGTTCGAAGGAAGGCCTCGCGAGCCTCGCCACCGCGATCACCGCGCCGGGCGACGTCGTGCTCGCGCCGAACCCGTCCTACCCGATCCATATGTTCGGCTTCATCATCGCCGGGGCGACGATCCGCTCGGTCCCGACCACGCCGGACGAGAATTACTGGAAGGCGCTCGACCGCGCGATGGCCTTCACCGTGCCACGTCCCTCCGTGCTGGTGGTCGGCTATCCGAGCAATCCGACCGCCGAGACGGTCGACCTCGCGTTCTACGAACGGCTGGTCGCCTGGGCGAAGGAGCACAAGGTGTGGGTCCTGTCGGACCTCGCGTATTCGGAGCTTTATTACGACGGCAACCCGACCCCCTCGATCCTGCAGGCGAAGGGCGGCAAGGATGTCGCGGTCGAGTTTACCTCGCTCAGCAAGACCTTCTCGATGGCCGGCTGGCGGATCGGCTTCGCGGTCGGCAATCCGCAGCTTATCGCGGCGCTGACCCGGGTGAAGAGCTACCTCGATTACGGCGCGTTCACCCCGATCCAGGCGGCGGCCTGCGCCGCGCTCAACGGCCCGCAGGACATCGTCCAGGCGAACCGCGAGCTGTATCACAAGCGCCGCGACGTGCTGGTCGAAAGCTTCGGCCGCGCCGGGTGGGACATTCCGCCGCCCAAGGCCTCGATGTTCGCCTGGGCCCCGTTGCCGCCGGCGCTGAAGGAGATGGGCAGCCTCGAATTCTCGAAGCAGCTGCTCACCCATGCCGATGTCGCGGTGGCGCCGGGCGTCGGCTATGGCGAGGACGGCGAAGGCTATGTCCGCATCGCGCTGGTCGAGAACGAGCAGCGGCTGCGGCAGGCCGCGCGCAACATCAAGCGCTACCTCCAGTCGATGGGCGTCAATTCCAACGCGGCCTGACGCCCGTCGCACGGGCGAAAAGTTTGATCCGAAACCGAACAGCTTGCGGCTCCTCCTGCCGGGGGAGCCGCTATGCTGTGCCCTGACGGCGCGCATCGGGCTCGCGTGCCGGTGGGGGCACGGTGGTCGCATTCTGTTGGCATTCGGGGAGCGACCCGCCTGTGCAATGGGATTTGCGCCGGACCGGGTGGCAATTTGCCGCGCCCGATCGCGCGGATGTGCGGCTGATCGGCGCCGCGTCGGCAGCGGGCGAACTGCGCGCGCTGATCGAAGCGGAGCGTGAGCCGGCCCGCCTGATCCTGCTGGGAATCGAGGAGCCGGCCGAACGCGCGGCGCTGCTCGCGCTTGGCTGCGGCGAGGCGCTGGCCGCGAGCATCGCCCTTGCCGAACTCGACATCCGCGCCCGGCGGCTCGCGCACCTGTTCGGCCTCGTCACGCGGCTGCGTGAAGCCGGCCCGGTCACACTCGACCTGATCCACCGTGACGGGCGGATCGGGCAGGACTGGCTGGCGCTGCACCCGCGCGAATTCGGGCTGATCTGGCGCCTGGCCGAAAGTCCCGGCCGCCCGGTCACCCGGCCCGAACTGCTGCGCGATGTGTGGCGGCTCCGGCACGAGCCCGAAACCAACAGCGTCCAGGTCCACGTCTCGCGCCTGCGCTCGAAACTCGCCGCGCACGGGCTGGGCGCCCTGATCGCGACCGACCCGGCGGGCGGCTACCGGCTGGCGGGGGTTTAGGGGATAGTCCGAGCCCCTGCGCAGGCAGGGGCCTCGGGCAGGTTCAGCGCGGCGCGCGCAGCCTGAGGTCCCTGCCTGCGCAGGGACTCGGGAGGGGCGCATCGCACTGGTCGTATCCAAATGCTTTGGCTGGACGAAGCTCCGCCGATGGCGCACCATCGCGCGATGCGGCAATCATTCGGAGACGGCGACCGGGTCACGCTCGAACTGGGCGAGGACGGGGTTGCGCAGGTCCGGCTCAACCGGCCCGACAAGCTCAATGCGCTCGACCCCGCGATGTTCGAAGCGATCGTCGCGGCGGGTCATGCGCTGCACGGGCTCAAGGGCCTGCGCGCGGTGGTTCTGGCGGGCGAGGGGCGGGCGTTCTGCGCCGGGCTCGACATGGCGAGCTTCGCCGGCCCCGAGCCCTTCCCGATCACCGAGCGTACCCACGGCATCGCCAACACCTATCAGCGCGTCGCGCTGCAGTGGCGCGACCTGCCGGTGCCGGTGGTGGCGGCGGTCCACGGCGTGTGCTTCGGCGGCGGGTTGCAGATCGCGAGCGGGGCCGACATCCGGGTCGCCGCGCCCGACGCGCGACTGTCGATCATGGAGCTGAAGTGGGGGATCGTCCCCGACATGGGCGGCTTCGCTTTGTGGCGCGGGCTGGTGCGCGACGATATGCTGCGCGAGCTGGTGTTCACCGCGCGCGAATTTTCGGGCGAGGAGGCGCAGGCCCTCGGTCTCGCGACGATCGTCGATCCCGATCCGCTCGCCCGCGCGACCGCGCTCGCGCGCGACATCGCCGGCAGGAGCCCGCACGCGATCCGCGCGACCAAGGCGCTCGCGAACCGCGCGCATGGCCTGTCGGTCGCCGAAATCCTGATCGAGGAGAGCCGCGCGCAGCACGAGTTGATTTATTCGAAGAATCAGATCGAAGCGGTGATGAGTCAGATGCAGGGCAGGGCGCCCAGCTTCGACGATCCCTGATCGGCCCAATTGGGCAAAATCAACGAAAGCCGGTAGCAGGCGAAGGATTTTGCGGTTAGCCTCCGCCGCGGAATCGGAGAGGAATCCATAAATATGGCCGAACAGGCTGCCACCGGCCGCACACTCGACGTAGCCGAATTTCTGGGCGGGTTGAAAATCACCCGCTTCCACGTGTTCCTGATCGTGATCTCGAGCTGCGTGACCTTCTTCGACGGGCTCGATTTCTCGTTGATGACCTTCACCCTGCCCTACATTCGCGACGAGATGCACCTCACCAACGCAATGATGGGCGTGGTCAGTTCCTCCGCCTTTCTCGGCCAGATGATCGGCTCGCTCGCGGGTTCCTACATCGCCGACGTGATCGGGCGGCGCCCGGTGATCCTGCTGTGCACGGTGCTGGGCGCGGTGCTGACCTTCGTTACCGGCTATGCGAACACGCCCGAGATGCTGATCGTGCTGCGCTTCCTTGGCGGGCTGGCGATCGGCGGGCTGCTCGCCCCGGCCTGGTCGCTCAACATCGAGGCGATGCCCAAGGCGCTCAAGGCGACCTCGGTCACGATCATCATGCTCGGCTTCAGCCTGGGCGGCGCGGCGGCCGGGCAGGTGACCAATCTCATCGCCCCGCAACACGGCTGGGAAGGGGTGTTCTTCTTCTGCGGCGTGATGACCTTCGCGCTCGCGCTGGTGCTCCAGTTCACCCTGCCCGAATCGGCTCGCTGGATGGTCGCCAAGGGCCGGCCGGTCGATAAGATCATGCCGCTGCTCGACCGCTTTCAGCGCGGGATCGCGGACAAGGGCTACAGCGAAGTGATCCTCTCCGACGAACAGCAGAGCGCGGGCGAGGCGCCGTGGACCAAATTGTTCGAACTGTTCAAGGGCCCGCTCAAGTGGATCACCCCGATCATCTGGTTCACCTATTTCTGCTCAAGCTTCGCGATCTACATCAAGACCAGCTTCGGCCTGCAATTCCTCGAGAAGCTCGGTATCCCGCTGGCGACCGGGACCAATCTCGGCTCGATCGGCGGGCTGATCGGCGCGGTCGGCGGGGTGTTCCTGCTCGGCTTCACCGAAAAGCGCGGCCCGATCTGGATCGCGCTCGCGCCGCTGCTCGGGGTGCCGCTCGCGCTGCTGATCGGCTCGGGCCTGATCCTCGACGGGCCGTGGTTCATCCCGGTGATCCTGCTCGGCTCGATCATGATCGGGATCGGCCACGCGGCGGTGATCTCGATCACCAGTATCTATTATGCCAGCTCGGTGCGCTCGACCGGGGGCGGCTGGGCCAGCTTCATGGCCAAGTTCGCCGCGGTCGCCGCGCCAAATGTCGCCGCCAACCTGTTCCTCGCGGACAAAGCGGCGGTGCTCGACGGCTACAGCTTCACCGCCCTGTGCCTGGCCGGGGTGGTGCTGGGGATCATCGCGCTGGCGTTTTTCGCCCGCCGCCTGCCAGGCGCGCAGCCGGTTCCCGACGCCGATCCCGAACCCGCCATCGCCTGATCTTGTAAGGAACCCGATATGACCCTTCGCAGCCTCGGCGCCAATTCGCCCGGCCGCCGCGCCAATTGGCGCGCGCTCGGCCTCAGCCACGAAGATATGCTCAAGCCCAAGATCGCGGTGGTGAACTCCTCCAGCGAGCTGGCGATCTGCTACGCCCATCTCGACGGGATCGCGGCCATCGTGAAAGAGGAAATCCGCGCGGCCGGGGGCATCCCCTTCGAAGTCCGCACGGCGGCCCCATCGGATTTCATCACCGGCGCGGGCAAGCGCGGCAGCTACATTCTCGCGGGGCGCGACATCATCGCGAACGATATCGAGGTCCAGGTCGAGGCCGCGCTGCTCGACGGGATGATCTGCCTGACCAGTTGCGACAAGACCCCGCCGGGCCATCTGATGGCGGCCGCGCGGCTCAATATCCCGACGATTCTGGTGATTGGCGGCTACCAGCAATCGGGCGAAATCGACGGGCAGCCGGTCGATGTCGAGGATGTCTGGTCCGGCTCGATCGGGGTGCGCTTCGGCGCGCAGCCGAAATTCCCGGTCGCCGACATGGCCGAGAACGCGATCATGGGCCCGGGCGTCTGCGCCGGGATGGCGACCGCGAACACGATGCATTCGGTGGTCGAGGCGCTCGGCATGTGCCTGCCCGGCCATGCGCCGGTGCGCGGCAACAGCCCGAAGATGCAGCAGGGTGCGCGCGACGCGGCGCGGCGGATCGTCGAGATGGTCGCGGAAGACCTGAAGCCGCGCGCCATTTTGACCGAGGGCGCGTTCCGCAATGCGATCGCGACGGTGCTCGCGGTCTCGGGCTCGATCAATGCGATCAAGCATCTGCAGGCGGTCGCGGTCGAAGGCGAGATGGACCTCGACATCTATAAGATGTGGGAGGAGATGGCCGACGTCCCGGTGCTCTCCGCCGTGCGCCCGACCGGCGATGTGCGGATCGAGAGATTCGAGGATGCCGGCGGCGCGCGCGCGGTGCTCAAGCGGCTCGAGGGCCGGATCGACACCGGGGCGCTGACCTGCACCGGCAAGACCCTGGCCGAGAATCTCGACGGCTATGTGATCCCCGGCCCCGATGTGATCCACCCGGTCCACGACCCGGTCGGCGAAGGTCCGGCGATCGCGATCCTCTCGGGCAATTTCGCCGAGACCGCGGTGGTCCGCCTCGGCATCCGCGACGGCAGCCGGCCCGAGGAATTCGCCGGGCCCGCGCGGGTCTATGAAAGCTCGCTCGACTGCCTGCAGGGGATCGAGGACGGCGAGGTCCAGCCGGGCGACGTGGTGATCGCGCGCAACCAGGGGCTGAAGGGCGGCCCGGCGATGGGCGGGTCGGCCAGCATCGTGCTGTTCGCGCTCGACGCGGCCGGTCTCGCCAAGACCACCGCCTTCGTTACCGACGGGCAGCTTTCGGGCCTGTGCCTCAAAGGTCTGACCGTGGCCGAAGTCTCGCCCGAAGCGGCGACCGGCGGGCCGATCGGGAAAATCCGCAATGGCGACATCGTCCGCATCAGCGTGGCGAACCGCTCGATCGATCTCGACGTGCCGGCAACGGAACTCGCCGGGCGTAACGGGGTTGGTTACGTGACCGAGGCGACCGGCTATCTCAGCACCTTCCGCGAGACGGTCCATCCGCTCAGCACGGGCGGAGTGCTGCTGCCCTTGGACGAATAGAATTGAGGATCATCGGATGACGGATTTCACGCCCACGCTCTATTTGAAGGAATATTGCCCCTTCTGCCTCAAGGTCCGCATCGCGGTGATCGAGGCGGGCTTGCAGGACCAGGTCGAGATACGCCAGTTCACGCCGGGCACGGCCGAAGAGGACGCGATCAGGGCCGAACTGGCCCCGCATTTCGAAAAAATCACCTTCCCCACCGCGCAGCTCGAACCGGGGGTCTACATCGGCGATTCCGACGCGATCGTGGATGCGCTGCTGGCAAGGGCGAAGGTTGAAAAGTCGTCGCTCCAGGTGCTCGATTCCTATCTCAACGGCGCCTTCAAGAGCATGATGGGTCTCTACCGCGAGAACCGGGAACTGAAGGCGGCGGCGGGCTGAAGGCTGCCCCGGCCTGAGCCGGGGGCCTAGCCCAAGCCTCCTACCGGCTGACCTGTACGCTGGTCCCCCCGGCGCCGGGGCCGGCGAGGCGGGCACCCTGGCCGGTCGAGACGATCTTCACCCACAGCGCGTCGCTGCCCTTGTAATACGAGGTCTCGCCCGCCTTGCGCAGCGCATCGAGGCTGCGCTGCGGCGCGCCCGAAGCCGCGGCGGTGAAGCCCGGCAGCTCGAAGATCACCCACGAGCCGCTGTCGAGTTCGCTGAGGGTCAGCGCGACCGATGGCCGCCGGGTGGTCAGCTCGATCTCGCTGCCGGCGCGGATGTTGGTGTCCCCGGCCAGGGTGAACGCCTTGCCGTTGCGGCTGAGCACGATCGGCGCGGGCGGAGGGCCCTTGGCGGCGCCCGGCGGGCCGAACGGGATGCCGGGCCCGGCGGCGCCGGGGGTCGCGACCGCGAGGCGCCCGAAATCGCCCTTGCACACCGCGGCATTCCAGCTCGGCCTGAGTTCGCAGGACGGGTCGAGGGTGAGCCCGTCCTGCTCGTCATGCAGGAGGATGAATGAATCCGGCACCCCGCCGACCGAGCCGTCCAGATCGTGGAACACCGCGGTCTGGTAGGTCCCGTTGCCGTAATCGTCATTGCTCCATTTGTGCTCGACCGGCGGGAAATAGACCGGCTTCGCGTCGATGAATTTCGCATGTTCGACGGTGTTGTTGGTGCTCATCCCGAAGCTGGTGAACAGCAGATAGGAGATCGCCCCGGTCTTGCGGGTCGCATTATCCTGGAAGTTCACGAAGGTGACGTTGTCCAGCTCGTGGCGGTAATCGTAGAATTCGTAGCCACGGATCGGGAAATCGGCGAGTTCGGGCTCCGGCAGGCTGCGGCCGTAGGCCCGTTCCGCCGGCGTGGCGGGATTGCCGATATTGGCGGTCTCGCCCACGAACAGCGAATCCACCACCCGCGAAGTATAGGCGGACTTGCCGAAATTGGCCGAGGCATGGGTGTAGCCGATCGCATTGTCGGCCAGCTTCAGATGCTTGAACAGATCCATCTCGCCGCGGGTCCACATCCCCCCGTTGCGGTTCTTGTAGCTGGTGAAATCCTCGATCACCGTTGCGACCTGCGCGCTGTTCGCGTCGGCCGGATCGGCCAGCGCGATATGCCCGCCGGTGGTGAAATGGCCGTCGGGCGTCGGCCCGCGATCGGACATGAAGCCGTCGAAGTTCGAATGGGCGGTGTTGCCCTTGAACTCGCGCACCGCCATCCGCCGCGGCCAGATGTCCTTGCTGCCGTCCTTGTCGAGGAACGCCCCGGTCGGATGCTCGGGCAGAGCGTACCAGAAGCCGATCTGCTCGGACCCGGCGGCGACATTGTCGCGGTAGATATTGTCGGGGTTGGTGATCCAGAAGGTCGAGACATTGTTGTCCGACGGGATCAGGATGTCCTTCGCCTTCTGGCCGGAGGTGTCGAAGTTCTTGCCCTCCGCCGTTTTGAACGGGCCGAGATTGGTCGGCAGGCAGGGGCTGCCGTCAGGATGGCAGCGGGTCCAGATCCCGAGATTGTGGACGAACTGGTTGCCGGTCTCGACCGCGTCCTCGAGGAAGAAGCAGTGGCCCACGGTGTTGTAGGTCACGTTGTTCTGGACCAGCACATTGTCGGTGCCATGCACCGTCACGCAGCGGCTGTAGGTGTCGTGGATCGAGGAGTTGCGGATATATTGCCCCTGTCCATCGCCCGCGATGTGCCAGTGGATCGGATAGCGGGCGAGGTGCATGTTCTGGCCCATGCGATTGAGCTCGACCCCGGAGACGAACATCTTCGAGCCGGCCATCGCCATGATATGCCCGCCGAAATAGGACTTCGCCGCATCGTCGGAGGCCTGGATGCGGATGTTGCGGCTCAGCAGCCCGACCTCGCCGCGCTCATCCACCCCGAAGGTGACCTCGCCGAAATGCATGTATTTGAGCGGCTGGTCGAGCGTGAGGCGGTTGCCGCTGATCGCGGCGACGGTGCGTTCCTCCGCCTGCGCGGGATCGAAGTCGGTCGAGGCGAGCACGATCGTGTCGCCCTTGCGCCAGCCGCTCGCGTCCAGCACCTCGATCTGCGCGCTGCCGGCCTTGGCCGTGCCCGAGAGTTTGGTCCAGCTGTTAGTGCGATCGCCGTGCAGGTTCAGCGTGCCGCGCATCAGCATGATCCCGCGGTCGCCCATCGTGTTGACGTCTTCGTCCGGCACGGTGTCGGTCAAGGTGATCGTCGCATCGTGCCGGTGCGGGCTGGCCTCGGTGCCGATCTCCAGCTCGCCGCCTTGCAGATAGATCCACTCGGTCTTCAAGGCGATGTCGAGCTTGTCGGAAAAGCTGAGCTTGCCGCTCACCGTCAGGCTGCGCAGCGCCGGCGGATTGACGTCGAGCAGGATGTTCCGGTCGCGGCCGATCGTGACCGCATCGCCTGCGGCCGGCACCTTCCCGTCGGGCCACGAGGCAGGATCGGACCAGCGCGTCACCTGTGCCGAGACCGGGGCATGCGCGCCCATGTCCATATGCATATGTGCATCCTCGGCCCGCGCGCCCGCGCCGAAGCCAAGCACAAGTGCCGCCGGAAGCAGCAACGAAATTAGCAGCCCAAATTGCCTGCGCACGATCTTGATCCCCTCTCCCCGGACCGTCGGTCCTTATTTTGTATTTCGCCCAGACTGTGCGGCCCTTTCAGCCCCTAGTTCGCGGCAATTTTCGGCGCCGCACCCGCCGCGCCATCAGCCCGGCTGACTTCAAGGCTGGCTCCGGCCGGGAATGCGCCGCCGGGGCCCGCCCCGACCGTGCTCACGCCGGCGCCGGGCTTGCCGATCGTTACGGTCCCGCGGGCGGAATTGTCGACCACCAGCTTGACCCACAGCTTGTCGCCATCCTTGAAATAGGAGGTCTCCTTCGCGCCGCGCAGCGCGTCCAGACTGGATTGCCCGATGCCCCCGGCGGCGTTGGTGAAGCCGGGAAGTTCGACGATCACCCACGAACCGTTGTCCATCTCGGCCAGGGAAAGCGACAGGTCTTTTCTGCCGGTCTCGACCCTCACCTCGGCGCCGCTCGGGATCGTTGTCTGGCCGGTGAATTCCCACCGCCGTCCGTTGCGGCTGAGCATCACCGGATCGGCAATCGGTTCGCTGCCGAATCCGAAATTGCCGCCGACGTTGAAATGGCCGAAGTCACCCCGGCACACCGCAGCGCCCCAGGCCGGCTTGATCTCGCAGGTCCTGTCGTCGGATGCGATGCCGTTGTCGAGGACGATGTAGGAATCGGGAACTCCCCCGACCGAGCCGTCCCTGTCGTGGATCGCCGCGCCCCTCCAGGCATTGCCGCGCCCGAAATCGGACGACCATTTCCGCACGACCGGAGGGAAACCGACCCGTTTGGAATTGACGAATTTCGCACCCTCGATCGCGTTCTCGGTGCTCATCCCGAAGCTGGTGTACATCAGGTAGGAGATCGCTTCCGCATCGCGCGTGGCATTGGGCTGGAAGTTCACGAAGGTGGTGTTGTCCACGTCGTGCCGGAGATCGTAATACTCGTATCCCCGGATGGGGAAATCCGGGATGTCGTTGGGCATGCTGCGGCCATAGGCCAGTTCCGCCGGACTCGTCGGAGTACCGATATTGTCGCTCTCGCCGACGAACAGCGAATCGACGACCTTCGACGTATAGGCGGTGCGGCCAACCGCGGATGCCGCATGGGTGAAGCCGATCGCGTTGTCCGCCACCCGCAAATTCTTGAACAGGTGCAGCTCGCCGCGGCCCCAGACGGCGCCATGCCGGTTCTTGTAGCCGGTGAAATTCTCGAATTCCGAACCCTTCGGCGCGCTGTTCGGGTCGGCCGGATCGGTAAAGGCGAAGTGGTAGTTGCTGCCGCCGACACTGAAGGTGCCGTCGGGCTTGGGGCCGCGGTCGAACATCAAACCGTCGAAGTTCGAATGGGCGGTATTGCCTTTGAACTCGCGCACGGCGGTTCGGCGTGGCCAGATATTCGCGCTACCCTCCTTGCCCAGGAACGCGCCGGTCGGATGCTCGGGCAGAGCGAACCAGAAGCCCGTTTGCTCGGACCCGGCGGCGACATTGTCGCGGTAGATATTGTCCGGATTGGTGATCCAGAAACTCGACGCGGTGTTGTCCGACGGGATCAGGACATCCTTGGCCGCCTGCCCGGCCGCGCCCGCGCCCGGTCCGCCGCCCGATCCGGCCGGGCCGAGGTTGGTCGGCAGACAGGCTTTGCCGTCGGGATGGCATTTGGTCCAGATCGCGAGATTGTGGACGAACTGGTTGCCGGTCTCCACCGCGTCCTCGAGGAAGAAGCAGTGGCCCACGGTGTTGTAGGTCACGTTGTTCTGGACCAGCACATTGTCGGTGCCATGCACCGTCACGCAGCGGCTGTAGGTGTCGTGGATCGACGAGTTCTCGATATATTGCCCCTGTCCATCGCCCGCGATGTGCCAGTGGATCGGATAGCGGGCGAGGTGCATGTTCTGGCCCATGCGATTGAGCTCGACCCCGGAGACGAACATCTTCGACCCCGCCATCGCCATGATATGGCCGCCGAAATAGGTCTTCGCCGCATCGTCGGAGGCCTGGATGCGGATGTTGCGGCTCAGCAGCCCGACCTCGCCGCGCTCGTCCACCCCGAAGGTGACCTCGCCGAAATGCATGTATTTGAGCGGCTGGTCGAGCGTCAGGCGGTTGCCGTCGATCGCGGCGACCGTGCGTTCCTCCGCCTGCGCGGGATCGAAGTCGGTCGAGGCGAGCACGATCGTGTCGCCCTTGCGCCAGCCGCTCGCGTCCAGCACCTCGATCTGCGCGCTGCCGGCCTTGGCCGTGCCCGAGAGCTTGGTCCAGCTGTTGGTGCGATCGCCGTGCAGGTTCAGCGTGCCGCGCATCAGCATGATCCCGCGGTCGCCCATCGTGTTGATGTTCTCGTCCGGAATAGTGTCGGTCAGGGTGATCGTCGCATCGTGCCGGTGCGGGCTGGCCTCGGTGCCGATCTCCAGCTCGCCGCCTTGCAGATAGATCCACTCGGTCCGCAATTCGAGATCGCGCTCGTCCGCGAAGCGGAGCTTGCCGTCCACCGTCAGGCTGCGCAGCGCGGGCGGGCTGACGTCGAGCACCACGTCCTGATCGCGGCCGATGGTGACCGCATCGCCCGCGCCCGGCACCTTCCCATCGGGCCAGGTGGCGGGATCGGACCAGCGCCTCTGCTTCGCCGCCACGGGGGCGGATGCAGCCTTGCCCATGTCCATATGCATATGCGCATCCTCCGCCCGCGCGCCGGCCGCACCGCCCGCGATGGGGCCGAGCGCCAACGACGCCGGAAGCAGCAACGAAAGAAGGAGCAGGCGAGCTCGCATGCGCATGATCTTGATCCCCTCACCCGGGACTATCCGCCCCGCAGTCTATTTTCGGGCATCGTGCAACGGGGATGCCGATTTGCCAATCGGCTAATGGGGTGAGTGGGGGGAGAATTTTGTAATTGATTGTAACGGGCGGTGGATCTTGGCGGTCGGGGCGGCTCTTGGGGGCCTCGCCGGGAAAGAGTTCGGCTCAACCGCAGCACTCGTTGTTTGCGAAGTTGTCTCGGACCAACTACCATTTTGCCATATCACCGGCGGAGGAGGAGTTGACCTCCAGCCGACAATCGAAGCGGTTCTAGCTAGCGATGATTTCGGAAGCCATTGGGACAAAATAAAGGATCGGCCTCGCGGAGACATGGCCTCTACGGTCTTCCAAAGTAGAGAAGATCCAAAGTTTCAGATCATAATCAGCCGTGCGAAGGAAGCCGGCGAACGGCTGGATCGGGTTCAGGTCCTCGCCTCTGCGGTTTATGACCTGGGCGACTGAGTCCCGGCCATATCCGCAATGAGCCGAATGCGGTTGGTCCGATCGGGCGGAATCAGGTGCTCCCGAAATGCCTGGCTCGCGCACTTCAAAACGGTTTCCCCGGAACATTGTCCCTCCGCCGCGATTGATGGTGCGTAATCCGCCAGCGAAGAGGTGCATGATGCTGTTTTCAAGCAAGCCCGAGGACGCCGTCGACAAGCTCAAGGCCGATCACGATGCGGTCGAGGAACTGGTCGATCGCATCGGCAAGGCCGCTCCGGCGGAAGCGCGCCGGCTGGGGATCCGCATGTGCAACATGCTCAAGATCCACATGACGCTGGAAGAAGAGCTGTTCTACCCCGCGCTGCGCCAGGCTGGCGGCAAGAAGGACAAGCTCGACGAGGGAATTGTCGAGCACGATACGGCTAAGATCCTCGTCAACGACATCCTCGATGCGGGCAACACCAAGGATGCGATCGTCGCGAAGCTGCAGGTGCTGGGCGAACAGATGGTCCACCATCAGGACGAGGAAGAAGAGCGCGGCGGGATATTCGACCAGGCGCGCGAGAGCGAGCTCGACCTCGAAGCCATGCTGGAACGCATGCTGGCGCGCGAAGCCGAACTCAGGGCCGAACTGAAGGAAGACGACGCGCTGCCGGTGGCCGAGCCTAGCAAGATCGATCTGTCCGCCAGCGAATAGGGCTAGCGAGGGAGGCGTCGGGGGGGTGCCGGAGCCGAGGTTGCTGGGGTTTTCCGAACCTTCCGCGAAGGGCCTCGAGCGCTCATTCCCGCACCGAATTCACTTTCCTACACGGCCAAAGATGGCGCAGGGTCCCCGCGGCTCTTTGATACCGTGAAACCCGCCTTCCAGCCCGCCTTTCCGCGGGCGTGCGGAATTTTGTCCAAAAAACTTCCCATCGTCGATATGAGTGAAGTTCGAGAAGTTCGCGGACCCGTTCTTACTCCGCCGGGACTGCCTCGGCCCTCACAGCGGCCACCGCCGCGTCATCGCTCAGATGCGCGCCCTGCGCTCGCAGGATCGCCCGGACCTCGGCTACGTCGACTTCGCGCGGCTGCACGCCGCGATTGGCCGCCACCGCCGCGCCGACGCCGGCCGCGTGGCCGGTCAGCCAGCATTGCGGGATCTCGCGCATGAAGCCGTGGCTGTTGGCATCGCAGCTCACGTGCCGCCCGGCCGCGAGCATACCGTCGAGCCCGCGGGGGACCAGCGCGCCATAGGGCACCGAGACCACCGGGAACTTCGGGCTGATCGAGGGGCTGATGCCCACTTCGTCCGCCGCCGGAGTGCCGTTGCTCCAATTCGCGCGTTCGATCCGGCCGACCCCGCCGAGGCGGCGCGTGTGGCGCACACCGAGCTGGCTCGCGCTCTGGAGCGAATAGGCCTGCTCGAACCCCGGCGCGTGGCGGCGGAAGAACTGGCAGTGACCCTCCATCAGCCGGTGGCTGCGGATCTCGACCTCGGTCATGTCGTCGACGTCGAGCGCCGAGAGGCCCGACTGGCGCGGGCCGAGGAACAAAGCGATGTCGGGCCGCCAGCTGACGTAGGGTGTCTGGAAGAAGCCGAGTTCCTCGCGGCCTTTCGCCATGAACTCGCGCAGCTGGTCGGGATACATCACCTTCCAGTTGATCCAGCGGTCCATGTTGACCCCGCCGATCACCCAGCCGGTGTTCATCGAATGATGGACGTCGCCTTCCTCGATATCGGTGTCGAATTCCGCCCCGGCGCGGGCGAACATGTCTCCGTCGCCGGTGGTGTCGACCACCACCTTGGCCATCACCGCCTGGCGGCCCGCCTTGCTTTCGAAGATCACGCCCCTGGCGCTGCCGTCTTCCACGATCGGCCGCGCGGCCCAGGCGTGGAACACGATCCGCACCCCGGCCTCGAGCAGCATCTCCTGGTTGTTGAGCTTCATCCGCTCGGGGTCGAGCGTCGGCGCCCATTGGACGATGCCGTGGAACGCGGTGGTGCGCTGGCCCCAGTAACCGACCTTGAGCGGATCGGTAGAGCCCCAGTCCTCCCTGAGCGGCCCGGCGACCGCCTCGGGCGGCATGCGCTCGATGAACGCCTTCGCGAAGCCCTGGATCACGTGGTTGCCCTGCCAGTCGGTCATGCGGTCGATCCACATGACGAGGCCCCCGGTCGAAAGCCCGCCGAGGCAATTGTAACGCTCGATCAGCGTGACCCTTGCGCCGGCCTTGGCGGCGGCCCAGGCCGCGGCGCAGCCGGCCGGTCCGCCGCCGATCACCGCGACGTCGCAGCTATGGTAGATGTCGACCGCGCGCGCTTCCTCCAGCACCGTCCCCGCGCCGTTGCGCGGCGGGAGGGTGTGGCGGTTCGATTCGAACACGTCGGAGCCGAGGAAGCGCTCCTCGCTGTGCCCTTCCACGCGGTGTAGTTTCGGCTTTTCGTCGGCCATGCTCGGCAACCCTCTCGAATTGCTGAGCGTGCTAACCTTGTGCCGCTCCGGGCGCAAGCCGTGCGCGGCGGCGGTGGGCCCAATCGAGGAACGGCTGTTCGACCGAGTGGTGGAACGCGAGCGCGAAGCCGATGGTCGCGAGGATCGTCGCGGCGTGGACCGGGATCGCCCAGCCGTGCGCAATTCCCGCCGCCGCGATCAGACTGCCGACGATCCCGAACAGGATCAGATGGCCGAGATAGAGCACGTAGGACGCATCGCCGAGCCGCACCGCGAACCGCGCCGCGCGGCTTCCGAACCACGCCGGGGCCTGCCGTTCGAGCGCGAGCAGCCCGCCGAGCAGCATCGCCGAGGACAGGCCGAAGGAGGTCACCCGGAACAGGCCGGACCAGCCCTCGGGCTTGGTCGCGACCGGAACTCCGGCATAGATGTGATCGGCGGCATAGCCCGCGGCGAGGAACGCCAGCGCTCCGCCGCCGATCAGCAGCGCGGGCGAGAGCCCGACGATCCGCTCGCGGTATTTGTAGAGCAGCACGCCGAAGAAGAACTGCACATGGTAGAGGCACAGGATCCGGTAGTCCCACACGCCGGGCAGCGCGACATGCCAGACGGCCGCCGCGAGACTGATCGCCGCCATCACCCACGGCAGCCACGCGAGCCGGCGGAAGGTGAGCAGCGCGGCGACGATAAAATAGAACAGGAACTCCTGCTCCAGCGTCCAGCCGACCACCAGCACCGGCCCGGTCGGCAGCGGCGCCAGCAGCAGCGAATCCATCAGGCCGCGCGGCCCGGTGGAATGGCCGATCGCGCCGGACAGCCAGAACCACAGCAGGGTGAACAGCCAGTAGAGCGGCAGGATCCGGATCGCCCGCCGCCACAGGAATGGGCCGGGTTTCACATTGGGGCGGTCGGTCACCAGGCAGATGATGAAGCCGCTGATCACGAAGAACAGGTCGACCCCGGCATAGCCCGGCGACAGCGAGCGCGGGAAATCGAGCCCGTGCGGCCCGAAATGCCGGCTGACATCGAAGGAATGGACCAGCACCACGATCAGCGCGGCGAACGCCCGCCCGACCTGGATGGACCGGTATTTCTGCGCCACGCAATGCTCCTGCCAGCTCGCGCCGCGCTTTACGCGCTGTTGCGCGCAGCACAAGCGGCAATGCCTTGCGCCTCCGGCGGCCCTCGGCTAGTGGCCCTTCTCCCGCGACCGGTGGCCCGATGGCGGAGTGGTTACGTAGAGGACTGCAAATCCTCGCACGCCGGTTCGATTCCGGCTCGGGCCTCCATCCGCTACCGGGGAGACAGCGATGCCCAAGGCAGACCTTCCCTGGCCCGCGCGGATCAAGCACGGCCGTTATCTGCTGTTCCTGATCGTGCTGCTCGCCGCCGGCTGGCCCTGCGCGGCCACGCTGCGCCCGGCCGAAGCGATCGCCGCCGCCTTCGATATCGCCGCGCTGGTGTTCATCCTGTCGGTGATCCCCTTATGGCGCGACAGCAGTCCCGACGAAATGCGGATGCAATCCGAACGCGACGACGGCGGGCAGGTCGCGCTGCTGCTGCTCACCGTCGGGATCGTGATGGTGATGCTGGTCGCGGTGGCGCTGCTGCTGAAAGACAAGGACGCGCTCGGCGTGTTCGAAATCGCACTGCTGGTCGGCACGCTGCTGATCGCATGGACGTTTTCGAACCTCGTCTTCGCGTTCCACTATACGCGGCTCTATTATCGCAGCAACACCGGCGCGGGGCGCAAGGGCGACCACGGCGGGCTCGACGTTCCCGGCACCAAGGAGCCGCTGTTCGCCGATTTCGTGAACTTCTCCTTCGTTCTCGGCATGACTTGCCAGACCGCTGACATCGCCATCACCGGCCCGCGCATGCGCCGCGTTGCCACGGTGCACGGCTTTGTCGCCTTCGTCTTCAATCTCGGAATCCTCGCACTGACGGTCAACGTCGTCGCCAGTTCGGTCTGACCTTGCAGCCACGGGCCAAGGCCTCTAAGGGGCGCGGGCAGTGCCGCTTTAGCTCAGTTGGTAGAGCACATCATTCGTAATGATGGGGTCACAGGTTCGAATCCTGTAAGCGGCACCATGCCTTTCCCTAGGAAATCTACGGCTTAGCGGCGAAAGGGCTTTCGCTGGATGCCTGATTTTGCCCAAGTTTGAGCGCGTAAACCAAGTGGGTTTTCGTGGGTGGTCCAAAGGGCGTTCGCCTTAGTGTTTGAAATCAAGCAGTTGAATGTGCCTTGACGGGGCAATCCACCCAAACAAGGCGGAAGTGTCTTTGGGCAGAGTGTTGATTTCTGCCTTTTCAAAAGGCATCGGGCTGGTGCGCGCGTATGGGTCCAGTTTGGGTGGTGTTTGGTTCGAAAAGCGACTTCACGCCACCTTGTCTGGCGTGAACTTTCGCCTTTGAGATCGGGCTAGCGGCTGCTCGGTCGGAAATTCCTTAGCAACACTCTCTACTTGATGCGGTTCGCGCACGGTGAGAGTTTGGCAAACCTAGGCAGACGAACTATCCGAGCTGAGTTGGAGCTTAAGTGGGGGACGAAGGTAAATGGCTAGCCAAGTGGGCAGTGATCTTGGCTTCGAGGCCGATCTCTTCAAGGCAGCGGACAAGCTGCGTGGAAATATCGAGCCATCGGAATACAAGCACGTCGCCCTTGGCCTGATTTTCCTCAAGTATATTTCCGAGGCGTTCGAGGCGCACCGCGCAAAATTGGCAGAAGAAGAATTCGCCGATCCCGAAGATGCCGAAGAATATCTCGCCGCCAATGTGTTCTGGGTGCCACCCGAAGCACGGTGGGCACATTTGCAGGCCAACGCCAAGCGCCCGCAGATCAATTTCACCGATGTGAATACCGGCAAGGAGCGGGTAGGCGACATCGGCAACCTGATCGACAACGCGATGGATGCTATTGAGCGCGCCAACCCTGCTGTGCTCAAGGACGTGTTGCCAAAGGTGTTTGCACAACCGCAACTCGACAAGACCAAGCTCGGTGAATTGATCGACGAATTTTCCAAAGTGGGCATGCATGGCACGTCCAGCAAGTCAAAAGACCTGCTGGGCCGCGCCTATGAATATTTCATCAGCCAGTTTGCCGGGGCCGAAGGGCGGCGCGGAGGCGAGTTCTTCACGCCGCGATCCGTCGTGCAGACCATCGTGGAAATGCTGGAGCCGCATCATGGCCGGGTTTACGATCCTGCCTGCGGCTCCGGCGGCATGTTCGTGCAGTCCGAACGGTTCATAGAGAACCATCAGGGCCGCCGCAGCGACATCGCCGTCTATGGGCAGGAACGGAATCTTACCACATGGAAGCTCTGCAAGATGAACCTCGCGGTGCGCGGCATCGATGCAGACATCAAGTGGAATACAGACGGATCATTCCTCAACGATGCCTTCCCTACGCTCAAGTTCGATTATGCGATGGCCAACCCGCCGTTCAACATTTCGGACTGGTGGCAACCGCAGCTTGAGAGCGACGTTCGCTGGAAATACGGCCAGCCGCCAGCGGGGAACGCCAACTTCGCGTGGTTGCAGCATATCATCCACCACCTGGCCCCGCGCGGCACGGCGGGCGTGGTGCTGGCCAACGGCTCGATGTCATCGCAGCAATCGGGCGAGGGCGACATTCGCAGGGCGATGATTGAGGGCGGCGTGGTGGATTGCATGGTCGCGCTGCCCGGCCAGCTTTTCTATTCCACCCAGATTCCCGCCTGCCTCTGGTTCCTCGCCCGCGACAAGAGCGCGAACGGCCACCGCGACCGCAAGGGCGAGTTCCTGTTCATCGATGCCCGCAACCTTGGGCATATGGTGGACCGTACCCGGCGTGAGTTTTCGGAAAGCGACATCGCGACGATTGCGGATACCTATCACCGCTGGCGGGCCAAGCCGGAAGCCGGGCTTGGCGAGTATCAGGACATCCCCGGTTTTTGCCGATCAGCCACGCTTGAGGAGGTGCGCAAGCACGGCCATATTCTCACACCGGGGCGCTATGTCGAGGGTGTGGCGCTGGAGGACGATGGAATTCCCTTCTCAGAAAAGTTTGAGAACCTGCGATCGCAAGTGTTCGCCAACCTCGCTGAGGGCCGCCTGCTCGACAAAGCCATTGAACTCGCTCTTGGCCAGGTAAGTCCAAATGAGTGATCCGGTGGCGACAACCGTGCAGGGTTTGATCGATGCCGGAATAATCTATCGGCCCATTGATGGAAACCACGGATCAATTCACCCAAAATCAACAGACTATGTGCCAACTGGCATACCATTTGTCATGGCTACTGACCTTGTCGATGGAAGGGTTGATTTCGGGACCTGCAATCACATCACGGAGAAGCGGGCCAATTCCTTGAGAAAGGGCTTTGCACAGATTGGCGATGTGCTGCTTTCCCATAAGGCAACAATTGGCAGAACGGCGATCATACAGGAAAATCCGTTCCCATTTGTGATGCTTACCCCGCAAGTCACATACTATCGCGTGAAAGACAGAAGCAAACTGTCACCGGAATATCTCAAATACGTTTTTGACTCGCATGAATTTCAGACAACCATGAAATCATGGGCCGGTGATGGATCAACTAGGGCATATATTGGTATAACTGCGCAGCATAAGTTGCCAATTTATCTTCACGATAAGGCGCAGCAAGACAGCATTGTCGAAATTATCGATCCGCTCGTAAAGAAAATCGAATTTAACAAGCGGATGAATGAGACGCTGGAGGGGATGGCGCAAGCGATCTTTCGGGATTGGTTTGTCGATTTCGGCCCCACGCGCCGCAAGGCGGCTGGCGAGGTTGATCCGGTAGCGATCATGGGCGGCCTGACAACAGACCCCGCCTGCGCCGCCCACCTCGCCGCCCTCTTCCCCGCCGCCTTCGGCAATGATGGCTTGCCGGTAGGGTGGGCAAGCGTTCCTGTTTCAAAACTGGTTGCCATCGTCGGGGGCGGGACACCGAAAACGTCGAACTCCTCCTATTGGAACGGCCCGATCCCTTGGTTCTCCGTGACCGACACCCCGGCTGGCAAAGACCTGTTTGTGTTCGACACTGAAAAGTCGATCACCCAAGCCGCACTTGAGGGCAGTTCCGCAAGGCTCGTGCCCGCAGGCACGACCATCATCTCTGCCCGTGGAACAGTCGGAAATCTCGCATTGGCTGCGCAGGAAATGACATTCAATCAATCTTGTTATGCTCTGCGCTCGTCCGAGGGGGATCGTCCATTTTTCACGTTCCTTGCTGCGGCGAACCTTGTTGAAGTGCTCAAGGGCATGGCGCACGGGTCGGTGTTCTCGACGATCACAAGGCAGACGTTTGACGGTGTGCATTTCGCGGATGCTGGAGGCTCCACGATGGACGCTTTCGATGCAACAGTGTCGCCGCTGTTCGATCGAATTCGAGCTGCTGTTGATGAAAACCGCACCCTTGCCGAAACCCGCGACTACCTCCTGCCCCGGCTGATGTCCGGCGCGGTGCGCGTCGCGCCGAAGGTTGAGGCCGCCTGATGGCCGATCCCTATTTCCGCTCCTTGCCGCTGTTCCCCAACTATTCTTTCGGGGAGGTGGCGATTGAGGGGCTGGTGCCCGCCTGTCGGGTGGAAAGCTGGCAAGACTTTATCGAGGCGATGCGCTCGCCCGATCACAACCGGGCGGCTGGCGAATTCGTCTATCGTGGGCAGGCCGTGCATAGCTGGCACCTGTCGTCCACGCTCGCCCGCCTGTTCGATGGCGGCGCGGTGCCAGGGCAGCATCAGGAAAACCTGCTGGCGCAATTCCGCCTCGCTATGCGCGGACGCGGGCTGGATTGCAGCAAGCTGGACGATGAGGAGCTTTGGGCTTTCGGCCAGCATCACGGGCTGCGCACCCCGCTGATCGACTGGACCAAATCGCCCTATGTCGCGCTGTTCTTCGCCTTTGACGAACCGGACGTGGAAGGGATGGAGAACCCCTCGCGCGCGGTGTTCTGCCTGAACATGGCGGCGATCCGCGCCGACGAAAACCTCTCGCAGATCATCTTTGAGCCGACGCACCACGAAAACGCGCGGCTGGTCAATCAGGCCGGGCTGTTCACGATCACCCCCAGCGGCAAGGACAATCTGGTTTCGGCGATCCTCAACGAACTGGCCGATAACGAGGTCATCAATCCCGACGATCCGATGGACGTGGCCCGCTATATCGCCAAGATCCATGTGCCGAACGACAACCGGGTGGAATGCCTCAACACCCTGCGCAAGATGAACATCCACCACGCCAACCTCTTCCCCGATCCGGGCGGCGCATCGAAATATTGCAACGACTGGCTGGCCCGCCTGATTGACGAAGAGAAGCGCGACGCGGCGGAAGCCCGCGCGCTGGAAGCGGCGGCGGATCAGGCGGCGGCGGAGCCTGATGTCGCACTGATCGCAGACAGCGAAATTTCGGCAGATGCCATTGCCGGTTTGTTGCGCAATACACTGCGCAATGACAGCGAATTCCCGCTCAAGACGCTGGCCGGATGGGCGCCCAAGCTGATTGTGCTGTATGAGCGCCTGGCCGACACCGACTGGCCCGAGCGCGCGGCATCCGAAACCCGGCTCAAGATTGAATTCCGCAAATGGCTGATGAGCAACGGCGTCCACCGTGCCGTCGCCGAAACCGGCGCGCGGCGCTTGGTGGAGTTCTTCAAGGCCAGTTGGAAGGCAGCGAATGCCTCGTAAGCCGACACGTCTTGAACCCTACACCGATCTCAAGCATCCGTGGGAGACGGCAAGGGATGCGGCTGGGCTCCCCGGTCTGCGGCTTCACGATCTCAGGCACTCGGCCGCCTCGTTCATGATCAATGCCGGGATCGATCTTTTCGCCGTGGGCCGCATTCTAGGCCATGCGGATCACCAGTCGACGATGCGCTACAGCCATCTGGCGAACGATACGCTCATGCAGGCGGTCGAGGCGGGAGCGGCCAAGCTCAATGTCGATTGGGCAGGGGCGGGAGGCTAGGCTGATGGCGTTTGAGGAAGGGCAGGAGGAATTGGCCTGTCCGGCTTGCGGTGCCAAGCATACCGCACAGTGGTCGCGCATGCCCGTTCGAGAAAGAGTGGTACTCAAGTGCAAGGGATGCGGGGGGATTCTTTACGAAGGGAGAAGCCACCGCGCCTACGACGGGCTGCGCCTGCAGTAATGCCTTGAAGCGTTAGCGCTTCTTGTGACTACCCCGGACCCGGATGCCCTGACGGCGTTCGGGTCCGGGGGCTTCCTATCTTTTTTGCGGAAACCTTTGGCGTTCACATCCCGCGATAGGGTTCGCAGGCGACACCGTCGCCATCACCATCCATGCCTTCGCGATAGCCCGGCTCGCCGATATAGATGGGAGTGGTACCAGCCGCGCGCGCGGCATTACAGCCGGGCCAGTAGTCCCCTTCCTGTGGTGCTCGGGCACGTATTAGGCCCAGCGACACCGCGATCGGTTTTGCAGCGCTCGCCAGCGTGTTGAAGCCACCGGGTGCTGTGGCGATACTGGCCGTGCCCAGGACGGCGCCTAACAGTGCAGCACCGCCAAGATAAGTCGCGACCTGATTGCGCGTCTTCTTCGCGGCACGCGACCGATAGCGCGTGCCCGGTTTAACTGGAACCGCACGGAGGGGTTGGCGAAAGGTCATGTCCGCAGCATACCGGCGGCTGGTAAACACCCGGTGCATGCTGGCAGGATCACCGGTTCCGGTCTGGGTCTGCTTCGCCTGCCGCGCAGGAAAGATAAGGGAGGGGCAGGGTGCAATCAGATGCAGGCGAAGACGGAGACCGCCCAGCGCCATCGCAAGGATCGGCGGTATCGGCGTGGCGACTGCAGACCCATGGTTCGAGAATGGTCGAGCAGACGCTCGAATACCGCTTCCTTGCGGAGATGACCGCCGGCCTCCTTACGCGCGGTATGCACTACGAGATTCTGCGCGGGGACTTCGACACCAACGGCTATGACATCGTGATCGAGGTTGGCGGGGTGACCCGCCACATCCAGCTGAAGGCCAGCATCATCTGCGGAAGATCTAGCTACGTTCCAATCCACACCGCGCTTGCCGCTAAGCCGTCGGGATGCGTGGTGCGTATGCGCTATGAACCCGAAACTCTCGCAATCACCGGGTGGGAGTGGTTCGGCGGTCAACCGGGCGAGCGGCTTCCCGATCTGTCCCACAGAGTGGCGCGCCACACGAAGGCCAACAGCGAAGGATACAAGGCAGTTCGTCCGCATCTGCGTGAGCTAAAGACATCGCAGTTCGAGAAGATTGCTGAGCCCTCGGTCATATTGGACCGGCTGTTCGGCAGCGTCCCATAAATCTGCGGCTAGGTTCCGATAACGGGGAACTGCGCTTCAGCAAGTTCAACTTCCGCCAACATAGCGGTCGCTCGACGGTCCAAATCCATTCCCTGAAAACGGCCCTTTGTTCACGGAGTTGCCGCGCAGTGCCAGCCGCTAACAGCATTCGCGGATCCGCTTCTTGGCAAAGCTTCCGATGCCGAATGCGGCCATCGTTAGTCAATCGGCAATCGGCATGTGCCAGCGCCGGGCCTCCTCCAGAGCATCCAGCAGTGAATATTTCCGATGGAGCCGCAACCGCGCGACGAGGCGGGATAGATCGATTTCGAACTTCAATTCGGCGCTTGAGAACGAAATTGTCGAGCCCTCATCGGTGACGGTGCCGCCAAAGGTCTCCTTCAGATCCTCCATGAGATCGACCAGCTCAGCGCGTGTTTGGGAGGGGCGCTCGATCCCAACCTCGACGGTCTTGAACGCGAGGCCCAAGGCGCTGTCCAACTCGTCGCCGAGCGATTTCCACGCGTCGCCGAGCTCGATGCTAGTCGAAATTTGCCAGCGACCCGGATCGTTTTGATCCTGGTCGCCATAGATTTCGAGTTCGAACTCCCGAGCGACGATGCCGTAAGCTCCGAGGTCCTCCGCTACCTGAAGATCACCGAGGCGAAGGCCGGTCTCGTCCTGAATGCTTTTTAGGAACTGGCGCCCCTCGCCGGCGACATCCTCGGCCAGCAATTTCTTCACGAAACTACGCGCTCCAGAAGTGTGACCTGTCGGAACGACATTGCCCGAGCGGAAACCACGGAGTTGCTTGATGATGCCGCCGTTTTCGACCGAAAGCGTTGTCCGCGTCGGCACTAGGACAAAGCCGGACAAGTCTGTCAGTGGCGGTGGCACGGTTACAGCCGGGACGTGTCGAATGGGAACGCTGCCGGTGGCAGTAATCCAGGCCTGCGGCGTCTGCGTTCCCTTCATTCCCATTACGTCGCGAACATATTTGGCGACATTCGTGGTCAGGTAGTTGCGCAGAGACGCGTCGGTCACCCAACGCTGGGCGTCAATCGCATCGTCGGCCTTACCGAGCAGCGCCTGAATGAGGTGCCAAGTCCAAACGCCGTGCTTCAGCGTGTGGCACGAAAAGGACTTCTCCTTAGGTTTGCAGGATAGAAAGACCGCCGAGTATTCGGACGATTTGAGGAACGCGGCATATTCGGCTGGAGCCATGCTCGAGATGACATCGCGGATGGTGAAGCCATCCATCAAGTCGGCAGCGCACGCGTCGATGAACAACAAGGAATGCTCACAGGCGCTAGCCTCCAGCGGATTGATGATCGTGTCGCGAACCAGTGCAGTGGTATTCTCCAAAGAGGAGATATTCGTGTCCGCGGCGGTCAGGCGGTTACCGCCTGCGCCGTGGAAGCCATGACCAGCATAGTAGAAGATGAACAGGTCATCGGCGTCGAGACCCCGGATAATGTAACCGAGATCGTCGCGGATCCGAGTCAAACTCGCCTCAGCGTCGACGAGGGTCGTTACCTCGAACTCTTCGACATTCGCGGCCCACAAATCGCGCATCGCCGCGACGAACGCCTGGGCGTCATCCCTGGCGTAGCGGACAGGCGGAATCTGTCCCGTATCGCGGCTATGATAATTTTCGAGGCCGACGGCGTAGATCACGATTCGTTTGGGCTGGAAAGGTTTGGTGATCATGCGGGAATCGATAGCAACTTTCGTCGCATAGTAAAAAGCTGGTTCGATGCGTACCATTTGCAAGTGTTGCCAATGCGAGGAGGCCTGTCTGAAGCGGCATCAGTCAACCAAGTTGTTTGAACAAGGTAGCGCATTCCAGACCTCACTGAAGCTCGGCGAGAGCTGGAAGCTCGAGCCGCGAGAATCGCCCGACTTCCTGGTCAAGACGGCCAATGGCTGCTTCGGACTAGAAGTGACGCAGTGCCAAATCGGCCCGCGGAGGCGCAAAAGCTCCCAGATGCGGGAGGCTGAGAGCGCCCGCCAGCATTGGTTGAATGGGGTGCGCGCGGACTACGAAGCTCAGGGCGGTGCGAAGCTTAACTGCAAATATTGGGGAGATACCACTGAGGAAGCTCGGGCAATCCTGATCGAGGCATTGTTGACAAACGACTTTACCGGACCTGTAGAAGCGAAGAAGCTCGGATCGGATGGCGGTGCCAGGCTCTTGGCTTTTGAGACGCCCAACACGCATTGGGAAATGCCGGTCGATCGTGCCGGGGAGACCAGCCGGGATGGATCTTATCTGCAGAGGGTCATCGATGAAAAGGCAGGCAAGCTGGAGAAGTATCGCGAAGCCTGTGCCGAAGTGCGGTTGCTTGTCGTTGCGGACCAAATCTACAATAGCGGCCGGCTGCTACTTGAACCCGATTTTCAGCCGGATCTCCGTGGCTTCGATGCTGTCTATTTCTTTGCCTATCCGCGGACAGTGATACCCTTTTACAGGATTGACTTTTGATAGAACGAATGGCGGCAGCGACGCTGCCGGACCGAGTCGATCGCGAAGTAATTTTTTGCTAACAAAGCGGTCGTTCGCGACGCCTTGCTTGGCCGTCGCAACCTGCCACTCATTCACACACCTTAGTTATGGGGCATGTTGGGTCGAAAGTTGACCGTCGGGTTTGGGGGATAGGCAAGAGGAAAGCCAGCTACACGGCAAAGAATGGGCGGCCGGTGCCAGTCCCGCTACTCACCGGAATTTAGTGGCGCCCCATTCGGCGTATCATCGTTTCGAAAGTGTCCTCGTCCTTCTCGTCTTCGAAACGAGGCCGCCACTCCGCGGCTTCCAGGTGGAGAAGCGAGATCGCGAAATCGTACTGGTCGGACACTAAGGCAATCTCATCGCAACCTTCGGCGAACCACACACACTCATCATGCCGAATCTGGCCGCGGCTCTTTTCGAGAAGATCTGCGCGCGCCGGAAGTGAATTGGCCGGAATGGGGATCGGGGGCCTGTTAGCCGTGCGGAAATATGCACCCGTCTTGAGAGCTCGATCACTGGACCGCGCCCACAAAATATAGCCTTCGCGGGAAACAACCAGAACGGAGCGACGCTCGGTATACTGCAGCCAGCGCAGCGTCGCCGCGATCAGCGAGACTCCGTAGCGTTCGGCGCAAGCGCCTATGTCCTCAAGCGTGGGCTTAGACCGTGCATCAATCTGGCGTCGAAAGTCGTCCAGAGGCATCAGAAGCGTCGCGGCGAAATCGTTCGCCTGGCTCTCGATCTGCCGATAGTCGCTATCCCAACGAACCATGTCTTGATCGCCGCACTCCAACCCGTCGGGAAAAGCGGCGCGATGCAGCAGATAGTGGCCAAACTCATGCGCGAGAGTGAAGTTGATGCGCCCAGCCGAGGCGATCGCGTTGTTGTAGATGATCCCCCATCCCTTCTTCCCTCGATAAAGCGCACCGTCGAAATCGCCTAGGGAGTCCCCGCCGACGAGCGCGATCGGTTCCTGCGGGAAACGCTGCGCCGAGAAATCTTTCGCCAGTGCGGGCACGTTTACGGGGAAACGTTCCGGCGCAGCCCCGTAAGCGGCATTCATGATGAGCGTGAGATTGTTCGCCCACCGCTGCGGAGAAAAGGTTTCGCTCATTCCTATTCCAGCAATTTGAGCATCCGGCGAACCTTCTCTTTCGTATCCGGATCCATTTTTCTGTACTGACGATAGAAATGGGCGTCAGCGGCGTCCTCTTCAGAGACTTGCTCACCTTCGTCGAGAAGGAACTCGAGGGTCGTATCAAGCTGCTCGGCAATCTTCGCGAGCTTTTCTGCTGACGGTCTCGGTGGGTTCTTGTTCTCCAACTCCCAGATGTAGCTTTTGCTGGACTCGGTTAGCTCGGCAAGCTTTTCGAGCGTGAATCCCTTGTCCTTCCGCAGCTTGCGGATTTTCTCTCCTAATACATTCGACAAAAGTAGCTCCCGGCGGGTTGAGCGGTTGTTCGGTATAGACGCACTTTATCCCCTTGACTCGCGAATGGCAACCGTGAGACGATGTTCGGAGTAGAGGTATTTACTCTACCACCTTAGGACTAGGAGATGAACATGACCAAGGGACCGAAAAGCCACCATGTCGTGCCGAATCCCGGCGGCGGCTGGGACGTGAAGAGGGGCGGCGCGAGCCGCGCCAGCGGCCATTTCGACACCAAGCAGCAAGCGGTCGATCGCGGGCGCGAAATCAGCCGCAACCAGGGGACCGAGTTCCGCATCCACAACCGCGACGGGCGAATCGCCAGCAGCGACAGCCACGGCAACGACCCCAACCCGCCCAAGGGCTGATCCACCGAAAGGAGCAAGTAAGATGTCACCCAACGACAATGACCACGGCCACGATCATGGCGGCGGCAACGACAAGACGACGACAATCATCGTCAACACGCGCGAGAAGAAGGTCGAAGGCAAGGAAGTGACCTTCGACCAGATCGTTCGCCTCGCCTTCGAGACGCCGCCGAGCGGCCCGAACATCGAGATCACCGTCGCCTACCGCAAAGGCCGCGGCAACACGCAGAGCGGCACCATGGAGCCGGGCGACACGATCAAGGTGCAAGATGGGACGATTTTCGATGTCACAGCAACGGATAAGTCTTAGTCCCGATCTGACCCTCCTCCGAGAGGAGGGCTACGAGGTGGCCATACGCTATGACCACCTCGTCGTGACGGGCGTGCCCTACTTGAACAGCACAGGCGAGGTTCGCCTGGGCACGCTTGTCTCAGACCTCAGCATGGCGGGCGACGTCACCGCGAAGCCGGAAAACCACGTCGCGATGTTCGCGGGCGAGTTTCCCTGCGATAAGGACGGCCGACCGCTTGAAAAGCTTCGCCACGGCAGTGGGGACACTACGATTGGCAATGGCCTTGTCACTAACCACTCGTTTTCGCGAAAGCCGCCGGGCGGATACACCGACTACCACCACAAGATGACGACCTACGTCGCTCTCATCTCGAAGCACGCACGAGACGTTGATCCGAACGTTACCGCGCAGACACGCCGTGTGGTTGAGAACGAAGACCCCGAATCGCCGTTTGTATATCTCGACACCGCTACAGGCCGAGCAGGCGTGAGCGCCGTATCGCGCAAACTTGAACTCGCGCGGGTCGGAATATTCGGCGTCGGCGGCACAGGTGGCTACGTTCTCGACCAAGTCGCGAAAACGCCGGTGCTCGAGATCGCCATCTTCGACGGCGACGAGTTTCTTCAACACAACGCCTTCCGCGCGCCGGGCGCGCCGTCGATCGGGGAGCTGAAAACGCAGCCGAAGAAGGTCGATTACCTCAAAGGCATCTATTCCAAGATGCACCGAGGCATCGTCGCGCATGATTTCTTCATCGACGAAACGACGGTGCAGCAGATCGGCATCTTCGATTTCGCCTTTATCTGCATGGACCCAGGCACGCCCAAGCGATTGCTAGTCGAGTATCTGGAAGCGAACAGCATCCCGTTCGTCGATGTAGGCATGGGGCTCGAGCTGATCGACGACACCCTCACGGGCATCCTGCGCGTGACCGCGAGCACGCCGGAAAAGCGCGAGCACGTGCGCGAACACAAGCGTATCTCTTTCACCGACGCCGGCATCGACAACCTCTACTCGAAGAACATCCAGATTGCTGATCTGAATGCGCTCAACGCCGCGCTTGCCGTCTTGAAGTGGAAGAAGCTGTTCGGGTTCTATGCCGACCTAGAGCGTGAGCACAACTCGCTCTACCTCATCAGCGGAAACACGCTGATCAACGGGGACGAGTCATGAGCCGCGCGGAAACCTATACTCACGCATTCGTCCGGTCCTTTCCTGACCGGCTCGAAGAGGGCGTCCTCTATGTCTCAGTCGAGTTCTGCAACACTGCGCATCGTTGCATGTGCGGTTGTGGGCAGGAGGTGTACGCGCCTCTATCGCCACAAGACTGGACAATGCTGTTTGACGGCGAAACCGCGTCGCTCGATCCTTCGATCGGCAATTGGAGCTTCCCGTGCCGCTCTCATTATTGGCTAGACCGAGGACGGGTGAGCTGGGCATTGCCGTGGTCTTCCGCGGAGGTTGAGCGCGGGCGAACTTTGGATCGAATCAGAAAGTCACGTCACTATGGCGAGGCGCAAGCCAATACCCGCAATGACCCGCCTGCACCTCGAAAGAGTTTCGCAGCAAGAGTTCGAACTTGGCTTTTTGGAAGCTGATCAGTTCAAGTCGCCGAGAGCGAGGAGCGCGTGTGCTGTGGCGCAGCGCACTCCATCGGCTTAGGACCGCAAGATATCGTCCGCTCTGAAATGCTTGCAGCTCAGTGTGAATGACCGACATTAGGGCGTGTACCTGCCATTGGAGCTAGCCGCATCGAAGGGCAGCTATCCGCAAGCTCCGCTCAAGAACCCGCCGTTCCGGAGTGTCCCCAGTTGCGGTCGTTCAATCGAGCGCGTTCGCTTTCGAGAATTCTGCGGCTGGAGCCCGGGTCTGGCGTGAAGTGGTCACGCGGAATGATAAGGGGCGTTATGTTAAGTGGAGGCCGGAAGCGCAGTGCTCTGGAGGCTGATAGCTCGCAAACGAAGCGATGATCGAATAATGGGCATATCTTGACTTTTGCACAGAAAATGCACATTAGAGTATGCAGGAGGCAAGTGTCATGGTTGCATCGGCTGCGAGAGCTCCAGATCGAAAGGGATTGACCGGTCCCGCGCTGCGAACGTTCTTCAACATCTCGAAGGCCTGGGGCCTTAAGGAGCAGGATGAAATGCGCCTGCTCGGCCTAGATAAGCGCTCAACCCTTCAGTCGTGGAAGCGTGGTGCGGTGACGGCCATTTCCAAGGATGCGCTTGAGCGCATATCTTACGTCCTGGGCATTTATAAGGGACTTCAAATCTTGCTGCCCGCAACGGCGGATGAGTGGGTGCGCAAGCCGAACAAGAGCCCGCTTTTTGGTGGCCGCTCGGCGCTCGACCGGATGACGTCCGGCAATGTCGCCGACCTGTATGTTGTGCGGCAATATGTCGATGCGCAGCGCGGATAGTGGCGGACATCCCGACCTGCCCCATTCGATGGGAGCCGTGCTACCGGATTATCCCGAGCCGTTTCCCGCCGATCCCCTTGTTCGAGAAGGTGGCGGAGCCGGGCGATCTTGAGGCGGTGTTTGCGATCGAGGCGATGACCAATGATCGCTTGCGCGAAGAGGCCGGCGATTTGAACCTTGTGCCGAAAGAGGATCGGGTATCAGGGCCGGGCTCTTCGCCCATCATGGCTGCATTCACGCACCTCAATCCAGAAGGCGATCGATTTACCGATGGCACTTATGGCGTGTTCTACGCCTCTCTTACGCTCGACACCGCCATTGAGGAAACCAAGCACCATCGCAGCACGTTCCTGATGGCCACCGACGAACCGGCGCAGGAAATCGACATGAGGGTCTACGCGGTAAATCTGAACGCCAGGCTTCACGATGTTCGCGATATGCGGGATGCCAAGCCTGAAATCTACGATCCGACGAACTACGCAGCATCGCAGGCGCTTGCGTCGCAACTTCGCGCAGATGGTTCTTACGGAATCGTCTATCAGAGCGTCAGGCACGAAGGTGGGGAATGCGTGGCGGTCTTCCGGCCGCGCCTCCTCTCGAATTGCCGCCAGGAACGTCATCTTTGCTACGTTTGGGACGGGGCGGGCATTTCGCATGTCTACGAGAAGAGAGAGCTAAGCTCGGGAGCATCCGGTTAGCGGCTGGCGATCCATTGCAGGCCGCTCCGCTTGGATCGCCGGATTCACGGCAATACTTGCGTCGGTTTCTGGCGTAAATTCGATGAGCTTTTGGCCTGCAAAGTGGGCATAGCTTGGGTGAAATTTGGGTTCGGAATAAGGTGAAGGAACTTTCAGCAGGTAAAATCGCCAAAATGGAATCTGCGCACTTTGGGCTTTGCTTGGGTCGGCGCGAAATTAGGGCTTCTCAAAGCCGCTAAAATCCATATAAACTATTGAAATAATGAGATATTATCGGTCGATTTCGTAATGATGGGGTCAGAGGTTCGAATCCTCTAAGCGGCACCACTTCCTGATCGCATCAGTGCTCCGGCCCGCGCCCGGGTCCTTGCCCGAGCACCGCCGGTCGGCGGCGCCAATCCGGCAGCATGCCTTCGCGGTGGAGCGTGTAGGCGCCGCTTGCGATCACGAGACCGATCCCGCCGAGCGAAATCGCGTCGGGGATATGGCCGAACACCGCGGCTCCGAGAGCGGTGGCGAACACCACCTGGACGTAGGAGAACGGCGCGACCATCGAGGCGTCACCGCGGCCATACGCCATTACCAGCAGATATTGCCCGGCGCCGTAAAGCCCGCCCATCAGCAGCGCCGGGGCAATGAACCACGCATCGAAGTTCGACCACCACCACGGGGCCGACAATGTCAGCAGGCCGAGACCGACCGCGGCGGACCAGAACAGCGTCGTCTCGCTCGAATCGCTTGCGCCGATCCGGCGGGTGACGATCGCCATCACCGCGCCGCACAGCGCGGAGGCGAGCGGCAACAGGGCCGCGGGCTGGAATGCGGCGGCGCCGGGCCGCACCACGATCAGCACCCCGGCGAGGCCGATGAGCAGCGCGGTCCAGCGCCGCGCGCCGACCGCTTCGCCAAGCAGCGGAACCGCGAGCAGGGTGATGAAGGCCGGCGTGACAAAGGAGATCGCGGTCGCTTCGGCCACGCCCAGCCCATGCAGACTCATGATGAAGAACAGCCCGGCGCCGAGTAGCGTCACGCCGCGCAGTACTTGCAACAGCGGACGGGCTGGCCGGAGCGGGCGCTTCCGGCGGATCGCCAGCAGCAGCGCGATCGCGCCCACCAGCACATAGCGCATCCAGGTGACCTGCACCGCCGGCAGGCTGGCGCTGAGCTGCTTGGCGAAAATGTCCGACAGCGAGAACAGCCCGACCGCGCCCATCACCATCGCGATCGCTGCCGTGTACGGGCCGCGCGGGGCGGCGGCTTCGACCCGCGGAGCGCTGCCGTCCGGACCCGGCCATGCAACCGGGAGCCGCGTAGCGGATGCGCCTTCGCCAGTCGCGGAGGGCGGTGTCTCAACCATCGATGCTCAAGGCGCCTCCGCTGCTGGCCGCGCGGCATCGGTTAGCGGAACGGCACCGCCGCGGCTATAGGCGCGCGTCGATGATCCGCTTCCCGCCGCGCGCGGTCCCGTGGCATAGAGCCTGCGGGGGGAGCGTAATGAAAACGCCTGAATACGACTATATCGTGATCGGGTCTGGCTCTGCCGGGTCGGTCATGGCCGCGCGGCTCAGCGAGGATTCGGCGGCGCGGGTACTGCTCCTGGAAGCGGGGCCGCGCGACCGGCATCCGCTGCAACTGATGCCGCTGGCGTTTCCGCGCGTGGCGTTGGGCGGGATCGGGACCTGGCAGTTCGAATCCGAGCCGGAACCGGAGCTCCACGGTCGCAGCCTCGGCATGCCGCGCGGGCGCACGCTGGGCGGTACGTCTTCGATCAATGCGATGATCGCGGTGCGCGGCAACCGGCGCGACTATGACGACTGGGCCGCGCGGGGGCTCGATGGTTGGAGCTTCGACGAGGTGCAGCCCTATTTCAAGAAGCTCGAAACGCACTGGCGCGGGGCGGGCGAGTGGCACGGCGGCGACGGGCCGGTGCGGATCTCGCGGATGGAAGGCGCGGATCTGCTGTGGGAGCCGTTGCGCGCGGCGGCCGCGGCGGCCGGCATTCCTTATTGCGACGATCCCAACGGGGCCGAGCAGGACGGTATTTCGATGATGGAAGCGACGGTCGGCGGCGGACGCCGCTCCAGTTCGGCCCGGGCCTACCTCCATCCGGCGATGGGTCGACTGAACCTGACGGTCGAGACCGGCGCCCTGGTCGGCCGGATCGCGGTGCGCGGCGGGCGCGCGGCTTCGGTCGACTATATCCGCGCGGGGCGCGCTCACAGCGCGGTCGCGGGAGCTGAGATCGTGCTGGCGGCCGGCGCCTATGGCTCGCCGCAAGTGCTGATGCTGTCGGGCATCGGCCGGCCGGACGAATTGCGCGCGCTGGGGATCGAGCCGGTTCACGATCTGCCCGGGGTCGGCCGGGATCTCGCCGATCACCCGGTGGTGATCAACGAATTCGACCTCAAGGATGATGCCGGGCTCACGCGCCATTTGCGGGCGGACCGCGCAGCGCTGGCGGCGGTGCGCTGGTTCGCCAGCGGCTCGGGGCCCTTCGCGCAGACCGGGACGGTCGCGAATATCTTCCTGCGCTCGACCGAGGGGCTCGACCGGCCCGACATGCAGATGATGTGCCTGCCGCTGAGCGGCGACGCGCGTATCTGGGTGCCGGGGCTGCAGCGCAAACCGGTTTCGCGCCTGTCGGTTCGCACCGGCTACCTACCGCTCAAATCGCGGGGCTGGGTCAAATTGCGCTCAGCCGACCCGCGCGATCCGCCGCGAATCTTCCTCAACATGTTTTCGGCCGGGGGCGATCTTGCCGGGATGGTCAGCGCGATCCGCCTCAGCCGCAACATCTACGCGCAGAGCCCGCTGCGCGAGTTGATCGCGCGCGAGAATTGTCCGGGCGGCGAGATGCAGAGCGATGCCGAGCTGGTCGAATTCATTCGCCGCAAGGCGACCCACCGTGCGCATCCGGCCGGTTCCTGCCGGATGGGCACCGACGACGGCGCGGTGGTGGACGCCGCGCTGCGTGTGCGCGGGATCGCCGGGCTCCGCGTGGTCGACGCTTCGGTGATGCCCGCGCTCCCGCGCGGCAATCCCAACCTGCCGGTGATGATGATCGCGGAAAAGGCCGCCGATTTGATCCGCGCGCAAACCGCTTGACCCTTACGCAGCGTCAGCCCCGATAAGCGCTTCGTCAGCGTGGATCGGCCGTTGGTAGAACGGCGCGGGCAATTGACTCGCGTCATGCCAATGTGTCTTATGTGAGTAAGGCACCTAGTATATGCCGGGGCGAATCGATGGGGCCGGACAATCCTGCGTAAGAAGTTGCGACAATTCGCGACTGTTATTGGAGGGCCGTGGCTCTGGACCGAAGACAACACGCTGTAATGCGTGCTTGGGGGAGTAACGAATGCGGGGTATCATCAGGGGCAGGCTGGCACTCCGCGCCCTTCCAATGCTTCTTCTGGGCACCGCTCTCGCCGGCTGCACCGCGCTGGCCCCGGATATGCCGGCGCATGCGGTGCCGGTTCCGGCACGATGGTCCGATCAGGGCGATGCCGCAGCCACTTATGACGATGCGCATTACTGGGACGCGCTCGGCGATCCGGCACTGTCGGCACTGGTCGAACAGGCGCTGGCGCAAAACCTCGATCTCGCGCAATCGGCGACCCGGCTGGTGCAGGCGCGCGAACAGCTGGTCCAGGCACGGGCGGGCTTCCTGCCGACGCTCAACGCCAGCGCGGGCGGCAATCAGGGTTTTCTCGACGGCGCGGGCGATCCGAACTTCAACCTCGGGCTCGACGCCAGCTGGGAAGCGGACCTGTTCGGCCGGATCGGCAATTCGGCGCGGGCCGCGTCGTTCGATTACGAGGCGGCCGGCTTCTCGCTCGCCGATCTGCGGCGCTCGATCGCCGGGCAGGTCGCGACGCAAGTGATCAGCGCCCGCGCCGCCGCCAATCAGCTGGCGATGGCGCGCGACACGCTGCGGATCCAGGAAGACAATCTCCAGATCGCTCGCTGGCGCAACCAGGCCGGGCTGGTATCGAGTCTCGACGTCGAGCAGGCGCGCACCCAGCGGGCGCAGACCGCGGCGGCCATCCCGCAGATCGAGAGCAATCTCGCGGCGACTTCGAATGCGATCTCCACGCTGGTGGGCGAAACTCCGGGCCGGGTGCGCGAATTGCTTGCGCGGACGCAGCCGATCCCGGTGCCACCGGCGCTCGCCCGTCTGAGCGCCCCGGCCGACCTCCTCCGCCGCCGCCCCGATGTGCGCCAGGCCGAAGCGACGCTGGCTTCGGATACCGTGCGGATCGGCGTCGCTCGGGCGCAGCTCTATCCGCTGCTCCGGCTGACCGGATCGATCGGCACGAACGATATCGGACCGCTCAATCTGTTCGACCTCGTCACCGGCACCGTAACCGGCGCGGTCACGCAATTGCTGTTCGATGGCGGGCGCACGCAGTCGCAGATCCGTTCGGCTCGGGCGCTGGCCGATGGCTCGCTCGCCAATTGGCGCAAGTCGATCCTGACCGCGCTGGAAGAGGTCGAGAGCGCGATCGCCGCTCGCCGTGCGGCCGATGCGCGGCTGACCGAATATCTCGAGGCGGTCGATGCGGCCAACAATGCCGCGATCCTCGCCCGCAGCCAGTATCAGGCCGGGCTGACCGATTTCCAGACCCTGCTGACCTCCGAAAGCGCGCTGCTTTCGGCGCGCAATTCCGTGATCTCCGCCGAGGCCGACCGGGCCGCCACCTTCGTCCGCCTGACCCAGGCGCTCGGTGGCGGCTGGTCGGGCGATAACCCGGCGACCCTATCCGACGACAGGACCGCACCATGAGCGACATGACCGCACCCAACCAGCAGTCGATCGACGAATTCCTCGGCAGCGACGACCGCCCCGTGTGGCAGCGTTGGGCCAAGATCTGGATCCCGCTGCTGGTGCTTCTGGCGATCCTCGTCGCGGCGATCTGGTACACGCGGGACAGCCGCAAGCCGCAATATGTCACCACCGAAGTGACCCGCAAATCCCTCGACGTCGAAGTCAATGCGACCGGCAATCTGCGCCCGACCAACCAGGTCGAGGTCGGCTCGGAAGTCTCGGGCAAGATCGACGCGATCTATGTCGATGTGAACGACCGGGTGACGCAGGGGCAGGTGCTCGCGCGGATCAACACCGACGTGATCGACGACCAGATCAAGCAGGCGGTCGCCGGGCTGCAATCGGCCCGCGCCTCGGTCGCGCAGGCGCAGGCGACGCTGACGGTCGACACCGCGCAGCTTGCGCGGCTGCAGGAAGTCTCGCGCCTGTCGGGCGGCAAGGTGCCGTCGAAGAGCGAGATGGAGGTTGCGCAGGCGAACGTCGCGCGCGACAGGGCGTCACTTGCCGCGGCGCAGGCCAATGCGAGTTCGGCCGCCGCCCAGCTTTCGACCGCGCAGACCAACAAGAGCCGGGCGATCATCGTCTCGCCGGTTTCGGGCGTGGTGCTGGCGCGGCAGGTCGAGCCGGGCCAGACGGTCGCCGCTTCGTTCAGCACGCCGACTTTGTTCGTGCTCGCGCAGGATCTGTCGCAGATGCAGCTCCGCGTCTCGGTGGACGAGGCCGATGTCGGCCAGGTCAAGGCCGGGCAGAAGGCCAGCTTCACCGTCGATGCCTATCCCGGCCGTCGCTTCCCGGCGCAGGTCGAGCGGATCAATCTCGGCTCGAACAACACTGCGACCGCCGCGGCCGCTACCACCACCCAGGCGTCGCAGGTCGTGGTCTATGAGGCGCGGCTCACGGTCGCCAATCCCGAAGGGCTGCTGCGCCCGGGGATGACCGCGACCGCCAATATCGCGACCGCCACCACCGGGGTGCAGATGCTGGTCCCGAACGGTGCATTGCGCTTCAAGCCCGGTGCGACGGGGCCCGGCGGCGGCAATGCGCTCAACCCGCAGATCGGTCTCCAGCAGGAAGAACAGAAGGCCTCGATCGGGGTCGGCAGCAGCCAGCAAATCTATGTCCTCGACGAAGGGGGCAATCTCAAGGCGATCAAGGTCACCACCGGCCAGAGCGACGGACGGCTGACGGTCGTCCGCTCAAGCGAACTCAAGCCTGGGATGAAGGTCGTCACGGGGGTCAAGGCGTCCGGCAAGTGAGCTCGAGGCACCTCATAGAACTGCGCGGGATCACCAAGACCTTCGGCCAGGGCGAAGCGGCGTTCCAGGCGCTGAAGGGGATCGACGTCAACATCGACCGCGGCGATTTCGTCGCGGTGATGGGGCCGTCGGGCTCCGGCAAATCGACGACGATGAACATCCTCGGCTGCCTCGATTCCCCGAGTTCGGGGATCTTCCGCTTTCTCGGGGTCGAGGTTCAGGCCTTGAACCGCGACCAACGCTCGCTGCTCCGGCGGCGCTATCTCGGCTTCGTGTTCCAGGGCTTCAACCTGCTCGCGCGGACCTCCGCGGTCGAGAATGTCGAGCTGCCGCTGCTCTATCGCGGCGTGCCCAAGGCCGAACGGCGGGAGGCGGCGCTCAAGGCGCTCGCGCAGGTCGGCCTCGAACCTTGGGCCGAGCATACGCCGGCAGAGCTTTCCGGCGGCCAGCAGCAGCGCGTCGCGATCGCGCGTGCGCTGGTCAGCGATCCCGAAGTGCTGCTGGCGGACGAGCCGACCGGTAACCTCGACAGCGAACGCTCGGTCGAGATCATGGAGCTGCTCACCACGCTCAACGCGCGCGGGATCACGATCATCCTCGTCACCCACGAGCCCGAGATGGCCGAATACGCGAAGACCATCATCCATTTCCGCGACGGGCTGGTCGAGCGGGTCGAGAAGGGCAACAAGTCGCTTGCCGGAGGGCACGCCTGATGCTGCTCACGACGCTTATGCTCGCGCTGTCGGAAATTCGCCGTCATCTGCTGCGCAGCTTTCTCACCACGATCGGGATCATCATCGGCGTTTCGGCGGTGATCACGATGGTCACGCTCGGCAATGGCGCGACCGCGTCGATCAAGGAACAGATCAGTTCGCTCGGCTCCAACGTGTTCATCGTATTTCCGCAGCAGGTGGACGATTCGCGCCAGCCGCGCGCACTCGAAGACGATGATATCGTCGCGGTGCGCGAACAGATCGCCGGGGTGAAATCGGTCGCGGGGGAGGTGAGTACGAGTGTCAAGGCGGTCCATAACGGCCAGGACTGGAACTCGAAGGTCGAGGGCGTGTCGGGCGCATTCATGGATGCGCGCGGGATCGGGATGGACGAGGGCCGCCGCTTCACGCCGGCCGAGGAAGCCTCCGGCGCCAACGTCTGCATCATCGGGCCGAAGGTCTATCAGGAGATCTTCGTGACCGACGCGAGCCCGATCGGCGAGCGGCTGCGGCTGAACGACGTATCCTGCACGGTGATCGGCATGTTCCACACCCGCGCGAACGGCGGGCAGGGGCAGGATGACGACAATTCGGTGTTTATGCCGATCAAGAACGTCCAGCGCCGCTTCATCGGCGGCGACAGCATCGGCTACATGGTGATCTCCTACGACCCGGGCTACGACAGCGGGACGATGCAGGACGGGCTGATCGACCTGCTGCGCGAACGGCGCCGCCTGCAGGAAGGGCAGCCGAACGATTTCAACGTGCTCGATACCGCGCAGGTCAACGACGCGGTGTCGAGTGCGGTCGGCATCCTGACCGCGATGGTTTCGGCGATCGCATCGATCAGCCTGATCGTCGGCGGGGTCGGGATCATGAATATCATGCTGGTCTCGGTGACCGAGCGCACCCGAGAGATCGGCATCCGGCTCGCGATCGGCGCTCTGGCGCGCGAGGTGCGGCTGCAGTTCCTGACCGAAGCGGTCGTGCTGTGCTGCTTCGGCGGGCTGGTCGGGATCGTGCTCGGCTTCGTGTTCTCCTTCGCCGCGGCCAAGGCGATCGACATTCCCTTCGTGTTCAGCCCGTTCATCAACGTGTTGAGCTTCGTGATCTCGGCGCTGATCGGGGTGGTGTTCGGCTACTTCCCCGCCCGCAAGGCCTCGGCGCTCGATCCGATCGAGGCGCTGCGGCACGAGTAGTTCAGATTTTCGTCATTGCGAGCGAAGCGAAGCCATGCAGGGCGTCACGCACAAACGTTCTGGATTGCCGCGCGGTCTTCGGCCCCTCGCAATGACGACGCAGAAAGCAAAACGCCCCCGCAGCTTGGGCTGCGAGGGCGTTTTGTTGTTTCAGCTTGCGCCGGCGCTTGGGGCTTAGTTGCCTTTGGCGCGCTGTGCGGCAGCGGCGACCGCTTCGGTCGTCGGGTTGCCGAGCGACAGCGAACGGCCGTCCGGGAAGCTGATCTCGGCGGCCGAGGCGCGGGTGTCACCATCGCGCGAACGGAAAGCGTTCACGATGATCTTGGTGCCGGCCGGCAGCGAGTTCCGGTTCCAGCCGCGGCGGAGCAGGGCGCTGGGCGCACCGCCTTCAACGCGCCACACCGTGCCGTCGGGCAGCTTGATGTGAATCCACGAATGGGGGTTAACCCATTCGAACTTCACGACCGTGCCCTGGAGCTTGATCGGCTTGTTACGGTCGAATTCGGCAGCGAACGAGTGGTGGGCATACGCCGTACCCGCAGCGCCGACCGCCAGCAGGGCGCCGAGAACGGCAGTCCGCAAGGTCTTCATACGCATGGTTGTGTCACTCCTTTAAGTACTTACTCGTTTCGAGAGGGCGGGGGCTCCCCCTCACTTCCCAGGCTTGTTTTCCAGAAGATCGCCGTACAGCAGCATCTCCGAGAAGGGTACGCACTTGAACTCAAGCAGCTGGGCATTGGCTTCCACGCGGCGGTAAAGCGGCATGGAGATGGTCCAGGGCTTCGAGTAGACCGAAGGATCGTCGATCGTGGCCGTATACTGGATATGGTCCTTGTCGATGAACTTGAAAGTCTCGGTCACCGCGGCGGTGTTGGTCAGATAATTGCCCTGGCGGTCGAGCCAGGTCACGCCGGGTTCCAGCGCGCCGCCCGGCAGCTTCACGTCGCCCGGGCTCTGGCCCAGGGTAACGACCTTGAGCGTGTCGCCTTCCCACGAACCGTAGGACGTGCCCATCCAGGTATCGATCGGCGGCACGCCGACGTCCTGCATGTGGATCACGCGGTTGGCCGAGGCATATTCGTAAACGAACAGCAGGTCGCCCTTGTCACCCTGCACGATCTGGAACGGCAGATTGATGTAGGTCGCGCGCGGAATGCCCGGCAAATAGCACATGGCTTCCGCGTCATGACCCGGCGCATTGGCCTTGTTCGTGTCCTTCAGCGCCTTGGCTTCGGGCTTGTAGGGGATCGTGCCGCCTTCGACCACGCCGAGGCCGGCGGGCTGGGCAACGAGGGCGCCGAGCGCACGCTCGCCGGCCGGGGTGGTCGCGGCCGAATGCGGCTCGAGATCCCAGTCGGCGCTGTTCAGTACCTGCCACACGCCGTTGAAGTTCGGGTGGCCGCCAAGCTGCATCGAATCCACCGCAGCAGCCGGAGCCGCCTTGGTGGCTGCCTTGGCCAGCGCCACATCGCTAGCCCCCGCAAGCAGCAGCGCCGCGGCGGCCACCTGCATCACGATTTTGGTCTTTCCCAGCATAAACTCTCCTCTAGGTACCCTGTTCAGGCAGCGCGAAACTGACGACCGCACCGCCCGCGATAATGGCGACATATTGTTTGCCGTTGCTGCCTCTATAGCTCATCGGATTGGCATTGGCGCTGTTCTGCAGCGCCGCCTGCCACAATTCCTTGCCGGTTGCAGCATCAAACGCACGGAAGCGCTTGTCATTGGTCGCACCGACGAACACCAGCCCGCCGCCGGTGACGGTCGGACCCGCGCTGCCGGCGTTGCCCTGCAGCTTCCGGCCTTCGGGCAAATCGTCGTACTCGCCCAGCGGAACCGCCCATTTGACCGCGCCGGTGTTGGCATCGACCGCGGTCAGCTGCGCCCAAGGGCCCTTGTAGCACGGCACGCTGGTGCCGACCGGGCGGCCGTTGTCGTCATACTTGCCCGAAATCGGGGCCGAGAAACTGAAGAACGGGCCCTTGCCGTCGACGCTGGCGCGATCATAGGCCGGGGCCTGGGTCGCATCGAAGCTGAACGGCTTGGCGCCTGCGGGCACCTTTTCGATCCAGCCGACCAGCGAGGTCGCCTGCGCATTCATGTAAACGATCCCGCTCGCCGGATCGACCGCTTCCCCGCCCCAGTTGACCCCGCCGGTGCCGCCGGGGAGTTGGATCGCCGAGCGCGGCTTGTCGCCCTCTGCGTGATAGGGGAACGGAGTGTAGGGCCCGAGGTTCACGAAGCCGCCGGCCTTGTTCCACATATCGTGGCACGCGGCCGAATGCTCGGGCGTGGTGTCTTCCGGAGAGACGATGTCGTTCCAGCTCATCGCCACGCGGCTGAGCGGCGGGGTCTTGACCGGGAATGGCTGGGTCGGGCTGTAATATTCGCCCGGGACTTCACCCGCCGGAACCGCGCGCTCTTCCACCGGCAGCGCGGGCTTGCCGTCGCCCGCGTCGAGCACGAAGAAATTGCTGGTCTTGTTGATCGTCGCGATGACCTTCTCGGCCTTGCCGTCGATGTTCGCGGTGAACAGCGGGCCGGCGGTCGGCAGGTCGGAATCCCACAGATCGTGGTGCACCGTCTGGAAGTGCCACTTGTATTCGCCGGTCTTCGCATCGACCGCGACCACCGAGTTGCCGTAGAGGTTCGAGCCGGGGCGATCGCCGCCGTAGTAATTGGCAGCAGGTCCGCCGATCGGCAGATAGGCGATGCCCTTGTCCTCATCGACCGTAGCCGCGAAGCCCCACATATTGGTGCCGCCGCGATCCTTCCAGCCGCCGCCCCAGGTGTCGTTATGGGGCTGGCCTTCCTTCGGCACGGTCTGGAATTCCCAGACCTTCTTGCCGGTGCGCACGTCGAAGCCGCGCGGATTGGCCGCGCCGCCCTGGGTGTTCTCGAGCGAGGCGGCGCCGACGATCGCAATGTCGCCGACGATCGTCGGGGTGCCGCCATAGCTCGGGACCATCTCGGCATAACCGCCCTGGCCGAAACCCTTGACCGGCTTGCCGGTCTTCGCGTCGAGCGCGACCAGCTTGCTGCCCATCGTTACCAGGATGCGCGGCGGGGTTTTTTTGTCGCCGGGCCAGTAGCCGACGCCGCGAGTCGAGAAACTGACGCCTCCGGGACCCATCGGGCCGGGCGTCGGATTGGCCGGCTGGGCTTCCTGGTGAACCCAGATTTCCTTGCCGGTGACCGGGTCGAGCGCGACCACGCGGGAGCCGGCCGGAACATACATCACCCCATTGACCACAATTGGCACCGCGGTGCTGAAAGTCTTGAGCTGATAGCTCCACACCTGCTTCAGGCCGGAAACATTGGTTTTGTTGATCTGGTCCAGCGGAGAATAGCGCGTCGCGGCGAGATCGCGGTTGATCGTCGCCCAGTCGCCGTCAGGGATGCGCGCCCGGGCGGAAGCCCCGGCGAGCACGCCGATAACGGATATCGTTGCCAGAAAAGCGGCCCCGGTCCGACGCATAAAGTACTCTCCCAAGGGTTGATCCCAAACGTTCTATCCGATCCAAGATGAACGTTCTTTGACTTTGTCCTATACGTGCGGAGCCTGCGTGGCAACGGTGCTTCGCAAGTACCGGGTGTTTTTTGACGCCGTGTTTCAGCGGTCGAAACCTCCGAAAGCCGCGCAATCCCGATCGGATCGCGCGGCCATTCCGGTTTGGTTTACTTGACCCCCAACGGGCCGGCGACATCGCGCGCGAACAGCGAATCGTAGAGTTTGACCTGATCGTTGGTCATTGTGTCGCCGGTGGCGGATTTGTCGTCGGCCTTCAGCAGGAACGCCTGGTTGCGTGCCATTTTCGAAGCCGGCTCCCACCTGGGCAGGCCCTTGCCGTTCGGATTGCCGGTGCGGGCGAAATTCACCCAATAGCTCGCCATCTGGTCCGCAAGTTTGATGTCGGCCGGGCTCTTGCTCGCGACTTCGGGCGAGCTCGGATCCGGCACTTCGCGCGGCTTGTCGAGATTGTCGAACACATAGGCGAGGTCCGACGCGTGGGTCGCGCCGCCGCTCGGCTTGTCTTCGGCGGCCGGCGGGTTGTGCGCGAACTGATACAGCCACGCGGTCTTGCCCGCCTTCGTCTGATCGTCGGCATAGCGGTGCATGTACCATGCGATCCCGTCGGTGAAGGGCCGGGTCGCGAAGATTTTAGCCTGCTCGTCGGTGGTCGCCGGATAGGCGGCGAGCCCGACATTGGCGAGGTCCTTCCAGCGCTGCGCGGCGCCGGCCTTCCAGCTTTCCGCGGTGGTCGGCGGGCCGAAGGCGAAGCTGCCGCCTTCATTGGCGTTCGATCCGATCAGCACGTCGACCTTGTTCTGGCGCCCGTCGGCGAAGGTCTTGGTCAAATCTTCGGGCACGATCCAGCCGTCCACGATGATCCCCTGTGCGCGGATCCCCGCGAGCTTCTCGGCTGGCAGTGCCTGCAGATCGGCAAGGCTGTGAACGCCGAGCTTCTCGAGCGCGGCGACTGAATTCTTCTCGGCCGCCTCGCGCGTCATCATCGGTGCGGCGGTCAGCCCGCCCCAGGCGCCGCTCTGCGAGATCGCCTTGTTGAACAGGCCCTTGGCCTGCGGCGATCCAACCAGCGCGGCGGAGATGCAGGCGCCGGCCGACTGGCCGAAGATCGTCACATTGTTCGGGTCGCCGCCGAACTTGGCGATGTTCTGCTTGACCCATTCAAGCGCGGCGATCCCGTCCGACAGCGCCTGGTTGCCCGAGGCATTGTGCGGGGAGGTCGCGTCGAGCCCCGGATAGGAGAGGAAGCCGAATGCGCCGACGCGGTAGTTGACCGCGACCACGATCGCGCCCTTGGCGGCAAGGTTGGTGCCGTCGGCAAAGGGCATCGAATTGCCGCCTTCGGCATAGGCGCCGCCGTAGAACCATACCATCACCGGGCGCTTCTCGCCCGCGCCCTTGGCGCCGGTCCACAAAGCGAGGTTGAGGCAGTCTTCCGAGATCTTCGGCGAATCCGGCATGTCGGTCGCCTGGTTCACGCCGATCGGGCGGGTCGGTGCGGGCGGCTGGACGCAAACGTCGCCCCACTTGGTGCCGTCGCGCACGCCGTCCCATGCGGCCGGAGCCTGGGCGGGCTGGAAGCGCAGCGCGCCCACCGGCGCGGCGCCGAAGGGGATGCCCTTGAATACGGTAACGCCCTTGCCGGCGGAGGCGCCCTTGATCATGCCCTGCGCGGTCTTGACCGGCTGGCGGATCTCGGCCTGGGCGGAGCCTGCCGTGGCAAGAAGCGTGGCGGCAAGCGTCGAGACGAGCGCGGCGCGAAGCGCGGTTGCGCTTGTGTTCATGGTATCTACTCCCCTGTTTTTGTCGCCCCCGCCGCCGAAGCGCGCGTGGCATTTATGTAATTGCGCACCTGCACATCGCCTTCGTGGCAGGCGTATTCGAAAATCCCGTAATCGTCGTTGCGCTGCCAATCGAGGCGTGCAGTCCACGGGGCGGTGAACACCGTCGGATCGTCCATCGTCACCTCATAAGTGATCGTGTCGCGCCCGGTCATAGTCAGCCGTTCGGTGATCTTCGCGTTCTCGCTGATCGGCGTGTTATTGGTCGGCGGCGAGCCGGTGGTGCCGATATTGGTCGCCGAAGGGCCGGGCATGAAATTGGTGGTTTCGATCACCAGTGTATTGCCATGCTCCCAGTGGCCGCGGCTTTCGCCGAGCCATTCCCGGATCTGGCGCGGCACCGGGGTGCGCCCGTCGGTGTAGATCATCCGTGTCTCGTGGACCATTTCCAGCTGCAGCGCGACGAGGCCCGGCGACTGGAAGATGCGCATCCCGTTGTTGTACATGAACGGGAACATCGAAGCGGGCATGCCGCGGGTGATGCAGCGGTCCCAGCTGTCGAAATCGGTCACCCACTGGAAATTCTGCTCGCCCCAGGTGGAGCGCATCAGCTTCGAGCGGCGCTCGCCCTCGGGCGTGAAGGCAGGCAGGCGGCCGTTGGGCGGATCGATGATCCAGCTGGTCCGGCGATTGGCCGGATAGACCTCGGCCCAATGGCCGATGCCCATCGTGCCCTTGGCGTCCTCGCTTTCGTAACGCTTGGCGAGGACCTGCACCTGTGCGTCGCGCTCGGCGAATTCGGCGTCGGTGAGGAACACGCGGTTGCCGTCGGCCGGATCGCGCTGGAGCGGGGTGCGGCCGTTCAGATGATCGATCGGCCAACCGCCGCGGAAGTCGGGTTCGCCCCAGACCGTCTGCGGCGCCTTGAAGCCGGTCGGCACCGGCGGGACCACGGTGAGGTTCTGCTGCGCCCGATTATCCTGCGCGAAAAGGGACCCGGCCGGCGTCGCCGCGAGCGTCATGAACGCCAGGGCAGCAAGCGCCCTGCGGCCGGGTTTTCCCAAAGTCATCGGCTTAGTTGGCCGCGGACTCTTCGCCTTCCTTCTGGGCGGCGTCGGTGCCGCGCAGCGCGCGCGACGAGTTGATGTAGTTGCGCACCTGCACATCGCCTTCATGGCAGGCGTATTCGTAGAATTCGTAGGAGTCGTTGCGCGGAATATCCATGCGAACGGTCCACGGCGCGGTCCACACCTTGGGATCGCTATAGGTGATCTCGTAAACCAGCGTGTCGTGGCCGGCCATCGTCAGGCGCTCGACCGACTTGGCGGCATCGGTGGTCGGGATCACGTTGTTCGGCGGAGCGCCGATCGTCGCCATGTTGAGCGGCGAGGCGCCCGGCTGGATATTGGTGGTCTCGATCACCAGCGTATTGCCTTCCCAATAGCCGACGCTGTCGCCCATCCATTCCTTCACGTTCGCCGGATTGTGCTTCACCGAAGCCTTGTCCTTCACGATCGGGATGATGCGCGAATCGTGGATCATCTCGAGATCGATCACGACGTAGCCCGGCGCCTGGTAAATGCGCACGCCGTTGTTGTAGCGGAACGGGAACATCGAGGCGGGGAAGCCGCGGGTGACGCAGCGGTCCCAGCTGTCGAAGTCCGTGACCCAGTCATAGGTCTGACCCGCGACCCAGCTCGAACGGCCGATCTTCATCTGTTGCTTGGCATATTCGGTGAACGGCGGCAGTTGGCCGTTCTCCGGCGAAACCAGCAGCGAGGTCCGGCGGCCGGCGCCGGTCATCTCGACCCAGTTGCCCATGCCGAGCTTGTTGGCGTTGGTCTCGGCCGAGGCGGCTTCGCGCGATTGTTCCATGCGGGCTTCGCGCTGGGCGAATTCCTCGTCGGTCAGATAGACGCGGTTGCCCTGGGCGGCGGTGCGCTGGAGGTTGAGGCCACCGAGCGAATCGATCGGCCAGGTGCCGCGGAAATCAGGATCGCCCCACGCGGTCTTGCCCGGGGTATAGGCCGGGATCGGCGCGAGATGGTAGAGATCGACCACACCCTTCTCGGTGCCGGCATACAGCGCCTCGGGCGCCGGGCCGGCCTGCTCTTCGAGCTTCTTGTCGTCCTGCGCGTAAAGCACGCTGCCGCTGAGGGCGATGGCAGCGAGCGAGGCCGAAGCCAGCGCCGTGCGGATTCTGGAAAATTTCGTCATTTAGCACTCCCCTGAGCATTTGCCGTCCCGGCAGCCTTTGCAGCGGCTTCCTCGGCTTCTTGTTTACGCTGTGCCCGCGACGAGGTGATATAGCCGCGCAGCTGCACATTGCCTTCGTGACAGGCATATTCGTAGAACTGGTAATCGTCGTTCCGCCGCCAATCGAGCCGCGCGGTCCAGGGCGCGGTGAAGATCGTCGGATCGTTCCAGGTCACTTCATACACGATCGAGTTGGGCCCGGTCATGGTGAAACGCTCGGTCATCTTCGCTTCGGTGCTGACCGGCGTATCGTTCTGCGGCGGCGACGCGGTGGTCCCGACATTGGTCGCCGAAGGGCCGGGCAGGAAGTTGGTCGTCTCGACCACCAGCGTGTTGCCGTTTTCCCAGTGCCCACGGCTTTCGCCCATCCAGTTGTGGATCGCAGGGCTGATCGACGGTCGCCCGTCGGTGTAGATCACGCGGGTTTCATGGACCATCTCGAGCTGGATCGCGACCAGCCCGGGCGCCTGCCACACGCGGATGCCGTTGTTGTAGTTGATCGTGAACATCGAAGCCGGGAGGCCGCGGGTGATGCAGCGATCCCAGCTGTCGAAATCCGCCGGGGAATCGAAGGTCTGGTTGAAGCGGTAGCTCGAACGCATCAGCGCCCCGCGCCGCTTGCCTTCCGCGGTCTGTTCCGGAAGCTGGCCGTTCGGCGGATCGATCAGCATCGAGGTGCGGCGGTTCGCCGTGCCGACTTCGACCCAGGCGCCCATGCCCATCTTGTTGGTCTGGATTTCCTTGTCGTAGCCGCCGCCCTGCGCCTCCATCCGGCTGTTGCGGGCTTCGAATTCCTTGTCGGTCAGGAAATAGCGATTGCCCTGGCCCGCCGGGCGCATGAACGGGAAGCCGTTCAAATGGTCGATCGGCCAACCGCCCGACAGGTCAGGCTCGCCCCACGAGGTTTTCGCGGCCTTGTAGTCCGTCGGGACGGCGGGGACGGCTTCGAGCGTTTTCAGAACATCGGGCGGGATCACTTCGGGCGGGCCCGGCGGCGGGCCGAACTGCGCATTCGCCGAAACCGCACCGAGCACCGCGAGCGAGGTTGCCGCGGCCAAACCGATCAAGCGCATCTTCATCGTCAGTTACCCGCCTGCGGCAGCGCGAAGGCCATATACTGGTTGTCGGCATCAGTTGGCTTGATCTGGCCGAGCTGCGGGGCAAACAGCCCGTCGCCGCCGACCCCGATCACCAGATATTCGCGGCCGCCGGCCTTGTAGACCGCCGGAACGCCTTCGGTCGCGGCGGGGAGTTCGAATTCCCACAGCACCTTGCCGGTATCGGCGTCACGCGCGCGGATCTTGCGGTCGGACGAGGTGCCGACGAACACCAGCCCGCCCGCGGTCGCGACCGGGCCGCCGCGCGGAGCGACGCTGCCGGTGTCGCGGATGCCCTTCTTGACCATCTCGGTCACTTCGCCGTTGGGCACCGACCACATGATGTCGCCTGTGTTCATGTCATAGGCGGTGATCAGCGACCACGGCGGAGCGATCGCCGACTGGCCATCGCTCTGCAGCATGAAGTCCACGCCCGATGCGTAAGGCTGCACGTCGCCGCCGCCATTGGGCTGGCTCGCCTGTGCCCGCGCCAGCTGGTCACCGGTCGGCAAGGTCAGCTTGTCGTAGGTCGGCAATTGCTTCGACACCACGAAGAACCGGCCCTTGACCGGATCGACCGAAGACGTGCCCCAGTTCGCGCCGCCATTATGGCCGGGCATCGAGATCGAGCCTTGCAGGCTCGGCGGGGTGAACAGGCCTTCGTTGCGCGCGGTCTTGAACAATTCGTGCAGCTTCGCCTTGTCCGCATCGTTCAGATAGGGATTGATCTCGGCCTCGGTGAACGACTGGCGCGCGAAGGGCTTGGGCCAGGTCGGGAAGGGCTGGGTCGGCGAAGCCTTTTCACCCGGCACGTCCGACTTCGGAACCGCACGCTCCTCGATCGGCCAGATCGGTTCGCCGGTCAGCCGGTTGAACACGAACAGGAAGCCGAACTTGGTCGCCTGGATCACGACCGGAATGTCTTTCCCGTCCTTGTGGATCGTCAGCAGCTTGGGCGCCTGCGGATTGTCGAAATCCCACAGATCGTGATGGATAAGCTGGTAATGCCACACCTTCTTGCCGGTGCGGGCATCGAGCGCGAGCAGCGAGTTGCCGTAAAGATTGTCGCCTTCGCGGTTGCCGCCGTAGAAATCGAAGCGGGCGGTCCCGGTCGGGATGTAGATGATGCCGGTTTCGGGATCCATGGTCGATTCCGACCAGTTGTGGACGCCGCCGAACTGTTCGTGATCCTTCTCGGGCCAGCTGTCGTAGCCCTCTTCGCCCTTCTGCGGAACGGTGTGGAAGCGCCACTTCAACTTGCCGGTGACGATGTCGTAGGCATGGATATCGGCCGGGGCGGAGGTGTAGCCGGCGCCGCCTGCGGGCAGCGACATCACGATCGTGTCTTCGAAGATGCGGCCCGGATTGTCGGTCTGCAGCGGGCGAACCTTGCTGATGTCGACGTCGAGCCCGACGCGCAGATCGACCGCGCCGTTGGTTCCGAACGTGCCGATCAGCTCCCCGGTGTCGGCCGAGACTGCGGTCAGCGCGCCGTTCATCACGAACAGCAGGCGCTTGTCCTTGCCGTCCTTGCTCTGCCAGTAATTCATGCCGCGACTGCCCGCGCCGCCGCTCAGCAGCTTGCGCCACTTCTCCGCGCCGGTCGCCGGGTCGAGCGCGACCAGCGAGCTGCCCGCGCCGCGCGGTCCGCCGACGAGGATATACATGCTCCCGTTGGCGAGCAGCGGGTTGAAATGCGGACCCTGGCCCGGACCGGTCTTGTAGCTCCACGCGGGGACCAGCCTGGCGACATTGTCCTTGTTGATCTGGTCGAGCGCCGAATATTGCGACGAGTCCGCCCCGCCGCCCGAAGCGTCCCAGGTCACATGATCGAAGCTGTCGCCGGGCTTGGCGTTGGCTGCCCCGGCCGTAGCCAGGCCGAATGCGGCGGCGGCGAGAAGCAGGGCCGCGCGACGGCCGCGCGCACGAAATTCATGATGCTGGTGCAACTAACCACTCCCGAGTTGTCGTATCGCCCTGATTATGCCTCGCGGCCCATCCCGGGGCCACGGGCAGGCAGGCCGCAGCCTATACGAGATAGCAGCGGCTCAACAAGGGCGAAAATATCCGTTCGTTGACAAAATCCGATCTGAGGGAAGCCGGCAACAGGTGCCGGAAACCCCCGGGATCGCTCCCCCGCTTTCGGTGATCCGGCGGTCATGGTCGCCGAATTCGCCGGAGAGCGGGGGAGGTTCCGCGGGGCCGCTCACGCGGCGCGGAACGGTGATCTTGTCCGACGCGGTGGATTACTTCGCGACTTCGTTCGCGAGCATCTCCGGGGTCGGCGGTGCGGTGTCCTTCGGGTCGGAACCCTTGTGCTTGTCGGTCGCTGGAAGCGGAGCGCCATTGGCGATGCCGAAACCGGCCTGTTCGCCCGCGAATTCGGTGTAGGCGACATTGACGTTCATATGCGCGCGGGCCAGCGGGGTGTTGCCGTATTCGAGGCCCTTCTTGATATGGGTGTCGAGCAGCGGGGAAAAGTCCGGGTTCTTCCGCAGTTCGGCCACCGCCACGCCCGGGGCCTCGCCGCGGTCATAGGCCTTGCGCGCTTCGGTGATCAGCGCGCGGTCGAAGCGGGCGAGCCGTTCGAGTCCGGCCCAGTCGTTCACATAGCCATGGCCTTCGACGACGATGTCGACCTGGCCCTTGACGGTGTTGACCAGCTTCTCGGTCTCGTCGGCGATCGCCGAGGCCCCGCCGCTGGGCAGGAACGGCGCCATGTTCCACGCCATCACGTCGCCCATGAACAGCAGCCGCGCGGCCGGGATCAGCACGAAAGTGTCGGCTTCTGTGTGGCCGCGGCCGAAGTGATACAGCTCCAACCGGTCGTCGCCGCTGCCGACGGTCAGGTGGTCCTTGTAGGTGACATTCGGCTTGAGTTCGGGCTTCGAGAACGGGCCACTGGCCAGTTCGGTCAAAGCGTTCTCCTGCATGATCACCCGCACATTCGGATATTTCGCGCGGATGAAATCGGTGCTGCCGATGTGGTCCGGGTGGCTGTGGGTGCTGATGATCGTGGTGATCGGCTTGTCGGTGACCTTGGCCACTTCATCGAGAATCGCCTGGCCGTTGCCGGGCATCTTGGTGTCGAGCAGGGTGACGCCGTCCTTCTGGACGAACACCAGCGTGTTCCCGCCGCCGCCGAAGATCTTGTAGACATTGCCGGTGACGTGCTGGATCGGCTCGACCGGGGGCAGGCCGCCGCCGCGCGGGGGTGCGGCCGGGGCCGCGCCGGGGGCGGGTGCGGCGCCCTGCTGGGCGCTCGCGGCCGCTGCCATGCTTCCGGCGACAAGGAACGCCAGGGCCATCTTCGATTTCATCATGCTCTCCCAACTGGCGCTGATATCGCGCCTTAGCCAAATTCTGTTGCCGCGGCCTCTTCTCACGCGTGAGGCGGCCGCTATGGTCCGGGCCGGATTCGGCCTGAACGAAACCCGCTTGTAGCGTTAAGCGGTGGGCAATGTCGATTCGGCAATAGATGATTTTGTCCGGCTTTGCTTGACAGGGATTTCAGTTGGATTAGTGCGGCGCGCGACCGATTCCTGCGGTCTTCCGCACCTCCGCCAAGATTGGGAATGGACACAATGGGTGACAAAGTTTCCGGCCGTAAGCTTTTCAAGCTCGGCTTTGCATCGCTGGCGCTGGCCGGCACGGTCGCTTCGGGCGCCCTGCTGCTGAGCGCTCCGGCCGATGCCGCGACCAAGGCCAAGCCGAAGGCCGCCGCAGCCTCCCCGGGCCGCAAGCTGTTTCAGGACTGGTCGTGCGGCAGCTGCCACACGCTCAAGGATGCCGGCGGTTCGGGCCATGTCGGCCCGCAGCTCGATGGCGCGAAGCTTTCGAAGGCCTTCGTGACCGGCCGCATCACCAACGGCCAGGGCGCTATGCCGAGCTTCGGCGGTTCGCTGACCCCGAAGGAAATCGATGCGCTGGCGACCTATGTTTCGGCGCAGTCGAACAAGTAAACGCTCCACCTTCGGGTAAACGAAAACCCCGCCGGAAACGGCGGGGTTTTTCTTTTTGGGCTTGGGCAGGCCCACCCCGCTGCGACTAGCTCCCCGGAACAAGTCCGGGGTCGAAGTCTCGCTCCCCTCCCGCTTGCGGGAGGGGGTAGGGGGTGGGCTAGTTCCCCGCCGGCGGTTTCGCCGCACCCTTCGCGCCGACCTGCGCGAAATAGTTCGTCACCCCGTCCGGATCGTTGAGCCAGATCGTCGTCAGGCTGAACCCGGCGAGCTTGTTGAGCGGGGTTTCGATCGCCAGGTTGCGGCGCTTGCCCTTCGCCTCGGCCATTGCGGCGTCGCTCACGACGTACTGGATTCCGGCGCTGCCGTTATCCACGCCCGGCCCGGCCGCCTTGAACAGATAGAGCGTCGTCTCCTCGTGGCGATAGGGGTAGAGCGTCAGCCCGAGGAGCTTGTCCTTGATCGGCGGCAGCTCATCCAGCCCGACGAACTCGCGGTAGAATGCCCGGCTCCGCTCGACGTCACTCACGCCGATACCGACGCCGACCCCGTCGTTCGATCCGTCCTTCGCGCCCTTTTTGATAACCAGCAGGATGTCGAAGCCGCCCGGATCCTTGACCAGCGCCGCGCGCGTTCCGTCGCCCCGGCTGGCGAACACCGGCGGGGTGAAGCCCGCCTCCACGAAGCGCTGCACGACCGCGGATTCGTTCGGATAGGTCAGCATCCACATGCGGATGCCGCTGCCGCCCTTGTAGCCGCCGGTGAGATCGTATTTGCGGTTGCCCTGCTGCCCGGCCGACAGCTTGATCTGCCCGCTGCCGACCCCGGTCAGGATCATCTGCTGGGTCGCGGTCAACTGGATCGGGTTGAGGCTCTTGAGTGCCAGCGCCTCGGTGTAGAACTTCACCATCGCCGCGGTGTCCTCGCGCGGATAGCGGCGGAATACATTCATCGAATGCTGCGCGAAGAACGGCCGCATCGGGCTCATCAGCTGCTCTTCGGTCAGCTGTCCCGGCTTGTAGGCGAGGCTCGACGCATCATCCATCTTCGCGCCCTCGGGTGTGGTGATCACCCCGGCAGTTCCAGGGGCGGCCGCGGTCTTCGGCAATGCGAAGACCACCAGCCCTTCCTGGTTGAGCGGCTTGCCGTCGGGTCCGCGCGGGCCGGCGCCGAAATTGGCGGCGGTCACCGCGACATACTGACGCCCGTCCTTGCCCTGATAGGTGATCGGCACCGCCTGCGCGCTGTAGGTCATCTGCTTCTCCCACAGCTCCTTGCCGCTCGCGGCGTCGAACGCACGAAAGCGGCGGTCGCCGGTCGCGCCGATGAACACGAGGCCCCCGGCGGTTACGATCGGCCCGCCGAAGGTGTTCATCGTACCGGTGTCCTGCTTGTCCTTGGGCAGCGCCTCGGTGATCCCGAGCCGGGTCTGCCACGCGATTTCGCCGGTGTTGGCGTCGACCGCGGTCAGCCGGCCCCATGGCGGCTTGATGCAGGGGAGTTGGGTGACCGTACCGTCGGCCGCGGTGTAGTTCGCGCTGAACGAGGCATAGGCGCCCGGTCCGCTCAGGCTGCCGCGGTCGTAAAGCTGGTTCGAGGTGGTGGTGCCGCGGCCATAATCGCCGCCCGGCTTGCGCTTCTCGATCCAGCCGATCGAGCCGCCTTCGCTGGTGTTGATATAGACCACGCCCCGGGCCGGATCGGCCGCATAGCCGCCCCAGTTCGCGCCGCCATTATGCGGCATGTTGATCGAGGCGATCACCGGCTGGCCTTCCTCGTGCAGGAAGAACGGGGTGAACGACCCGGCGTTGAAGAAGGTCCCGCCATAGGAATCGAGCAGCGCCTCGCACGCCGCGACGTGATCGGCGCTGGTATCCTGCGCGGTGACCATGTCTTCCGGATCCCAGTGCCCGCGCGACAATTGCTGCGGCTTCACCGGGAAGGGCTGGGTAGGGGAATAATACTCGCCCGGGACATTGCCTGCGGCGACCGGCCGTTCGACCACGCCGTGGATCGGCTCGCCGGTCTCGCGGTTGAGGATATACATGAAGCCGTTCTTACCGGTTTCGGCCAGCGCGGGGATCGTCTTGCCGTCCTTGTGGACGTCGAACAGCACCGGCGGCGGCGGCATGTCCCAGTCCCACAGATCGTGGTGGATCGTCTGGAAGTGCCACTTGTACTTGCCGGTCTCGGCATCGACCGCGACAATCGAATTGCCGAACAGATTGCTGCCCGGCCGGTCGCCGCCGTAATAATTCGGCGAAGGCCCGCCGACCGGCATGTAGATCGTACCGGTCTTCTCGTCCGCGGTCATGTACCAGACCCAGACATTGGTGCCGCTGCGGCCCTTCCATCCATCGTTGAGCCAGCTTTCATGGCCGGTCTCGCCCGGTTGGGGTACGGTGTTGAACTCCCAGATCTTCGCCCCGGTGCGCGCATCATAGGCGCGCGAATTGCCCGAGGCGCCGATCGGGTCCTCGCTGGTATTGGCGCCGATCACCAGCACATTGCGGAACACCGTGGGCGGGCCGTTGTAAGGCACCGCGAGTGCAACCTTGCCGCCGGCGCCGAAGCTGGTGTCGAGTTGGCCGGTGGCCGCGTTCAGCGCCATGATCGCGGAACCGCTCGAGAAGAAGATCCGCGGTGCGATCGTGCCGTCGCCCGCCCAATAGGACACCGCGCGGCGCACCACCCCGTCGGTCACCGCGAAGCGCCACAGCTCCTTGCCACTCGCGCCGTCAAGCGCAACCACCGCGTCGCCCAACGGGTAATACAGCACCCCGCCAACCGCGATCGGGGTTGCGCTGGAAACCAGCGTCCCGCCGCCCTGCGGCCGCGCGGTGAAGGACCACGCGATGTCGAGCCCCGCGACATTGCCGGCGTTGATCTGGTCGAGCGGCGAGAAGCGCGTGCCGCCGAGATCGCGCGCATAGCGCGGCCAGTCGCCCGGCGCGGGCGGGGTCTCGCTCGACAGCACGGGCGCGCCCGATGCCAGCACGGTGGCGCCAAGCGCCAGGGTGAGCGTAAGTGATCTGCCGCGTCGCATGAATTTCCCTCTTCCCACTCGGGCTGCCCTTTGCGGGCTTGCTACCCTTCGATTTAGCGGTGGGTGTAACGGCTGATCCGGACACAATCAATTTCGTTTGCAAGCTAACGGCTATCTCCGTCATCCTGAACTCGTTTCAGGATCCATTTCTCCACTCGACCGAAAGAAGCGGACGATAACGGGCACGGCCGCATACCACCTATGGAATAGGGCTTCAGGCACGATGGATCCTGAAACGAGTTCAGGATGACGGAAGGAATCTAGCGGAGATACGGGGTCGCCAAGGCCACAAACGAAAACGGCGGCACCGCAGTGCCGCCGTCCCCCGTTTTCAAGCGTGAGCTTGAGCTTAGAAATCGACGCGGACGCCCACGCGGATCGCGTAGAGCGAAGGCTTCGAATAAGTCTGCGTCGTCGGCGCGGCGTAGGATGAGTACTTATAGCCGGGGCAGGTCTGGCCGCCCGAGGGTGCGCCGTTGCAAGCGACGGTCACGACCGTCTGGCTGACCCCGTAGTCCTGGTAACTGCCCCAGTCGCGGTTCAGCAGGTTCAGGAAGTTCTCGATCCCGAACATCAGGGTGAACTTCCCGCCATCGGTGAGCGGAACCGGGAGCTGCTGGGCCAGGTTGAGGTCGACCTTGTTGTACCACGGACCGGTCAGCAGGTTCTTCGGCGCGATGCCGCCCTGATAATCCTTCAGCTTGGTGCCTTCGACCAGCGCCTGCACGGCCTTGCGGGTATCGTCGTTACTGAAGGTCACGATGCCGTAGGTCAGCCCGCCATTGGTCGGGGTCAGGCTGAAATCGGGAACGTAGAGCAGGTGTGCGGTGGTGTTCTGCGCGGTGCCGAAGACGCCGTTACGTCCGGCCGAATCGTTCATCGTGACGGAGAAGGGCTGGCCGGAGCGCAATTCCCAGTTGACGTTGAAGCGGGTTTCGTTGTCGCCGAAGAAGCGGTGCTTGAAGTCCAGGTTCGCACGGAAGGTATGCGTGACCTCGAAGCTCGACCGGCCATAGTCGCCGCCGCTGTTCGGATCCGAAGTGGCGATCGCATAGCTGCTGTTGACCGACGAACTGGTCAGGATGCCCGCGACATCCTTGACGTCCTGATGGGTGTAGGACGCACTCAGGTCGAAGGCGCCCAGCATCTTTGAGAGGCCGGCCGACCACACCCAGGCCTGGCCCTTGGTGGTGTTGGTAAGCTCGACGTCCCAGTTGCCGCTGCCACCGATGCCCGCGTAGCGCGGGCGCCCGTCGGGGGCGACCTGGGCAATGCCGCCGGTCACCAGCGGCTGGGCGCGCAGATCGATCCAGCGTACCGCCTGCTGCGCTTCGGAGTGCAGCACGTCGGCGCGGAAAGTCCATCCGCTACCGAGCCCGGTATCGCCGAACTCGGGGCGCCAGACGGCCGAGAGGTTGTATTTCCACTGGGCCGGGATCTTGAAATCCGGATCCAGCAGGTTGGTCGAAGCCGCCGCGGAAACGGTGGCGTTGGCCTTGATGTAGTCGACTACTGCTTGCGGCGGGGAGCTGCCGCCGACGTTGTTGAGCGCTGCGGCGCAGAGGCCGGTGGGCAAAACGACGTTGGATGCGCGCTCGATGCAGGAATTAGGGCCCGTGCGCACGATATCGACGCTGGCAAGCGCCGCGCCGGCGTCGTTGATCGCCGCACCGCTGTTCGAGAAGTTGTTCGAGATGAACACGTCGGACAGGCCGCCCGCGAACAGGCCGACACCGCCGGAGATGCGCAGCGAGGGGATCGGCGTCCAGTTGAAGCCGATCCGCGGCTGGAGCTTGCCGCGCCCGTCGAGGCTCGAGGTGTTGTCGAGCCCCGGATAGAGCGACGAATAGCGGGTCACCAGCGCGTTGTTGAGCTGCGGCTTGTCCGAGGAATACCAGTCGTAGCGGACGCCGCCGTTGACCGTGAAGTTGTAGAACGGCTTCCACGTGTCCTGCAGGCCGGCGGTGTACATCTCGTAGACCCAGTCGACCGCGCCGTCTGCCTTGTTGCCGGTCGACGGGATGTTGAGCGACAGTTCGTTCGCGGTGCGGTTCTGGAAATCCGCCAGCGAGTCGAAATAATAGGCGCCGTTGGCGCCGCCGGTCGCGCCCGCCGAGAGCGATGAGCCGCCATAGACGAACAGATTGTAGATCCGGTTGCGGACGTAGTCCGCTTCGAACTTGATGTTGTGCGTGCCAAGCGCGAGCTGGGCATTGGCGTTGAAGCTCGTCTGGTAGCTGTGGAACAAATTCGCCTGGCGTGGCGTGTCCGGGCCCATGCGGATGATCGGCGAGCCATCCACGCACTTTGTGGCGAAGGCAGAAGCGGACGCGTTGGCCGGATCGTAGTATCCGCCCTGGCTGGTCGGGTCGAGGCAGACCGCGAACTGGGCGTAATCCGCGCCGAACCAGGCCGTTTGGCCGCGCTCGTAATATTTGTAGGCGCCGCGCACCTCGGTCGAGAAGTTGCTGCTCCATTGCGAGTTCAACTGGGCCGACACCGCATTGGTGAATTCGGTCAGCTGGTACTGGTTGGACTGGAGCTGGATATAGGGGGTGGCGGTGCTGTTGCTGCCGGTCGCCGCGCCGGTGGCGAAGTTGGGCAGGCCGTTCTCGTGATGGATATAGGTGGCCGAAAGGCGCTGGCCGTCGGTGATGTTCCAGTCGAGCTTGACCGAGGCCTTGCGGTCGGTTTCGGACAGGGCGGTGGGGACGTTGCCGACATTGTAATCGTCATAGCCGGCCGAGCCGAACAGGCGGATCACGTTGTCGATCTGCGCCTGGGTCAGGTTCGGGACGACGTTGGCGGCCGAACCGTCGGTCGGGCCATAGGTGTTGGCGGCGCCTTCTGTCAGGTCTTCATAAGCCGCGTAGATGAATAATTTGTCCTTGATCAGCGGACCCGACAGGCTGACGCCCCAGTTCTTGAACTTGAAGATCGTGGTCTTGCCGACCTTCTTGGTGCCGGAGGGGAGCGTCTGGTTGTCGCGGGTCAGGTTGCCGGTGCCCCAGTCGCCGCCCCAGGTGTAGAACCCGCTGCCGTGGATGTCGTTGGTGCCGGACTTGAGCACGACGTTGACCGCGCCGCCCTGGAAGTTGCCTTCCGAAATATCGAACGGCGCCGCCTTCACCGTCAGCTGGTCGATCGCCTCGATCGAGACGATGCCGCGGGTCGAGGGCAGGCCGCCGTAGTTGAGGCCGAAGCTGTCCTGCATCTGCAGACCGTCGACCGAGAAGCGCTGGGTGCGGATGTTGCCGCCGGCGATGGTGACGCCGCCGATGTTCGGGTTGTAGGCCGACATCGGATCGCGCCGGATGATGTCGCGCACGTCGCGGCGGGCGGAAACGATGCCGGCGATCTGGTCGGAATCGAAGCTCGACTGCGAACCGCGTGCCTGGCTGCTCGCGCCGACGGAAGCGGCGGTCACCACGATCGCGTTGCCGGTGATCTTGATCGGAACATTGGTCACTTCACCGAGGGTCAGCGCGACGTCGTTGACGGTCTGCTCGGCATAAGTGTCGGCATCGACGGTCACGGTGTAGGGTCCGCCGGGGCGCAGGCCGCGCAGCGTATAAGTGCCCGATGCGTTGGTGGTGCCGACCGAGGTCGTGCCGGAAGCGACGTGCGTCACGGTCACCGTGGCGCCGGCGACGGCGGTGCCGTTGTCATCGACCACCTGCCCGGAAATGGCCGAGGTCGTTTCCTGCGCGAAGGCCGCGGTCGGGAGGGCGACGCTGGCGGAAAGGCCGACGATGCTCGCGGCCAGAAGGTATTTGATTTTCACGGTGGGGCTCCCTGCTTGCGTGACTGACGGTGTCCCTATGTGCCGTCCGCGTCGCAACCATGGCGGTTGCGTGACAGGGTGGTTACAGGCGCAACCTGGTCCCGAAAATCGCGCTGCACTGCACCATTTCGCGTTGAAAAAACGCTATATTCTCCGCAATGTTGCTGCAGTGCAACATCGCGGAAATTTTCACATGCAACCAGTTTTCCACATGGCTGCGACCGCAATGCGACCAGGTTCCTGCGGCCGGGCCGCATATCCCCGACTCAACCTAGATTGATTTCGCGCAGCCGCTGCTGGAGGAATTCATTGCTAGATAGCGGTTCCGGATAGAGGTCCGGATGCGCGGCATCGATGCATTGCGGCAGGGTTCGGATCATGAAGTCCGGGCGGAAGTGGAGGAAGAACGGCATCGAATAGCGCGCGCGCCGTGCCGCTTCGCCGACCGGGTTGAGCACGCGGTGCAGCGTGGATTTGAGCCGGTTGTTGGTCAGCCGTTCGAGCATGTCGCCGATATTGACCACCAGCGCCCCTTCGGGTGGGCGGATCGAAAGCCACTCACCGGTGGCGGAGAGCAGTTGCAGCCCGGCCTCCTCGGCCCCCAGCAGCAGGGTGATCGTGTTGATGTCGCCATGCGCGGCCGCGCGGATCGCGCCTTCTGGCGCGCCTTCGGGCAGCGGCGGATAATTCAGCAGGCGCATCACCGAATTGCCGTTCTCGATCGCCGGATCGAACCAGTGCTGGCTCAGCCCCAGATGCAGCGCGATCGCCTGCAGGATGCGCCCGCCCGCGACTTCGAAGGCGGTGTAGAGCTGCTGCATGGTTTCGCGGAAGCCGGGCACTTCCGCGGGCCACAGATTGGGCTGCATGATCGCCGCGAGCGGGTCGCCCGGCGGCAGGCTGCGTCCGACGTGCCAGAATTCCTTCAGATCCTGCACCGCAGCGTTCTTCGCCCGCTCGGTCCCGAACGGGGTGTAGCCGCGCTGGCCCATGCCGCCGGGAATGAAATATTCGCGCTTCACCGCATCGGGCAGGGCGAAGAACTCGCGGGTCAGCTCCCATGCCCTGGCGACCAGATCGGCGGGAATGCCGTGATCGCGGACCACCGCGAAGCCCCATTCGCTGAAGCTGAGCCCCAGCTCGTCGGCGACTTCGGCGAGCGGGCGGGCGAGCGAGACGGTGGCGATGTCGGGCATCGGTTCAGGCCGGCATGAACAGCCCGGCCAGCGCCGCGCTCATGAGGTTGGCGAGCGAGCCCGCGGCGAGCGCGCGCAGGCCGAGCCTGGCGATCACCGGGCGCTGGTTCGGGGCGAGGCCGCCGGTCACGGCCATCTGGATCGCGATCGAGCTGAAGTTCGCGAAGCCGCAGAGCGAGAAGGTCACGATCGCCCGCGTCCGGTCTGACAGCGCCGCGCCGACGTCGCCGCCGAGATCGATGAAGGCGACGAATTCGTTAAGCACCACCTTGGTCCCGAACAATCCGCCCGCGACCTGCGCTTCGTTCCACGGAATGCCGAGCAGATACATCACCGGCGCGAACAGGTAGCCGAGCAGTTTCTGGAAGGTCAGCCCCTCGAGCCCGACCAGATGCCCCGCTTCGCCGAGCAGCCCGTTGGCCAGCGCGACCAGCGCGACGAAGGCCAGCACCATCGCGCCGACCGCGACCGCGAGCTTGACCCCGGTCTGCGCACCCTGCGCCGCGGCCTCGATGATGTTGGCGGGGCGCACACCGTCCTCGAAGGTCTCGGCCACCGCGACTTCGTGCGGGACCTCGCCGCCTTCGGTCAGCGCGGCCGGGCCTTCGGCGCTGATCCGGTTCTTCGGCAGCCTGACCTCGTCGGGATCGACCGGGCCGGGCACTTCGTCGGGCATGATGATCTTCGCCATCAGGATTCCGCCGGGCGCGGACATGAACGAGGCGGCGAGGAGATAGGGCAGGTAGGCCGGCCCGAGCACACCCGCGTAGGCCGCGAGGATCGTCCCCGCCACGCCGGCCATGCCCACCGTCATCAGGGTGAATATCCCCGAAGGTCCGAGCGCGGCGAGATAGGGCCGCACCACCAGCGGGCTTTCTGACTGGCCGACGAAGATGTTGGCGGCGGCGCCGAGCGATTCGACCTTGCCGATCCCGGTGACCCAGCCGATCGCACCGCCGACCCAGCGCACCACCAGTTGCATGATCCCGAGATAATAGAGGATCGAAACCAGCGCCGCGAAGAAGATGATCACCGGCAGCGCGCCCAAAGCGAAGCTGCCCGCAAGCGGATTGTCCTTCGGCGCGCCGAACAGGAACTCGGTCCCGCTGCCGGCATAGGAGAGCAGCGCGGAAACCCCGTTGGCCATCGTCTGGATCGCGATCCGGCCCCACGGCGTCGCCAGCACCAGCCCGGCGATCGCGACCTGCAGCGCGAAGGCCGCGCCGACCACGCGCATGCGGATGCGTTTCTTGCCGCTCGAAAGGAGGAAGGCGAGCGCGAGGATCGCGACGATTCCGGCGAGGTTGATGAGCAAGCTTGCGGCACTCCTGCGACGGGAGCGAATCCCCGGCTCGCGCGACTATGCTTCGTCTCTCGCGCCAAGGTCAAACAGCTTGCGCGCGTGCCCGCTTTTCATTTCCGGCGGCGCATAATACGCAAGGGGGCATGGCATCCGACGCATCCGAGATTTCGCTCCCCCGCCCGCTGTTCGCGCTTGCGCTGCTGTACGGCGGGATGACCTGCACCGCCGGGGTGCTCGGCTCGAAGCAGGTGGGCCTCGGCCCGCTGGCGGTCGAGGCGGGGATTTTCCCGTTCCTGATGCTGGTCGCATTGTCGAGCGCGGTGGCCGAACTCTACGGGCGCAAGGTCGCCGACCGGCTGGTGCGCTACGGCTTCATCCCGCTCAGTACCGCGATCGTGCTGACCTGGATCGTGATCCAATTGCCGACCGATCCGGGGATGTACGAACCGGCCAAGGCGGCTTTCCCGATCGTGCTCGGCCAGAGCGCGCGGCTGATGGTGGCGGGGATCATTTCCTACGGCGTGTCGATGACCCTCAACGTGTTTATTTTCGCCAAGCTTGGCGCGGCCAAGGGCAAGCTGGTCGCCGTGCGCGGCGCGGTCGCCTCGGTGCTCAGCCAGATCGTCGACACGATGATCTTCATCACCATCGGTTTTTTCGGCGTGCGCCCGATCGGCGACCTGATCCTCGGCCAGGCATTGGCGAAGGTGGTGCTGTCGATCGTGCTGGTCCCGCTGTTGATTACGCTGTTCGTCAGGCTGGCGCGGCGCTGGGCGTGAGCGGCCCACCAAACCCATTCCGCTCCCCGGCGAAGGCCGGGGTCTCCATCGGCCAAGCACCATAACTGCCTGAGGTCCCTGCCTGCGCAGGGACTCGAGCATGCTTGCTGCTCCTTTCGCGAACGGGCATGACGCAGGCAAAACGGAGAGGGCATGAAATTCGGCGTATTCGACCATGTCGATGATGACGGACAGAGCCTCGCGCGGCAGCTCGAGGACCGGCTGCGGATGGCCGAGGCCTATGATCGCTGCGGGTTTTACGCTTACCACGTCGCCGAACATCACGGCACCCCGCTCGGCCGCGCACCGTCGCCCTCGGTGCTGCTCGCCGCGATGGCGCAGCGGACCACGCGGCTCAAATTCGGGCCGCTGGTCTACCTGCTGCCGATCCACCATCCGCTGCGGCTGATCGAGGAAGTGGCGATGCTGGATTCGCTCTCCAACGGCCGGCTCCAGCTCGGTGTCGGGCGCGGGGCGTCGCTAGTCGAGATGGGCTTCTACGGTGTCGAGATGGACGACCAGCGGGCGCTGTTCGACGAAAGCCTGGAGATCCTGCTCAAGGGGCTGGCTTCGGATGAGCTGACCCATCGGGGAACGCACTACCGTTTCGACCGGGTGCCGATGCGGGTGAAGCCGGTCCAGCAGCCGCACCCGCCGCTGTGGTACGGCGCGGGCAGCCCGGATTCGATCAAATGGGCCGCGCGCGAAGGGATCAACATCGTCACGCTGGCCTATGGCGAGCGGGTGCGGATGGTGACGGATACTTTCCGCCAGGCCTGGGCAGAGACCGGGCGGCCGGAAGCGGAAATGCCGCTGGTCGGGATCAGCCGCCATATCGTGGTCGCCGGGACGGACGAGGAAGCCCTCGCGATCGCGCGCCCGGCCTATTTGCGCTGGCGCGACAGCTTCGCGCAATTGTGGATGGAACGCGGCTATCCCCGGCCGCTGACCGAGGCCTATCCTGACAGCTGGGACGAACTGCAGGCCCGCGGCAATTGCTGTGCCGGCTCGCCCGCCACGGTCCGCGCCTTCGTAGGGCAGGAGCTTGCGCGCGGGGTGAACTACATGGTCGGGTGGTTCGCCTTTGGCGGAATGCGGGTGCCGGAAGTGACCCGCTCGGCGGAATTGTTCGGTGCCGAGGTGATGCCGGTTTTCGCTTAGGGACTTGGGGGCCGGGCGGGCTCAGGCGGTGTCCTGGCCGTCGCCGCTTTTGCGCTGGTCGGCGATCACGCCGAAGTCGGGGGATTTTTCGCCCGCCTCTGCTGCGGCAGAAACTTGCCCTTGATCCGCCCGGTCAGGTGGAATTGCCAGCAGCGCTCGCAGCGATAGGGGCGCAGCGGGATCCCGGCACCCAGGGCAGCCGCGAGCGCTTCCTCATAGGAACGGTAGCGGAGCTTTCTGAGGCAGACGCTGAGCCGGGTGCGCATGCCGCCCTATAGCCGACCCCGCTCGGCTCGTCGCATCTTGCGTTCAGACTGGCCCAACCGGCCATCCGGCCCCCGGAACCATTCACCCGGAAACGAGGTTGGACTGACACGCAAGGCAGGCGTGGTGTCCAGGTGTGCCAGGCGTACCGTATGTTTTAACCCAAGGATAAAGGGGGCCTCGACCACCGGACTAGCCATCGCAGGGGGCGGCCGACCAGGCCGCGAGCGAGCCGGGCCGCGCTGGAAAAGTTGAAGGAGTACGCAATGACTGTCGCTTCCAAAAATCGCGGAGCCTTGTTCCTGCTCGCCGCGCTCGCCGTTCCGGCGTCGGGCCTCTATGCGCAGCAGGAGACATCCATCAGTGGCCCCGAGCAGATCGACGTCTATGGCCAGCGCCTGCCCGATCCCTCGCAGATGACCAAGGGTCCGGTCATCGAAGGCATCATTTCCGCCCGCAGCGGCGACCATTTCCAGGTTACCACCGCCGATGGCAGCCACCAGACGATCGCGGTCAGCGATGCGACCAAGGTCCGCTCCAGCGGAGGGTTCCTCGGCCTCAGCCGCAACAAGCTCGCGACGGATTCGCTGCTGAACGGCCTGCCCGTGTCGGTGGCGACCCTCCAGTACGACGGCGGGCTTTTCGCCAACCAGATCGACCTGAAGGACAAGGACCTCAAGTTCGCATCGATGATCCGCAACGGCACCGACCAGCGCTTCGCCGAACAAACCGCGGCGACCGAGGCCCTGCGCGGCCGGATGGGCGATATCGACCAGTACAATATCAAGGCCACCACCAATGTGAACTTCGACACCGGCAAGGCCGCGTTGACCGGTGACGCGAAGGGCAATCTCTGCGCGATCTCCAACCAAGCCTCGGGCATGGATAACGCTCTGATCCTGGTGGTCGGCTACACCGATTCCACCGGCACGCCCGAGATCAACCAGGCATTGAGCGAAAAGCGCGCTTCGACCGTGGTCAACTATCTGCAGCAGGCCTGCGGCTGGAAGCCCTATCGGATGCTGACCCCGACCGGAATGGCCACGGCCGATCCGCTGGCGGACAACAGCACCATGGAAGGCAAGGCGCAGAACCGCCGTGTGGCGGTCAACGTCCTCGTCAGCAAGGCGGTCGACGGCATCTAAGGCACACGGGGCGGGCTGCGGCCCGCCCCACGCTTCGCCCGGAACGCGCACTCAGGGTGCGATCAGCACCTTGCACTCGCTGGTGCGCTTTTTCAGGCTCTCGTAAATTTCCGGCACCGCATCCAGCGTGATGGTACTGGTGACCAGCAGGCGCGGTTCGATCGCCCCCTGTGCCAGCGCGTCGAGCGAGGCCTGGTATTCCTGCACGGTGAAGAACGCGCTGGTGACCAGCCTCACCTCCTTCGACAGCATCGCGAAGCTGTTGAAGGTGTCGGGCTTGGTGCACAGGCCGAGCAGCAGGATCGTGCCGCGGTTGCGGACCTGGGCGACGGCTTGCGCGATCAGGCCCGGCAGGCCGACGCATTCGAACACGATGTCGGCCTTGCCGCCCAATGCGCGTTCGGCGCCGCCGATCGGGTCTGCAGGATCGACCACGAACACGTCCGCGCCCATCTCGAGCGCGCGCTGCCGCTGGAAATCGCCGATGTCCTGCACCGCGACTTTCGATGCGCCTGCGCGCTTGGCCCAGAAGGCGGTGGCGAGGCCGATCGGGCCGGCGCCGAGCACCAGCACCTTGTCCCCCGGTTGGATGCCGGAGAGGTTCACCCCGTGGAGCGCGACCGCGAGCGGTTCGATGATCGCGCCGTCGGCCAGGCTGATGCTTTCGGGCAACTTCACGCACTGGTTCGGATTGGTCACCGCGAATTCGGCATAGCCGCCGCCCTGGAGGCCGAAATTGGCGCACCACTGGACTTCGCCCTTGCGGCAATGTTCGCAAGTACCGCAGCTCTTGAGCGGGCTGACCGAGACGAGATCGCCGGTCTTGAAGCCTTCTGCTCCCTTGCCCAGCGCGACCACTTCGCCGGCGAATTCATGGCCGAGCACATCGCCGTGCCTGCAGCCATAGGCGGCATCCTCGGTCATGTGCAGATCGCTGCCGCAGATCCCGCAGCGGCCAACCTGGACCACCACTTCGCCTTCGCCGGGCGTGGGGTCGGGCAGGGTTTCCAAGGCGAGCGGGGTGTGGAGGGCCTGGAAGATTACTCCGCGCATTTGGTTTCCTTATTACATCCTCCCCCACCGGGGGAGGGTCTGCGTTACTCCGCCCCGATCCGCAGCACCGGCTTGACCACCTGACCGCTTTCGCTGGCGTGGATCGCCTCGTTGATCCGGTCGAACTCGAAATAGCCGATCAGCCGGTCGAACGGGAAGCGCCCGGCGAGGTGGTGTTCGATCAGTTCGGGCAGGAAGGTGGTGAGATCGCTGTCGCCGCCGAGAATGCCCATCACCGTGCGCCCGCCGCCCATGAAAACCCCTTCGTCGAAGGTCAGCCTGTCACCCGGGGTGCTCGCGCCGACGATCCCGCAAATGCCCTTGGGCGCGAGCAGATCCCAGGCGCCTTCGATCACCGTGTTGATGCCGGTGGTGTCGAATGTATAGCCGAGGCCCTGCGGCACGAGCTCGCGGATCCTGGCCGGAGCGTCGTCCTTCGCGTTGAAGGCGTGGGTTGCGCCGAGTTCCTTCGCCAGTTCGAGCCGTGCGTCGTTGACATCGACCGCGATGATCGGGTTCGCGCCGGCGATCTTCGCCGCCATGATCGCCGCCATACCGACCGTGCCGGTGCCGAATACCGCGATCGGCAGGCCCTTGCGCACCTGCATCGCGCGCAGCACCGCTCCGGCGCCGGTCATCAGCCCGCAGCCGATCGGGGCGAGTTGCTCAAGCGGGACCGCCGCCGCGCTCTCGGGCACTTTCACCACGTTGCGCTGATGCGCGATCGCATGGGTCGCGAAGCTCGACTGGCCGAAGAAATTGGCGTTCATCGGCGCATCGCCGAGAAACATCGTCGGCGATCCGTCGGCGCGCACACCCGACCAGTTCTCGGGGAAGAAATTGTAGCAATAGGTCGGCGCCTGCGTATCGCAGTTCGGGCAGTGGCCGCAGCTGTTGAAGCTGATGACGACCCGGTCGCCCACCTTGGCGGCGGTGACCGCGCTGCCGATTTCCTCGACGATCCCGGCGCCTTCATGGCCCAGCACCACCGGCAGCGGCACCGGCAGCTGTTCATCGCGCACCGCCATGTCGGTATGGCACACGCCGCACGCAACGATGCGCACGCGCAATTCGTCGGGTCGCAGATCGTCGAGCGTGACGGGTTCGATGGTGAAGGGCGTGGCATTGCCGCGGCAGATCGCGGCCTGGGCCTGGGTGGTCATATTCAATTGTCTCCCTTCGTCATTGCGAGCGTGGCGAAGCAATCCAGAGCACAGCGGCAGCAAGCCCTGGATTGCCGCGGGACCTTCGGCCCCTCGCAATGACGAGTCATTGGTTAAGGGGCTTCACCGGCCCGAGTTGCATCCCGCCGTCGATCATCACGTGGCTGCCGGTCATGTAGCTGCCGGCGTCGCTCGCAAGCAACAGCGCGAGCGGCTTTACCTGATAGGTTTCGGCCATTCGCCCGACCGGGACCAGCTCGTCCCACGCGGCCTTGGCGGCGGGGTTCTTCTTGACCCAGCCGTCACCGATGTTGGTCACGAATGGGCCGGGCGCGATCGCATTCACGCGGATGCCGTATGCGGCGAGTTCATAGGCGGCGTGACGCATGAAGTGCTTCACGCCCGCCTTGGCCGCCATATAGGGCACGCCGACGATCGCTTCGTTGACCTCGGCCGCGTTGGAGCTGGTGATGACGATCGCGCCGCCCCTGCGTTGCGTATTCGCCTTCATCGCCCGCGCCGCCTCGCGCACCGTGTGGAACACGCCGGTGAGGTTGATCCCGATCGACTTGTACCACCGCTCGGGGTCGTAGACGTCGATCTGGCCGTCGGGGTTGCGGTCGCCTTCGGGGCTCCAGAAGCCGTTGCCGACGTCGAGCCCGGCGTTGGCGAAGCAGATGTCGAGCCCGCCGAACGCATGGACATGGGCGTCGATCGCGGCGGCGACATCGTCGAGCTGCGACACGTCGCACACGCCCCAGCGCACGTCATAGCCCTGGTCGACCAGGCGCTTAGCCTCGCGCTCGGCACCCGCGCCGTCGATGTCGGTGATGCTGACCCTCGCGCCGGCTTCGGCCATGCATTCGGCATAGGCGAGGCCGAGGCCGCTGGCGGCGCCGGTGACGAAGGCCGAACGGCCGGTGACGTCGAACTGGTCGAGGGTTTTGGGATCGGTCATTGTTCTTCCTTGGGCCTGCAATTCATTCTCGTCATTGCGAGCGGAGCGAAGCAATCCAGAGCCGTCATGCGCTGCCGCTCTGGATTGCTTCGTCACTTCGCTCCTCGCAATGACGAGGGTGGGGCGTTCGGTCAGTTCTACAGATACAATTTCGGGTTCAGCGCGATGCCGTGCTCTTTGCAGTGGCTCTCGTAGTGGTTGATGTTCCACCAAACGTCGACCGTCTCGATGAAGTTCGCATGCTCGTCGTAGAACTCGATCGGGCCCTGCATCCAGCCGAACAGTTTGCAGCCCTCCGGGTGGTCGGTGACCAGCGTGTGGCTCTCGCCCGGAACCTCGAGGATCAGCCCGCCGGGGGTCGCGACCCAGTCGTATTCGAGATAGCGCACGCTGCCGGTGATGCAGACCATCGTGATATTGCCGCGGTGGAAATGGGTTCCGACCACGCCCGGGCCCTTGACCCACAGCACGTTGGAGAAGGTGTTGCTGCGCACATCGAAGCTGAGGTGCTTGATCGCGGCATTCTCGCCGAACGGCACCCACGGGCTGTCGACGTCGCTTTCCATGTCGACATAGCGCCCGCCCGGGCTCGTCCGCGCGACGATCTCCTTGTAGTTGAACGGCACGTCGACGATCGCCTTCTTCGAGGAGGGCGGGGCCTTCATTACGCTTGCCATAAATGCGGTCCTTTCAGCGGATCAGGCTGTCGAGGTAGTCGTCGGCGATCCCGGCCTCTTTGTAATGGGCGCGCGCGTCGCGCATGTAATCGAACACGTCGTAATGGCCGACCGAATTGCCCTGTTCGTCGAGCCACATCAGCGGGCCGGAGACGACGAAGAACACCTTCATCGGGTCTTCATGGGCATAGGAAACCAGCGTATGGCTTTCGCCCGGCGTCTCGAAGATGAAGTCTCCGGCGGTGGCGGTCCACTCGTGCTCGAGATAGGCCCACTTGCCGCTGATCGTGTAGGCCCAGATCGGCTTCGGGTGATAGTGGCGGTTCACGATGCAGGGCTTTTTGGCCATCAGCACATCCGCCCACATGTTCAGCGTCGGGCTGATCCAGACGGGCTTCGAATAGACGTCCTCGACATGCGGCCGTCCGATCGGCACCCACAGCCGCTCGTCGCCCTCGGCGATATTGGCCATATAGGCTTCGGGCAGCGCGCCCGGGCGGAAGGCATGCGGGACAGGTGGGGTGCCGGCCCAGGGCTCGGTGGTCGGTGCTTCAGGCAATGTGGTTCTCCCGGGCGCGTCATCTCGGCGTGACTCGGCCCGGGAGGGACACTGCCCAAAGCTGGCTGGCTAGGCAAGCGATCCGTCAGGCGGGCGCGGCACCGCGCTTGGCGAGCACCCCCGGCGCGGATTCCCTGAGGAACAGCGCGAACAGGAAGCCGACCAGCGTCAGCCCCGCCATCATCCACAGCGGCGCCTGCAGCCCGTAGGCGTCGGCCGCGATCCCGGCGATCGCCGGTCCGCCGGCGCCGCCGATGATCTCGCAGCTGCCCATGCACAGGCCGAACACCGTCGCGGCCATCGCCGGCGGCACGCTTTCCGAAGGCACGGTCGCCATGAACAGCGGGAAGATCCCGTTGAGCGCCCAGCCGAAGAAGAAGATCACCACCATCCCGAAATAGGGCCCGTGGTAATACATCGCGCCGAGCGGCAGCAGCAGCGACAGCAGCGGGGTGACGATCATCACCGGGCGCCGCCCGATCACGTCGCTGAGACCGGCGGTGAGGAAGCTGCCGAGCGTCGCCGAAATGCCCAGCACGCTCATCAGCCAGCTCTGCTCGGTCTGCGAATAGCCGCGTACCTGGGTCAAATAGAGCGGCATGAAGGCCCAGGTGATCACGAGATAGGCGACCAGCACGATCCCCATCAGCACGCAGATCAGCACGTTGCGGATCTTCAGCGCCTGGCCGACCGCCTTGAGATAGTCGCCCACCGCCTGGCCGGTCGATTTCCTGGGGCCGACCGGGGCGACGACGACCGCCTTCTCGGGCTCCTTGAGCAGGAACCAGATCAGGCCCGCGCTGATGATCCCGGGGATCCCCGCGATATAGAACGCGCTGCGCCAGCCATAGGCTCCGGCCAGCGCGACCAGCACCACCGGCGCGACGAAGCTGCCGAAGAAGTTCGACCCGAAATTCTGCGCGATGCCCTGTGCCAGCCCGCGGTATTTGGGCGAGACTTCGCTCGCGACCATCGCATGGCTGATCGGCATCACCCCGCCTTCGGCGATGCCCATGACGATCCGCGCGCCGATCAGCATCGCGAAACTCGCGGCCAGGCCGGTCAGGAACGAACAGGCGGAAAAGGCGACCGTCGCGATCACCAGCAGCAACTTGCGGTTGCCGACCACGTCCGAAACCCGGCTGACGCCAAACGCCGCGATCGCCCAGATGAAGCTGAAGATGCCCGCGACATAGCCGACCTGGCTGTTCGACAGATGCAGGTCGGGCTGGACGAACGGCATCAGGAAGTTGAGCGAATTCCGGTCGAAGAACACGATCCCGAAATTGAGGCTCAGCAGCCCGACCAGCAGCGCCTGGTAGCCTGTCGAATTGCGTGTCACCGGGCCGCCCTCGGCCGTTGCTGTCGCTTGCATTGTCCTGTCTCCCGTCAGTCTATTTTTTATTCGTCATTGCGAGGGGCAAAAGCCCCGCGGCAATCCAGAGCCCATCTCAAGTCGCCCTGGATTGCTTCGCTACGCTCGCAATGACGAGGTCGTCATAGGAACGATCGCACCGGATCGCTGCCGTCCCAATCCTGCGAGGCCTGCCAGAAGCGGGTGAAGGTCTCGTCCATCCCCGGGGTCACCGGCAGCAGCTCGAGGAAGCCCCACTGCGGCCCGTTGCCGTCGTCGAGATAGACCACTTCGCCCCCCGTGGGCACCGCGGCGCGGAACGCCTCGACATAGCCGCGCTGCTGGTATTCGAGGCTCGACGCATCGACATCCGCGCAGGCGAGCCCGAAATGGTGGAAGCCGAAGCCGCGGTGCTCCTTCGTTTCTCTATAGACGCTCGGATGATCGTCGAGCGGCTGGATCAGCTCGATCAGCATGTGCCCGGCAAAGCCCATCGCGATGGTGATATCGGCCCGCGATTCCGCGCCGCGGTAATTCTGGCCCGGGACCAGGAAGTGGTCGAGCACGAAGAACGGGCCGGCCTTGCAGTTGCTGACCCAGTGGTCGATCGCCGCGTGCAGATCGGGAACGATGAAGGCTGTCTGGGCAATGCCTTCCATCGGCTGGCCGTAGCCCAGCTGCTTGGTCATGTCTGTCCTCTCACCCGGAGCGGCCGGCGGTTGTTCGCGCGATTCCGCGTTTGGAAGTGGACGGCTTGCCATGCGGCGGGGCAAAGTCAACGTTGCATCCGTTACGGTACCTTTTAGGTCACCCCGGACTTGTTCCGGGGGCCCGCTATTCTTCCCGTAGGAAGCCGAGTGATCCGGGGTGACTAAGGGTGGGGGAAGCACTAGAGTGCCCGCACATCCTTTGGAGAGGAAACATGGCCACCCAGCTCAAGACCGGCTACGAATGCAGCGCGGCCGAATGGCAGGCGCGGCAGGATCTTGCCGCCTGCTACCGCATCTTCGACCATCTCGGCTGGTGCGAGTCGATCTATAACCACATCACCGTGCGCGTTCCGGGTGAGGAGGCGTTCCTGATCAACCCGTTCGGGCTGCTGTGGTCCGAAGTCACCGCGTCGAACCTGGTCAAGATCGACAGCGCGGGCAACAAGCTCGACGGCAGCCCGCATTGGGTCAATCTGGCTGGCTTCACCCAGCATTCGGTGTTCCACAAGGAACTGTCGTGGGCCCATGCGATCGTCCACACCCACACGCCCGACACGATGGCGGTGTGCTCGAGCGAGGACGGGCTGACCCCGACCAATTTCTATTCGTGCTTCTTCGAAGGCGCGATCGGCTATCACGATTTCGAGGGTATCACCGTGCGCGCGGAAGAGGGCGAGCGGCTGGTGCGCAATCTCGGCAACCACCGCGTGCTGATGCTGCGCAACCACGGGCCGGTGGTGATGGGCGAGACGATCCCCGAGATGTTCCTCAAATATTACATGCTCCAGCGCGCCTGCGAGATCCAGGTGAAGACCGCGGCGCTGGGCAAGCCGATCCGGGTGCCCGACGAAGTGATCGAGGTCCACCAGCACGACCGCGACCAGATGCTGCGGGCCGGCTTCGGCGTGCTCGATTTCGAGGCGTGGAAGCGCAAGATCGATCGCGTAGACACGGGCTGGCGGGAATGAGAACCCGCTCCCCCGCGAAGGCGGGGGCATCATGCCGATTCAGTGCCCCGCCGCCTGAGGCCCCCGCCTTCGCGGGGGATCGGTCGATGCCGCGGGGGAGCAACAGGACAATCGAATGTCGAGCATGACCGTGAACGGCCGGCCGGTGCAGTTCGATATCGACCCGCAGACCCCGCTGCTGTGGGCCCTGCGCGACGCGGCCAATCTCACCGGCACCAAATACGGCTGCGGGGTGGGCGATTGCGGTGCCTGCATGGTGATCGTCGACGGCGAGGCTTTGCGCAGCTGCCTGATCACCCTGGCCGAGGCCGAAGGGCGCTTCGTGACCACGATCGAAGGGCTCAGCCGGGATCGCTCGCACCCGGTGCAGCAGGCGCTGGTCGCCGAACAGGCGATCCAGTGCGGCTTCTGCACCCCGGGCATCGTGATGGCCGCCGCGGCGCTGCTCCAGCGCAATGCCGCGCCGAGCGAACAGGATATCGCGGCGGCGGTTCAGAATTTATGCCGCTGCGGCGTCTATCCCCGGCTGACCCGCGCGATCCAGCGCGCCGGGCGGGTGGCATTGCGGCAGGAAACCATCAGCGCGGCCCCGGCACCGGGGATCAGCGCCGAGGATGCGGCGCGGGCGGTGCCCGCGATGCGCGCGGGCAAGGGGGAATAAGGGAATGAAAGCGACGATCTGGCACAATCCCGGCTGCGGGACCTCGCGCAATACCCTTGCGCTGCTGCACGACACGCCGGGCGTCGAGGTGACGGTGGTCGAGTACCTCAAGACCCCGCCCAGCCGCGACAAGCTGGCCCAGCTCTATCGCGATGCCGGCATCGCCCCGCGCGAAGGCCTGCGCAAGCGCGGCACCGATGCGGAGGAGCGCGGGCCGACCGAAGCGGATGACGATATTGTGCTCGATGCGATGGCAGCCGATCCGAAGCTGATCGAACGGCCGCTGGTCGAGACGGACAGGGGCGTTCGCCTGTGCCGTCCAATGGAGCGGGTGCGGGAGATTTTGTGACCGCCTGAGTCCCCGCGGCGAAACCATTTTCCTACATGCTTCCGGCCTGCCATCGTCCTGGCGGCTCTTTCCCAACGTCGAATCCACCACCCATTCCGGCAGGCTCCCGGCTGGCCGGAGGCGCCGTTTCCCATTCTGCCGCGAAGTGTCACTCTAAGGTTTGTAACCCGCGCGAATCCGAGGGTTGCGGGCGCGGACAGCACCCCGGACAGAGTGTCACTTGTGTAACCCCGAAACGAGCTGCCGTCCGCCAGCCACGCTTCGTGTCCCATTCCGCGGCGGATCGCGGACAGCCCGCGCCGAATCCTTGCAAATCGAAGGCGAATTTGCGAACGCGGTGCTACGCAATTCAAACCCCCCGCCGGGGGCGGCAAGGGGAAGCTCCGCTTCATGTCAGGTTACGAACTCACTCGGGAACGCAAATCCGAGAAGTTGAAGCGCAAGCTCCGCGATTTCCTTGGCCCCTGGGGCGTATTTTTCCAGGGCTTCCTCGAACATCCGGTGATGGTCGGCTCGATCATCCCCTCGTCGCGCTTCACGATTCGCAAGATGCTTGCGCCGGTGAACTGGGCCGAGACGAAATTGTTCGTCGAATACGGCCCCGGCGTCGGCACTTTCTGCCGCCCGGTGCTCGACCGCCTGCCGCGCGACGGCACGCTGCTGGTGATCGACACCAACCCGCTGTTCATCGACTATCTCAAGCGCACGATCGGCGATTCCCGCTTCATCGCGGTCCACGGCTCGGCCGAGGATGTCGAGGAGATCGTCCGCGCGCATGGCCATGAATATGCGGACTATGTGCTTTCGGGCCTACCGTTCTCGACCCTGCCCGAAGGCGTCGGGCCGAGCATCGCCGCGGCCACCCAGCGGGTAATCCGCCCGGGCGGCGCGTTCCTGACCTATCAGTTCTGCAAGGCCGCGCGCAATTTGTGCGCGCGCTATTTCGACCGGATCGATGACGGGTTCGAGCCGCTCAACATCCTGCCCTGCGTGCTCGCCTGGGCGTGGAAGGACCCCGAGTAAACTGCCGGGTTTCGCCTAGCCGAAAGTCCGGCCCAGCCCTGCGGCCGAAGGGCCGGCGAGCTGGCGGTGAACCGCGGCGAGGACCACGGTGAACACCGCGGTTCCGGCCGCGCTGACCAGCCCCGTGCCGATGCCCATGCCGATCTCGTAGGCGCTGCCCTGGCCCAGCAGAACGGAAAGCACGCCAAGCACCCCGCTGGCGACCAGGCTGATCACCGCATAGACCACCGTGAGCAGGAAATAGAACAGGAACAGCCGCAGGCCGTTGCCGCTGGTCAGCCGCCACGAACGCTGGAGGATCGCGATCGGGTTCATCAGCTTTTCGATCGCGATCACCGGGGTGATCAGCGACAGCTTGACCGCGACATAGAGCATCGGCAGCACGGCAAGCACCGCCAGCGCCAGGCCGATGCCGGGCTGGCCGAGCGCGGCCGGGATGCCCGCGACCACCACGATCGCCAGGAACAGCGCGGCCACCAGCAGCAGATAGGACCCGATATAGGGCAATATGCCCAGCGCGCCGGTCTTCAGCGCCTGGCCGACGGTCGGCTTGCGGTCGTCGCGCAGCAGCGCGAGCAGGGTGATGATCCCGACCAGCTGGATCAGTGCGGAACCGACCAGAATCGGCGCATTGGCACGGTAGAGCGCGAGGAACCACGCGCTCATCGCCGCCTCGTCCCCGCCCACCGGCGGCTCGGACACGGTCATCATCAGCGAGGAGGCAAAGGCCGGCAGGAAGAAGAACACCCCCGAGAGCGCCAGGATCACCTCGCGATTGGCTGCCAGCATGTCGGTGGCCTCGCGCCACGCCCTGCTCATGTCGAACTGCATTACCGGCTCCCGAAATCTCGCCGCTTGATAAACCCGCGCGATGCGGCCACGCAATCGCCGATGGTCGATTATTTGTCCGGCGGGATAGAATGGCGGGCCGAGAGCGCCCCGGTTGCCTATCGCGAGGCGCTGGCCGCGCAGCAGGCGCGACTGGCCGCGATCGCGGCTGGCGAGGAGCGCGAGCTGATCTGGCTGCTCGAGCATCCGCCGGTCTATACCGGCGGGACGAGCGCCGACGCCGCCGAATTGACCGATCCGCGCTTCGAAGTGGTCGAGACCGGGCGGGGCGGGCGCTATACCTATCACGGGCCGGGCCAGCGGGTCGGCTATGTGCTGCTGAACCTCGCACGGCGCGGGCGGGATGTGCGCCGCTTCGTCCACGCGCTCGAAGGCTGGGCGATCGCGACGCTCGGCGATTTCGGGGTCGAAGCCTGGGCGGTGCCCGAGCGGGTCGGCATCTGGACCCGCGACATCGACGGTGCCGAAGCCAAGATCGGCGCGATCGGGGTGCGGGTCAGCCGCTGGGTCACGATGCATGGCTTCGCGGTCAATCTCGATCCTGACCTGACGCATTTTTCCGGCATCGTGCCGTGTGGAATCGCCGATTTCGGCGTCACCAGCATGGCCCGGCTCGGCGTAGCGGTTGCGCAACCGGCCTGGGATGAGGCATTGCGGCGCCGCGCCGGCGAATTCCTTGCCGCCCTGGCGCCATCGGAGGCCGAGTGACGCGCATGAATATCCGCTCCGTCCTGATCCTGGTGCCGCTGCTCGCGCCGGCGCTGCTGCTGGGCGCCTGCCAGAAGAAGGCGGACGATACCGCGCTCACCGCGAAGGGCGAGGTGCTCGACGGGACGATCAAGGATAGCCAGTTGCCGCTCGACACGCTGACCTCGCAGCCGCCGCTCGCGCCGAGCCAGGCGAAGCCGGGCGCGGCCGGGTCCGAGGATGCCAGCGACGCCGCGTTGGATCAGGATCCGGCCAGCCTCGATGCGGAGCAGCCGGCGGTCGAGAGCGCCGTCGAATAGCGTAACCGCGAACTCGATTCCGGGCGAAGGCGGCGGTCTCATGCGGCGGGGCGCGCCACTGCCTGGGGTCCCTGCCTTCGCAGGACTCAGATCTGCAGCCCCAGCAGCCGCTTCGCCTGATCCAGATGCGGCAGTTCGATCAGACGCCCGTCCAGTGCCAGCGCGCCCGATCCGGGGTTGCGCGCGAAAGCCGCGACGATCGCGCGGGCATCGCGCAATTCCTCGTCGCTGGCGGTGAAAGCGGCGTTGATCACCGGCACCTGCGCCGGGTGGATCGCCAGCATGCCGCCGAACCCGTCTGCCCGCGCGGCGCGGGCGATCCGGTCGAGCGCTTCGAGATCGGTGAAATCGCCGTGCAGCGTATCGATCGCCGGCACGCCGGCGGCATGGGCGGCCAGCAGCATCGTTGCGCGGACCATGCGGAACAGATCGGTCCACTGGCCCGACGGGTCGCGCTTGCGGGTCGCGCCGATCGCCGCCGCGAGATCCTCCGCACCCCAGCTCAGCGCGGCGAGCCGCGGCAGGGTCGATCCGGCATAGGCGGGCAGCGCCAGCGCCGCGGCCGGGGTCTCGCTGACCAGCGGCATGATGCGGGTCGCGCTATGCGGCAGGCCGAAGCGCTCCTCCAGTTCCGTCAGTTCGGCGCCGAGCAGCTCCAGCTGCGCCGGTCCGCTGGCCTTGGGCAGCATGATCCCGTGCGGCGCGGCGGGCATCACCGCCGCCAGATCCTCGCGCCACCAAGGCGAGCCCAGCGGATTGATCCGCACCCAGTGCTGTGCGCGGGGCGCTTCGGCCGCCTTGACTGGCTGCGCCGCGAGCCACTCGCGGGCCAGCTTCCGCGCCCGCGGCTTATGCTCCTGCCCGACCGCGTCCTCGAGATCGACGATCACCGCATCGGCCCCGGCGCCCACCGCCTTCGCCAGCTTGCGCTCGCTGTCTCCCGGTACGAACAGCCAGGAGCGTGCGTCCGTTTTGTGAGCCATTGGCTCCTCCCGTACCTTACCCTCCCTGTGTTGCTACCACATGGTTAACGGCGGGTAGAAGAGCTTCGTTACTCTCGGGTCGGGGATGGTTTTGTGGAAATCGGTGAAAATTCGGCGACGATCAGGGCCGCTGACCGAGATCGCCCTTGCCGACCGTCCCGCTTGCCATGTCGAGCATAGCGTCGAGGCTCTTCTTCGCGGCGAGCCGCAGCCCTTCCTCGATCTCGATCCGCGGCTGCAGGTCGCGCAGCGCGACATAGAGCTTCTCGAGCGTGTTGAGCGCCATGTAAGGGCAGATGTTGCAGTTGCAGTTGCCGTCCGCACCGGGCGCGCCGATGAAGTTCTTGTGCGGCAGTTCCTTCTGCATCTGGTGGATGATGTGCGGTTCGGTCGCGACGATCAGTGTGTCGCCGGGGAAGGTCTTCGCGAAACTGAGGATGCCGCTGGTCGAGCCGACATAATCCGCATGATCGATGATCGTCGGCGGGCATTCGGGATGGGCGGCGACCGGCGCGCCGGGGTGCTGCGCCTTGAGTTTCATCAGCTCGGTTTCGCTGAACGCCTCGTGGACGATGCACACGCCCGGCCACAGCAGCATCTCGCGGTCGAACTTGCGGCTGAGATAGCCGCCAAGATGGCGGTCGGGCCCGAAGATGATCTTCTGCTCGGGCGGGATCTGCGCCAGAATCGATTCCGCGCTGGAACTGGTGACGATGATATCGCTCAGCGCCTTCACTTCCGTGGAGCAGTTGATGTAGGTCAGCGCGATATGGTCGGGATGCGATTCCCGGAAGGCCTTGAACTTCTCTGGCGGGCAGGAATCCTCGAGGCTGCAGCCGGCGTCGAGATCGGGCAGCACCACGATTTTCTCGGGACTGAGGATCTTCGCGGTGTCGGCCATGAACTTGACCCCGCAGAACGCGATCACGTCGGCGCTGGTCGCCGCGGCCTTGCGGCTGAGTTCGAGACTGTCGCCGACGAAATCGGCGAGATCCTGGATCTCGGGGCGCTGATAGTAATGCGCGAGGATCACCGCGTTGCGCTCCTTGCGCAGGCGGTCGATCTCAGCGAGCAGATCTGCTCCGACGGGCGGCTTGGTCTCGATGCTCATGCGGAGCAGATGGCCCCGAACGTCCCCGCGATCAACCCGTGAGTTTCTTCAATTTGGCTTGAGAGCCCGGTCACCCCGAACCTTTTAAGAGTCCCGCCAGGCGGGGACTTCGGGGGGTCTTAGCGCCGGCGCGCGCGGATTGAGGCCCCTGCCTGCGCAGACGCTTTGGTCAAGGGCGGGCCTGTGTTCGGCAATGCGGGGACTGTATACTCTTTGACGAGCGCTGTCGCTTCAGCGGGCGATGCGGCGTGCCCCGATCCGCAGCACCGCAAAGCCCAGCAGCGCCGAGATCAGCGACCCGCCGAGGATGCCCAGCTTCGCTTCCTCGACCAGTTCGGGATGGAGCGGAAAGGCGAGCTCGGCGATGAACAGGCTCATCGTGAAGCCGATCCCGCACAGCACCGTCATGCCCCAGATCTGCGCCCAGCTCGCGCCTTCCGGGCGCCGGGCGATGCCGAGCCGGTCGCACAATGCGATGCATCCGAAGATTCCCGCCTGCTTGCCGACGACCAACCCCGCGCCGATCGCGAGCGGGAGCGGCGCCAGCAGTTGATCGGCGCCGATCCCGGCGAGCGATACTCCGGCATTTGCGAAGCCGAACAGCGGTACCACCAGCAGGCCGGTCCAGCCGACCAGCGCGTGCTCGACGCGCTCCAGCATTCCGCCGCGCATCGGCACCGTCAGGGCAGCGGCCACCCCGGCGATGGTCGCGTGGATGCCGGAGTTGAGCACGCATAACCACAGGACCGCCGCGCCCAGCACGAATGGCCACGGGCGCCGCACGCCGAGCCGGTTGCACGCGACCAACGCGCCAAACACCGCCAGTGCGGCGCCCAGCCAGGCGAGCTTGAGCGACGCGGTGTAGAACAATGCGATCACCAGCACCGCGCCGATGTCGTCCACGATCGCGACGGTCAGCAGGAACACCCGCAGCGCCGGCGGCACCCGGCCGCCGAGCAGGCCGATCACCCCCATCGCGAAGGCGATGTCGGTCGCCGCCGGGATCGCCCAGCCGCCGGCCACGTCGGGCATTCCGCCCGCGACCAGCAGATAGAGCGCCGCCGGCGCGGCCATGCCGGCCAGCGCGGCCAGCACCGGCAGGCGCCGGCTCGCGGCATCGGCGAGGTTTCCGGCCAGCACCTCGCGCTTCACCTCGAGCCCGACGACGAAGAAGAACACCGCCATCAGCGCGTCGTTGATCCACAGATGCAGCGTATCGAGCTTGGCGATCGGGCTCCAGGGCAGGGTGCCGTGAAACAGTTCGTGGTAGAAATGGGCGAGCGGCGAATTGGCGGCGGCGATCGCCAGCACGGCGACCGCGATCAGCAACAGGCCGGCGAAGACATCGCCCGAGGCCAGCAACCGCAGCAGGCGGGCGGTGGATACGAGCGAGTTCCGCATTTGCGATGCCATTCCGTATTCGCGCGTAGCTGGCAAGGAAGGATTGCGCGCCCATTGCGAAGCGCCGCATTAGGCACTAGCCTGCGCGCGACACGGGGTAGGGGGCCAACCTGTGACCGTTGGGGGTTTCACCGCGCTGGAATGGCTTGCGCTCGTCGAGCGCGAGCTGCTGCTGTTCGCCGGCAGCTTCTTTCTGCTCGGCGCGCTTGACGAACTCGGGATCGACATCGTGTGGGTGTGGCTCAAGCTGACCGGCCGCGCGCGCACCGGCCGGATCGACCGGGCCCAGGCGCGCGGGCATATCCTTGCCGGCAAGGCGGCGCTGCTGATCCCGACTGGCATGAGGCCGAAGTGATCGGCGCGACCGTTGGTCACGCACTCGACGCCTGGCCCCAAGCGGGCCTGCGGCTGTATGTCGGCTGTTACCGCAACGATCCGGCGACGGTCGAGGCGGTGCTCCACGCGGCGCGGGGCGACCCCCGACTGCGGCTGGTGATCCATCGGGCGGGCGGCCCGACCACCAAGGCCGACTGCCTCAACCGGCTCTACCGGGCGCTCGGGGATGACGAGCGGCGGACCGGCGAGGATTTCCGCATGGTGCTGCTGCACGATGCGGAGGACATGGTAGATCCGGCGGCGCTCGGCGTGCTCGATGCGGCGCTGGAAGAAGCGGACTTCATCCAGCTCCCCGTGCGCCCCGAACCGCAGCCCGATTCGCGCTGGATTGCCGGGCATTACTGCGAGGAATTCGCCGAATCCCATGCGAAGTCGCTGGTGGTGCGGACAGCGCTCGCGGCCGGCCTTCCGGCTGCCGGGGTCGGCTGCGCCTTTTCGCGCACGATGCTTGGGCGGATGGCGCTGGGGCATGGCGGCGCGCCGTTCTCGGTCGAAAGCCTGACCGAGGATTACGAGCTGGGCCTGCGGATCAAGATGCTCGGCGGGCGCTCGCGTTTCCTGCGCCTGCGCGGCGAGGATGGACTGCTGGTCGCGACCCGTGCGTGCTTTCCCGCTCAGCTCGGTCCCGCGGTGCGGCAGAAGACCCGCTGGATCCACGGGATTGCGTTCCAGGGGTGGGATCGGCTCGGCTGGTCGGCTCATCCGGCCGAATTGTGGATGCGGATGCGCGACCGGCGCGGGCCGCTGACCGCGATCGTGCTCGCCGCCGGCTATCTGCTGCTGGCCGTGTTCGCGATCCTGCAGCTTGCCGCGTTCGGCGGGTTCGAACGGCCGCTTGCGCCCGATCCGGTGACCCGGACGCTGCTGGAGATTAATTTCGCCAGCTTCGCGTTGCGGGCGGCGACGCGCTTCGGCTTCACCGCCCGCGAATACGGACTGGCCGAAGGGCTGCGCGCGCTGGCCCGGATTCCGGTCGCCAACGTGATCACGATCATGGCGGGACGGCGCGCATTGTTCGCCTATCTCGGCACGTTCTTCGGGGCGCCGCCGCGCTGGGACAAGACCCGCCACAGCGCGCACCCGGTGTTGATGCGCGCCGGCGCGGCTGCATGATCGCGGGCAGCCGGCGACGCGGCCAGCCGGTGCTGGCGCTGGTGGTGCTGCTCGGCGGCTGGATCGCACTGCGCGCCGCCCAGTGGGAGACGCCCTTCGCCCAGGTTCTGCGCGATCTGCCCCGGAGCGTGCTGACCGGGGCGGCCCCGGCGCTGCCTGTCGCGCCAACGCCCTTCCTGGCGCCCCGCCGCCAGCCCGACCCGCGGCCCATCGCCGCCGCGAGAGACTGGCCTGTCGTGGGTGCCCTGCCGGCGATCGCGACCTCTCCGGCGGAGCGGGCGATGTTCGACCTGCCCGATCCGCTGCGCCCCCGGCTGGAGCCCTTCCTCGCCGCCACGCCGCTCCCCCGCAGGCTCGCGGCGGCGCATACGATGCTGATGATGTCGGGGCTGGCGGCGCTTCCGCTGCCGCCCGAACTGGCGCGGCTGATCGCACCGCGCGCCGGGCCGGGCAGCGCAGCCTATCAGCCGCTGACCACTTTCGCCGCCTCGCCCAGCGGCGGGCGCTGGTCGGCGGACGGCTGGGTGCTGCTGCGCCGGGATACCGAAACCGCGCTGACCTCGGGCCGGGGCAGCTATGGCCGCAGCCAGGCCGGCGCGGTGCTGCGCTATGCGCTGGCGCCGTCCAGCCCCTTGCGCCCGATGGCCTATGCGCGGGTCAGCGGCGCGCTGGGCGGCACCGCGGAAAGCGAACTTGCCGTCGGCCTCTCCGCGCGACCGGTCGCGAAGCTGCCGGTGCGGCTGGCGGCGGAACTGCGGGCGACCCGCGCCGCCACGGGGTTTCTCGCCCGGCCGGCCGGCTATGCGGTCACCGAACTGCCGGGCTTTGCCCTGCCGCTCCGCTTCACGGGGGAAGCTTACGGCCAGGCCGGCTATGTCGGCGGACGATATTCCAGCGCCTTCGCCGATGGCCAGATAAGGGCCGAGCGCCGCCTGGCCGAGCTTGGCACGGCCAGGCTCAGCGCCGGCGGCGGAGCCTGGGGCGGGGCCCAGAAAGGCGCGGCTCGGCTCGATCTCGGCCCGACCGCTTCGGTGCAGCTCAAGCTCGGCCCCGCGAACCCGCGCCTGTCGATGGACTGGCGCTTCCGCGTCGCCGGCAATGCCGAGCCGGCGAGCGGCCCGGCTCTCACGATTTCAGCGGGTTTCTAGCTCCCGCGCCTTTAATCCGCCGCAACGCTGGGTTAGGCCGGGTCATGGACGTCTACCTCCCCATCGCCAATCTCGCGGTCAACGGGCTGGTGATCGTCGCACTCGGCGGGCTGACCGGCCTGCTCTCGGGAATTTTCGGAGTCGGCGGCGGGTTCCTGACCACGCCGCTGCTGATCTTCTATGGCGTGCCGCCCACGGTCGCTGCGGCTTCGGCTGCGAGCCAGGTCACTGGAGCAAGCGTGTCGGGCGTGTTCGCCCACACCCGCCGCGGCGGGGTCGATTACCAGATGGGCGGCGTGCTGGTCGCCGGCGGGGTGGTCGGCACCGGGATCGGCGCGGTGCTGTTCCGGATTCTCGAAGCGCTGGGACAGATCGATACGGTCATCAGCATTCTCTATGTGGTGCTGCTCGGCACCATCGGCGTGTTGATGGGCAAGGAAAGCCTGCAGACGATGCGGGCGATGCGTAGCGGCAATCCGCCGCCCGCGCGCAAGCGGCGGCACCATCCTTTGGTGGCGAGCTTGCCGATGCGGTGGCGCTTTTACCGCTCGGGCCTCTACATCTCGCCGCTCGCCCCGCTGCTGCTGGGGATCGCGACCGGCATCGTGACGATGTTGATGGGGATCGGCGGCGGGTTCATGCTTGTCCCGGCGATGCTCTATATCCTCGGGATGAGCGCCAATGTGGTGGTCGGCACCTCGCTGTTCCAGATCCTGTTCGTGACCATGGTCACCACGATGATGCACGCGCTGACCACCCACGCGGTCGATATCGTGCTGGCCGGGCTGTTGCTGCTCGGCTCGGTCACCGGGGCGCAGGTCGGGGCGAAGTTCGCCCAGCAGGCGAGCCCGGTCTACCTGCGCCTGGCGCTGGCGGCGATCGTGCTGGTGATCGCGCTGCGCATGGCCTGGGGGCTCGGGGTGCGGCCCGATGAAATCTACACGGTGGCGCCCCTGTGACCGGCGGCACGATCGCGCGGGTCCTGTTGGGGGTCATCGCCTTCCTCGCGCTCTCGGCTCAGCGCGATCCGATCCTGGTGCCCGAGGTCTCGCAGCACGAGATCCAGGTGCGCCAGGGCTTTACCGGGCAGGAACTGCTGCTCTACGGCGCGATCCTCGATCCCTCGGGCATCCGCGCCGGACGCGACTACGACATCGTGGTGGTGCTGAAAGGGCCGACCCAGTCGATCAAATTGCGCGAGAAGCAGAAGATCGCCGGGATGTGGCTCAATGCCCATAGCAGCGATTTCCGCTCGGCCCCGTCGTTCTTCGCGGTCGCGAGTTCGAAGCCGATCAAGGACATCGTCGACGACCGGACGGCGGCGATCTACGAGCTTGGCCTGCCGTGGCTGCAGTTGTCGCCGATCGGCGCGCTCGATCCGAAGGAACAGGACCGCTTCGCCGCCGGGCTGGTCGATCTGCGGCGTGGCGAAGGGCTCTACAAGGAGAGCGAGAAGGGCGTCAGCATCAGCGAGCAGGTACTGTACCAGGCGCGCATCTCGCTGCCCTCGAGCGTCCAGACCGGGACCTATACCGCCGAGACCTTCGCGATCACCCGCGGGCGGGTAGTTGCCTCGGCGATCGCGCGGGTCGAAGTGCGCAAGCTCGGGTTCGAACGCTTTGTGGCCCTCTCCGCCGACAGTCAGCCGTTCCTTTACGGCCTGGCCGCGGTCGCGCTGTCGGTGCTGATGGGTTGGATCGCCGGGCGGCTGTTCGCGTTCATCTGACCGGGCTGCGCGGGGGCGATTGACGCGTTCTTAACCCAATCTGCCTAAGTCTCCGGTCACCAAAAACGGGGGCCGAACCGGCAGTACATGACCGAACTGGGCAAGCAGACTTTCACCGATTTTCGGCCCGCGGAACCCCCGCGCGAGCTGTCGCGGCAACCCGCCCCGGCTCAGGGTGCGGACAATGCGAGCCAGCCGATCGGGGTGGTACTCGAAATCGCCGGCTCGGGCTCGCAGATCGCGCTCGACCTCCAGCGGCTCAATGAATGCGGCGGGGATCCCGATCCCTCGATCGCGCTGGCCGGCCAGGTCGGCAGCCAGATCAAGATCCGCGTGCCGGGCGGCTGGCTGCTCGCGAGCGTGCGCAACCAGCGGCAGGACCGGCGCGAATCCGGCAGCGTGGTCGCCAACATCGACTTTCTGGGAGAGGGCGAGGAAGAACGCCTGACCGCCCGCATCCACGGCTTCCGCCGCGGCGTCACCCGCTATCCCATCCCGGGAGCGCTGGTCTATCCGGCGACCAATGCCGATCTGCGCCAGATCTATGCGTCCGACGGGCGCTCGGCGATTCAGGTCGGCACGGTCTACCCGACCAGCGACATCCGCGCGGGCATTTATGTCGATGCGATGCTGGGCAAGCACTTCGCGCTGCTCGGCTCGACCGGCACCGGCAAGTCGACCAGCGCCGCGCTGATCCTCCACCGCATCTGCGAGGCCGCGCCGCAGGGCCATATCGTGATGATCGACCCGCACGGTGAATATTCCGCCGCGTTCCGCACCACCGGGGTGATCTTCGACGTCTCCAACCTTCACATGCCCTATTGGCTGATGAATTTCGAAGAGCACTGCGAAGTGTTCCTGAAGACCACCGGCAACGATTTCCAGGAGGATGCGGACATCCTCGCCAAGTGCCTGCTCGAAGCGCGGGGCAAGAACCGGCTGGCCGAAAGCATGGGCAAGATCACGGTCGATTCGCCGATCCCCTATCTGCTCTCGGACCTGACCAACATCATCCAGAACGAGATGGGCAAGCTCGACAAGGCGACCTCGTCCGCGCCCTACATGCGGATCAAGACGAAGATCGACGAGCTCAAGGCCGATCCGCGCTACCAGTTCATGTTCTCCGGCATGCTGGTCGGCGATACGATGGCGGACTTCCTCGCGAAGATCTTCCGCATGCCGCCTTCGGGCAAGCCGATCTCGATCATCGACGTCTCGGGCGTCCCGTCGGACATCACCAGCACCGTGGTCGCGGTGCTCAGTCGGCTGACCTTCGATTTCGCGATCTGGGGCCGGGAGGAAAAGCCGCGCCCGATCCTGCTCGTTTGCGAGGAAGCGCATCGCTACGTCCCCAACGAGAAGAACGCCGACGGCTCGTCGGTCGGCAAGATCCTCAGCCGGATCGCCAAGGAAGGCCGCAAATACGGCATCAGCCTGGGCCTGATCACCCAGCGCCCGTCGGACCTTGCCGAAGGCGTGCTGTCGCAGTGCGGCACGATCATCTCGATGCGCCTCAACAACGAACGCGACCAGAGCTTCGTCAAGGCCGCGATGCCCGAAGGCGCGCGCGGCTTCCTCGATTCGATCCCGGCGCTGCGCAACCGCGAATGCATCATCTGCGGCGAAGGCGTGTCGATCCCGATCCGCGTCGCGTTCGACAATCTCGAGGATTCCAAGCGCCCGGCTTCGGAAGACCCGAGCTTCATCGATCTCTGGCGCCAGGGCGGCGGAGAAGAGGATCAGGTGCTGCGCGTGGTGCAACGCTGGCGCGCGCAGGGGCGGTAGGCCCTCAGAGGTCCGGAATCATCCGCCCGGCCGGGTCGGCATCGGCCTGCGCCTGTTCGGCGGCTTCCTCGGCGCTCTCGGGCCGCGGGTGCTTGCGCCAGTTCGAGTAGCGGTAGAACCACCAGCCGAGCACCACGCTCGCGACCGCCGAGACCGGGAAGCCGTACCAGATCGCATCGGCGCCGAGCTGGTGATAGGTCAGATAATAGAACCCCAGCCGCACCGGATAGAGCGCGATGGTGATGATGATCAGCGGGATCATCACCGCGCCGCCGGCGCGCATCGTCGCCGAATAGACCATCGTCACGCCGAACAGCACGAAGTTCCAACTCGCGACCCGCTGGATATGCTCGCCCACCGGCACCGCTTCGCTGCCCGAGCCGAGGAACAGGCCGAGCGCCTGCTTGTCGAGCAGCAGCAGCAGCAGCGTCAGCACCCCGGTCATCACGAAATTGACGATGATCCCGGCACGGGTCACGCCGTCGAGTTCGTGCCATTTCTTCGCGCCGATGAACTGCGAGGCCATCGCGCTGACCGCGCCGCCGATAGCCATCGCCGGCATCTGGATATAGGTGAACAGCTGCATCGCCGCGGCATAGGCGGCGGTCACGACCAGCCCTTCCGCGTTGACCAGCCCGACCATGATCACGCCCGAAGCGCTCATCACCAGCATCTGCGCGCCCATCGGCAGGCCCTTGGTGACGATGAACTTCAGCTCCTCGCGTGCGGGGATCAGATAGCGCAATTCCGCCCCGCGCAGCCGCAGCGGCAGGTCCTTCCTGTAGGTGAAGAACACCATCCCGATGAAGGAGATGAAGCTTGCCGCCATCGTCGATAGCGCCGAACCGGCGATCCCGAGCGGCGGGATCGGGCCCACGCCGCGGATCAGCAGCGGGTTGAAGATCGTGTCGATCACCACCGTCACGACCATGAAGATCAGCGGCGTACGAGCATCGCCCGCGCCCCGCAGGCCCATCGTCAGCACGATCGAGACCATCAGGAACGGCATCGAGAGGAAGATGATCTGCAGATAGGTCAGCGCGAGGCCGTAAGCATTGCCCGGGGTGCCGAGCAGTTTCAGCAGCGGCGCCGACACGAAATAGCCGACCACCGCGATGATCAGCGCCAGGATGAAGCAGAACCCGATCGCGGTGCCGAAGGTCCGCCGCGCGCCGTCGAGATCACGCGCGCCGAAGCGCTGGCCGATCAGCACCGTGCCGGCCATGCCGAAGCCGAACGCCGCGCTCGAAATCAGGAACATCACGATGTTGGCATTCGCCGTCGCGGCCAGTGCATCCTCGCCGATCAGCCGCCCGACCCAGATCGAATTGATCGTGCCCGATGCCGACTGCAGGATATTCGCCATCAGCGTCGGCAGGCTGAATAGGATCAGCGTGCGCAGCACCGGCCCTTCGGTGAGGTTGCCGCGCATTTTCGCAGCGGGCGGAGAGGGGGCGGGTGCGTCGCTCATGTGCCCCTAGTGTCGCCAAACATCTCGATGTGCAACCTTCTGGACATAGTCAAACCGTGCGCTTCGCAAAATGGTTCGAGCCATTCTTCTCTGGCGTGCAACACTGACGCTACGGTACCCTCCGGCATCAGAAGTATTCGTTCGCGCGGAATTGCGTGGACTTCCGCGAGGGCCAGTGCCTCGCGCGCATCGGCCTCGCTCGCGACGACGAATTTGAACCACGCGCGCAAGTTATCCACCCATTCGGCCAGCCGTTCGGGCGGCAATGCCAGTTCCGCCGCATTGCCGCTGTGCGCCAGCTTGGGGCTGACGTTGTACTGGCCGACGAATCGGTCGAGCGCGGGCGGCGGGCGGACCGTGCCGTTGGTTTCGATCTCGACGAAGATGCCCGGGATCTCGATGCGCAGCAGGGCGAGCATCCGGGCGAGCGCGGGCGCCTGCAGGATCGGCTCGCCGCCGGTGATCACGAGGCGGTCCTGGCCGAGCGCGAGAATTCGGCCCGCCGCCTGTTCCTCGGTCAGGACGACCTGCTCCTCCGCGCGGTCGTAAGTCACGCCGTCGCGGTGCGGGCGCGCGTCGCCGTCGAAGTGCCAGGTATAGGCGGTGTCGCACCAGACGCAGGCAAGGTTGCAGCGCGACAGGCGGATGAAGGTGCATTCCTTCCCCGCGCTGCGGCCTTCGCCCTGGATCGAGGCGAAGATTTCCGGCTCGCCCGGGGTGACGGTGGCGAGGGTCAGCATGCGGACGCGCGGCAGGGTGACACAAGCGACAGGGTGTCACCCTGATGGTTCGGATTTAAAGCCTTGAGGAATGGGCGCAAAACTGCCGGGGTGACAGGGTGACACCGGTATGAAGAGTTTTGGCCGGACATGGCGGTGCGCCTCGGGTTTGAGTCAGTTTTCCTGTGGCACATCGGGGGCGTGTAGGAAAATGATTGAAGGGGGACAGGAAAGCAGCCCTCATCCAACTCCGACTAGCTTCTCCGAAGCAAGTCTCCGTATCCTTCTCCCATCATTGGGAGAAGAAATAGGTCGGCGCTGAACTTCTTCTCCCGTTGACGGGAGAAGGATACGCAGCCTTGGTCCGCAGGACCTAGGCGAAGTTGGATGAGGGTTGGTCTTTCGTCCTCACCCCAACCGCGCCAGCGCCGCCGCCAGCCGCTCGGCCTCGGCTGTGTGCTGTGCGTGGTCGGCGCGGGCCTTCTCGACCGCTTCGGGCTTGGCCTTCTCGACGAAGGCCGGATTGCCGAGGCGTCCCTGGAGCGACTTCGCTTCCTTTTGCGACACCTCGAGCGCCTTCTGCAGACGCGCCTTCTCGGCCTCGATGTCGACGATGCCTTCGAGCGGGATCACGAAGCTGTCCTCGCCCGCGCCGATCTGCATCGCGGCGCCGGCCGGAGCAGCGGCGAAGTGGATCGCGGAGAGACGCGCGAGCCGGTCGATCGCGGCGGCATTGCCTGCGACGATCGTTTTCGCGCTCGCGCTCGGATTTTCGAGATACGCTTCGAGCTTCGCCCCCGGCGCGATGCCGAGTTCGTTCTTGGCGGTGCGGATGTTGGAAGTAAGCGCGATCAGCCATTCGACTTCGGCCTTCGCCCCCGCATCCACGCAAGTCTGGGGCGCGGGCCATTTGGCGAGGATCAACTCGTAAGGCCGCTCACCCTGCGCGTGCCACAGCTCCTCGGTGATGAACGGCATGAACGGGTGCAGCATGACAAAAATCTGGTCGAGCACCCAGCCGGCGACGGCCCGCGTTTCTCCAGCCTCGACATCCCGGCGCAGGCCGGGAGCCAGTTTTTCGTCGGGCTGGGCCCCGGCCTCCGCCGGGGTGACGGAAAGGATCGGTTTGATCAGCTCCAGATACCAGTCGCAGAACTGGTCCCACACGAAGTGGTAGATCGTGTTCGCGGCGGCGTCGAAGCGCAGGTCGGCCATCGCCTGTTCGAGCGCGGCGACGGTTTCGACCACTTCGCCAATGATCCATTTGTTGACCGCCAGCGTCGCCGCCGGAGCCTCGATGCTCGCCGAAGCGCCGATCCCGTTGGCCCGGCAGAAGCGCGTCGCGTTCCAGAGCTTGGTCGCGAAGTTGCGGTAGCCCTCGACCCGCTTCTCATCCATCTTGATGTCGCGGCCCTGGCTTTCCATTGCCGCCATGAAGAAGCGCAAAGCATCGGCGCCGTACTGGTCGATCAGGCCGAGCGGATCGACCACATTGCCCTTGGATTTGGACATCTTCTGCCCGTCCGCCGCGCGGACCAGCCCGTGGAGATAGAGCCGCTTCCACGGCACTTCCTTCATGAAGTGGATGCCCTGCATTGCCATGCGGGCGTCCCAGAAGAAGATGATGTCGAAGCCCGAGATCAGCAGGTCGTTGGGGTAGTGGCGTTCGAGCAGTGAAGCCCCTCTCCCCTCGCGGGAGAGGGGTTGGGGAGAGGGGGCTCCCCCCTCTCCAGCTGCGACTAGGCTCGCCTGCGGCTCACCAAGTCTCGCGTCCTCCCCCGCAAGGGGGGAGGAGCTGTCATCCGGCCACCCCAGCGTGGCGAAAGGCCACAGCGCGGAGGAAAACCACGTGTCGAGCACGTCGTCGTCGCGGTAGAGCGCTTTGCCCCCGGCGATCGCCTGCGCTTCTTCCTGCGTTTCGGCGACATAGACTTCGCCGTCATCGTCATACCACGCCGGAATCCGGTGCCCCCACCACAGCTGGCGGGAAACGCACCACGGCTGGATGTTCTCCATCCAGTTGAACCAGGTCTTCTCCCAGCTTTTCGGGACGATCTCGATCGCGCCGCTGCGCACCGCTTCGATCGCCGGCTGCGCCAAAGTCGCCGCATCGACGTACCACTGGTCGGTCAGCCACGGCTCGATCACCACGCCGCCGCGGTCGCCGAACGGGGTCTGGATCGTGCGCGGTTCGAAGTCCTGCTCGATCTCCTCGCCGTCCTTGGTCTTGGCGATATGCGGGATCAGGAAGCCGGCCGCCTTCATGTCGGCCACGATCAGGTCGCGCACGACGAAGCGGTCGAGGCCGAGGTATTTGTCGGGCACCAGCCCGTCGGCGGTCTGGACCACCTTCGCCTCGACATCGAACATGTTGAGCATCTCGCCGGGCTTGATCCCCGCGCGCTTGCCGACCTCGAAGTCGTTGAAGTCATGTCCCGGCGTGATCTTCACCGCGCCCGATCCGAGTTCCGGGTCGGCGTGTTCGTCCGCGACGATCCGGAACCGGCGCCCGGTCAGCGGCTGAAGGATCTCCTTGCCGATCACGCTGGCATAGCGTTCGTCCCCGGCATTCACCGCTACCGCCATGTCGGCCAGCATCGTCTCGGGCCGGGTGGTCGCGACCTCGATATAATCCTGCCCGTCAGCCAGCGTTACGCCATCGGCCAGCGGATATTTGAAGTGCCAGAAGCCGCCCTTGATCTCGTGCGTCTCGACCTCGAGATCGCTGATCGCGGTCTTGAGCTTCGGGTCCCAGTTCACCAGGCGCTTGTCGCGGTAGATCAGGCCTTCGTTATAGAGATCGACGAACACCTTCACCACCGCGCGGGTGAAGTGCGGGTCCATCGTGAACTGCTCCCTGGACCAGTCCATCGAGCAGCCGAGCCGGCGGAGCTGGCGGGTGATGGTGCCGCCGCTTTCGGCCTTCCATTCCCACACCTTGTCGATGAAATCCTCGCGCGAATAATTGGTGCGCTTGTCCTGGCGCGCCTCCATCTGGCGTTCGACCACCATCTGGGTCGCGATCCCGGCGTGGTCGGTGCCGACCACCCACAAGGCATCCTTGCCGCGCAGCCGCTCGTAGCGCACGACCACGTCCTGCAGCGTATTGTCCAGCGCATGGCCGATGTGGAGGCTGCCGGTGACGTTGGGCGGCGGATTGACGATGGTGAAGGGCTGCGCATCGGGGCGATGGGGGCGGAACAGGTTGTGCTCCTCCCAATGCGCGTACCACTTCGCCTCGATTGCGGCGGGGTCGAATGTCTTGTCGAGCGTTTCGGTCATTATGGGACCGGCCTTTGCCAGCGGCTCTTGTGCGGTGCAAGAACAGCCTTTGCCGCGGCGGCGGGATGGTCGGCCATGCAAAGCGCGTGCTTGTCGCGATCCGATTTTGCCCGCATAGCTTCGCGCGATGCGTGAATGGGCAGATTTCGGTGTCGACGAGGGGACGGAAGGCGGAGCCAGGCTCACGCTGAGCGGAGCCTTGCGGATTTCCTCGATCGCCGTGCTCGACCGCAAGTTCCGCGAATGGAACGGCGGCGAGGTGGCCGAGCTCGACCTGTCGCAGGCCGGCGCGATCGACACGGTCGGCGCGTGGACCGTGTGGCGCTTCGCGCGCGACACCGGTGCGAAGATCACCGGCTGCACCAATGAGGCCGAACGGCTGATCGAAGCGGTCAAGGGCTATGGCAGCGAAGCCGACATCAGTCCGCGGCGGCTGCCGCTGCTCGAGCGCGTGCCCGAGGGCGTCGGCAATCTGGTGGTCAGCTGGGGCATGGGGGTGGTCCGCCTGGTCGGGTTCCTCGGCGCGATCATCGCCAGCACCGGTGCGCTGATCGCGCATCCGTCGCGGCTGCGCTGGACCGCGATTACGCGGCAATTTGAACTGGTCGGGGTCTCGGCGCTCGGCATCGTCGGACTGATGAGCTTCCTGATCGGGATCGTGATCGCGCAGCAGGGCGCGGTGCAGCTCCGCCAGTTCGGGGCCGAGATCTATACGGTGAACCTTACCGGCCGCCTCTCGATCCGCGAACTGGGCGTGCTGATGACCGCGATCATGGTCGCGGGCCGCTCGGGCTCGGCCTTCGCCGCGCAGCTCGGCACGATGAAGCTGACCGAGGAAATCGACGCGATGCGCACGATCGGCGTTTCGCCGATGGAGGCGCTGATCATCCCGCGGCTGATCGCGGTGGTGTTCATGATGATCCTGCTCGGCTTCTATTCCTCGGTTGTCGCGATCATCGGCGGCGCGGTGATTGCCGATCTCACGCTCGGCATCCCGTTCCTGACCTTCCTCAGCCGGATCCAGGAAGTGGTGCCGATCCACGATGTCTGGGTCAGCATGATCAAGGCGCCGGTGTTCGGCCTGATCGTCGGCATTGCCGGCTGCTACCAGGGGATGCAGGTCGAGGGGAATTCCGAGGAAGTCGGCCTGCGCACCACCTGGGCGGTGGTGCAGGGCATCTTCATGGTGATCGTGCTCGATGCGTTCTTCGCGGTGTTCTTCACCGAGGTGGGCTGGGGATGAGCAGCAGCGAGGACCAGCTGGTCGACCGGATCGACCAGCACAGCCGGCCGTTCGAGCCCCAGCAGTTCGATGGTGAATACCCGATCGTGGTGAAGGGCCTGGTCAACGGTTTCGGCGACCAGGTGGTCCACCAGGGGCTGGACCTCAAGGTGCGCAAGGGCGAGATCCTCGGCGTGGTCGGCGGATCGGGCACCGGCAAATCGGTGCTGATGCGCTCGATAATCGGACTGCAGCTGCCGAGGGAAGGCGAGATCGAGGTCTTCGGCCGCTCGACCGAGGATCTGCTCGACGAACACGAGGTCGACATCCGTTCGCGCTGGGGCGTGCTGTTCCAGGGCGGCGCCTTGTTCTCGACGCTGACCGTGGGCGAAAATGTCGAGGTTCCGCTCAAGGAATTCTACCCCGAGCTGGATCCCGAACTGCGCCACGAGATCGCCCGCTACAAGGTCAGGCTTTCCGGCCTGCCGGACGAGGCGACCAGCAAGTATCCCTCCGAACTCTCCGGCGGGATGAAGAAGCGCGCCGGCCTCGCCCGCGCGCTCGCGCTCGATCCCGAGCTGCTGTTCCTCGACGAGCCGACCGCGGGGCTCGACCCGATCGGCGCCGCGGCGTTCGACCGGCTGACCCGCGAGCTGGCCGATGTGCTGGGCCTGACCGTGTTCCTGATCACCCACGATCTCGATACGCTCTACGAGATCTGCGACCGGGTCGCGGTGCTGGCGGACAAGAAAGTGATCGCGGTCGACACGATCCCGAATTTGCTCGCGCTCGATCATCCGTGGATCCAGGAATATTTCAACGGCCCGCGCGGCCGCGCCGCCAAGAGCGGCAAGGAAGACGTCGCTGCCCGGTCTGCCGCGAAAAAGAGCAAAGCGATGGACACAAATGGCAATTCGGGGGATTAGACACCACATGGCCAGGGGAACCACCTAAGCGATGGAAACGCGCGCGAACCATGTCTGGGTGGGTGCGGTCACCCTGTTCCTGCTGGCGACGCTGGCGGCCTTCATCGTGTGGGTCGCGGGCCTCAGCAATGCGACGAAGAAGGAATACGACATCTTCTTCAAGCAGTCGGTCGACGGCTTGGCCAACGGCTCGCAGGTGACCTTCTCCGGCGTGCCCTCTGGCGAGGTGTCGGACATCGAACTGTGGCCGAAGAACCCCGAATACGTGCGGGTCCGCATCCGCATCGATCCGAAGGTGCCGATCCTGCTCGGCACGGTCGCGACGATCCAGTCGAGCTTCACCGGCACCTCGAAGATCCAGCTCGACGGCGCGCGCGAAGGCGCGCCGAGGATCACCTGCGAGAACACCAGCTGCCTCGAAGGCAAGCCGACCATCGCGGCCAAGGCCGGCGGGTTGGGCGAGATCCTGTCGAACGCGCCGCTGCTGCTCGAACGGCTGGCGACGCTGACCGACCGGCTGACGATGATGCTGTCGGACGAGAACCAGGCCTCGATCGCCGGGATCCTCAAGAATACCCAGCGGCTGACCGACAATGTCGCGGACGCGACCCCGCAGATCAAGGACACGCTGGGCCAGTTGCAGGCGACGCTGAAGTCGGCCGACGGCGCGCTCGCCGCGTTCCAGAAGACCCTGGGCACGACCGACGATCTGCTGCACAAGAATGGCGACGATCTCGCCCGCCAGCTGCGCGATACGCTGAAGTCCGCCAAGGGCGCGGCCGATGCGCTGCAGGGCACGCTGGATGACAGCCGCCCGGCCGCGCGCCAGCTGTCGGCCACCACCCTGCCCGAAGCCGAAGCGACGATGCGCGAATTGCGCGCCGCCACCGCGGCGCTGCGCCAGGTCACCGAGAAGCTCAACGATCAGGGCGCGGGCGCGGTGATCAAGGGCAACACCCTGCCGGACTATAAGCCATGAGGACTTTGGCGATGAAGAAACTGGCTTTGGTGCTGACGCTTTCCGCGGCGCTGTCGGGCTGCGTCAGCCTTGGCAAGGATCCGCCGCCGGCGCTGCTGACCCTGACCCCCGCCGTAACCGCACCGGCCGGTCTTTCGGCCACCGGCAAGCCGATCGACGCGCTGACCGTGATCGAACCCGCCGCGCCGCAGAAGCTCGACGTCACCCGCGTTCCGGTGCAGGTCGACGGGGCGACCATCGCCTATCTCAAGGATGCGGTGTGGGTCGAAAAGCCCGCGCGGCTGTTTGCCCGGCTGATCTCCGAAACGATCCGCGCCAAGCAGACCCGGATGGTGATCGAAGGCTCCGACGTGCGCTTCGCCGCCGCGACCAAGCTTTCGGGCCAGCTCACCGAAATGGGCTACGATGTCCAGAGCGGCTCGGTGGTGGTGCGCTTCGATGCGGTGCTGCAGCAGCCCAACGGCCAGGTGATGACCCGCCGGTTCGAGGCCACGGTGCCGGGCGTGCAGGCCACGCCGGAAGCGGTCGGCCCGGCGCTGAACCAGGCAGCGAACAAGGTCGCGGCCGATGTGGCGGCGTGGATCGGGTAGCGATTTCCTGATCGGGCGAGAGGTGAAGCACCCCTTCACTCTGCGGCTCTTGCTGCCGCTGGCGGTTGCAGTCTTGTTGCCACTTCCGGCTCAGGCGGAAGATATTCCAACCAGCGCCCGCGTGGTCAACGTCACTTCGGATTCGGTTCCGGGCTGGTCTCCTTCCGAAGAGCTCGAACGCAACGCGCTGGGCGCTGCCGAAGCCTACTTCGCCGCGGTGGAGCAGGGCGATGATGCCGGTGCATACCGGATGACGGAGAAGATACTCGATCTCGCCGAAGACCGGTACATTAGCGATAATCGAACATTTCGAGAGCAGGCCGGGTCGCTGGTCGCGCGGAAGTTCAACCAGGTGACGTGGACGAAGGATTCGCCTGCCGCGCCCTTGCCCGGCATTTTCGTCGCGATGGATATCACCGCGAAATACCAGAAGATCGATCGCTTCTGTGGATACGTCGTCCTTCATCAAGGCGATCCTGCGGGGCCTTTCAGGGTGACGCGAACCGAGAGCAATTACATTGCGAATTCGGATGCCACGCACGGATCGCCTGAGAAACTGCAAGCCATGTGGCAGCAACTTTCCGCGAACTGCCCCAACTACCAGCCGCTCGATCTCGGGGAAGCGGCAGACTCGACGATCGGTTATGCGTCGGTTGCCGAGGCTTTGGTCGACCTGCGTTCCCGCAAAAAAGCGACTTTCGAGGAACGTAATGGATGGACGGTTGCGATCGATGAGGAAGCCATGACGATGTGGTCGTTCTCTCCACCGGACTATCCGGCCTATCCGGCGGTCGTCAAACGCACGGTCGTCCCGGATGGCGCAGGCTCCCGGATCGAGATGGCCGTGCAATGCGAAGCGTCGAAGGAAGCTTGCGACGCGCTCGTAAGAACTTTTGCCGAAATAAGCGGAATGGCGCTGCCGTGAGTGCGCGCTACTCGGCCCGCGCCAGCCGCGCGAACTCAAACGCCGCCTTGAACTCCGCAAGCTTGGCCGCGCGCTTTTCCTCGGCGGTCCATTCCCAGCCCCAGTGCTCGGCCTGCCAATCTTCCTCGGCATTGGCGGCGGCGTAAAGTGCTTCCGGGTCCGCGCCGGGTTCCAGTCCCGCCAACCCCACCGCCAGCGACGCCGCGAGCGAGGTCATGGTGTGGAGCGCGGCGAGGGTGAACGGGTCCAGCGCGTCCAGCACCGCTTTCAGCGCCGCGAGCGTCGCGGGCGGCTGGGGGCGGTGGAGCACGCCGCTGATGCGTTCGAAGGCGATGCCGTATCGCGCTTCGAGCGCGGTCAGGAGCGGCTCCCACAATTGCTCCTGGCGGGCGTGGAGCGGGTCGCCGGGCTCGGCGCGGTAACACAGCGTGTCGGTCTCGGCGAAGCGCAGCAGGTCGGCGCCTTCGACCGCGGCGATGTCGATTGCGTAATCGGCGAGGTCGCGGAAGATGAACCGCGCCGGGTCGATCTCGTCGCCCTGGCTGGCCCATTCGGCGGCGAGCGCTTCGGCCAGCGCGCGGTTCGGCACGACCTGCGCGGCGCCGTTCTGGGTCTTGATCCCGCGCCCGTCGAGCGTAACCCGCCAGCCGCCGTCAACGGGTTCGGCCGCGACATCCTTGTAGAAGCGCTTCATTTCGGCTCGGGCGGAGTCCGCCATTTGCGCGCGAGCATCTGCGGCACCACGAATACATCGATCAGCCCGACCACGATCACGACCACGCCCCCCCAGGCGTACCCCGGGATCACCCCGCGAACGATCAGGATGCCGACCAGCGTCACGATCACCCCGGCCAGCCGCAGGAAGCCGATCAGCAGGAAGCGCGCGAGTGCGTGCGAATCGTCCGGGCTCATCGCAGCAGTTCCTCGAGGTGATCTGGATCGTCGGCCACTTCGTCGGCGCCGCCGGCATAGAGTTCCTCGGGCGCATGATAGCCCCAGCCGACCCCGATCGCGCGGACTCCGGCGCTGCGGGCCATCGCCATGTCGTAAGCGGTGTCGCCGATCATCACCGTGTGCTCGGGCGCGGCGCCGATTGCGTCCATCGCGGACTGCAGCATTGCCGGATCGGGCTTGGACGGATGGTTGTCGGCGGTCTGCACCGAGTTGAACAGGTCGGCGATCCCGTGGGTCGTCAGCGCGCGTTCGGCGCCGCGCTGCGACTTGCCGGTCGCGACCGCGAGGTCCCAGCCATTGCCGCGCAACGCTTCGAGCAACTCGCGGATTCCGTTGTAGAGCGGCTCGTGCACCCGGCCTTCCTGGCGCATTGCGAAGAACGCCGCGCGATAGGCCTCGACCGCCTGGGTCACCAGTTCGGACGAGGCATCCGGCACCAGCCCGCGGATCGCGACCGGCAGGCTGAGGCCGACGATCCGGCGGATCTCGTGATCGGGCGGCACCGGCAGGCCGACCGTCTCGAACCCGCTGCGCATCGCTTCGCACACGGCCGCCTGGCCGTCGATCAGGGTCCCATCGCAGTCGAACACGGCAAGGCGGGTCATGCAGCCAATCCTCTCATCAATCCGGCGAGCGCCTTCGCGCCATTCGCCTCCAGCGCCTCGGCGATCCGCGCACGGTCGGCCTCGGGCTTGTTCTGCGACAGTTTGAAGGTCGGGCGCCAGGCGAGCACTTCCATCTCGAACCCGGTGATCCCGCGGATCAGCCTGTCCCAATAGTCCTGCGGCACCGAATCGGGGGTCCACGGCGTGCCCCCGCCACCCCCCATCGGAACGATTCGGGCTTCCTGCCGCCGGCCGATCGCATCGAGCAGCGCGGCGAGACCTTCCTCATGCGTCTTGCGCACGCGGCCTTCGAGTTCGAGCGTCACATAGTTCCAGGTCGGGACCTGCCCCGGCTCTTCGTACCAGCGCGGGCTGACATAGGCGTCGGGCCCGTTGATCACGATCAGCGCGTTCATCCCGTCGAGATGGCGGGCGAGGGCGTTTGCCCGCGAGAGGTGGAATTGCACCGCCCCGTCCCGGCTGGAGACGATCGGCGTATGCGCGACCCGCGGCCCGTCGGGCACCTGGCCGAACACCATCCCGAAGCCGACCTCCTCGATCAGCGTTTCGAGCAGTGCCCGGTCCTCGCTGCGGAAGGCGGGATTCGGATGCATCAGGGGCGGCCGCGCGGCTTCGGTTTTCCTCCGGCGGGCTTGCCAGAGCCTTTGCCCGCGGGCCGACCTGCCGGCTTCCCGGCCGGTTTGCCAGCCGATCTGGCCGCCGGCCGTCCTGCGGCCTTGCCCGGGGCCTTGCCCTTCGCGGCGGGCTCGGCGCGCTTGCCGGTGGGGGTGCGCCCGACCGGGCCTTCCGCGCGCTTGCGCCGCTCGCCGCGCCGTTCCTTGCGGTACTGCTTGGCGTGGGCTTTCGCTTCCTGCTTCTTTTCGACGCGGCCGGGCCGGAAGGGGGTTTCGTCGGGCAAAGCGTCGCTCAACGTCATGTCGAAGCCGAGATGGTCCATGCTCGACGCGAAATGGTCGGGCAGTTCGGCGGTGACGTCGAGCTTGGTGCCATCGGGATGGTCGATCACCAGCCGCCGCGCATGGAGGTGCATCTTGCGGCTGACGCTGCCGGTCAGGAACGCATCCTGGCCGCCGTATTTGCCGTCGCCGACGATCGGGTGGCCGATCGCCGCCATGTGCACGCGCAACTGGTGGGTGCGGCCGGTCAGCGGTTGCAGCTCGACCCAGGCGGCGCGCTTGGCCGCGCGTTCGATCACGCGGAACCGGGTCTTGGCCGCCTGGCCGTTTTCTTCATCGACCCACATCTTCTCGCCGCCGGTGCCCGGCTGCTTGGCGAGCGGGGCCTCGATCGTCCCTTCGAGCGCATCGGGCACCCCGACGACCAGCGCCCAGTAGACCTTCTTCGCCGAACGCCCGGCGAAGCGCTTCGAGAAGAACGCGGCGCTGCCCGGAGTGCGCGCGACGAGGAGGACGCCGCTCGTGTCTTTGTCGAGCCGGTGGACCAGCCGCGGGCGCGGCTCATCGCCCTTGGCGCTTGGGCGCACGAAGGCGTCGAGCAATCCGTCGACATGTTCCTTGGTCCCGGTCCCGCCCTGGGTCGCGAGGCCGGGCGGCTTGTTGAGCACGATCGCCGCGCGGTCCTGCGTGATCACCATGTCCTCGGCGCGGACGATCTCGTCCTCCGACAGCACGCGCTGCTCGCGCGGCTTGCGTTCGGTCGGCTCGCCGCCTGGGGGGACGCGCAGTTGCTGGCCCGCGGCGAGCCGGTCGTCGACCTTGGCGCGCTTGCCGTCCACCCGGATCTGCCCGGTGCGCGCCCAGCGCGATACGGTCGCGAAGCCGATCTGCGGCAGGTGCCGCTTGAACCAGCGGTCGAGCCGGATGCCCTCGTCGTCCGGCTTGACCGTGAACTGGCGGACGTCCGCGCTGCCTGTCTCGCTCATGCCGCGATCCGCATCACGATGAGGCCGGCATAGAGCGCGGTCAGCCCGGCGAGCAGCGAGACCGCCGCATAGATGAAGGCGAGCGAGGGCTGGCCGCGCTCGATCAGCATCATCGTCTCGAGGCTGAAGCTGGAGAAGGTGGTGAAGCCACCGAGGATGCCGACGCCGACGAACAGGCGCCAGTGCTCGCCCGCGCCGCCATGCCGCGCGAGGAAGCCGGCGAGGCCGCCCATCACCAGGCTGCCGAGGATATTGACCGCGAGCGTCGCCCACGGAAACGCGGTGACGGTGGCGGGGCCGAGCAGCATGGTGAGCAGGCGCCCGGTCTGGTAGCGCAGTACAGATCCGATCGCTCCGCCGACGGCGACGAGGCCGCTGGCGGCAAGGGGGGAAGGCGGGTTCATCCGGCGAGCCTTAGCCGCGCGCCATCCAAGTGGAAAGTGCGCCGGTCGCATTGCGCGCCCAAATGCTTGCCTTTTGACCGCGATTTGGGTAGGCGCGCCTCCATTCGGGGCCGATCCTTTTGGGATTCGGAGCCATTTTCGTCGAATTACCCGGGTTTTGACCCACTCCGGTGGGCTGATTCTCGTGTTGCTGTGAGGTGTTGGAATTTATGCAGATCATCGTTCGCGATAACAATGTCGACCAGGCCCTGCGCGCGCTCAAGAAGAAGCTGCAGCGCGAAGGCGTGTATCGCGAGATGAAGCTGCGCCGTCATTACGAGAAGCCGAGCGAAAAGCGCGCGCGCGAAAAGGCAGCCGCGGTTCGCCGCGCGCGCAAGCTGGAACGCAAGCGCGCCGAGCGTGACGGCAGCGCCAAGTAGGGCCTCTCAAGCAATCGCTTGAACCCACAGCACAGTTAAGCCAAAGGCGCGGGAAGCAATTCCCGCGCCTTTCGTATTTCAGGATCCCGCCCATGGTCGAAGTCACCCAGGTTCCGCTCCAGCCCGTCAGGAAAAGCTCGCTCGCGAAGGTGTGGATCGCCGTGGCGCTGGCGATCGTGCTCGGCGCCGGGCTCGCATGGCTGACCACTCCGCCGGCGGTCAAGGTGGCTGTGGTCAAGGCCGGCCTCGGCGCCTATCCTGGCAAGACGGACGTGGTGGTGATCAACTATGTCGGCAAGCTCAAGAACGGCACCGTGTTCGATCAGCAGCAGAACGCCCCGATCCCGCTCGGCCAGGGCATGATCAAGGGCTTCGTCGAAGGCCTGACCAAGATGCAGAAGGGCGGCAAGTACGTCCTGACGATCCCGGCGGCGAAGGCCTATGGCGACCAGGACCGCACCAACCCGATGACCGGCGAAGTGGTGATCCCGAAGAACAGCGACCTGACCTTCGACATCGACGTGGTCGATTTCATGTCCGAAGCCGATTTCCAGCGCCGCATGCAGATGATGCAGCAGCTTCAGCAGATGCAGGGCGGCGGCGCGGGCGGTCCCGGCGGCGCGCCGGGCGGCGCGGCTCCCGCGGGCGCCGCTCCCTCGAACTGATCCGGCGCAGCCCACCCCGCTGCGACTGACGCACTTCGTTCGCAAGTCCCGCTCCGCTCCCGCCTGCGGGAAGGGGTAGGGCTGGGCTCTTGCCGCAGGCACCGCGATGGCGGATGCTGCGCGCATGGGAGAGGGCATCGTCGAGTCGCGGGCCGAGGGCCGCGCGCAGGATTGGGCACATGACTGGCCACGGAGGCCGTGGCTGCTCGCGGGCCTGTTGGGCTCGGCCGGGCTGCTGATCCATCTCGCGACCAGGGGGCATGAAGATTCACCGGGGCGAATCGCGCTCGCGGCCTTCCTCTTGTTCGGCTCGCTCGCCGCGGCTTTCTCGCTCGAACGCGAGCGCTGGAAAGAAGCGGCTGTCTTTGCGCTGACCGCCGGGCTGGTGATGGCGGGGCTCGCATGGCGCGCGACCCATGCGGGCGATCATGCCGCCGACAGCCAATACGGCTTCAGCGCCGCGGTGATCGCGACCGTGATCGCACTGCCGCTGTTCCAGGCCGGTTTCCACCGCCAGCGGTTCAAAACCCCCTATCGCGATGCGCATTTCTTCGCCTGGACGGATCTTGTCAGCGCGGGTGGTTCGCTTGCTTTCGTCGGCCTCAGCTGGCTGGTGTTCTTCGTCCTTTCAGAGCTGTTCCATCTCCTCAAGATCGATCTGCTGCGCGACCTGCTGAACAAGGAATGGTTCGGCTGGACCTACTCGGGAATCTGCTTCGGCGGCGCGCTCGGCGTGCTGCGCAACCATCTCAAGATCATCGGTACGCTGCAATTCGTGGTGATGCTGCTGTTCTCGCTGCTCGCGGTGCCGCTCGCGGTCGCGCTGGTGTGCTTCCTGATCGCGATGCTGGTCTCGGGCCCGAATGTGCTGTGGGAAGCGACCCAGAGCGCGACTCCGGTGCTGCTCGCCTGCGCCGGCGGGGCCTTCATCCTGACCAATGCGATCGTGCGCGACGACGATACCGACATGACCCGCTCGGTGGTGATGCGGGTGACGGCTTTCGTGCTCGCAACCGGAATCCTGCCGCTGACGGTATTTGCGGCAATCTCGATGGGCACGCGGATCGCGCAGCATGGGCTTTCGCCAGAGCGGCTGTGGGCGCTGTGTGCGATCGCGGTGGCGGTTGGCTATGGGATCGTCGCCTGGGTCGCGGTGGTGCGGGGCAAGGTGTGGAGCTGGCGGCCGCTTCTGCGCAGCGGAAACCTCAACATCGCGTTGGGGATCGCGGTCTTCGCGCTGTTCCTCGCGCTGCCGATCCTCGACTTTGGCGGGATCTCGGCGGCGAACCAGGTCGCACGGCTGGAGAGCGGCAAGGTCACCTCGAAGAACTTCGACTACGATGCGCTCAAATGGGATTTCGGCGATGCCGGGCGACGGGCGCTGGCGAAGCTGGCGAATGACTCAAACTCGAATATAGCGATGCTTGCAAAAGCCGCGCAGGGCCGCACTGGCCGTCCCTATGTAATGCCGATCGACTTGCCTACCAACGATGGCGAAGAACGAGTCGCGCGCCTAAAATTTCAATTCGACGATCCGCTACTCGTCGGCGAAGTGAAGACTTGGGTCAGGGTGACGCGCGGCGCATGTGCGGATCCATGTGGTGTATTCGATCTAGGTGACTGGCCGGACGGAACCCGCCATCTTGCGTTGGTCGAGAGCCGCTCAGTCAGCCATCTGATGCGTGAGGCAGACGGGCGGATTGCTTATCGACAGGCGGACCTGCTGCAATACGATCCCGCAGCGACACAGGAAGCTTCAGCAAAGATCGAAGTTCGGCCTTATTCCGGTCGCCGGATCTATATTGATGGCAAGCCAGTCGGCCAGCCCTTCGATTAGCCCACTCGCGCTTGAAGCCGCCAGCCTGCGCTGCTAGCGCCCGGCCATGTCCGTCGATAAAGCAACCGTAGCCAAGATCGCTTCGCTCGCGCGTCTCAGGATGAGCGACGAGGAGCTCGAGCGCATGGCGCCCGAACTCAACAAGATCCTCTCCTTCGTCGATCAGCTGGAAGAGGTCGATACCTCGGCCGTCCAACCGATGACCGCGGTGATCCCCAACCATCTGCGCCTGCGCGACGACGTGGTCGATGCCGATCCGCTCACCGGCGGCGGCAAGCGCGACGCGGTGCTGGCCAACGCCCCCGCCGCCGAACACGGCTTCTTCGGCGTGCCTAAGGTGATCGAATGAAAATGCCGGCATTTTCATTCGATCATCCCGGACAGCCGCGCAGCGGCGCGTGTTCCGGGATCCAGAAACGAGGGCTTGAGAACGATCGCCCTGGGCCCCTGCTTTCGCAGGGGAACAAGAAGGTTTGCGCAGATGACTGACCTCACCGAACTCGGCGTCGCCGCGATCCGCGACGGGGTCGCGAGCGGCGACTTCTCCGCGCGCGAAGTGGCGGAAGGCTTCAACGCCAATGTCGCCGCCGCGCAGCAGGCGCTCAATGCGTTCATCGTCGCGACGCCCGAGAAGGCGCTCGAAGCCGCGGACATAGTCGATGCCGATCGCGCCGCGGGCAAGCCGCTCGGCAAGCTGGCCGGCGTGCCGATCGGGATGAAGGATCTGTTCGCGACCAAGGGCGTCCAGACCACCGCCGCGAGCCATATCCTCGAAGGCTTCATTCCGCAGTACGAAAGCACCGTTTCGCAGAAGCTCTGGGACGCGGGCGCGGGGATGCTCGGCAAGCTCAACCTCGACCAGTTCGCGATGGGCTCGTCGAACGAGACGTCGTATTTCGGCAATGTCATTTCGCCCTGGCGGCGCAACGACGGCGGCAACGCGCCGCTGGCCCCCGGCGGCAGCTCGGGCGGTTCCAGCGCGGCGGTCTCCGGCCGCCTCGCCCCGGCCGCGACCGGCACCGACACCGGCGGCTCGATCCGCCAGCCCGCCGCCTTCACCGGCATCTCGGGGATCAAGCCGACCTACGGCCGCTGCAGCCGCTGGGGCATCGTCGCCTTCGCCTCGTCGCTCGACCAGGCGGGCCCGATGGCGCGCGACGTGCGCGACTGCGCGATCATGCTCGAGGCGATGGCCGGGTTCGATCCGAAGGATTCGACCAGCCTCGACCTGCCGGTGCCTGCATGGGAAGCCGGGCTGAACCCGGACCTCACGGGCAAGAAAGTCGGCATCCCGCGCGAATACCGCATGGACGGGATGGACGCCGAGGTCGCGAAGGCGTGGGATGACGGGATCGCCTGGCTCAAGGATGCCGGCGCCGAGATCGTCGACATTTCCCTGCCGCATACCAAATATGCGCTGCCGACCTATTACATCATCGCCCCGGCCGAAGCCTCCAGCAACCTCGCCCGCTATGACGGCGTGCGCTACGGTCTGCGCGAGCTGCCTGAGGGCGCGAACCTCCAGGACATGTATGCCGCGACCCGCGCCGCCGGCTTCGGCGACGAGGTCAAGCGCCGGATCCTGATCGGCACCTACGTGCTCAGCGCCGGCTTCTACGATGCTTATTACACCCAGGCGCAGAAGCTGCGCACGCTGATCGCGCGCGATTTCTCGGAAGCCTTCGAGACAGTCGATGTGATCCTCGCACCGACCACGCCCACCGCCAGCTTCGCGCTCGGCGACAAGCTCGACGATCCGTTGGCGATGTATCTCAACGACGTGTTCTCGGTCCCCGCCTCGCTCGCGGGCCTGCCCGCGATGAGCGTCCCCTCGGGCCTCAACCGCGAGGGCCTGCCGCTGGGGCTGCAGGTGATCGGCAAGGCGTTCGACGAACAGGGCGTGCTCAACGCCGGGCTGGCGCTCGAAGCGCGCGCGCGGTTTGTGGCCAAGCCGCGGCGGTGGTGGTGATTGACGTATTACTTCAAGGAAGTAATACTTTAGGGATGAAGCACGATAACAATCTCACCAGCAAAGGCCAGGTGACCATCCCCAAGGACATTCGGGATGCGCTGGGTCTTCTGCCCGGCAAGCCCGTCAGGTTCGAGATGGATGGCGAGGGAAATGCGCGGATCGTCAAGGCCGACGCTCACGCCGAAGCTGAGCGGAAGAAGGCAGATTTCTTCAACCGGCTGAAGGAAGCGCAGGCTGTCTTCAAGGCCGGCGACACGATGCCGGGCGTCACTGTCGATGAATATATGGATTTGATTCGTGAGCCGCTCCAGCGTTTCGAGATGAAGCCGAAGACGTGATCCTGATCGACAGCAATGTCCTGATCGATGCGATCGAGCCCGATTCCGAATGGTACGCCTGGTCTTCGGGACAACTGGCATCGATCGAGCCGACGGCCGGTTTCATCAATCCGATCATCGTGCGCGAGATCAGCCCGCGCTTCGCTGAATTCGAAAGCCTGGTCAAAGTGGTCAGATTCTTCGGCTTGCCGGTTCGCGAGATTACGCTCGAAGTCTCGTGGCGCGCGGGCCAAGCCCATCTTGACTGGATTCGCCACGGCGGCCGGCGCGGATCGCTGTTGCCGGATCTCCTGATCGGTGCTCATGCAGCGGTCGAAAATGCACGCATTCTCACCCGTGACCCACGCCGCTTTCGTACCTATTTTCCAGAACTCGAACTGCTCATGCCGGAAACCGACAATGACTGAAGCCACATACCGCATCAAAGGCGAAACCGGCGAATGGGAGGTCGTGATCGGCCTTGAGGTCCACGCGCAGGTAACCTCGCAGTCCAAGCTCTTCTCCGGCGCGGCGACCGCTTTCGGGGCGGAGCCGAACGCGCAGGTGTCGCTCGTCGATGCGGCGATGCCAGGGATGCTGCCGGTGCCGAACGAGGAATGCATCCGCCAGGCGGTGCGCACCGGTATGGCGATCGAGGCACAGATCAACAAATGGTCGCGCTTCGACCGCAAGAATTACTTCTACGCCGATCTGCCGCAGGGCTACCAGATCAGCCAGCTCTACCACCCGCTGGTGGGCGAAGGGCAGCTGACGATCGACGCGGACGAGAAGGCCGGGATTCCGCAGGACAAGGTGATCGGGATCGAGCGCATCCATGTCGAGCAGGATGCCGGCAAGCTGATGCACGACCAGCACCCGACGATGAGCTACGTCGATCTCAACCGCTCGGGCGTCGCGCTGATGGAGATCGTCAGCCGGCCGGACATGCGCTCGCCCGCCGAGGCCGGGGCCTATGTCCGCAAGCTGCGTTCGATCCTGCGCTATGTCGGATCGTGCGATGGCAATATGGAGGAAGGCTCGATGCGCGCGGACGTGAACGTCAGCGTGCGCAAGCCGGGTGACGAATTCGGCACCCGCACCGAGACCAAGAACGTCAATTCGGTGCGCTTCGTGATGGCGGTGATCGAACAGGAAGCCCGCCGCCAGGTCGATCTGATCGAGGACGGCGGCACGGTGGTCCAGGAAACCAGGCTCTACGATCCGGACCGCAACGAGACCCGCTCGATGCGCAGCAAGGAAGATGCGCACGATTATCGCTACTTCCCCGATCCGGATCTGCTGCCGCTGGAACTCGATGACGCGTTCCTCGCGGCCTGCCGTGACAGCCTGCCCGAACTGCCCGACGCCAAGCGCAAGCGTTACGAGGGCCCGCTCGGCCTCAGCGCCTATAACGCCGCGGTGCTGACCGCAGAGGTCGAGACCGCACGCTGGTTCGAGGCGCTGCTGGCCGAAGCAGCCAAGGCGCAGGGCAAGCCCGAGGCCGAGGTCGCCAAGCAGGCGGCCAACTGGCTGATCTCGGAACTGTTCGGCGCGCTCAACAAACTCGGGGTCGATCTCGAAGCCTCGCCGGTCTCGCCCGCGGCGGGCGGCGAATTGCTCGCGCTGATCGCCGGCGGCACGATCTCGGGCACGATCGCCAAGCAGGTGCTCGAAAAGATGCTCGAAACCGGTGACGCTGCCGGCGTCATCGTCGAGCGCGAAGGGCTCAAGCAGGAAAGCGACACCGGCGCGATCGAAGCCGCGGTCGACGGCGTGCTCGCCGCCAATGCCGACAAGGTCGCCGAATACCGTGGCGGCAAGGAAGCATTGTTCGGCTTCTTCGTCGGCCAGACGATGAAGGCGATGCAGGGCAAGGGCAATCCCCAGCTGGTCAACCAGGTGTTGAAGCAGAAGCTGTGAGCCGGCGGTGCCGCTGAGCATCGTCCTGATCCAGCCGGAGATTCCGGGCAACACCGGCGCGGTCGGACGCACCTGCGTGGCACTGGAGGCGGAACTGGTGCTGATCCACCCGCTCGGCTTCGAGCTGTCGGACACGCGCGTCAAGCGCTCGGGGCTCGACTACTGGCCGCATGTCCGCCTGGCCGAATTCGCCAGCTGGGACGCATTCATCGCCGAACGCCAGCCGCGCGCCGAGCAGTTGTTCCTGTTCGAAGAACACGGCTCGACCTCGTTCTATGACGCCGACTATCCCGAGGATGCGATGCTGGTGTTCGGGCAGGAGACGAAGGGCATCCCCGAAGCGATCTGGCGTGCCTGGCCGGGGCGGCAGTTCCACCTGCCGATGCGTTCCGACGTGATCCGCTCGCTCAACCTGGCCAACACTGTCGCGGCAGCGGCCTACCAGGCTATGCGGGGGTGGTTTTAGCTCGGCCATCAAGTATCGGCTCGGGCACGGGATGATCGAAATCTGGTTTTAAACGGCTTGCACTGGAGCGGCGGACGAAATAGTTTTCTCCTGACTTAGGGGGGCTATTCGTGAAGCTGACTATACTTGCGGCCGGCGTGTTATGCGCTGCCGCGGCGCCTGCGATTGCGCAAGATGCTGCCGGCGGAGCCGCTCCGGCGACGCCGAAAACCGACGTGGAATGGCGCGAATGGGCGCCCGATCCAGCTGCGGTCGAACTGCCGAACCTGACCTTCGCCGAAACGCCGGAAGACGTCGGCGATTATCAGAAATACTATTATTTCAATCGCGCCGATACGAGTTTCGCCGAAGCGCTGACTGACATCCGCCAGTGCGACAGCTACGCGCGCGGGCTGTTCGGCGGCGACTATTATCCCAATCCCGGCACCACCGCGATGTACGGACTCGGCGGCGCGATCGGCGGCGCTATCGGCGGGGCAATCGCCAGCGCGATCTACGGCTCCGCCGAAGAGCGGCGCAAGCGGCGCGTGAACATGCGGCGCTGCATGTGGTTCAAGGGTTATGACCGCTACGGGCTGTCCAAGGATTTGTGGGAAAAGTTCAATTTCGAGGAAGGCAACGGCAAGGTCGAGGAGCCCAAACGCCAGCCACTGCTCGCGCGCCAGGCCAGGGCAGCCTCAGGGCCACGGCCGGCGGCGGAGGCGTTGGGGCTATGAGGAAAGCGCTCTTGATATTGTTCGCGTTGGCCCAGCTGGGCGAAGCGCCGGCCCTCGCCGCGGATGCTCCGACGATGGTCGCGGTGAAGGACAGGCCGGTCGTCCAGCTGGACCCGGCGAAGGCCTATGTCCTCGTGCAGACGGCTGCGGCCCTTCCGATCACGCTGTTCGCCCGCCCCAGTGAGGAGGAGCGCGCGAACGATCGGCAGGAGCGGGCGGCGGCGCTGGAGAAACAGCATGCGCGCTGGGTCAAGAATCATGCGAGTTGGGCGCGCACGATGCAGGCACTGAAAGACCATCCGGAAGCGGACAAGCCGAAGGAACCGGTCGAGCCGACCGAGGATTCGTTCGCGTGGGCCGCGCTCGAAACGAAGAAGATGATTATGATCGGGCCGCTCAACCGCTTCAGCAAGGGCGAGAAGGCGGCGCTGTACCTGACCGAAGTGCCGCCGGGCGAATATATCTTCTACGGCACGATCAGCGCCGGCCTGGGGACCTGCGCCTGCATGGGGACGGTGTGGTTCGATGTCGTCCCGGGCAAGGTCACCACCTTGCGTTACGACTATGGCTTCGCTGACAAGGATGGTCGCCCGCTCGATACGGATGGAGGATTTCCGGAAGGGGTGGATCGCAACGACGCGCTCGTCCGGGCGCTGATGATCCTGTCACCGGCAGACGGGGGGGCGAAGGATCCGCGCATCCCGGCAGACATGTTCGCCGCCGCCGATTTCCACGCGATGCCGACCTTGCCCAACTGGTTCGGGGCCGAGATCAACCGCCTTCAGCCGATTCCGGGCGTGCTCGCGTATCGCCGCGATAAGGTGATCGACCTCAAGGCTCCGGCTCAAACTCCTGAGGCGGCGCCCGGATCGTGAGACTGCCGGCCGCCTTTGCCGCGCTGGCCCTTGCGCTGATGCCTGCGGCGGCGGCGGCCGAAACTCTGACCAACGAGCAAATTGTGCGGCTGGCCGCCGCCGGGCTGGGCGATCAGGTGCTGATCGCGAAGATCCGCGCGTCCGGCAATTCCTTCGACACCAGTATCGACGGGCTGCTGGCGCTGCGGAAGAAGGGCGTTTCGAACCCGGTGATCGCGGAGATGATCGCCGCGGGGGGCGGCGCGAAAGCCGGCGCCGCGCAGGGGAGCGGTGCGCGGGTCGCGGCGGCGCTATCGCCGGATTCGCCCGATCCCGAAGTGCCGCATCCGCCCGGGATCTACCTGCTGGTGGACTGGCGCTCGCCGACGAGCATGGTCGCGCTTCCGCCCGTCACCAGCCGGCGGACCAAGAGCGGCAACCTCGTCGCCTATTGGCTGACTGGCGGGATCGCGAAGCGCAGCCGCAAGGCGGTGATCTCCGAGCGGCAGGCGCAGGTCGAAACATTGCGCCGGCGGCCGGTATTCTATTTCTTCTTCGGCAAGGATGGCGGGGCACCAAGCACCGGCGGCATCCTCGGAACGACCGACCGCATAGCGTCGCCGGGCGATTTCAACCTTATCCGCTTCGAGGTCGGCGACGACGGGCGCGAGGCCAAGGTCGGCTCGTCCAGCCGCTTCGGCTCGAGCCACAGCGTGGCCGAGAAAGATCGCATCCCCTTCGCTTCCACGCAGGTCTCCCCGGGCGTCTACCGGGTCCAGCCGGGGCAGGACCTCGCGGGCGGCGAGTACGGGTTCCTCTACAGCTCCCCGTCCGGCAGCGGCTCCGGGGATGGGGAGGGGCAGGAGGTCAGGGTGTTCGACTTTTCGGTTGGGGACGGGACGTCCCACCGATAGCATTATTCTGCCGATTACAGGCTCGGCGCAGCCCACACGTCCAGCAACCCGCCATCGACCCAGAGCACGTTTTCGCCGGGCAAGGCCGGAGCCAGCTCGACTTTCGGCCCGTAGAAACCCGAAGCGAATACTTTAGGCTGGCTGGCGGCATCCAGCCTGTCCAGATCGGCTGGCTGGAGACCGAGCGCAAAAGGAACCAGCCGCTCCAGCTTCGCGAAAGCGGCGGTCAGCGATGCTTCGGCAATTTTCCCGTCTTCGGCGCGCCAGACCGCGACATTGTCGGCCGCCTCGTAGGACCGTTGCCTAAGCTCGGCGACGCTTGAGACGCGTTGCCGTAAAAGCACCTGAAACGCGCCCGGCCGGCCTTTCGCGGGTTTGCTGGCCAGGATGACGTCGGCGACCACCCTTATCTGGGTGAAGTCTGGGGAAAGGCCGTAAGTGTAGGAGATCACGGCGAACTGCCGAGTAGAGACGGATTGAATGAAACCTTCCCGACTACTGTCCGATGGCGATCGCTCGAGCGCGATATCCCGCGGAGTGAACCACGCAGAAGCGTCCAGGGCCCCATGTGTCGTTCTCAGCGCCAGCGCAGCAACGTCGAAATCGGCAAGCGCTTGCCGTAGCGGTGCGACCGCCGCGTCGGCGCGGGCCTGTGCACTTTCCGTGAGCCGCTTGCGGGAATCGTCCTGCGCCGAAATGATCAGTGCGCCGAGCAGCCCCCCGCCGCCTCCCGGAAACGCGACCCGGCCGATATCAACATCTGTAGCGATTTCCGTCTGCGCCAGTTCCACCAACACGCTTCGTCCGTCTTCCGCGGGGCGGTTTTTCGCATCCAGGGCACGCGGCTCGGCCTTGGGTGCTGCATTCGCAGGCGTAATAAGGAGAATGGCAATCAGGCAATTCGCGATCGCATAACGCATGGCCTTACCCTTCCGGATGCAGCTACGGCGAAGGAGGCTACATTCTCGCGCGCCTCCTTCGCGCAACCCTTACTTCTTCGCCAATTTGGCGGGTTTCACGTTGCCCGAGAACTCCATGAAGTTCTTCACGAATACATCGCGCAATTCGGCTTCAGCGACTTCCGTTTCATCGGTAGTCTTTGGCGGGAAGTGCGAAAGCCCGTTGCCCCCGCGGCCCTTGAACAGGCTGGTCTTGTTTTTGCCTGTGCGAAAATCCTTGAAAATGAAGCGATTATTGAGGGAGCGGCCGTAGATTGCCTTCTTAGTGTAGAAGTTCTGCGTCACCAGTAGTTCGGCATAGCAGGGAGCGCTCGATTGCGTCAGCCGAGTATCCGCCTTGGTGGTGATCTTGCGATCGGCGATCGGCGTTTCGAAAATGATCTTCGAAGGCGGCAGTTTGAGCGCGCTGACCAGGTCTATTCCTGCCATCGCATCGACCTGCATCTTCGGCCCCAGCGCTTCCTTCAGATAGTCGGCTTCGCTGATGTTGCGATCCTTATTCGCCGCCGCATCCACTGCGGCGCCGATGAAGCCGAAGCCTGACAGCAGTCCGGTCGTCTGCGCCTGGCCTTCCAGCGTGGGGAATACGTGCAACTCACATTCCGGCGCGGCATCCCCCGCGCCGGCAATGGCGGATTCTTCCGCGCCGGCCCCGGCCGAAGCCAGCAGACCGATGGCAGCCACGAGTGCGATACCCGACAGTGCAATTAGATTTCGCATTGAATTCTCCTTTCCAAGCAGTCCGTTCAATTGAGTTTAGATTGGTCGGCGCCCAGCCCGGGCGTGGCGGGCTGCCCCGGGTGATCGGCGTCAATGGGGGCCAGGGCGTCCGCGCTGGACGGGCGCGCGACAAATGGAATCGGTTCCCCGGTCCGGGCATGGAGTTCGCGTCCTCGCGGGATAACCCCGGCCTTGCCCTGGATGACGCCTGCAAAGATGCCGGCCGCGAAGAAGGTCGCAGCGGTAGCGCCATTGTTGTTCTTGCCCTCTTCGCGATAACGGCCGTCGAGTGCGAATTTCGTCCCGCCGAAATCGAGATCCCGCAAGGCGATCCCGATGATTCCCGGTTTGCCGAAGCCGCCCTTCTTGGTGACGAAAGTGATTTGGCCTGAGCCGACCGTCCCTTTGGGGATGAACGTCGTACCTTGCCAAACGACGTCTTCGGCTACGACCACTTTGAACATATCGCCGACCTGGTTGGTCACGGTCGTGAGGTCCTGTTCGAGCGCGACCACGACCGGCGTTTTCGCGGGGAGCATTTCGAGGGAGATCGGTGCTGGAGTGGCAACTCCCTCGTGAGAATGCTCGACGTTGTCAGGTTCCCTGTCCGTCGGAAGTGCCGCGGGCACAGGAGGCTGGGCCTCCGCGGCTTGTGCCGCGGCTGGATGGATGCTTGTTTCCTGCGCATAGAGCGCACTCTGACCTGCCAGGACAAAGCCCAGCACAAAAGACGCGACCCGCACTTAGGTAAAACCCCCTAAATCAAGCCGTTATTGAAATAACGGTCCCCAATTCGGAAGTATAGTCACGATTCAATTCGTCGCAACGGGGCAAAATAAAAACGCGCCAAGCTCTGCTTGACGCGTTTTTCCTTTTTGTCGCAGGGGGTTGGCCAGCGAGGCTTCAGCCCTTGCGCGTTCCCGTCATCGGCATGTCGCCGAAGGCGCCGGCGTTGACGGTGCCGGTGAGCGTGTCGCCGTCGATGGTCGCGGTGGCGTTGAGGGTCAGCGGCATGGGCACGGTCATCTGCATGGTCCAGGTCAGCGTGTTGCCGTCGATCTTGCCGTTCTCGATCTCGAGCGAGCCGAGCGGGCCGACATTGCTGCCGGTGAAGGTGGTGCCGTCGGCCGACGGGGTCACGGTGAACACGCTGTTCTGGTCGCCCATCGGGGTCTTGGTCAGGGCGTCGTAACTTCCGGCAACTGCCATTGGAGGATCCTCTCTGCTGGTGGGCGAGGGATCAGTCCCCTCCGCCCGCGGTTGTGCTTACATCGGTGTCAGTATTGGCATATTCAATGGGCAAGTCCAGCCCCGCCAGCTGCTGGTCTATCACCTTGCGGTCGCCCACGACAATGATCGCGAGATCGCCCGGCGCGAGATATTTGCCGGCCGCCGCGTCGATCTGGTCCTTGGTGATCGCGCGGTAGAGATCGGGCAGCTTCGCCTGATAATCATCGGGCCTGCCGAGCCGCTGGTTCGAAACCAGCGCGCCAAGCACTTGGGCGTTGGTCTGGTAGCGGTTGGGCATGCCGCGGATATTGCCGTCCGTCACCCGCTGGAACTCGATATCGTCGACCGGCTTGGCCGAGGGGAAGGCCTTCATGTCGTCGAGGATCAGCTTGATCGAATCCCCGGTCCGGTCGGACTGGACCTGGGTATAGACCATCATCGTCTCCGGCCCCTTATAGGCGGTCACCTGGCTGCCGACGCCGTAGCTCCAGCCCTTGTCCTCGCGCACGTCGAGGTTGAGGCGCGAGAGGAAGCCCGCGCCGAGCACCTCATTGGCGAGGTCGAGCGTCTCGGTCCCCTGGGTCGCGCCGGTGATCGGCAGCGCATGCGCGAGGATCAGCACCGATTGCGGCGAGTTTGGCCGGTCGATCACCACCAGATGCTGCTTGCCCGCAGGCAGCGGGGCTGAGAGGTCCTTGACCGGCCTGGCCGAGCGCACGCCGGGCCAGTTGCCGAAGCTCTTCTCCAGCTGGGGCAGCAGGTCCTTCATCGAAATGTCGCCGACCACGGTGATCCGGGCGGTGTCCGGGCGCAGCCAGCGGTCATGCTCGGCGCGCAGTGCCTCGGGCGTCAGCGCCTTGACCACGCTCTCGATGCCGAGGCTGCCGACATTGCCATAGGGATGGTTGGGCCCATAGACGATCGGCCGCATCGCGCGGCTCGCGAGGCCGAAGGGATCGGCCTTCTCCTGCGCGATATCGGCGAGGCGCTGGCCCTTCACCCGCGCGACGTCGGCCGGATTGAACGCCGGGTTGCGCACGATATCGGCCATCAGCTCGAGCGACGGGGCGAGATTGGCGGTGAGGGCGGTCAGATCGACCGAGCTGGTGTCCATGTCGCTGCCGGTGCCGATCGAAGCGCCGAGCCGCTCCTGCTCCTCGGCGATCTGGATTGCGCTGCGGGTTTTGGTGCCTTCTTCGAGCAGGCCCATCATCAGCGTCTGGGTGCCGGCCCTGGCCGCGCCGTCGGCCGCATAGCCGGCATCGAATTCCATCCGCAGCGACAGCTTGGGGATCGCACTGCGGCGGGCCAGCACCACCGGGATGCCGTTCTTCAGCGTCGCATGCTCGACCGCCGGGAAGGTCAGCGTGCCGACTTCGGCGACCGGCGGAAAATCGCGCTTGGGCCCGGTGGCGAGCGGCGGCGGCGGAGCCTTGGCATCGGGCGCGGGCGGGGGCGTGGTCGCCTCGTCGCCCCAGCCGCCCATCTTCGCGCCGTCTTCGGTGCGCTCGCCCGGCAGAACCGTCAGCGTGTAGGCCGGGCGGGTCAGCCAGCGCTGGAGCGCGGCCTTGACCTCGTCGGGCTTCAGCGCGGCGGTTCGCTCCAGCTCCTTCTTGTAGTTGTCGGGATCGCCGGCATAGATCAGCCCTTCGGCAAGGGTCGCCCCCTTGCCGTTGAACCCGCCGACCACTTCGAGCGCGCCGATCTGCGCCGAGACGACGCTAGTCGCCGCGCGCTGCAATTCGTCGGCGGTCGGGCCGTTCTTGACCAGTTCGGCGATCACTTCGTTCAGCCGCTTTTCGGCCAGCGCCCGGTCTACGCCCGGCTTCACGTCCATCTGCGCCTGGAGGAAGCTGACCTGCTCCTGCTGCTGGTCGCCCGCGGTGACGCTCACCGCGATCTCGTCGCCCTTGACCAGCGCATTGTCGAGCCGGCTCGATGCGAGCCCGCCCAGCACATACATGCCGATCTGCAGCGGCACCGCATCGGGATCGGTCAGCTTCGGCCCGGTCCAGGTCTTGATGATCCGGGTCACCGGCACCTGATCGGCCATGTCGCGGCTGACCGGCTCGGCGAGGGTGACCGGATCGGCGGTGACCGGGGCGATCTCGGGCCCGCGCGGAATGTCACCGAACCATTTCTCCACCTTGGCCTTTGCGGTCGCGACATCGATATCGCCGCTCAGGCTCAGCACCACGTTGTTCGGAGCGTAGTGATCGGTGAACCACTTGCGCACATCGGCGATGCTGGCGGCGTCGAGGTCCGCCATCGAGCCGATGGTGGAGTGCCGGTAGGGATGGCCGACCGGGAACAGGCCCTCATTGATCGCATAATCGACCAGGCCGTAGGTGTCGTTATCACCCTGACGCTTCTCGTTCTGGACCACGCCGCGCTGCTTATCGAGCTTGTCCTGGGTCACCGCGCCGAGCAGATGGCCCATGCGGTCGCTTTCCATGAACAATGCGAGGTCGAGCGCGCCGGTCGGCACGGTCTCGACGTAATTGGTGCGGTCATACCAGGTCGAGCCATTGGTCGAGGTCGAGCCGGCGCCTTCCAGCGGAATATCGAAATTCTCGACGTTCTCGGATCCGCCGAACATCAGATGCTCGAACAGATGCGCGAAGCCGGTGTGGCCCTGCGGCTCGTTCTTCGAGCCGACCCGGTAATAGACCGTCACGCCGACGACCGGCGCCTTGCGATCGGTATGGACCAGCACGGTGAGGCCGTTGGGCAGGGTGAAGCGCTCGTAGGGGATGTCGACCGTCTTCACCAGGCTGGCGAGGGGCGCGGGTTTCGCCTGCGCGAAGGCCGGCTGTTGGGTGGCCGCGATCAGGGCGGTGGAAAGCAGGCAGGTGGTGAAAAAGCGGCGCATGGTCAGTCCCTTGAACATGAAAACCCGTCATCATCGCGTGTGGCAGGACCGTCAGTCCTCGCAATGACGAAGATATAGAAACCTTCGAAACTATCCTGCCGGGACTAGCGCCTCGTCACCCGCTCGTCACACGATATCGACGAACGGCACTCCTCAGCACATCGGCGCGTTCGAAATGGACCGGCTTGCGCTTCATCGCGACGAACATGCGCGACTGATCGGTGTAATGCGGGCTGTCCGGGCGGGTGCTCGCGCTGCCGAAGGGCATGGCGGAGGTCGAATGGACTGCGCCGTCCCTGCCCCATTCGACGAACATGATGAAGCTGTCGCCATGCTTGACCGACAGGCGCCCGTCGCTCGCCATGTCCCAGTTGGACGCGGCGCGTAAAGTATCACTACCGCCGGTGTATGGCAGGTCGACCGCGTACTTCCCGGGGCCCTGGCGAAGCCGCTGGAGATCGGCCATCGGCGGGTCGAGTCGGCCAAAATATGTCATCAAATGGTCGGCAGCGAACTTGAGCTGGGTCTTCGGATCGGGATCGGCGCGGTTGTTGTAATCGGCGCTGGTCGCCTCGTGCAGCACCAGCAGCGCCAGCGCATCGGCCGGGCCCTTGTTGTCCGAGGTGAAACCCCATTGTGCGAGCAGCTTCTGCGCCTTCGCCAGTTCCGGCTGGTTGCTCAGGTCGAGCTTCGCGATACCGTCAAGCAGCCGCGCGACATACCCGGCGCGCTCCCAGCCGAGATCGTATTTGATCGCCTCGAGCCGGGGGAGGCCGATCGGGCCGGGTTCGCCCAGCAGCTTCCGCGCGCGGTGTGCGCGGTTGGTCATGGTCAGCTCGACGCCCCATTCGGGCGGGACGCTGGCGGGCGAAAGATCGCTCGGCCCGGCGGCGTGGAACGGCGAGTTGTTCGAATTGTAGAGGTAACCCGAGGCGGGGTTCAGGTAATGCGGGATGCGGTCGAACGGGACCATCGCGCGCCAGATCAGCGCCGACCGGTCGCCTGGCAGCACCCGCCGCCAGTCATGACCCGCGGGCCGCTCGGGGATCGCGGCGTTGTAGCGATAGGCGATATTGCCGGCCGCATCGGCATAGATGAAATTGGTCGAGGGGATCGCCTGCCGGCTCAGCGCCGCGGTCCATTCGGCGTAGTTCCGCGCTTTGTTCAGCCGGTAATATTCGGTCAACTGGTCGATCCGGTCCATCCCGCCATAGCGGATCGCGAAGGCGCCTTTAGCGTTCACGATCACCGGCCCGTGCTCGCTGCGCCAGATGGTGCGGCGGATCGGCAGGACCACCGGGCCAAATTTCACCGGCAGGGTGACATCCTGCCTGACCAGCGGTTTCCACTGCCCGTCGAGCCGGTATTTCGTGCCGCTCTTGTCGAGCACGAGCTTGTAGACGTCGACCAGATCGGGCCGGTTGACGGTGTTGGTCCAGCCAAGCGTCTCGTTATGGCCAAGCAGCGGGAAGGGCGCGCCGGGGAAGGTCGCGCCGGCGAAGTGCCAGCCCTCGTCGCTCTCGACCTCAAGCTCGTACCACGCGACCGGGCCGCGCCACGGCTGATGCGCGTTGGAGACGAGGCGCGTGGCGCCGTCGCCCGATTTGGCCGGGGCGATCGCGAAGGCGTTGGAACCGTTGTCGTCGCCGGATTCGAGGTCGGCATCGGTTGGCGGATTGAGCGGCGCGGCCTTGTCGAACACCGGGCCGAAATCGACCGGAGGGTCCTCGTCCCTGGCCAGCGCGCCGAGGGTCTTGTCGAGCCCGAAGAAGAATGGCTGGCGCAGCGCGAAGCCGGTCGCGATATCGACGCCGTTCAGCGGGAACAGCCGGTCGAGCTTGATCTCGCCCGGATGCTGTTTCGCGTAGGTGTTGAGCCCGGCGGCATAGGCATCGACCAGCGCGCGCACGGCGGCCGGCAGCTTCGCGTAATCGCGTTCGGCAGTCTCGCGCGCACCCAGCAGATGGTAGGCGAAATCGACCGCCGCCCCGTCCTGCCCGACGTTCGCGCCGTAGCGCCCGCGGGTCATCGCGGCGACATCCTGCAGGGTCGAGAAATCGTCCTCCGCATGGGCCATCGCGATCCCGAAGGCGACGTCGGCGTCGCGGTGGCCGTGGATATGCGGCACGCCGTATTCGTCGCGGACGATCTCGGCGGAATAATGCGCGGCCGGCGGAGCTTTACCGGGAGTGGCGAAGAACGGCTCCCAGGTTCGCAGCACGATGAAGGCGGCAAGCAGGACGATCAGCAGCGCGATGCCGATCCGTGCCAGCCGTTTCCTCATGCCGTTCTCTCCCTCATCCGCGGCATTACCTACACAGAGGTCAGCGAAGCGAACAGGGCGTTTTCAGCCTTGGGCCAGAGCTTCCTTCAACCGCCCCAACCACGCGTCATAGGCGCGCGCGGCGCCGATCCCATCACGGTTGAGTGGGCGGCGGACCTGTTCGGAACTGGCGGTCGCGACCGCGCCGGTGGAAAGGTGGAAGTCGATGCAGCCCTCTTCGAACGGCAGGCCCAGCGCGCGGAATAGCGCAGCGCTCTCGCCGGCGATGTCGTCGACCAGTTCCTCGTAGCGCAGCAGATGGATGCGCTCCGGCGCGAGTGCGCGCAGCGCGTCGGTCTGGCGCACGTAATTGCGGAAGAAGCGGCCGATATCGGCGAGGCACCACCAGGCGTGAGCGCAGGTTTAGCGCGCCGCGATAGGCTTCGATCGCCGCGTCCTTGCGCCCGAGGAAGCGCAGCGTGTCGCCATAGGCGGCATGGTCTTCGGCGCGATTGCCGCCGAGCTGCAGCAGATCGCGGCAATCGGAAGCGGCGGCCTCGTGATGGCCCAGCTTGCCTTCATAGCGCGCCAGCATGCGCAAATGCTCGCGCGGATCGTCGAAACCCTCGGCGATCATCGCGCGCAGCAGAGCGCAGGCTTCACCGGCGGCATCGCGGTGGCGCCCGGCGTCCAGGGCCTGGGCGGCGGCCACCAGCTGCGGGAGCTGTTGGCTGGTCGCGATCGCCGCCATTTCAGCGTCGCGCGCCTGCGAGGCTTCGCCAAGCGCGCGATGCGCGGCGGCGGCCAGGCGCAGCGCGTCGGAGTTTCCGGGCGCGAGTTGCAGGATCGCGCGCGCCTGGGCAAGCGCGACCGCCGGCTTCCCCGCAAGCTGCTTCCAGCCATTGGCCAGCGCTTCGTCCAGCGTAGCCGGGCGGGGCTCGCTCGGCGGCTCCACTCCGGCAGATATCGGCAATCCATTCGGCCGTTCCAGTCGCGCGGGCTAACAAATATTCCCGCCCCTGCCTAGCGTCGCGCCCAGGGCCTGCCTATGTTCGTAACACACCCCGAGAGAAACTGTCGGGCAGGGCTTGTGTTGCCAATTTGCAACACCATATCGAGCGGGAAAGGCATTGAGGGCATTCCATGAATCTCGAAAAATTCACAGACCGCGCGAAGGGTTTCGTCCAGAGCGCCCAGACCGTCGCGATCCGCATGAACCATCAGCGGATCACGCCCGAGCATCTGCTGAAGGCGTTGCTCGAAGACAATGAAGGCATGGCCGCGCAGCTGATCCAGCGCGCGGGCGGAAACCTGCAGATCGCGGTCGCGGAAACCGACAAGGCGCTCGGCAAGATCGCTGTCGTTTCGGGCAGCGGCGCGCAATCGACCCCCGGGCTCGATAACGACACGGTGCGGATCCTCGACCAGGCCGAACAGCTCGCCGCCAAGGCGGGCGACAGCTTCGTGCCCGTCCAGCGTATCCTCCAGGCGCTCGCGCTCGCGCCGACCACGGCGGCGGGGCAGGCGCTCAAGGCGGCCAATGTCGATCCGAAGGCGCTCGAAAGCGCGATCCAGGAAGCGACCGGCGGCCGCGGCGCGCATAGCTCGGGCGCCGAAGACGCCTATGATGCCATGAAGAAATACGCGCGCGACCTGACCGAGGCCGCGCGCTCGGGCAAGCTCGATCCGGTGATCGGGCGCGACGAGGAAATCCGCCGCACGATCCAGATCCTCGCCCGCCGGACCAAGAACAATCCGGTGCTGATCGGCGAACCCGGCACCGGCAAGACCGCGGTCGCCGAAGGCCTCGCATTGCGCATCGCTAATGGCGACGTGCCCGACAGTCTCAAGGGCCGCAAGCTGATGGCGCTCGACATGGGCGCGCTGATCGCCGGCGCGAAATACCGCGGCGAGTTCGAGGAGCGGCTCAAGGCCGTGCTCGACGAGGTCAAGGGCGCCGAGGGTGACATCATATTGTTCATCGACGAGATGCACACGCTGATCGGCGCGGGCGCATCCGAAGGCTCGATGGATGCGTCGAATCTGCTCAAGCCCGCGCTCGCGCGCGGCGAGCTGCATTGCATCGGCGCGACCACGCTCGACGAATACCAGAAATACGTCGAGAAGGACGCCGCGCTGCAGCGCCGCTTCCAGCCGGTGTTCGTCGATGAGCCGACCGTGGAAGACACGATCTCGATCCTGCGCGGCCTCAAGGAGAAGTACGAGCTGCACCACGGCGTGCGCATTTCGGACAATGCGATCGTCGCCGCGGCGACGCTCTCCAACCGCTACATCACCAACCGCTTCCTGCCCGACAAGGCGATCGACCTGATGGACGAGGCCGCGAGCCGGATCCGCATGGAGGTCGAGTCCAAGCCCGAGGAGCTGGAAACGCTCGACCGGCGGATCATGCAGCTCCAGATCGAGGAGATGGCGCTCGCCAAGGAGAAGGACGACGCGTCGAAGGACCGCCTCAAGAATCTGCGCGAAGAATTGTCGAGTCTCACCGAGCAGTCCGGCGAACTCACCACGCGCTGGCAGAACGAGCGCGAGAAGATCGCGTCCGAAGGCAAGATCATGGAAGAGCTCGACGCCGCGCGGGTCGAACTCGATCAAGCGCAGCGCCAGGGCGATCTCGGCAAAGCGGGCGAGCTGTCCTACGGCAGGATCCCCGAGCTGGAGAAGAAGCTCGCCGAAGCGCAGAGCCAGTCGAAGAATGCTCTGCTGCGCGAGGAAGTGACCGACGACGACATCGCCGCCGTGGTCAGCAAGTGGACCGGGATTCCGGTCGACCGGATGCTGGCGGGCGAGCGCGAGAAGCTGCTCAAGATGGAAGAGATCATCGGCAAGCGCGTGATCGGCCAGAGCGACGCGGTTACCGCCGTGTCCAAGGCAGTGCGCCGCGCGCGCGCCGGGCTGCAGGATCCGAACCGGCCGCTGGGCAGCTTCCTGTTCCTCGGGCCGACCGGCGTCGGCAAGACCGAGCTGACCAAGGCCCTCGCCGAATTCCTCTTCGACGATGACAGCGCGATGGTGCGCATCGACATGAGCGAATTCATGGAGAAGCACGCGGTCGCGCGGCTGATCGGCGCTCCTCCGGGTTATGTTGGTTACGAGGAAGGCGGAGTTCTTACCGAATCGGTTCGCAGGCGCCCCTACCAGGTCGTGTTGTTCGACGAGGTCGAGAAAGCGCATCCCGATGTGTTCAACGTGCTGCTGCAGGTGCTCGACGACGGGCGGCTGACCGACGGGCAGGGCCGGGTGGTCGATTTCTCGAACACGCTGATCATCCTGACCTCGAACCTCGGCAGCCAGTTCCTCGCGAACCTCGACGAAGGGCAGGATGTGGAGACGGTCGAGCCGCAGGTGATGGAAGTCGTCCGGGCGCATTTCCGGCCCGAATTCCTCAACCGGCTGGACGAGATCATCCTGTTCCACCGCCTCGGCCTCGATCACATGGCGCCGATCGTCGATATCCAGATCGGGCGGGTGCAGAAGCTGCTCAAGGACCGCAAGATCGCGCTCGACCTGACCGACGCGGCGCGCCGCTGGCTCGGGCGGGTCGGCTACGACCCGGTCTATGGCGCGCGTCCGCTCAAGCGGGCGGTGCAGCGCTACCTGCAGGACCCATTGGCCGAAAAGCTGCTTGCGGGTGAAATCCCCGACGGCTCGACGGTCAAAGTCGACGAGGGCGATGGCGAGTTGAAGATCGCGGTTGCCTGATCGCCCGCGCTGGCGGGGGCTCGGGCGCGGTGGAATCGACCGTCGCTTGCCGGCGTGCGGATAATTCCTTCACCGGCCGCGGATGTGGGCCTGATTCCGGCGCACTGTTGAGAAGCACCGGTCCGCGGCAGGCGAACCTACGGTTTTCCTCGTCCAGCGTGTCCTTCTGCAAGCGGATGCGGGGTATCTCAGCTAGCCTTTCGCGAGCGGACCGAGCGCTTCCTTCAGCGGGCTGAGCCACGGCTCGTAAGCCCGCCAGGCGCCGATGCCCCGGCGATTGAGCGGTTGCCGCACCTGCTCCGAACTGGCGGTGGCGACCGGCTCGCTCGACAGGTGGAAGTCCAGGCATTGCGGTTCGAGCGCCAGCCCGAGCGCTTCGAACAGCGCCCCCGCCTCGCCCGCGATATCGTCCACCAGCGCTTCGTAATCGAGCAAGTGGATGCGCCCGGTGCGGCTGCGCAGCGCATCGGTCTGGCGGACGTAGTCACGATAGAAGCGCCCGAGATCGGACAGATCGCTCGCCGCGGGATGGCCGCGCGCGAACAGCGTCTTGTAGTTGGACCAGCAGCAGTCGAGCGCGCCGCGGCGCACATCGACGATGCGGGCCTGTGGCAGCATCCGCAGGATCAGCGGCAGGTGCTGCCAGTTCATGTGCAGCTTGTCGACGAACCACGGCTTTGCGCTCCGCCGGTGTTCGCCGGCGCGGGCCAGATACCACGCGCCCAGCCGTGCGAGTTCGGTGGCCGGCAGCGCCGCAACCTGCCGTTCGAAGCCCTCGCCGGGGTGGTCGAGCTTCAGCCGCTGGATCATATGAGGCACGATCGAGAGCTCGCCGACCCCTTCGATCAGCGAATGCCGACCGAGGATCCGTTCGACCAGAGTCGAGCCCGAACGCGGCATGCCGATCACGAAGATCGGCACCGGCCCGCCGTTTGAGTCGGGCGGCGAGGGCGCGGCGGCGGCGAAGCTCGCCAGATTGCGATCCACCTGGCCGGTCAGCTCGTGCGCGTCGTAAGGCTGGGCCGCGCGGCGCAGCGCGTTGCCGGCCGCGAAATGCGGAAACGCCCGCTCGGGCCGCCTGCGCGCGTCATAGGCGATGCCAAGCGCGAACTCGAGATTGCCGGCGGCTTCGGGATCGTTCTTCTGTTCGCCAAGCGCCCGCTCCAGCGTCGCGACATCCTCGTCCCCGATCGCGCCGGCATCGATATCGGCGAGGCCCCACCATGCGCGCCAGGCGCCCGGGTCGGTCTCGATCGCGCGGCGATAGGCCTCGATCGCATCGCCTTTCTGGCCTGCGAAGCGCAGGCTGTCGGCATAGGCAAGCCAGTCGTCCGCGGTTGCCCCGGCCATCCGCACGAGCTTTGCGCAGGTCGCCGCGGCCGCCTGGTGATCGCCAAGGTCGCCATCGATCCGCACCAATATCCGGTACTGCGCGCGTTCGTCGTCCACGTTCGCGGCGATCATCTCCAGCAGCATCGCGCGCGCCTCGCGCAGGCGGTCGAGCATGATCAATGCATTAAGCAGCAGCCGCCGCGCAGGCACGAAGGTGGGAGCCCGCTGAAGCACCTTACGCAGCAGCGGTTCGGCCTTGTCGGGCAGCGCGAGCGCGATGGCCGATTCGGCCGATACGGTGAGTGCCGCGAGATCTTCAGGCGCGTTCCGAAGATGTGCCGCGGCGAGCCGGCTTGCCTCGCCGTATTCGCCCTGTTGCAGGGCCCTTGCCGCGGCGATCACCTCCGGCAAATGTTGGCTGACGGTGATCGCGGCGATCTCGGCATTCAGCGCGAGCTCCGCTTCTCCGAGCGCCCGATGGGCCGCTGCCGCCAGCCTGAGGGCATCGCCATTGGTGCGATCCTGTTCCAGAATCGCTTGTGCCTGTGTGAGCGCCATGCGGGGATGGCCGGCGAGGAGGCTGCGACCATTGGTTAAGGCTTCGTCCAGCGTGCCGGCGCGGCGGATCGGAGCAGGTTCAGCCACCGAGGGCGTCATTCGTACCCGAGCAGCGGCCGCAGGCCGGGATAGGCTGCGTCCACCAGCCGGCGCTGGAAATCGTTGAGTTCTTCGGGAAGATGCGAGGATCGCAACGAAAGGTTTTCCCGCGCTGTTCCGCTGCGCCGGCGATCGGACCCGATCCGGATGCGTTCCTTCCAGTCGTCGGGCCGCGCAAGGCCGCATGCGTTCAGGAGGCCGTCGAAATAGCCCTCGCCTTCGGGCCGGTCGAGCGCACCCAATGCGGCCATCAATTCTTCGTAGCGGACGAGGTGGATGCCGGTGCCGAGCCACGCGACGGCATTGAACATGTAGCTGTCATGCAGACCCGGATTTTTGCGGTGGATCCCGAAGATCACCAGGTTGATCAACTGCTCGGGCGTTACCGGATCGGTCTTCAGGTGATCGAGATCGCCGGTGAATTGGTCCGACAGCAGGAACCGCGCCTTGGCGAGAACCCAGCTGTACGGATCGCGCACCAGCAGGACCTTGCGGCAGTCGGCGGTCAAGATAGCCGAGGCATCGGAAAAGAACAGATGCCCCCAACTGAGCAGCGGCGCGCGGCTTTTGAACGCGGCGATGTGCTGTTGCAGGATCGCGTGTTGGATGAATTCGTCCTGGTATTGCTGCGCCACCGGCACGAACATTCGCAGGATATTGCGCAGCAAATGACTGCCCGACTTGGGCACGCTGTTGAGGAACACCGCCTGTTCCAGTGGACGCTGCGCGAACCGCCGGTTCTGCTCGTCGAGATCGTCGGGCTTCAGGTTGATCCGTTGCATCGCAATCCAAGGGTAAAGGAGAAGCCGCCGATAGTGCAAGGCACGGCGGACAAATAGAAAGGGGCCGCACCATCGGCGCGGCCCCTCCCGGTTGTTGGCGGATAGCTTAGAACTTGGCGCCGACAGAAGCGAACCAACGCTGCCCCTGCCAATCGTAGTTCGATACGAACGGCGAGCTGCCGATCTCGGTGAGGCCCGAAATCTGCGGCGGCCGGGTATTGAAGAGGTTGCTCACACCCAGCGTCAGCTCGAAGCGATCCTGGAACTCCTTGGTGATCGACATGCTGTGGTAGAACACGGCCGGAGTGTAGGGGCGAACACAGTAAGAGCCGCCATAGACGTTCTGACTTTCGGCATTCACGCCGCAGAGCGCGCCGAAATCCTCGATATAGTCGCGGACGCTCGAGGATTTCCCGATCATGTCGACGCCGTAGTAGAATGACCAGTCATCGACATCCCAGGTCAGGTTGACGTCGGCGGTGAACTTCGGATCGCCCACTTCTCCGTTGTAGTCCTCGAACGTGCCGAGGCTCAGAGCAGTGTCCTTGGTCTGCAGGGTCGCCTGGGCCAGCAGCGTGATCCGGCCGGCACGCCCCATATCCTGACGCACCCGGAAGGTGAAGTCGAGGCCGCGGTTGACCTGCTCATCGACGTTGATGAACTTCTGGAAGACGTTTTTGATATTGTCCGGATTGCCGTCTTGCCCACGCTCGAACAGATCGCAGAACGGGCTGTTCGGGAAGTCGACCGCGTCATAGCAGCTGCGCAGGATGCTGGTCGGAGAAAGCTGCGCGATTTCGCCGTTCACCCTGATGTCGAAATAATCGACAGTAAGATCCATTGTGGTGTTGGGCAGGAAAGAGAAGCGCGGCGTGAGGATGACGCTCGCGGTCCAGGCTTTCGAGGTTTCCGGATCGAGTACGCCGATGCCACCCGAACTGAAGACGGTGGCCTGGATGCCCCCGCCTCCGTGATTGCTCGGAATACCGTCTGCCGCGCAGTTGTCGGCAATGCGCTGGGTGATCGCATTCTTCGCCAGTGCGTCCGCCCAGTTCACGCAAGGATCGATCGTCTGCCGCGCCCTGCTGGATTGCGAAGCCAGGAGTTGCTCGAACAATGCCGGCGCGCGATAGGACGTGCCGTAGGTTCCGCGGAGGCGCACCCAGTCGGTGATCTGCCAGTTCGCCATGAACTTGTAGGTCACGTTGCCATTGCTGCTGTCGCTGAATCCATCCTGCCCGCGAACCGCGGTCACGTTGGTGACGCGGCCGGCCGCCGAGATGGTGAAATTCTTGGCGAATGGCTGATCCTTGAAAATCGGGATCTCGACCTCGCCGAAGACTTCCTTGGTCGTGCCATGGCCGTAAGTGTGGCCGGACGAGTAGTTGTTCGCGAAACCGTTATCGACGTAATCGTCCTCGTTGTTCGGATCGCCGCCCGGGATCAGCGCGCGGGTGATGTCGCCGGGAAGATCGTCGATCGAATCCCGGCGAATCGTGGCACCCAGCGCGAAGGCCAGCGGCCCCGCCGGAAGGTTGACCAACGGGCCGTTGATCGATGCCTCGACGAACTTCTGCACGTAGAGAGTGCGGCCGGTCTCCGTACCGGTGAGATAATCCTCTTCCTCCTGAGTCAGATCGCCGGCCATGACGCGCGGATCGACCCAGTTGATCTGGAGGCAAGGCTTGTTGGTGATTTCGGAGAACAGCCCGGCACAACCGGCACCATAGGCCCGTTCGGTCTGCTGGGTGATCACGTCCTGAAGGATCTGGTCGAGTCGATACTTGCCGTCCGAGCGGCTGTATTGCCCGTACACATCGAAGTTGATGGTGTCCGTCAGCTTGCCGGTGGCGCCCAGTACCGCACGGTAATAATCAACGGTGATCTGGTTGTCGTAATTGTCGAGAATCCCGGTCGGGCTGATAAAGGCGTGCGAACCCGGCGTCGATCCGAAGCCGGGGAACGGATCGTCGGGGTCCCCGGCGGGATATAGACCCGTGTAGCCGAAGTTGTAGAACTGCGAGTAGCTGTCCACATACGAGCGGCGGTGATTGTAGAGGCCTTCGGCATAGAGGCTCACCGCGTCGGTGAGGTCGAACGAGGCGTCGAGATAGGCGGTGTAGCGCTCGATCTCCGGAATGACCGTCGATTTCCGTTCGATCGGCGAATACGAATTCACCAGCGCGTCCGAAACCGGGGTGCGCGAGCCCACCGGATACCATCCCGCCGGAGTCGAGATGTCGCCGGGGTTCACCGCGGGGCCGACCGGACTGACATAGTGCCCGAGGTTGTCGTTGCCGTAGCTGTATTGCAGCAGCGTGTAGCTCGCGGAGGTCTGCGGCACGTTGCTGGCATAATAGGTCCAGACGTGGCCCCAGGGAGCGCCGTCGCAGAAGGGTGTGCCGGTGCGCGGATCGATCAGGTCGATGCGCTCGTCCGTCCCCGCGAAAATCGGGTTGCCGTCCCCGTCCACCTTGCCGGTGTCCTTGCCGCGGAACAGGTAATCGTAATCGCAGTCGAGATAGTCACGATCCTTGCGACGGACCTGCTTCTGTTTGAAATATTCGCCCGCGAGGAGAACGTGGCCCCTGTCCCACTCTTTGCCCCAGGCCCCGCTCAGCGTGTATTGCTCGCCGCCATGCGCGGTGGGCAACGAGGTGAACCCGTTGAGTTCGAGCCCGTCGGTCTTGGTCTTGGTGATGATGTTGACCACGCCCGCGATCGCATCCGAACCATACACCGAAGATGCGCCGTCCTTGAGGATTTCCACCGACTGGATAATCGACGATGGCAGCACGTTGAGGTCGAACGACGAAACGCCCCCGCGCGTACCCGCGGGCCCGGCCCGGCGGCTGTTCAGCAACACCAAAGTGCGTTCGGCGCCGAGGCCACGCAGCGAGATCGTTGCCGCGCCGGGGCCGCCGTTGGAAATCGCGTTGGACGATATCGCCGCCGTGATTTGCGAAGAACCGCTGGCGATCGGCGAGTTCTGGATGATTTCGGCAGTGTCGTTGCGGCCGGCCTTGCGCGAAATCTCCGGATCGATGATCTGGATCGGAGAAGCGCTGGTGGTTTCGCTCCTGCGGATGCGCGAACCGGTGACGACGATCGCGTCATTCGCGTCATCCTCGACAACTGTGGCGGGCTTGAGATCGTCCGTCGTCAGCGCGGGGGCCGGGTCGGCTCCGTCCTGGGCGAAAGCGGGTTGTGCGAGCAGCGCAACAGCGAGTGCGACAGGCGCAGCTGCGCCTTTGAGATGTGTACGTATTTTCACAGATCAGTCCCCAGATCAGCCCCGGATGCCCCGGGAAAGAGTAAAGAAACATTGCCCGCGATTGGTCTTCGTCTTGTGCGGACAATGACAACAACTCGTACTGGGCATGAACCTGCTGGAACGCCGAACTGGTTTCAAATTTTATCGGTTTGGTGGGCGAGATAATTTCGCCAATGTTGCAATTGCACAACAGTTGCCATTGTAACGAAATATTCCGTCACACGGCGACAAAAAAGGAAAGGGGTTGGGGCGCGGCGATGGCAGTCCGACGTTGGGCCGCACCAGCCCCTAGGCCCGCTAACGCCTCCGGGCGCTCCTAGAGCGAAGCGATCCCACAGAGCAGAACGAAACAGAAAGGGGGCCGGTTTTCACCGACCCCCTTGTTGTTCTCGCCCGGAAGGGTCCGGTCTAGTGGAGTGCCGAGTCTAAAAGACCTTGGCTTTTACGCCCATGAAGAACGCCCGGCCGACTGCGCTGACCGGATAGCCGGCGGCGCCGTCATCGGGTTTGCGGTCGAACAGGTTGGAAACGCCGCCATATACGTTCACGTTATCGGTCACGTCGTAGCTGACATACAGGTTATGCATCCACATCTGCCGGTACCAGATGTATTTTGCGGGAGCATAATCGGGATTGGCAGCTTCCTGTTCACGGGTCACCCGGCGAGTCTTAGCGAACCAGTTGATGCCGTAGTTCAGCGACAGCGGGCCCTTCGTCCAGGTCAGGTCGAAGGTGGCGCTCCAGCGCGGAGCCGGATAGGCAGCGCTGTCCATCTCGTTTTCGGTTTCGGCACCAAGCGCCGGCACGAACTCGAGCTTGTCGAGGTAGTTACCGACAAGGCGCAGATCAACCCGGCCGAGCTGCGGTGAAATCTCGTGCCCGTAAAGCAGGTTCATGTCGATTCCGGCGGTCTTGAATGCCGCCACGTTGGCGGGGATCACCTTATAGTTACCAATGAAGCCAGTATCCGAGTCGCGCGAGATCAGGGCGCAATAGTCGTTACTCAACGTCGGCTGATCGTAACACAGATCGACGATGTCCTGAGCGGACGAGTATTGCACCGCATTCGACAGCTTGATGCTGTACCAATCCACGCTGAAGGTCAGTCCGGGCACGAAGCTAGGCCGCAGCACCGTGCCAAAAGTCAGTGTCTTGGCAGTTTCCGCACTCAGGTCGGGGTTGCCGCCCTGCACGCCCAGCAGACTCGAGTTCTGCGGCGAGAACGGGCTGTCTGCAGGGTTGAAATCTGCGATCTGGTCCGGGGTCAGGCCGGCAGCGGTCAGGCCCGCGACGCAGTTGGCTGCACGATACTGGGTGCCTTCCGCTATCCGTTCCGGGCCGCAAGGATCGGTGATGAACTGGAACGTGCCGTTCTGCGGCGCGAAGAGTTCGCTGATGTTGGGCGCGCGAACCGACTTGGAATAGGTCGCCCGGAAAGTGATATCGCGGATCGGAGCATATTCACCATTGACGCTCCAGGTCTTGGTGTGGCCGATCGTCGAGTAGTCCGAGAAGCGGAATGCTCCGCCGACCGACAGTGATTCCGCAAACGGAACGTCTTTGAGGATCGGGAGGTTCACTTCGCTGAACAGTTCCCACACGTCGAAAGCACCAGCTTCGATCTGACCCGGCGAATTGTCGATCAGCGCGCCCGCCTGGCTGTAGGCGGACGGTTCGGAATAGCTCGATTCCTTGCGATATTCTGCGCCGAACGCGTATCCGACGGGTCCGCCCGGCAGATTCAGGAACGCGCCACTGTCGCCCGACATCGCAAAGGTGCCGACATATTGCCGGATCCGGGCATAATCCGAATGGTTGGCGAGTATGAAGTCGAGCGCTTCCTTCGACGGCGCACCGTTGCCCATCAGGCTGAGCGGAACGCATTCGCCCGGCGCGAAGGTGACCGGCGGGCCGTTGAACACGATCGGATTGCCGTAGCTGAAGCCGAATACGTCGGTTTCGCCAGGCAGGTTGATGCGGCAGGTAATGTTGCCATTACCGTCGTCAACTGCATCGATCGCCGCGTAGTAGCGGTCGGCAATACGGTCGCCATAATTGGTCGAACGCTGGGTCGACTGACCAAACACGAATGAAAGATCATACCGGAAGTGGTCCGACAGATCGCCTTTCGCGCCGAACACCGTGCGAATCAGCTCGCGGTTCATTTCATAGCGGCGCTGACCGAAATCGAAATTGTCGCGGCTGAACAACACGCCGTCTTCCGGAATCGCGTCTGCGCCGAAGGTTTGCGCCAGATAGGCGTTGTCGGGCTGGAGAAGCGTGTACAGATCATAGGTCGGCTGGGATTCGGTCCAAGCCTTGGACTTCACATACTTCCCTTCGGCATAGAACTGGAGTTCGTTGCTGACGTCGAAATGTGCGAAGATGTTGCCGATGTGTTTACGTGAGTACGGCGTATAATCGCCGTAATAGCTTTCGATCGGGGTGCTGTCGCCGCCGATGGTGTAGGACGTACCCGGCACGTAGCTGCCCAGATCATAGGGTGTGCCATCGCCGTTGAATTCGGGAACGCCGTCGCCGGTGAAGTCGAACGCACCGCCCATCGCGCTGTCCGCCCAACGCAGGTTGGTCAGCAGGACACGGTCGGGTATGTTCGGATCGTCGGAAGCGGAGCCCGGTGTGCCGTCGGCGGGGTTGCGCGTCAGAACGTAGCTCGGCCCGGTGTGACCATAATTCAGGCGCTGCTTCTGGCTGAAGCGATCGTCTTTGTTGAATTCGTAGGCAAAGGTGACATTGCCCCGCCCGTCCGCGAAATTCTTGCCGGCGATGATCGAGCCATAATACTCGCCAGCGTCGCCGCGCTGGGAAATTCCGTATTGTCCGCGGACTTTCACGCCGTCGAAATCGTGCTTCATGATGAAATTGACGACGCCCGATACGCCATCGGCACCGTAAACCGCAGAAACACCGCCGGTGAGCACATCGACGCTTTCGACAAGGTCGGTCGGAATGGTGTTGATGTCCACTGCCGCCGTGCCAGGGTAACCGGCGATATGCCGACGGCCATCGACGAGCACGAGGGTGCGGTCGGTACCCAGATTGCGAAGGTTGAGGTTGTTCACGCCGACCGATTGGGCATTGGGAAGATTGGAACCGGCGTTGTCGATGCTGCGCGTCGAACCGAGCAGCGCCGGGCTGGTGGCAAGCACCTCGGTAAGGTTCGTCGTACCGGAATGCTCCAGCTTGGTCGAATCCACGGTCTGGATCGGATTGGGATTGGCGAACTCGGGACGCGCGATGCGTGAACCAGTAACGACAATCACTTGACCATCGTCAGCGTCGGTCGCAGCGAGTTGGGTGTCTGTCGTAAGAGTGACGGTGTCCGAGGGCTCGGTGGTGTCATCCTGAGCGAAAGCGGGCGGGGCGAGCAGCGCAGCGCAAAGAGCAATAGGCGCAGCCGCACTTTGCAGGCGTGATTGGATTTTCACAGGTTAGTCCCCAATGAAGGCCCTGGATGCTCCCAGGGCGACAAAAAATATTGTCCGCAGCGCACGCTTTTCAGCACGTGCGGACAAAGACAGCATCGTGCTGTTTTCCACCTGCTTGAAGGGGGTAATGGTTTCAATTCAAATCAGTTTGGGTGCGGCCGATAGCTTCGGAAATGTTGCAATCGCACAACAGTTGCCATCGATCTGAAATGTTTCGCCATGTGGCCGGCGAAACATCCCGTTCAAATTGCCGTCGTTTAAATGAACGCGGCGCTCTATCGCGGACATCCGCTTGACCGGGTGGAGCACCCGGCTTAGCCGGGCGCTGTTGAAGGATCGCCTCCGGGGAGAATTAGGTGAAGATCGACAATTCCGTTGCCGCGGTGGTTACCGGCGGAGCCTCGGGGCTGGGCGAGGCGACCGCCCGGGCGCTGGCGGCCAGGGGCGCGAAGGTCGCGCTGTTCGATCTCCAGCAGGACAAGGGCGAAGCGGTCGCCGCCGCGATCGGCGGGGTCTTTTGCCAGGTCGACGTGACGTCCGACGAATCGGTCGATGCCGGGTTCGCCAAGGCACGCGCGGCACACGGGCAGGAGCGCATCCTCGTCAATTGCGCCGGGATCGGCACGATCGGCAAGACCACCCGGCGCGACCGCGAAACCGGCGCGATCACCCATTTCCCGATCGACGCTTTCGCCAGGACACTGATGGTCAACACCGTCGGCAGCTTCCGTTGCATCGCCAAAAGCGCCGCCGGGATGATGACGCTCGATCCGCTCACCGACAACGAGCGCGGCGCGATCGTCAACACCGCATCGGTCGCGGCAGTCGATGGGCAGATCGGCCAGGCCGCCTATTCCGCCTCGAAGGGCGGGATCGTCGGGATGACCCTGCCGATCGCGCGCGACCTGATGGACGAAGGCATCCGGGTGAACACGATCCTGCCCGGCATCTTTCACACGCCGCTGCTCGCCGGCCTGCCCGAGAAAGCACAGGAATCGCTCGCGGCCTCGGTGCCTTTTCCGAAGCGGCTCGGGCACCCGGAGGAATATGCCGCGTTGGTGCTGACGATGATCGAAGTCGGCTATTTCAATGGCGAGCACGTGCGGCTCGACGGCGCGATCCGGATGCAGCCCCGCTAAAAGCGTTACGAAGAGAGACCCAGTTCGCACAATGGCCGCGCTTCCCGAAACCCCATCCGAAGCGCGCGGACTGCTGCTTGCCACCGCGTCGGCGATCATGCGCGAAAGCGACACGGTCGACATCTCGCTCGCCCAGCTCAGCCGGCGTTCGGGGCTCAATTCGGCGCTGGTGAAATATTACTTCGGCAACAAGGCCGGGCTGATGATCGCGTTGCTCGAACGCGACATGGCAGCGGTGGTCGCTTCGATCGATGCGCTGGTCGCGTCCCCGCTCGACCCGGAAACCAAGCTGCGTCAGCATCTGTCGAACGCGGTCGACCGGTTTTACGAAGTCCCCTATATCCATCGCCTGCTGATGCGAATGATCCGCGACAGCGAACCGCACGAGGCGCAGCGGATCGCAAGCACCTATCTCAGCCCGCTCTACCGCGCCTATGACCGCCTGATCGGCGAGGGCGTCGCGGCCGGAGTGTTCCGCCCGGTCGATCCGCAACTGTTCTATTTCACCGCCATCGGCGCGGTCGACCGGTTCTTCTCGGCGCGGCTGATCCTGCGCTACTGCTTCAACGAAGACGGCTTCAGCGAGGAATTGCGCGACCGCTACCGCGCGCATACGGTGGATTTCATCATGGCGGGTTTGTTGATGAACTGAGGGCGCGGGGCGGATGGGCTGGCATATCGGGGTAATCGGCGGAACCGGGCTCTACGACGTGGGGGTGCTGGAGAACGCGCAGGAAATCCCGGTCAAGAGCAGCTTCGGCGAGCCGTCGGGTCCGGTCGTCACCGGCAGGATCGGCGGGGTGCGCTTCACCTTCCTCGCGCGCCACGGCGGGGGGCATCGGGTGTCGCCGGCGGGGGTAAACTACCGTGCCAACATCGACGTGTTGAAACGCTGCGGAATCAGCGACATAGTCTCGATCTCGGCGGTCGGTTCGCTGCGCGAGCGCCTCGTTCCAGGGACCTTCGTGACGGTCGACCAACTGATCGACCGCACGGTCGCGCGCGAGCGGAGCTTTTTCGGCGAAGGGCTGGTAGCGCATGTCGGACTGGCCGATCCGGCCTGCCCGCGCCTGTCCGGCCTGCTTGGCGATGCGGCGGAACGGGCGGGGGCAACGCTCCACCGCGGCGGCTGCTATGTCGCGATCGAAGGGCCGCAATTCTCGACCCGCGCCGAAAGCCTGATGTACCGCCAGTGGGGTGCCGATGTGATCGGCATGACCGCGATGCCCGAAGCACGCCTCGCGCGCGAAGCCGAACTGCCTTACGCGCTGCTGGCGATGGTCACCGATTACGATTGCTGGCGGACCGAGGAAGACGGGGTCGGGGTGGAGGAGATCCTCGCGGTGATGGACGGGAATGCCGGCAAGGCGCGCGCCGCGCTGGCGCAGCTCGCCGCGCTGCTGCCCGACACGCGCGAGCCGAGCCCGATCGACACCGCGCTCGACGGCGCGATCGTGACCGCGCCGGAGCAGCGCGACCGGGCGCTGATGGCCCGGCTCGATGCGGTCGCGGGCAGGGCACTCGGCACCGGCTGACCCCGCGCGGTCCGGCGGTGCCGAGTGCCGGGATGATCTTCGCCGCTTGCCATGTCGTGCCCGCGCTCGTTAGAGGGTTCGCATCATGCAACCCACTCCCCGCCTTTCGGACTTCCTGCCCTATATGCTCTCGGTCACCTCCAACGCGGTGAGCGGACGGATCGCGCAGGAATACCGCAGCCGCTTCGGGCTCAAGGTGCCGGAATGGCGGGTAATGGCGGTGCTTGGCGATGCCGGCGCGCTGACCCAGCGCGACCTGACCGCGCTGACCGTGATGGACAAGGTCGCGGTCAACCGGGCGTGCAAGGAACTGGAAGAGCGCGGGCTCATCTGGCGCCAGCCCAACACCAGGGACGGGCGCTCGCACCTGCTCGAGCTGACCGAGGACGGCCGCCGAATGCACGGTGAGATCATGCCGCTGGCGCTGGAGATGGAGCGCCGGCTGCTGTCGAACTTCACCGAGGAAGAGATCGCGGCCTTCCGGGCGCTGCTGGTACGGATGGGCGCCGAAGTGCGCGACCTGCACGCCGAAGGCATCGACAGCGGCATCTACGACAACTGACGGGCGCGTCCCGGGCAGCCCGAACGAACCAGGCCCCGCTCCGGCATCCGGGGCGGGGCCTGTCGTTTTTTCGGCGTGCCGGAACCCGCTCCGGATCGCTGGTGCTGGATTATTGGGGTTGGCCGGGATGCTTTGAGAAGGCATCGCTGATCGAGCAGGCCGCCGGGCCGAGGATCACGACGAACAGCACCGGCAGGATGAACAGGATCAGCGGAATGGTCATGATCGCGGGCAACCGGGCGGCCTTTTCCTCGGCGCGCATCATGCGTTCGTTGCGGAACTCGGCCGAGAGCACGCGCAGCGCCGAAGCCAGCGGCGTACCGTAGCGTTCGGTCTGGATCATGGTCGTGACCACTCCCTTCACCGCTTCCAGCTTCACCCGGTAGGCGAGGTTCTCGAACGCGAAGCGTCGTTCGGTGAGGAATGAGAGTTCGATCGAGGTCAGCGCGAATTCGTCGCCCAGTTCAGGATAGGCGCGGCCGAGTTCCTTGGCGACGCGGTTGAACGACGCGTCGACCGTCAGGCCGGCCTCGGCGCAGATCACCAGCAGGTCGAGCGCGTCGGGCAAGCCCTTGCGGATCGCGTCGGTGCGCTTGGAGATGCGGTTGGCGAGAAAGACGTCGGCCGCCTTGTAGCCGGCGATCGCCATCCCCGCGAAGCCCATGAAGCGCTTCATGCTGCCCCATTCGGGAAAGTAGTTCACCCAGTAGATCATGGTCGCGGCGAAGGCGCCGAACACCACCGGCAGCACCATGCGCGAGAAGATCACCGCGACGGCCCACTCCTTGTTACGGAAGCCGGCCTGGGCGAGCATCTGCTGCGCCTGCTTGAGCTGGCTGTCCTGAAGGACCTTCATGCCCTTCAGCGTGTCCTTCATGCGGTCGGTCGTCTCGGTCCGGCGCACCAGGCTCTGCCGCTTCTTCGCGGTGGCGGTGACGAGGCCGGTCTTGAGCTCCTCGCGCCGGGCGTTGAGCGCCTTGACGCGCTTCGCCATCGGATCGCGCACGGTGACCGCCGCGTAGATCGCCATCATCACCGCGAGCGCGGCGAGGCCGGCCAGGATCGTGCCGACGAAGATGACATCGATGCCGAGCAGCGTGGGTCCGGAAGGAGGGTTGATCATTGCCTTGGTTCCGTTCCGCTCAGATTTCGAAGCTGACCATCTTGGCCATGATCAGGCCGCCGATCGTCATCCATACCAGGCCGCCGAGCCCGGCGACCATCAGGCGGTCGTCGGAGAAGAAGCCGCGCAGATAGTGGGGGTTCATCCACCACACCATGCCGAACACGATGAACGGCAGCGACCCGACGATATAGGCCGAAGCCTTGGATTCCGAGCTCATCGCGCGAATCTTGAGCTTCATCTGCGCGCGTTTGCGGAGCACGTCGGCAAGGTTCGAAAGCGTCTCGGCAAGGTTGCCGCCGGTCTCGCGCTGGATCGCCAGCGTGATGCAGAAGAACTGGAATTCCGGGGTGTTGAGGCGGTCGGCGGTTTCCTGCAGCGCTTCGTCCATCGATCGGCCGACGCGGATGCGATCGACGATCGCGCGGAATTCCTCGCCCACCGGGCCGGGGACTTCGGTTGCAACCACGCCAAGGGTTTCGGTCACCGGCAGGCCGGATCGCAGCCCGCGCACGAGCAGTTCGATCGCGTCGGGAAACTTCGCGGTAAACTGTCCGGTACGCTTCTTGATGAAGAAGTTGAGCAGCATATGCGGGAGGCCCGCGCCCAACAGCACACCGATGCCGAGCGACAGCAGCAAGGCGCCGGACTTCAGATAGATCAGCACCGCGACCGCGAGCGCAATGCCCAGCGAAGTGTAGAGATACTGGGACACGGTAACGGTCTTGCCGGTGCGGTGCAGGCGGAGCGCCAGCGCCTCGATCCGCGAATTCGAACCCGCGATCCGGTGCATCGTCGGCTTGCGCGCGGCGATCGCCTTCTTCAGCTGGGATTCGACCTTGTCGGTCGTGCTTTCGGAATGGCGATAGCGCAGGCCTTGCAGCCGGCGCGCGCTTTCCTTGGCGGCGTTGGGTCCCGCGAAAGCACCAAGGGCAAGCCCGAGCGCAGTGATCACGCCGACTGCGAACAGCAAGAGCTGGCTGATGTGCATGGTCTTGGCCGCCTTTCCTAGCGCATGATCCGGTGCCGGCGGGCGGCCGGGCCATGCGCGGCCCGGCCCCCGACGTCAGGGCGTGTTACTCGACCGCTTCCGCAGTCTTCTTTCTCGGCATGATCGCTTTCAGATCGAACTTGCCCAGCAGCGACTTGGCGGCGAGGGCCGGCGTCGAGGCGCCGTCATCGCTGCCGGTGCCGATCACGCCGGCCGCGACGTCGCGGATCACCGCGGCTGCCTTGGACGAGCGGTTGGCATCGACGAAAGTCTGGCCCAGCTTGGCGGCGTTGGCCGCGGCGCGCTGGTCGTAAGGGATCTGGAAATTGATCTTGCGCTCGATCGAAGCCTCGAAATCGGCCTTGCTGATCTCGCTCAGCCCGGGCTGAAGCTTGTTGACCACAACCAGCGGCGTCGCATGCGGCGCATTGGTCTTGAGCCACGACAGGATCCGGATCGCGTCGCGCGCCGATGCCAGGGTCATCTCGGTCGCCAGCAGCACGACGTTAACGTCGGACAGCAGATGCGGGAAGTTGATCAGCATGTTGCGCGGCAGGTCGATCACCGTCATCTCGAAGGTGTGACGGAATTCTTCCGTGAGTTGCACGAAGGCCGAGCCGTCGGTCATCAGCGGAGCGTTGATCGGGGCTTCGGCCGAAAGGATCGCGAGATTGTCGTTCGCGCGGATCATCGCGCGCTCGATGAACAGGCCGTCGATCCGGCTCGGATTGTCGATCGCATCGGTCAATCCGCGCCCGGGCTCGAGATCGAGCGCGAGCGCGCCGGTCCCGAAATGGATGTCGAGATCGAGCAGTGCGGTCGGCAGGCGGTTTTCGGTGGCGAACAGCCATGCGATCGAGGTCGCGAGGGTCGATGCGCCGACGCCGCCGCGCGTGCCGACGACCGCGGTCGAGATGTGGCGCTTGCCCGTGCCGCCGTCGATCGCCTTGGGGGCGGAGAACACCGCCTGGGCATTGACCAGCGCATCGCGCACCTGGCTCGAGGAGAGCGGCTTCAGCAGATAGTCGTGGATCCCGCTGGCGAGCAGGTCGCGGTACAGCCGCACGTCGTTCACCTGGCCGACCGCGATCACCACGGTACCGGGTTCGCAGACCTCGGCCAGCGCGTTGATATCGTTGAGCGGATCGCCGCTCTCCGACAGGTCGACCATCAGGATGTTCGGGCTCGCGGTGATCGAGAGCGACTGAACGGCGTTGCGAAGGCCGCCCTTGGCGCACTTCTCCGGCTGCCAGCCCATCTCGATCACGACCGGACGCAGCACGTCCAGCGCGGCTTCGTCGCAGATGAAGGCAGCGAATGGGTCACGCCCATTGGGCGATCCGGCTTTCCAAGGCGCGTTCATGTCTTATTTGCTCCCTTCGCTGCTCACTGCCTTAAGCCCTTCCTGACCGGACGGGGCCTTCTTGCGATAGCTCTCGATAGCCTTGTTCGACGTCATAATGACGGTTCCGCCGGAACCGGAGTCACCGTGGATCAGATCCTCGGGATCGGCGACCATTGCGGCCAGGTTGCCGTTCACCGCGCAGCCGAAACCCTGGCTGGTCGAATTGCTGAAGGTGGCGCTCGAGCGGCCTTCCCAATCGGGACAACCCGGTACGCTGGCCTTGGAACGGGTTATCACGATGCGCGTCCTGCCGGGATTGACGAGGCCGCCGGTGACCGGCGCTCCGTCGCTGACCAGCAGGCCATAGCGCGCGGCGATGTCGGCCACCGCCTGGCGCGTGGCCGCGCTTTCGAGCGGATCGTCGATCGAAATGCGATCGCCATAGGTGAGATCCATCGCGGCGAACCACTGGTTCAGTCGGCGCTGCTCGGGGATCGAAAGACCGCCGCCGCTCGAATCGAGGTCGAACGAGAGGTTGGACCGTTCGACCACCGGCTGCTTGATCGAATCGAGCGAGCGGTTGGCACCTCCCGGCGGGCTTGCGCATGCGGCAAGCGAGAGGCTCAAGGCGAACGCGAGGGCCGCACCGGCCGTTTTTGTCATGCGGGTGGACATCGTCTGCACCTTTCTCACTTGAGGCTGAAGCCGGGCATCGGGTCGGCTTCGACGCGACGGTCATCGGTCTTTCCGGTCCGCGGGTGGTCCTTGTCGTCGGCGTCGGTATCCTGCAGCCCGATCCTGGGCGCCGCCGCACCTTGTCCGACCGCGGTCGGCTTCGGCCGGTCACCGCCGGTCACCCCGTCGTTTTCCTGGCCGCTGAGCAGATCCTGGAACGCGGTCGCGGCACGGAAGCCATCGGTCGGCAGCTTGATGTCGTTCGCATCGACCGGCTTCACCAGATAAGGGGTGACCACGATCACCAGCTCGGTCTGTCCCTTGCGGAACTCGGTCGACTTGAACAGATTGCCGAGAATCGGCAGGTCACCCAGGCCGGGCGCCTTGGCGATCTGGTTTTGGGCGTTGTTGCTCAGAAGGCCGGCGATCATGAAACTCTGGCCGGAGCCGAGTTCGATCGTCGTTTCGGCGCGCCGGACGGTCAGTGCGGGGATGGTGAAGTTGCTGAGCGTCACCGCGCCCTGGGTCGATAGCTCGGAGACCTCCGGACGCACGCGGAGCGAAATCCGTCCATTGGCCAACACCGTCGGCGTGTAGGACAGGCTGACACCGTATTTCTTGTATTCGACGGAAGTGGTGCCGAGGCCTTGGCTCATTGGGATCGGGAATTCGCCGCCGGCAAGGAAATCGGCGGTCTCGCCCGACAGCGCGGTCAGGTTGGGCTGCGACAGCGTGGTGACAAGTCCGTCCTGTTCGGCGAGATCGAGCGCCCCGAGCAGATCGAGGCCGAGGAACTTGCCGGCGGCCGCAATGGACGTTCCGTTGGCGATCGCCGTAACGACGGTGCCGTTTTCGGGTCCCTTCGTCAAACCAACGCCAAGGCCACCCGGGCTGCCGGGTGTGTATTGCGGAATACTGGTCGCGCCCTGGCCGATGCCGAACTTGAAGCCACTGGATTTGTCGACCGATGCGAGGTTAACGCCGAGGTTGCGCACCAGCGAGCGGCTGACCTCGGCGAATTTGACCTGCAGGTTAACCTGCAGCGGAGTGGCGGTCTTGAGCCGGCTGATGACGTTGGCATTGTCGCCGATGAAGGCCTTGACCAGCCGTTCGGCCTCGGCGGCGTCTTCCGGCGCGGCCACGGTGCCGGTCAGCAGCACGGTGTTGGAGCCCATCGTGGCGACCGAAACCTTCGCATCGGGCATCGCCAGCGCCAGCATCTGATCGATGCTGTCGATGTTCGAACCCACCCGGACGTTGGCCGCCCACACGATGTCGCCGGCCGAATTGGACGCGTAAACCGTGGTCTCGCCGCCCGACAGGCCGAAGACGTACATCTGGCGCTGCGACTTCACCTGGACGTCGGCGATCGATTCGTTGGCGACGAACACGTCGGCCATGTTGCCGGGGATCGAGACCAGCTGGCCCCGCCCGACCGACAGGACGATGTCCATCGACGGCTTCATGACCGACTGGGCATGGGCGGCGCCGGACGGCACAGCAGCCATCGGTGCCACGGCGCAGGCCGCGGTCAGCAGGGTTGCGATAAGGCGGCGGTTCATGGTCTTGCCCCTCGATTGAATTCCGGCATGCGCCGCGCGGCTGGTGACGTGGCTCATGGCGTTACTTCCCCACCGGCACGGCGACGGTATTCTTGCCGCGGGTCACGTGGACCACCGGGCCGACATGGACGGGTGCCGAATAACCGCTCGGTGCGCCGCCGCCGGCCGGAGCCATCGCGACCACGCCCTGGGCGGGCAGCGGCTCCATCCGGGGGACGCTGCGGCGCTGGAAGCGCGACACGTCGCCGCCGGTGACGAAGCTCGAGCCACCGGCATCGCTCGGCTTGCTCATCGCGGCCTGGAGGATGCTTGCTTCCTGCGCCTTGGACGCGCCTTCGGGAATGCTGACCGCGCCCGAGGCGATCGCCTTTTCGAGATCGCTCTGGTTGTCCGCGATCGACCGCAGCGACAGGCTGAGCCGGCCGATCGTCTGGGCGACGGCGACCTTCTCGGCCAGCTTGGGCGTGACTTCGAGGGTTACGGTGCGGAAGCCGTGGACCACGGTCTTGCCGTCCGGCGTGTGTTCGCTTTCGGTCGACTGGTCGGTCGCCAGCACGCGCAGATTCTTGAGGATCGTCTCGGACACCTTCAGGGCCGGGCCGCCGTCATCGGCGCCCTTGACCGTCTGCGTCAGCACCATGTCCACCCGGTCGCCCGGGAAGACGAACCCGCCCACGCCGGTCTTGGCCGACACCGGAACGGTGACCGCACGCATGCCGGGCCCGAGGGCGGCGGCGAGGAAGCCGCGGTCGCCCGGCGCGACGAGCGAGCCCTGGGTGACCGGCTCGCCGGCGGTGATCGGATGGCGCACGACGGTGCCGAGCAGGGTGTTCATGTCGGATTCGCCGTCGATGAAATAGGCGTCCTGGACCATTTCCTTCGGCCACAGCTGATAGCCGACCGCATCGGCGGTGATGATCGTGCCGACGGGAAGCGCGCGCTGGGCGACAAGCACCTTGGGCCCTTGCGGCTCGGCCGCCGCGGCGGCGGCCTGCGGAGCCGATGCGCCCGCGAACATGCTACGTGCCGCCATGGCCGTTCCGATCGCGACGATCAGTGCCCCCAGCAGCAGTATCAGTTTCTTCCTGTCCATGGTGCGTCAAGCCCCCTCAATGGCCGAAAAGCGTAAGTCCAGAGACCGCTCTGCGCCCGGAATGGTTAAAATCAGGTTCACCCGACGGCCGCGCCGAAGCTGGCGCGGGCGGCATCGAGATAATTCGCGGCGAGGACCCACAGCCCGCCGGTGGCGATCGCGACGCCGTAAGGGATCGCCAGCCGGTCGCGGCGGTGCCGGGCGATGTGCCAGGCGCCGAAGGTCAGGGCGAGCACGCCGCCGACCAGCGCCATGATCACCAGGAGGTTGAGGAACTGCAGCGGCGGGATCCACAGCGCGAGCGCGGCGAGCAGCTTGACGTCGCCGCCGCCCATTGCGCGCAATGCGAACAGGATCGCGAGCGCGGCGAAAGTCGCCGCCGCGACGCCCAGCTGGATCGCCACGTCGGGCCACAGCGCGATGCCACTGGCCCACCAGTACAATGGCGCGCCAAGCGCGATCGCGATGTTCAGCCAGTTCGCGATCTGCCGCGAACGGATGTCGGTGAAGGCGGCAATCAGCAGTCCGATTGCCAACATCGCAAGCAGAACGTACTGAATCAAAGCGTCTTGCATTGGAGCCCCCTGGAAGTCCTGAGGCTCTGGTACGCGCGAGTGCTTACCAAAAAGTAACCAAGGGCAGGAGGCTCCCATTAGCCACTCGGATCAACCACGACGGCCGGCGATGGATCGGCGCGCGATCCCGCCGGATGCCGTCGAAGGGCTCTGGCATGCGGCGGACGGTTGGCCGATCCGCCGGATCGACTGGCCGCTGCCGGCAGGCGGGGCAAAGGGCTCGATCCTGTTCCTTCCGGGCCGCGGCGATTTCTACGAGAAATATCTCGAAACGCTCGATCACTGGGCACGGGCAGGCTGGCGGGTGACCGCGTCGGACTGGCGCGGCCAGGCCGGTTCGGGGCGGCTGGGCACCGATGCGGTAACCGGACATATCGACGATTTCGAGATCTGGGTGCGCGATCTCGCCTATTTCTGGCAACACTGGACTTCCGAAACACCGGGGCCGCATGTGATCGCCGGCCATTCGATGGGCGGCCATCTGGTGCTGCGCGCGCTGGCCGAACGGGCGATCGCCCCGGCCGCGGCGGTGCTTTCCGCTCCGATGCTCGGCTTCATCAACCACGGCGTGCCGGCGACGGTCATGCATCTCGCCGCCCGGCTGATGTCCAGTCTCGGCGACAAGCGCCGCCCCGCGTGGAAATGGAGCGAGAAGCCAGGCGAAATTCCCGCCGGGCGGATGGACCTGCTGACCCATGATACCGAACGCTATGACGACGAGTTGTGGTGGCGGCGGCAGCGGCCGGAACTGGTGATGGGCCCGGGTAGTTGGGGCTGGGTCGAACGCGGCTATGAATCGGTCGGGCTGATCGACCGTGAGGTCGCACTGGCGAAGGTCCAGACGCCGGTGTTCATTGCCGCGACCGACGCCGACCGGCTGGTCAGCTTCGCGGCGATCGAGCGTGCGGCGCGCTGGCTGCCGCGCGGCGAGATTTTCGTCCTGGGCAACGAAGCGAGCCATGAAGTGTTGCGCGAGATCGACGCAGTGCGCGATCTGGTGATCGAAGGGATCGACGGCTTCCTCGCGGGGGTCGCAGCGAAGAAGGATGCCTAGGTGAGCGAGCGTTTCGATATTGCCATCGTCGGGGCGGGGATCGCGGGAGCCAGCCTTGCGGCGGAGCTCGGCGCGCATGCCAGTGTGGTGGTGCTCGAGGCCGAGGATCGGCCGGGCTATCATTCGACCGGGCGCTCGGCCGCTTTCTGGGCCGAGACCTACGGCGGGCCGCTGGTCCAGCCGCTCACCACCGCTTCGGGCCCGTGGCTCGACGAGCACGGCTTCCTCGGCCCCCGCAGCGGGCTGCACATGGCGCGGGCCGGAGAAGAGCAGGCGACCGAGCATTTCATGGCCGAATTCGCGTTGGCCGGAGTCGATGTCGAATGGCAGGACCGCGCGGGGCTCGAAAATTTCGTCCCGGGCCTGCGCGCGCAATGGACCCACGGGGTCTATGAACCAGACTGCAAGGATATCGACGTCGGCGGGCTTCACGCGTGGTATCTCGGCGAAGCGAAGCGCCATGGGGTCGAGGAGCGGGTCCGCGCGCGGGTGGTTGCGGCCGAACACGGGCCGGGCGGCTGGAAGCTGACGACGGCGGACGGGGCGGAGATTTCCTGCACCACGCTGGTCGATGCGGCCGGCGCCTGGGCCGATACGATCGCGGAACTGGCGGGCGTCACGCCCGTCGGGATCCAGCCGTTGCGGCGCACGATGGTGCAGTTGCGGACCTCGCCCACCGCCGCGCAGACCATGCCGCTGGTGATCGACATCGCCGAGCAGTTCTATTTCAAGCCCGAGCACGGCAGCGTGTGGTTGAGCCCGCATGACGAGATCCCGAGCCCGCCGGTCGATGCCGCGCCGGAGGAGCTCGACGTCGCGATCGCGATCGACCGTTTCGAGCAGGCGGTCGACTGGAAGGTCGAGCGGGTCGAGCATAAATGGGCCGGCCTCAGAAGCTTCGCGCCGGATCGGTTGCCGGTCTATGGCCCCGATCATGATAACCCCGCGTTCTTCTGGTTCGCCGGGCAGGGCGGTTTCGGCATCCAGACCGCGCCGGCCGCCGCACGGCTGGCGGCGCAGGTGCTTCTGGGCTTGTCATCCGACGGCCTTACTGCTGCAATAGATCGCGACCGCTATCTCGCCGCACGCTTCGGCTAGGTCCCGGCAAATAGGTCAAAAGGATGTCTGTCATGGCCCACAAGTTCGAGATCCACAAAGACAAGGCCGGCGAGTTCCGCGTGCGCTTCAAATACAACTCCGAAGTGATGTTCTCGACCGAGGGCTATGCCTCGAAGGCGAGCGCGGAAAACGCGATCGAGTCGATCAAGAAGCACGGCCCCGACGCGCCGACCGAAGACAACAGCTGACACAGGCAGCCAGGCCTGTTGCGCTGGCGGTGGGCCTGGCCGCGCTGCTCTCCGCTTGCGGGCCTTCCGCGAGCGAGCGCCAGCCGGCGCCCGAAACCGGCGTGATGCGGCTCACCAGCACCGCCTTCGCGCCGGGCGCGACGATCCCCGCTGAATTCACCTGCGCCGGAGCCGGCATTTCACCGCCGCTGGCGTGGACCGATCCGCCCGCCGGAACCAAAAGCTTCGCGCTGGTGGTCGAGGATCCCGACGCACCGGGCGGGGTGTTTCGGCACTGGGGCGTGTACGACATTCCGGCCGACCGCCACGCGCTCGCGGCGGGCGCCGCGAGCAGCACCGAGGCCGGCACCCGGACGGTCAACGATTTCGGCAAGTCAGGCTATGGCGGCCCTTGTCCGCCGCCTGGCGACCCGCATCATTATGCGTTCCGCATCCTCGCGCTCGATGTCGCCCACCTGCCCGGCGCGCCGGCCCATGCGTCGGGCCTGATCGACGCGATCGACGGTCATGTGCTGGCGAGCGCCGACGTGGTCGGGCTGTACGGACGCTAGCGTTTTTTCGCGGCCTGCTCGGCCGCGGCGGAGGCGAGCCTGTCGACCCGCTCGTTCTCGGCATGGCCGGCGTGGCCCTTGACCCAGTGCCATTTGACCGTGTGCGGCCGGACCGCCTCGATCATCTCGCGCCACAGATCCTCATTCGCGACCGGCTGCTTGGCGGCGTTCTTCCAGCCGCGCTTCTGCCAGCCGAAGATCCACTTGGTGATCCCGTCGATCACATATTTGGAATCGGAATAGAGATCGACTTCGCAGGGCTTGTTCAGCGCCTGCAGCGCGCGGATCACGCCCATCATCTCCATCCGGTTGTTGGTCGTCGCCGGATCGCCGCCCGAGAGTTCCTTTTCGACCGTGCCCTTGCGCAGCAATGCGCCCCAGCCGCCCGGGCCGGGATTGCCCTTGCAGGCGCCATCGGTGAAAATTTCGATGCTGCTCATGGGTGCGGGGCAAAGGCGGAAGCGCCGCGATCGGCATAGAAGGCGAGCCGGCGGGCGAAGGCCAGCGGGTCCTTGCGCGTGACCAGCGCATCGGCCGGGGTGTTGAGCCAATCCTCCGCGCGGGTCATCATGAAGCGCATCGCGGCGCCGCGCGCCAGCACCGGCAGCGCCGCATGCTCCGCGGGGCTGAGCGGACGGACGCTTTCATAGCCTTCGATCAGCGCGGTGCCGATCTCGGGCCGGAAACCGCGGCCATCGCCATCGAAGCACCACGCGGCATGGGTCACCGCCAGATCGTAGGCGGTGATGTCATTGCAGGCGAAGTAGAAGTCGATCAGTCCGCTGACTTCGGCGCCCAGCATCAGCACGTTGTCGGCGAACAGATCGGCATGGATCACCGAGTGCGGCAGGCCTTCGGGCCAATGGCCGGCGAGAAATTCCAGCTCTTCGGCCACCAGCGCGGGCAGCGACGGGTCGATCCGCGCGAGCCCGTCCTGCGTGCAGACCTCCGCCAGCGCCGACCATGAGCGCGGGCCGAGATCGTTCGGCCGCGCCATCGCGAAATCGGCCGAGGCGAGGTGGATGCCGGCGAGCGCCTTGCCGACCGAGCGCGCCTGTTCGGGCTCGGGCCGGTCGATCGAGACCCCGGGCAGGAATTCGATCAGCGCGACCGCCTTGCCGTCCAGCCAGCGGAACGCCGCGCCCGAACGGTCGTGGATCGTGCGCGGCACCGGGCAATGTTTCGCCGCCAGATGATCGAGCAGGCCGAGGAAGAACGGCAGCTCGCCAAGGTCGATCCGGCGCTCGTACATCGTCAGGATGAAACGCGCCTGAGTAGTCTCGATCAGCCAGTTGGAGTTGGAGACGCCCTCGGCGATGCCCTTGGCCGAAACCAGTTCGCCCACGCCATATTCGGCGATCAGCGCGGCGAGGTCCTCCGCGCCCAGGTGGGTGTAAACCGCCATTGCCCGCTCAGTCCGTGAGCTGGCGCGGCAGCTTGAACACCATCTTTTCCTCGGCGCTGATCCGCAGGTGTTCCTCGATCGCGCGCCATTGGGCGATCGTGTCGATCACTTCGCGCACGAGCGTTTCGGGGGCGGAGGCTCCGGCGGTGAGGCCGAGGGTTTCGACCTCGGCAAACCAGGCCGGATCGATCTCGCTGCCGCGCTGGATCAGCTTTGCCGGGGTGCCGCAACGCTCTGCCACTTCGACCAGCCGCACCGAGTTCGAGCTGTTCGGCGCGCCGATCACCAGCAGGAGGTCGCATTCCTCGGCGATCGCCTTGACCGCCGCCTGACGGTTCGAAGTCGCGTAGCAGATGTCCTCGGCCTTGGGCCCGACGATCTGCGGAAAGCGGGCTCTGAGCGCCGCGACGATCTCGGCCGTATCGTCGACCGACAGCGTCGTCTGGGTCAGGAACGCCAGCGGAGTATCTGCCGGGAACTCCAGTGCGGCGACGTCGTCCGCCGTCTCGACCAGCGTGACGCTGCCGTCCGGCACCTGGCCCATCGTGCCGATCACTTCCGGGTGACCCTTATGGCCGACGAACAATATATGCCGGCCGGCCTCCAGCTGGCGTTCGGCCTGGCGGTGGACCTTGCTGACCAGCGGGCAGGTCGCGTCGAGCCAGTCGAGCCCGCGATCCGTCGCTTCGGCCGGGACGGCCTTGGGCACGCCGTGGGCGCTGAACACCACCGGCACCCCGTCGGGCACTTCGTCCAATTCTTCGACGAACACCGCGCCCTTGGCCTTGAGCGCATCGACCACATAGCGATTATGCACGATCTCGTGCCGGACATAGACTGGCGCGCCATAGCGTTCGATCGCGCGCTCGACGATCTCGATCGCGCGGTCCACCCCGGCGCAGAAGCCGCGCGGCGCCGCGATCAGCAGGGTCAGCGGCGGCCGGTTCGAGGCGGTATCGGGTTTTGGAAAGGGGGCGTTCATCGAGGTCCCTCTACCCGTTGTGCCGCCGTGGCGAAAGAGCTAGGGCGCGCTAGCAAAGTTCGAGGATTTCCGATGACCGCTCGCTTCCGCCGCCTGCTTCCCGTGTTCGCGGCTACCGCTGCCCTGGCCGGCTGCCATCACAGCGGCAATCTCGTCGTCGATGAAGGCGTCGGGATTACCGCGCTCCGCACCACCTGCCCGGCGGTCGGTATTCCGGACTATACCGGTGACATCACGCTGTTCCGCGGCAGTGCCCACACCGCCGACGCGATCGACATGGTCGCCTCGATGACCAATGTCCGCACCACCTGCGACAATACCGGCGCCAAGGTCTATGCGGTCTCAAGCTTCGACGTGCTCGCCCGCCGCACCAACACCAGCGGCGCGCGGACGATCCAGCTGCCCTATTTCTCCAGCGTCGTGCGCGGTGGCAGCACGGTGGTGTCCAAGCGCGTCGGCACGATCACGATCACCTTCGCCGACGGGCAGGAGCGGGCCCAGGGCAAGGCGACCGCGGGCGCCTATATCGACAAGGCCGAGGCGACCCTGCCTCCGGAGGTGGTCGAGATCATCAACCGCAAGCGCAAGGCCGGCGAAAACGACGCGGCGACCGATCCGCTGACCCTGCCCGAAGTGCGCACTGCCCTCAATCGCGCGAATTTCGAGCTGCTGGTCGGCTTCCAGCTGACCGAGGCCCAGCTCGCTTACAACGCGACCCGATGAAGCTCTAGCGATCCTCCCTGTCGTGTAGCGACGGGGAGGAGGACCGCCGCGCCGCGGGCGTGGCGGTGGAGGGGCAGGTTGCGTCAGCTCCCTCCGCCGGCCGCATTGCGGCTGCCACCTCCCCATTGCCTTCGGGAACAGGGAGGATTTTCACCGTCCCACAAACCAGCTAACGGCCACACCATGTCCGAGACCAAGACCATCCACGCCGCCTTTGCGGACCATGTGCGCGACGCGCTCGACGCGCTCGTCGCCGATCAGGTGCTGCCCGCCGGGCTGCCGTTCGCCAACGTCACGGTCGAGCCGCCGCGCGATCCGTCGCATGGCGATCTCGCGACCAACGCCGCGATGGTGCTCGCCAAGCCCGCCGGCAGCAATCCGCGCGCTTTGGCCGAAGCGCTGGTCGGCAGGCTGACCGCGCTGGCCGACGTGACCGGCGCGGAGATCGCCGGACCGGGCTTCATCAATCTGCGCGTCGCCGATACCGCGTGGATAGCCGAGCTCTCGGCGATCGCGGCGCTCGGGTCGGATTACGGCCGCTCGGCGATGGGCGCGGGGCGGTCGGTGAACGTCGAGTATGTTTCCGCCAACCCGACCGGGCCGATGCACATGGGCCATTGCCGCGGCGCGGTGGTGGGCGATGCACTGGCCGCGCTGCTCGAATGGGCGGGCCACAAGGTCACGCGCGAATATTACGTCAACGATGCCGGCGGCCAGGTCGATACGCTCGCGCGGTCGGTCTACCTGCGCTACCGCGAGGCGCTGGGCGAGACGATCGAGATCCCCGACGGTTTCTATCCGGGCGACTACCTCAAGCCGATCGGCGCGCTGATCGCGGAGGACGAGGGCGATCGCTATCTCTTCGAAACCGAGGCCGAATGGCTGCCGATCTTCCGCGCCCGCGCGGTCGCGGCGATGATGGAGATGATCCGGGCCGATCTCGCGATGCTCGGCATTCATCACGATCTGTTCTCATCCGAGGCGGCGCTGCAGGCGGCGGGCAAGCCCGAGGCTGCCGAAGCGTGGCTGCGCGCGCACGATCTCGTCTATGACGGGGTGCTCGAAGCGCCCAAGGGCAAGACCATCGAGGACTGGGAGCCGGTCGAGCTGCCGCTGTTCCGCTCGACCAGATATGGCGACGACCAGGACCGGCCGATCCGCAAGAGCGACGGCAAATGGACCTATTTCGGCGCCGATCTCGCCTATCACATGCAGAAGGCCGAGAGCGCCGACGAGCTGATCGACATCTGGGGCGCCGACCATGCCGGCACCGTGAAGCGGATCAAGGCGGCGGTTGCCGCGCTGTCCGAAGGGGAGGGCAAGCCGATCCCGTTCGACGTCAAGCTGGTCCAGATGGTCCAGCTTTTGCGCGACGGCGAGCCGGCCAAGATGTCCAAGCGCTCCGGCAATTTCGTCACCATCGCCGACATGGTCGAGGAAGTGGGCAAGGATGTGGTGCGCTTCACCATGCTGACCCGCAAGCCCGAGGCGCAGATGGACTTCGACTTCGCCAAGGTGGTCGAGGCGTCGAAGGACAATCCGGTGTTCTACGTGCAATACGCGCATGCGCGGATCCGTTCGACCCTGCGCAAGGCCGCGGCCGAAGGACTCGCCCCGTCGGATGCCGATCTTTCGCTGCTCGGCGCGGAGGAAATCGCGCTGATCAAGCAGGCCGCGCAATTCCCGCGGATGGTCGAAAGCGCGGCCGCCGCGCGCGAGCCGCACCGCATAGCGTTCTTCCTCTACGATCTCGCCGCCGCACTCCACGGTTACTGGAACCTCGGCAACGACGATCCCTCGAAGCGGTTTATCCTCTCCGATCAGCCGGCGCTGACCGGAGCGAGGCTTTTCCTCGGCACGCAAATCGGGCAGGTTATCCGCAACGGCCTGGGCATTCTCGGGGTCGAGGCGGTGGAGGAACTCTGACCATGGCGATCAATCCTTACGGCGACGAGGAAGAAGCTGCCGAAGCGGCGGCCGCAACCCAGACCGAGCAACTCGACCTCGACGACCGGGAGGAGCAACTCCCGTGGCTCGAGGGTGACGACGAATACGAGGAAACCGGCGTCGACACCGCGCGGATCGCGGCCTTCGCGATCATCGGCCTGCTGGTGGTGGGCCTGATCGTCGGCGGCATCTGGCTGGCGACCCGTCCGAAGGCCGATGCCGGCCTGGTCGCCGACGGCAGCACCATCCCCGCGCCCCCGGGGCCCTACAAGGAAAAGCCGGCAAACCCGGGCGGCAAGCAGTTCGCCGGCACCGGCGACACCAGCTTCGCGGTCGGCGAAGGCAAGAGCCGCGAAGGCCAGATCGCCGAGGATGCGGAGCCGGTGCCGAGCATCGACACCCAGGCCGCCTCGCCGGTCGCGAAGGGAGTCGGCGTGCAGGTCGGCGCCTATCAGTCGAAGGATACGGCCGAGGCCGGGTGGACGAAGCTGGTGTCGCAATATCCGCTGCTGTCGGGCAGCAGCCACCGGGTGGTCGAAGGCCAGGCCGATATCGGCAAGGTTTTCCGCCTGCAGGCCATCGCCGGAGACAGGGCGACGGCCAACAGCCTGTGCTCGCGGCTCAAGGCGGCCGGCGGAAGCTGTCAGGTAAAGTAAACGGCGCTTTCCACACCTGCCGTTCGGGATCGCTTGCGAATCCCGCGCCTTGCTGCGAGCTTTCCCACATGACCCCCGCCATTTTCGGCCTTTCCGGATTGACGCTCACCGCCGACGAGCGGGCGTTTTTCCGTGAGAGCGACCCGGCGGGCTATATCCTCTTCGGCCGCAATATCGCCGTTCGCACGCAGCTCCGCGCGCTGACCGACGAGTTGCGCGGCATTCACGGGCGTGAGCGGCTGTTCATTTGCATCGACCAGGAAGGCGGGCGGGTCGCGCGGATGAAGCCGCCCGAATGGCTCGCCTTCCCACCGGGGGAGAGTTTCGACCGGCTGTATGACGTCGCCCCGATCAGCGCGATCGAGGCGGCGCGCAGCAATGCCGAGGCGCTCGGAATCGATCTGGCCGAGGTCGGCATCACCGTCGATTGCCACCCGCCGCTTGATGTCCGTCAGCCGGGCGCGAACGACGTGATCGGCGACCGCGCGCTGGGCTCTGAACCGCTGCGGGTCGCGGCGCTCGGGCGCGCGATCCTCGACGGGCTCGGCCGGGCGGGCGTTGCCGGCTGCATCAAGCATATCCCCGGCCACGGGCGGGCGATGGCGGACAGCCACAAGGATCTTCCGGTGGTCGTTGCGAGCGAGGAAGAGCTCGAAATCGACCTCGCCCCGTTTCGGGCGCTTGCCGATGCACCGGTCGGGATGACGGCGCATATTCGCTACACCGCGTGGGACAAGGACAACCCCGGCACGCTCTCGCCCTTCGTGGTGGGCGAGATCATCCGCCGGCGGATCGGGTTCGACGGGCTGCTGCTGACCGATGATCTCGACATGCAGGCGCTTTCGGGCGCGGTGCCCGAACGGGCCGCGCGCGCGATCGCGGCCGGATGCGACATCGCGCTCAACTGCTGGGCGAAGATGGACGACATGGTCGGAATCGCGGACCTGCTGCCGGCGATGTCGGAGGAAACCGCCGCCCGGCTCGATCGCGCGCTGCATGCGGCGACCGGCTCCTCCGCCATGGCGCAGACGGTGCTGCTCGCCAAGCGCGACGAATTGCTGGCGCTGGCGGAGGCGGCTGCATGAGCGACACCCCAAGTCCCCGCGCAGGCGGAGACCTCCCCCAGCAAGGCGCCTCATCGCCCGAAGTCCCTGCCTTCGCAGGGACACAGGATGAGGCCTGGGACCTGCCCGCGCCGGCCAATGACGGCGATGCGCTCTATCTCGATCTTGACGGGTGGGAAGGTCCGCTCGACCTGCTGCTCGATCTCGCGCGGCGGCAGAAGGTCGACCTCAAGAGCATCTCGATTCTCGCGCTGGTCGACCAGTATATCGCCTATATCGAACGGGCCGAGGCGCTGAAGCTGGAGCTCGCGGCCGATTACCTCGTGATGGCGGCGTGGCTCGCCTATCTCAAATCGGCGACGCTGCTGCCGAAGGACGAGCAGGAGGATCCGAGCCCCGAGGAACTGGCGCTGCGGCTGCAGTTGCGGCTCCAGCGGCTCGGCGCGATGCGCGAGGCGGCCGGGCGGCTGATGGGCCGCGACCGGATCGGACGCGACGTGTTCCTGCGCGGCACGCCCGAGGGCCTCAGGGTCGATCGCAAGAATTTGTGGCAGTGCGAATGGTTCGATCTCGTCCAGGCCTATGGCCAGGTCAAATTGCGCACCCAGCCTGTAGTGCACATGGTCCGCGACCGGATGGTGATGACGCTCGATTCGGCGCTCGACCGGGTCTCGGCAATGCTTGGGGTCACGCTCGACTGGATGGAATTGCGCGAATTCCTGCCCGCCGGGCCGGATACGCGGCTGCGGCGCTCGGCGCTGGCGTCGAGCTTCGTCGCGGCACTCGAACTCGCACGGCTGGGCAAGGCGGAATTGCGTCAGGAGGAGATTTTCGGGCCGATGCACCTCAGACGGATCAAGGCATCATGACCCTTCGACAAGCTCAGGACGGGGCCGAACTCGATCAACTGGTCCGCGCGGTCGAGGCGACTTTGTTCGCCGCGGAAGAGCCCCTCAGCGTCGAGGCGATCGCGACGCATCTCGGCGGGGCGGAAGTGCGCGAGGCACTCAAGCTGCTCGAGGCGCATTACGCAAAGCGCGGCATCCGGCTGGTCGAATACGGCAAGCGCTGGCAGTTCCAGACCGCGCCCGACCTTGCGCACCTGCTGCGCCGCGAGCGCGAACATGCGCGCAAGCTGTCGCGCGCGGCGACCGAAGTGCTCGCGATCGTCGCTTATCACGAGCCGGTCAGCCGCGCCGAGATCGAGGCGATTCGCGGGGTTCAGACCAGCGGCGGCACGCTCGACGTGCTGATGGAGGCCGGCTGGGTGCGGGTGACCGGCCGCCGCGAAGTGCCCGGACGCCCGGTGATCTACGCGACCACCCCCGAATTCCTGACGCATTTCTCGCTCGAATCGCGCAAGGATCTGCCCGGCATCGACGAATTGCGCGCCGCCGGCCTGCTCGACCCGGTCGATGACGCTTACGAGGCTCTGACTGCGACTCGCGAGGACGAGAAGGACGCGCCCGAGCCGGAAGAACAGCCGGACGACGACGAATTTGTGCCGCTGGAGCACGAAGAATCGGGCGACTGACTGGCAACTGCCCTATTTATGTCCTAAATGAGCCGCGGGCCGCGATCGGCCCCGCATTTTGCGGAGTGGAGTTTTCCAATGGGTGGTTTGTCGATCTGGCACTGGCTGATCGTGCTTGTCGTGGTCCTCGTCCTGTTCGGGCGCGGCCGTATTTCCGAGACGATGGGCGATTTCGGCAAGGGGATCAAAAGCTTCAAGGAGGGCATGAACGACGCGGACAAGAATGCGTCCACGCCCCCGGCGGCAGCGCCCCAGATTCCGCCGGCCCAGATCCCGCAGGCGCATTCTTCCGAGCAGCCCGTGGAGGGCGAACGCACCGGATCCGGCGACGCGCCCAAGTCCTGATTCATACCCGGCGGCCCTGAGCCATGTTCGACGTCAGCGGGTCCGAGTTTCTTCTCGTGGTGGTCGTGGCGGTCCTCGTGATCGGCCCGAAGGACATGCCTGTCGCGCTGCGGATCGCGGGGCGTTTCATCGGCAAGATGCGGCGCATGTCCAACCACTTCAAATCCGGCATCGAAACCATGATCCGCGAAGCGGAGATGGAGGAGATGGAGAAGAAGTGGCAGGAACAGAATCGCAAGGTGATGGAACAGCATCCGGCAATCGAATTGACCGCGGCGAATGGCGGCGGCGTCGAGATGGTCCCGCTGCCTCCGCCCGAGGATCCGTCCGGCGAGGCCGAACTGGCACTCCAGGCAGAAGTCGCGGCCGAAGCCGCGCCTGACGAACCTGAGCCCAAGCCGCGCGCGCGGAAGAAGCCCGCCGAAAAGGACGCCGGATAATGGCGTTCAACATCCGCGATATCGACGATAGCCAGGCACCGCTGCTCGACCATCTGATCGAACTGCGCAGCCGGCTGATGCGCTGCATCGTCGCGCTGGCGGTGGCCTTCGCCGGCTGCTTCTATTTCGCCGACAAGATCTTCGGCCTGCTGGTCCGCCCGCTCGCCGCGGCCTTTCCCAAGGGGCAGGGCCGGCTCGTTTATACCAAGCTCTACGAAGCCTTCTTCGTCGAGATCAAGGTCGCGCTGTTCGCGGCGGTGCTGATCTGCTTCCCGATCATCGCGAACCAGCTGTGGGCCTTCGTCGCGCCGGGGCTCTACGCGAAAGAGAAGAAGGCGTTCCTGCCGTTCCTGTTCGCCACCCCGATCCTGTTCGCGGCCGGCGCGTCGCTCGCCTATTTCGTGGTGATGCCCACGGCGTTCAAATTCTTCCTGAAGTTTCAGGGGACCGAAGGCGGGATCACCCAGGAGGCGCTGCCGGCGATGGGCGATTACCTCGATCTGGTGATGCGCTTCATCCTCGGCTTCGGGATCAGCTTCCTGCTGCCGGTGCTGCTGCTGCTGCTGAACCGGGCGGGGATCGTCAGCCGCAAGCAGCTCGTCACCGCCCGGCGCTACATCATCGTCGCGATCGTCGCGGTCGCGGCGGTAGCGACTCCGCCGGATGTCGGCTCGCAACTGATGCTCGCGATCCCGCTGCTGCTGCTGTTCGAAGCGTCGCTGCTGATCATGCTGTTCGGCGAACGCAAGCGCGAGCGCGAGAAGGCGGAAGAGGCCGCGGCCGAAGCTGCCGGTGAAGCGAAGGTGCTAGAGGCGCCGAAGGTCTGACCGCGCTTCAGCGGCTGTCGAACACCGGCTGTTTCGGCTCGGGCAGGTCGTAGGTCTCCGGCGGCGGGGCGGTGGTGCCGGTGACCTGCTGGCCGTTGATCCACACTTCCAGCACCTTGGTTGCGCGGATTTCCTGCGGACTTGCGAGCAGCGGATCGTGGTCGAGCACCAGGAAGTCGGCGCGCTCGCCGGCGACCAGCTGGCCGAAATGCCCGTCGGCGAAACCGGCATAGGCGGCGCCCGAGGTGTAGGCGGCCAGCGCTTGTTCGCGGGTGATGATCTGCTGCGGCTGCCAGCCGCCGAACGGCTGATCGTTCGCATCCTGGCGGGTGATCGCGGTCGCGATGCCGGCGAAGGGATCGGGCAGTTCCACCGGCGCGTCGGACCCGAAGGCGAGCGGGACCTTCTCGTCCTCCAGCGTCTTCCACGCATAGGCGCCCGCTAACCGTGCTGGCCCAAGCCGCGCCTCGGCCATCGCCCGGTCGCTGGCTTCGTGGACCGGCTGCATCGACGCGACGATGCCGTGTACGGCAAAGCGCGGCAGATCCGCCGGATCGACGATCTGCGCGTGCTCGATCCGCCAGCGCCGGTCGCCCCGGTAGGTATCCGACATCTCGGCGATCGCGTTGAGGATTTCGGCATTGGCGGCATCGCCGATCGCGTGGACCGCGACCTGGAAATGATCGAGCGCGGCGCGGCTCATGATGTTTCGGAGCTGGCTTGAACTCAGGCGCTGGAGGCCGATGTTGGCCGGATCGTCGGCATAGGGTGCCTTGAGCCAGGCCCCGCGCGAGCCGAGCGCGCCATCGAGATAGAGCTTGATCCCCTCGAGCTTCAGCCGGTCGTCATAGAGCCACGGGGTCGGGCCCGGCCCGCCGATCAGCACCATGTTATCGACACTGTCGGCATAGGCCATGATGCGGATGCGCAGATTGCCGTTGTCGCCCGCGCGGCGATAGCTCTGCCAGTCCTCGATCCCGATGCCCATGTCGGCGACCGCGGTGACACCGCGCTTGAGCAGCATGTCCTGCGCGGTTAGGAAGGCGAGGTCGCGGTCCTCCGGGCGCGGATCGGGGACCTTGGCGGCGATCAGCGCCTGGGCATTGTCGATGAACACGCCCGCCGGTGTCTTGATCGCACCGGCGACGCGGGTGATCCGCCCGCCGGCCGGTTCGGGAGTCTTGGCGGTGACGCCCGCCAGCGCGATCGCCTTGGTGTTGGCCCAGCCGGCGTGGCCGTCGACCCGGCTCAGCCAGACCGGCCGGTCGGGCACCGCCGCGTCGAGTTCGGCAGCCGTGGGGAAACGGCCGAGGCCCCATTTCTCCTGGTTCCAGCCACTGCCGACGATCCACGGGCGCATCGGATATTTCGCGGCATAGGCGGCGATCTTCGCCTGCGCTTCGGCCAGCGAGCTGGTGTCGGACAGATCGAGCGTCAGCGCGCCGAAGCCGATATCCATCAAGTGGACATGCGCGTCGATCATGCCCGGCACGACCGTGCGGCCCTGGCCGTCGACATGATACTGGACCGGGACCTGCGGCTCGTCGCCCTTCTTGAGGATCTGGCGGACGCGGCCATCGTCCTGCACCAGCATGCCTTCGAAGCGGGTGACGCTGCCATCGCGGGCGATCGAGATGCCGTTGAGGTGGTCGATCAGCGTGTCGGCGAACGCGGGCGCGGCGGTGAGAGCGAGAAGGGCCGAATTGGCGAGCAGGATGATCCTCCCCCATCGGGGGAGGTTCTGTTCGTCGCGCACCCTCACTTCGCCTTCCCTTTCGGCAGCCGCCGGATCAGCGAGCTGGTATCCTGCCGCCCGCCGCCGAGCGCCTGGACTTCGGCATAGTAGCCATCGACCAGCGCGGTCACCGGCAGTTCCACGCCGAGGTTCCGCGCTTCGGCCAGCGCTATGGCGAGGTCCTTGCGCATCCAGTCGACCGCGAAGCCGAAATCGAACTCGCCCGCGTCCATCGTCGCCCAGCGGTTGACCATCTGCCAGCTCTGCGCCGCGCCGCCGGAAACCGCTTCGAACACGCGTTCGGTATCGAGCCCAGCGGCCTGCGCGAAGCGGATCGCTTCGGACAGGCTCTGGACCGTGCCCGCGATGCAGATCTGGTTGACCGCCTTGGTCGTCTGCCCGGCGCCCGGCCCGCCGACATGGACGATGCGCGCGCCATAGGCCTGCATCACCGGCACTGCCCGGGCGATCGCCTCGGCCGAACCGCCGCACATGATCGAGAGCTTGCCGCTTTCGGCGCCCGCCTGTCCGCCCGAGACCGGCGCATCGACCGCGAGCAGCCCGAGGCGCTCGGCCTCGGCGGCGATCGTGCGGGCGATTTCGGCGGAGACGGTGGTGTGATCGATGAACAGCGCGCCCGGCGTCATCGCGGCGAGCGCGCCATCGGGGCCGAGCACCACCTCGGCAAGGTCATGGTCGTTGCCGACGCAGCTCAGCACCACATCCTGTCCGGCAGCGGCTTCGGCCGCTGTCTCGGCGATGCGGACTTTCAGCCCTTCGCCCGCCAGCAGTTCCGCCCGCTCTACGGCGCGCGCGCGGGTGCGGTTCCACAATGTCACGGTATATCCGGCGCGGGCGAGGTGGCCGGCCATCGGCCCGCCCATCACGCCGAGGCCGAGAAAGGCGATTTTCTTCGGAGCAGTCATCGCCGCATGCTGTGCATGGTCTTCGCCCGCAAGGCAATCGGTTGGGCGGGCCACCGATTACCCAAGCGATTGTATGTTTCCATGTCGGCGCCTTTTCCGTTACGTGCCCCCCATTATGAGCAACAGCAATGTCCTGGAAAGCGCAGCGAAACCGCTGCTGACGATCGACGATGTCCGCGCGGCCGCCGCGCGGATCGGCGATGCGGTGGTCCGCACCCCGACCGATTACAGCAAGACCCTGTCGCAGATTACCGGCGCGAACATCTGGCTCAAGTTCGAGAACCTCCAGTTCACCGCTGCCTATAAGGAGCGCGGCGCGCTCAACAAATTGCTGCTGCTGACCGAGGAGCAGAAGAGCCGCGGCGTGATCACCGCCTCTGCCGGCAATCATTCGCAGGGCCTTGCCTATCACGGCACCCGGCTGGGCGTGCCGGTGACGATCGTGATGCCGCGCACCACCCCGATGGTGAAGGTGATCCAGACCGAACAGGTCGGCGGCAAGGTCGTGCTGGAAGGCGAGACCTTCGACGAAGCGAACGAATATGCGCGCACGATGGAGAAGCAGCTCAACCTGACCTTCGTCCATCCGTTCGACGATCCGGACGTCGCCGCGGGGCAGGGCACGGTCGGGCTCGAAATGCTCGAGGACGTGCCGCAGCTCGACATGCTCGCGGTGCCGATCGGCGGCGGCGGGCTGCTGTCGGGGATCGGCACGGTCGCGCGCGCGCTCAAGCCCGACATCGGCCTGATCGGCGTACAGCCCGAACTCTATCCTTCGATGTATGCGAAGCTCGGCGGCCATGTGATGGAAAGCGGCGGCGACACGCTGGCCGAAGGCATCGCGGTCAAGCAGCCGGGCGTGTTCACCGCCAAGGTGCTCGAAGGGCTGGTCGACGAGATCGTGCTGGTCAGCGAACAGGCGCTTGAACGCGCGGTCGCGCTGCTGCTGCAGATCGAGAAGACCGTGGTGGAAGGCGCCGGCGCGGCCGGGCTGGCCGCGGTGCTGAGCCATCCGGAGAAGTTCAAGGGTCGCAATGTCGGGCTGGTGCTGAGCGGCGGGAACATCGACACGCGCCTGCTCGCGAACGTGCTGCTGCGCGATCTCGCCCGCTCGGGCCGCCTCGCGCGGTTGCGGATCTTCCTGCAGGATCGCCCCGGCGCGCTCTACAAGGTGATGCACGAATTCGACGCGCATCATGTGAACATCCTCGAGATCTACCACCAGCGGATCTTCACCAATCTCCCCGCCAAGGGCCTCGTCACCGACATCGAATGCGAGGCGCGCGACCGCGAACAGCTGGTCGCCCTGATCGAGGCGCTGCAGGCCAAGGGCTATTCGGTTAGCGAAGTCGAACTGAACTGACCGATTTCGGGTCAGTGGACTCCTATGGGCGCAACACTGTGCAAAATAACCCTTCGTTAACCACGAATCTTGGTTAAGGTTGTTTCAACGGGCGACTCCTCCGCGCATAGTGAGGAAGCTCAGCCGGGCAGCAACTTGAGAGGGGCCTTCGCAACGTGACCGTACCGGTTCGCTTTCCCCGGTTCTACGTGACGAGCCCCGCGCCGTGCCCGTATCTTCCGGGCAGGACCGAGCGGAAGGTGTTCACCGAACTCAAGGGTCCGCATGCCGATGCGCTGAACGATGCGCTGGGCCGGATCGGGTTCCGCCGCAGCCAGACCGTCGCCTATCGCCCGAGCTGCAGCAATTGCCGGGCCTGCGTCTCGGTGCGGGTCGCGGCCGGCGATTTCAGGATATCGAACACGCAGAAGCGCAATCTGAAGCGCAATTGCGATCTGATCGTGACCGAATGCCGCCCCTGGGCCACCACCGAACAATTCGAGCTGCTGCAGCTTTATCTCGGCGCCCGCCACCCGGGCGGGGGGATGGCGGCGATGGACGATACCGACTTCGCCGACATGGTCGAACACACACCGGTCACCTCGGTACTCGTCGAATACCGCGAACCGACCGCCGATGGCGAACCGGGCCGGCTGGTCGGCGCCTGCCTGACCGACCGCCAGGCCGATGGCTATTCGATGATCTACAGCTTCTACGATCCGCAACATGAAGCGCGGGCCGGGCTCGGCAATTACATCATCCTCGATCATATCGTCCGCGCGACCGAGGTCGGCCTGCCCTATGTCTATCTCGGCTACTGGGTCGAAGGCTCGGCGCGGATGCAGTACAAGGTGCGCTATCGCCCGCTCGAACGGCTGACGCCCGACGGGTGGCAGCGGATGAGCGGCGACGAGCAGGACGCGCTGATCGCCAGGGCCACCGCTTCGCCCGATGCCCGCGCGATTCCGCTCGACGGATCGGGCAAGGACGGTGTTCCCGGCGGGCAGGGGCAGTACCGCTTCGAAGACGATCTGCCGCCGGTGCCGGTTCAAAGAACGGTTGCGTAAAGCTTCGCTTCGGCCGCCCGGCGCCTGACCAGCCCGGGCATCACCCGCCCGCCCGCGCGGTTCCATTTCGCGAATTCGGCCTTCGCGCCGTCGTAGTCCCGGGCGATGTGCTTCTTCGTTAGCGTCGCGCTGGCGATCGCGCCGGTGTTGTAGTGGAAGCTGACCAGCGCATCGAACTGGTTCGCGGTGCAAGGCGCGCCGCCCAGCGCGCGTTCGACCGCGGCCGCATAGCTGCGCATGTCTTCGGTCAGGCGGGTGTCGCACTGGGCCTGAGTCCACACCGTGCCCGGCGCGATCCCCGGCCCGGTCGCGCCCCAGCCGATCGTCCACGGCTTGTCGCCGGTGCCGGGATCGGGGTAGGCTTCGAACTTGCCGCCCGGCGTTCTTTTCTCGCAGCCTTCGAACAGTTTGATCAGCGCGAGCCCGGGGGCGCCGATCGTTCGCCCGCCGGCCGGCGCGGGCGCGGGGATCGGTGATGCGGTCTTGCGTGCGGGCAGCGAACCTTCGGCAAGGTCGATCGCCTCGTCCAGCGCATCGACTTCGGCCTGCGTGAAACCCTGCCCGCGCAGCGCGCGGACGGCGTCGAAAATCGGTCTGCGGTTCATGAAAGTCCTCCCGAATCCGTCAAGGGAGAGGACAAATAGGCACCTGTAGTGCGTGTAGGAAAATCGTTTTTGATCCGATCCCGAACAAAAAGGCCCGGAGGTTTCCCCCCGGGCCTTTCCTGTTGTTCGATCACACCTTGCGGTGCGGCCGGGTTCAGTTGCCCGAACCGGGTCCGTAAGTGATCTCGACGCGGCGGTTCTGCAGCTCGCGCACGCCATCGGCGGTCGGAACCCGCGGGTTCTCTTCGCCGAAGCCCTTGCTGCTGATCGCGCCCGACGGAATGCCCTTGCCGGTGAGATAGCTCGTCACCGAGGCGTTGCGGCGGTTCGACAGGCCGACGTTGTAGGTCGCGCTGCCCGAACGGTCGGCATAGCCGGCCATCATGATCGGCACGTTGGTGCAGTTGCCATAGGCGGCAACGGCCGAATCCAGCGTGGAGGCTGCCTCGGGCGTGATGTCCGACTTATCCCAGTCGAAGAACACGATGTACGGCCCCTTGTCGCACACCGGCGGCGGCGGCGGGGGGGGCGGCGGCGGCGGCGGCGGAGGCGGGGGCGGCGGGGGAGGAGGCGGCGGCGGGGGAGGCGGCGGCGGAGCCGCTTCCTTGTGCCCGCCAAGTGCCAGCGAGACCGTCACCAAAGCCGAGTGGCTCACGAAGTCGGGCTTGGAGCCACCGAAGTCTTCGCCCGCATCGAGGTTGTCGACGCGGAAATAGCGGTACTTGAGGCCGACATCGACCGAGCTGCTCACCGGAACGCGGAAGCCCGCGATGCCCTGATAAGCGAACTTGTCGTCGCTGATCTCGGAGCCGTTGTCGCCGACCCAGACCTTCGCCCAACCGGCGCCGACGCCGACGTAAGGCTGCACGCCGCCGTCATGGCCGAGTTCGAAGATCCCGTTGACCATGCCCGCGAGCGACTTGTTGCGGCCGTCGATTTCCTCGTAATAATCGTCGTCGTCCGAGTAGGTCACGCGGTCGAGAGCGGAGCTCTTGTAGGAGACTTCGCCTTCGAGACGGAAGTGGCCGAAATCGTAGCCGACCGAGCCGCCGAGCTCGTAGCCGGGCTTGCTGGAGACCTTGACCTGATATTCCCCTTCGCCTTCGACCGTGACTTTGTAGTCCTGCGGGAAGACCCAGCCGCCTTCAGCTTCGATGTAGGGGGCATTGTCTTTCGCCATCGCGGGAGTCGCGACGGCAGCGGCGGAGAGCGCCAATAGCGTAAGCGTTTTTCTCATTGGGGTCCTTTCGGGGGGTGCGACCAGTTAGTGATTTCCCACATAGGTGCGACTGCACATCCGTGGAAGCATTTCTAGTGATTCCTGCAGGTTAAGTCTGCTGCGGTGCAGCAACTGTGGCTTGCGGGCAACATGGATCAAGCGCGACGGGGGTTCGCGGAACTTCCCGGCACAAAAAAAGGCCCGGAGGTTTCCCTCCGGGCCGTTTCTGCGCCTGCCGAAGCTGGCGATTCGTGTTGGCTTAGTAGCCCGAACCCGGACCGTAGGTGATTTCCACCCGGCGGTTCTGCAGTTCACGCACACCATCGGCGGTCGGAACGCGCGGGTTCTCTTCGCCGTAGCCCTTGCTGGTGATCGCCCCGGACGGAATGCCCTTGCCGGCGAGATACGAGGTCACCGAAGCGTTACGACGTTCGGACAGGCCGACGTTGTAGGTCGCGGTGCCCGAACGGTCGGCATAGCCGGCCAGCATGATCGGGACATTGCGGCAGCTGCCATAGGCGGCAACCGCACTGTCGAGGGTCTGCGAAGCCTCGGGCGTGATGTCCGACTTATCCCAATCGAAGAACACGATGTAGGGCCCCTTGTTGCACATCGGCGCCGGCGGCGGAGGCGGGGGAGGCGGCGGCGGGGGGGGAGGCGGCGGCGGGGGCGGCGGCGGAGCCGGGGGAGGCGGCGGCGGAGCCGCTTCCTTGTGCCCGCCGAGCGAGAAGGTCAGCGTCGCCAGTGCCGAATGGGTCGCGAGGTCGGTCTTGTAGCCGCCGCCGAAATCGTCGGTCAGCTTGAGGTTGTTGACCCGGAAGTAGCGATACTTCAGCCCGAGCGCGACATTGTCGCTGAGCGGGAAGTTGATGCCGGCGATACCCTGCCATGCGAAGCCGTCGTCGTGGCCCGAAAGGATGTCCGGGTCGTTGATGTCGCCCCAGACCTTGGCCCAGCCTGCGCCGCCGCCGATGTAGGGCTGCACGCCGCCGTCATGGCCGAATTCGATGATGCCGTTGACCATGCCCGACAGCGCCTTGAAGCGCCCGTTGATCGGGGCAGTCGCGGCGGGAAGGTCGAAGTCGTCCGGATCGAGCGATCCGTCGAGCGTGACCTCCTTGAACTTGGCATGCTTGTAGCTGCCTTCGGCCTCGAGCCGGAACATGCCGAAATCGTAGCCGATCACGCCGCCGGCTTCCCAGCCGTGCTTGTTCTTGATCGTCACCAGATCGTCGGTCGTGCCGTCGTCGATCTTGAAGTCTTCCGGGAAAATGATCCCGCCTTCGACGCCGATGTAGGGCGCGTTGTCCTTGGCCATCGCGGGAGCCGCGATAGCTGCCGTCGACAGCGCCAGAATTGCTAGGGTAGTCCTCATTATTCTTTCCTCCTTCTGAGGGTGCCGCGCGACCCGCACGCTACGGCACGTGTTTTCTCCGTCCGGTGAGTAGAAGCTTGAGGCGGCCTTCCGTTCCGGGGTTTGGAGCAAAGCCGCACACCTGTGGCTGTTGGGTAACAGTCCGCGCGGACACATCGCGGATTTATCGCGATCCGAACCCCGCAATCAGCCTGACCGATTTGGATGCAACTGGAGTCCGGTCGCGCTGCGGCGATGCCGGCGCGGGGCCGGGGTTCCGCGCGGGAAGGGAAACTTCAATCCATGGCTCGTGAAGACCAGCGCCTGCTCATCTGCGATCTCACCCAGAGCTATTCGCCCAAGGGCGGCGGCGGTATCAGTACCTATCTCAAGGAAAAACGCCGCTACCTGCTGTCGCGCACCGATCACCGGCTGCTCCAGATCGTGCCCGGGCCGGAAGACCGGGTGGTCGAGGACGGCCGCCACATCTGGGTCGAGATCGGTTCGGAACAGGTCCGCGGCAGCCCCAATTACCGCTTCATCCTGCGCACCCGGAAAGTGCGCGAAGTGCTGGCGCAGTATCGGCCGGATACCATCGAATCGCTGTGCCCGTGGATCCTGCCGTGGACCGCAATCAATCACCGCCGGGCGTTTCCCGAAACCACGCTGGTCGCCGGTTATCACACCGATTTTCCCAATGCGCATGTCTACCGGGTCGGCCGCGACGTGGTGGGCGAGAAGATCGCCGCGGCGGCCCGCTGGCTGATCCTCGGCTATGCCGAAATCACCTATCGCGAGTTCGACCGGGTCTACACGCTGGGCGAGGACGCCCGGCAGATGCTGAACAGCCGTAAGCTCGACCGGATCGACCTGCTCGATCTCGGGGTCGATACGAATCTGTTCGATCCGGCCAGGCGGGATCCTGGCCTCCGAGCGCGGCTCGGCCTGGCGGGAGACGGGCCGCTGCTGACCTATGCGGGGCGGATCGACAATGAAAAGCGCGCCCACCGGCTGGTCGAGATGTTCAAGCTGCTGCCGCCGGAACTCGGCGCGGGGCTGCTGATGCTGGGCGACGGCAAATTGCGCGCGCAACTGGCCGAGGAATGCGCGGGCCTGCCGGCGGCGTTCCCCGGCTTCATCGAAGACCGCGTGGAACTCGCGGCCGCGCTCGCCTCGAGCGATATCTACGTCTCGGCGATGGCGGACGAGACCTTCGGCATTTCGGTGATCGAAGCGCAGGCGAGCGGCCTGCCGGTGGTCGGCGTCGCCGGCGGCGAAATGCCTGCGCGGGTGTCGCACGGGCTCGGCCTGCTCGGCCCGGTCGACGATCCGGCGGCGATGGCGCGCAATGTCGCGGAGGTGTGGCGGGGCGATTGCCGCGCGATGGGCTGGGCGGCGCGGGCCCACGCGGTCACCCGCTACAGCTGGGACCGCACCTTCGACCGCCTGTTCGGCGAGATCTATCCGGCGGCGCTGGCGCATAAGCGCAGGCGCCTGAACGGAGTGCCGCTGTGGGGCCCGAAGAGCCGGGCGGCGGAGTTGGAGCCGGCCTAGGGCGCTCTCATCCCACAACAAAGAAAAAGGGCGGAGCCTTGCGGCTCCGCCCGTTCCCTTTCCTTTCGCGGTTCCCCCCGAAACCGGCGAAAGGTATGCCCCCGTGGAGGGTAGTCGTCCCCGGCCTCAGGCCGAGTAATACATGTCGAACTCGACCGCCGACGGCGTGGTTTCCCAGCGCATCACTTCGGGCCACTTGAGTTCGATATAGGCTTCGATCTGGTCTTCGGTGAACACGCCGCCGTCGAGCAGGAACGCGTGATCCGCCTGGAGCGATTCCAGCGCTTCGCGCAGCGAACCGCAGACGGTCGGAACTTCGGCGAGCTCTGCCGGCGGCAGGTCGTAGAGGTTCTTGTCCATCGCTTCGCCCGGGTGGATCTTGTTCTTGATCCCGTCGAGGCCGGCCATCAGCAGCGCCGAATAGCACAGGTACGGATTGGCCATCGCGTCGGGGAAGCGGAACTCGACGCGCTTCGCCTTGGCGCCGGCGCCATAGGGGATGCGGCACGAGGCCGAACGGTTGCGGGCCGAATAGGCCAGCAGCACCGGCGCTTCGTAACCCGGCACCAGGCGCTTGTAGCTGTTGGTGGTCGGGTTGGTGAAGGCGTTGAGCGCCTTCGCATGCTTGATCACGCCGCCGATGAAATACAGGCACATGTCGGACAGGCCGGCATAGCCGTTCCCGGCGAACAGCGGATTGCCCTTGTCCCAGATCGAGATGTGGGTGTGCATGCCCGAGCCGTTGTCCTTCATGATCGGCTTGGGCATGAAGGTTGCCGTCTTGCCATAGGCCTGCGCGACCTGGTGGACGACGTATTTGTAGACCTGCATCCGGTCGGCGGTGGTGACCAGCGTGCCGAAGGTCAGGCCGAGCTCGTGCTGGGCCGAGGCCACTTCGTGGTGGTGCTTGTCGCAGGGCAGGCCCATCTCGATCATCGTCGAGACCATCTCGGCGCGGACGTCGACCATGCTGTCGACCGGCGCGACCGGGAAGTAGCCGCCCTTGGCGCGCGGACGGTGAGCGAGGTTGCCGCCTTCGTATTCCTTGTTGGAATTGGTCGGCAGCTCGATGTCGTCGATCTTGAAGCCGTTGCCGTCGTAGCCGTCATAGAAGCGGACGTCGTCGAAGATGAAGAATTCTGCTTCGGGACCGACATAGACGGTGTCGCCGTAACCGGCCGACTTGACGAAGGCTTCCGCGCGCTTGGCGGTCGAACGCGGATCGCGGGCATAGAGTTCGCCGCTCGACGGTTCGACGATGTCGCAGCAGATGATCAGCATCGGGGTGGCGGAGAACGGATCGATATAGACCGCTTCCAGATCCGGCTTCAGGATCATGTCGGATTCGTTGATCGCCTTCCAGCCTTCGATCGACGAACCGTCGAACATCAGGCCGTCTTCAAGCTCGTCTTCGCCGATCAGGCCGGCGACCATGGTCAGGTGCTGCCATTTGCCCTTGGGATCGGTGAAGCGCAGATCGACCCACTCGATCTCCTCTTCCTTGATCCGCTTCACGATATCCTTTGCACTCGCCATGGTATCAATTCCTCCAATTGGCTTGGTTGCTTCCAGCCCGCCGGACGATCCCGGCCAGCGAGCCGATCCTGTTAACTAGATGGCGGCGTCGTCCCGCTCGCCGGTGCGGATGCGCAGCGCGGTGTCGATCGGGGTGACGAAGATCTTGCCGTCGCCGATGCGCCCGGTCTGCGCGGCCGCGGCGATCGCTTCGACCACCCGCTCGGCCATGTCGTCGCCGACGACCACGTCGAGCTTAACCTTGGGCAGGAAATCGACGACGTATTCGGCGCCGCGGTAAAGTTCGGTGTGGCCCTTCTGGCGGCCGAAGCCCTTGGCCTCGGTGACGGTGATGCCCGAAACGCCGATTTCGTGAAGCGCTTCCTTCACTTCGTCGAGCTTGAAAGGCTTGATGATCGCCTCGATCTTTTTCACGTTGCACTCGCCCCTGTGTTCTCGTCCCGGCTCCGGTGACGGGGAGGCCGGGACTGGTTTCCCCGGCGTTATTCATGTTCAAGAATCGTGCCAAGACGATCGAGAATCGGAGCGGGGCGCCGGAACCGTGGCGTAAAGGATCATCGCCCCGCGGGAAAGGCCGGATTCGTCGAGGCGATCGCGGAGGCGCCAGCGAAGCGGTGCGAACCCGCGCCGCGGGACGCCGCCGAAATCCCTGAAGAATGGGTAAAATTCGGGCATTGCGCTGCCCAAAAATTGAGCAGTTGGCCGGATTAAAGCCGCAATCCCGCGGTTTCTTCGAGCCCGGCCATCAGGTTCAGGCTCTGCACCGCGGCGCCGCTGGCGCCCTTGCCGAGATTGTCCAGCATCGCGACCAGCCGGGCCTGCGAACCGTCCTCGCTGGCGAAAACGTAAAGCTCCAGCCGGTCGCTGCCGATCGCCGAGCGGCGCAGCAGCAATTCGCCCGGGCGCTCGTCATGCACGGTCACGATCGGGCTGCCGGTGTAGAAATCGACCAGACACAGCAGCAGCGTCTCCGGCGATCCCGCCATCGGCATGACCGAGAGCGGCAGCGGAACCTCGACCAGCATGCCGCGATGCGCGGGGACGACCGAGGGCGCGAACAGCGGCGGGTGGGTGAGCCCGGCCAGCATCGTCATCTCGGGCACATGCTTGTGCGCGAGGTTCAGGCCATAGGTGCGGTACGCAATGTCGGGATCGTCCTCGAACCGCTCGATCAGGCTCTTGCCGCCGCCCGAATAGCCGGAGACCGCGTTGACCGTGTAGGGCCAGTCGGCCGGCAGCAGCCCGGCGCGGACCAGCGGAGTCACCAGCGCGAGGAACCCGGTCGGATAGCAGCCGGGATTCGACACGCGCATCGCGTTCGCGACCGTTTCGCGCCCGACCAGTTCGGGGAAGCCATAGGTCCAGCCGCCCGCCACGCGGTGCGCGCTGGAGGCGTCGATCACCCGGGTGGTGTCGTTCCCGATCATCGCGACCGCATCGCGCGCGGCGTCGTCGGGCAGGCACAGGATCACGAAATCGGCGGAATTGAGCGCCTCGCGCCGGGCCGAAGCATCCTTGCGGCGGGCTTCGTCGAGCGTGATCAGCGAGAACTCGCTGCGGCCCGCGAGCCGCTCGGCGATCTCGAGCCCGGTGGTGCCGACCGCACCGTCGATGAAAATCGAAGCGCTCATGAGAACGGGTCCAGCAGTTCGGCGAGTTTCACGTAGCCGACCGGTCCGCCAGGCAGCCAGCCCCACGCCCAGCCCCGCGCGCTGTCCATCAGGTCGAAGCGCTGGCCGGGCGAGAGGTCCCACAGGATCTCGCTTGCGTCGCTCGGCTCGCCGCGCAAATTCGCGCCGGTATCGCCGACCATCCGCTGCAGCGGCACGACGTAATGCGGCACGAAATAGGTCCCCGCCAGATCGACATGCGCAATGTCCCCGCGCAGCGGCGTGCGCAACGGATCGGGCTTCTCGACCGGGCCCGCGAGCGGGAATGGCCCCAGGGGCGTGGATTCGGACAGGGGATGCATGGTGGCGGGCCGCTTAGACTGCCGGCGGGCGGGGGGCAAGTTTGCCTTCTCTCGTCATTGCGAGCGGAGCGAAGCAATCCAGAACGTTAGCGTATGACGCCCTGGATTGCCGCGCGACCTTCGGTCGCTCGCAATGACGACAATGGGGACTACCCGAACCGCCCCTGCAGCATCCGCCACGCCGCCCTTAGCCCCAGCGCGTCCCCGCCCTTGGGCCTGCCGGGCTTGCCCGAGGGGCGCCAGGCGAAGGTATCGAAATGGGCCCAGTCGATCCCGTCAGCGACGAATTTCTCGAGGAACATCCCCGCGACGATCGCACCGGCGAAGCCGTTGTCATTCGCGTTGTTGAGATCGGCGATGTCGGACTTGAGGTAATCGGCATAGGCGGCCGGGAGGGGGAGCTGCCAGACCTCGTCATCGGCCGCCTTGCCCGCGTCCATCAGTGCGCGCGCGGTTGCGTCGTCGCGGGCCATCAGCGCCGGAAGGTCGGGGCCGAGGGCAACCCGCGCCGCCCCGGTCAGGGTCGCGAAGTCGAGCACCAGATCGGGCTTGCCTTCGGAGGCGAGCGCCAGCGCATCGGCGAGGATCAGGCGGCCTTCGGCGTCGGTGTTGCCGATCTCGACCGTCAGCCCGAGCCGCGACCTGATCACATCCCCGGGGCGGAAAGCATTGCCCGAGACCGCGTTCTCGACCGTCGGGATCAGCAATTGCAGCCGCACGTTCAGGCCCGCGCCCATCACCAGCCCGGCCAGCGCCAGCGCATGCGCCGCGCCGCCCATGTCCTTCTTCATCAGCAACATCGCGCGCGACGGCTTGAGGTCGAGCCCGCCGGTGTCGAAGCTCACGCCCTTGCCGACGAGCGTCAGCTTCGGCGCCTTCTCGTTCCCCCACAGCAGCTCGATCATCCGCGGCGCGTGGTGACGGCTGGCCGCGCGGCCGACCGCGGCGACCAGCGGGAATTCGGCATCGAGCCGGTCGCCCTTGGTTACGTGGACCTTCGCGCCGTGCGCCTTGGCCAGCGCCTCGACCTCGGCTTCGAGCGCGGCCGGGCCCATGTCCTCGGCCGGGGTGTTGACCAGGTCGCGGACGAGGTTGACCGCGCGCGCCTCCGCCAGTGCCGGGTCGATCGCCTTGACGTCCTTCGTCAGCAGGATGCGGCCGCCATCCTCGTCTTTCTCCTGCTTGTAGCGGGTGAATTTGTATTGCGCGGTCTGCCAGCCGTGGAGCGCCGCACCGGGTTCGCCTGAAACGAGGCGATAGGTTCCGGCCGGCAGCGCATCGGCCAGCTTCGCGAGGCACCAGCTGGTGAGTGCCTTGGAATCCGCCACCCCGCCCGCCGCGAACCACAGATCGCCGTCCGGAACGATCGCGGTCTGGAATGCGCCACCGGTGAATTTCTGTGCCTCGACCGAGGCGCGCTGCGGCGCGCTCAGGGTTTTGAGCCAGGCTGCGAAGCCGGGCTTGTCGACGAGGTGGATCGCGGTGGCCTTCTGCCCGCGGTCGGGCTGGATCAGTGCATCTTTGTCGGTCATATTCCGGAACCAATAGCCGCATTGGCGTTGAACGCGCGAGAGGATTTACCGCGATGCGACATATTTGGATGCTCAGCGCCGCCGCGCTGCTGGCCGCCTGCTCAGGTTCTAAGGACAAGGATCCGGACAAGCTCGTGCTAACCGTGAGCACCGACGTTTCGCCCTCACCAGCCGAGGCGCTGCCGTACAAGATCAATATCGACAACAATCAGATGGATTTCACCTATGCCTATCCGGCGCAGGCTGCGGCGATCCCGGCGCTGAAGCGCTGGCTTGATGCCGACCTCGCCAAGCAGGAAGAGGATACGAAGCAGGGCACGCTGGAAGAGCGCAAGTCGGCGAAGGACGGCGGGTGGGAGCCGCGCATTTACGCACACAGCACCGAGTGGAAAGTGGTCGCCGAGATTCCCGGCTGGCTGAGCCTCTCGGCCGACCGCTATGAATTCACCGGCGGCGCGCACGGCAATCCGTGGTCTGAAACCTTGCTGTGGGACAAGACCGCCAACATCCGCCGCGATCCGCTGTCACTGTTCAGCTCTAAGTCCGCGCTCAGCGCCGCGATCCGCCCCTCGTTCTGCGATCAGATCGACAGCCAGCGCGAGAAGAAGCGCGGCGAGCCGGTGGTCCGCAGCGCCGATGGTCTGTTCAGCGATTGCATCGACCCGGTGGAATCGACGATCATCCTCGGGTCCTCGGATAAGCAGCATTTCGACCGCATCGGTGTATTGGTCGGACCCTACGCGGCGGGGCCTTACGCAGAGGGGAGCTACGAAGCGACGATCCCGGTCGATGCGAAAATCCTCGCGCTGGTGAAGCCGGAATACCGCGCGTCCTTCGCGGCCAAGAGATAGCGCGGCGGGGGAATCTGCATCGAGTGAATTATTACGCTTGACCGATAAGGTAATACGCGTATCCCTCATCCCAGCGATGGCGTCCGCTCCTCCCCCCTCTGCCGGACGCCATCGCCACCCCCACCTTGCGCTCCGGCCGCGGGTCCTACGGTCGCTCTCGCAATTCCGCGCGATAATCGCTATGTCCCGGGCATGACCGAATACCAGACCATCACCGGAAACGAAGCCGTCCTGCGCGACGGCACGATCAAGCTGCACGGCCCCGCGGGCTTCGAAGGCATGCGCAAGGCGGGCCGGTTGGCCGCCGATATTCTCGATGCGCTGTACGATCTGGTGAAGCCCGGCGTCACCACCGGCGAGCTCGACGATGTGGTGCGCCAGATGACGCTCGACGGCGGCGGCGTGCCCGCGACGCTTGGCTATCGCGGCTATACGCACAGCTGCTGCATCTCGCTCAACAATGTGGTCTGCCACGGTATTCCGGGCGACAAGGTGATCCGCGACGGCGACATCCTCAACATCGACGTGACCCCGCTGGTCGATGGCTGGCACGGCGATTCCAGCCGGATGTATTTCGCCGGTGAGATCCCGCTGCGCGCGCGGCGGCTGATCGAAGTCACCTATGAGTGCCTGATGATCGGGATCGACCATGCGAAACCCGGCGCCCGGCTCGGCGATATCGGCGCGGCGATCCAGGATCATGCCGAGGGCCACCGCTACGGCGTGGTCCGCGAATTCTGCGGCCACGGCCTGGGCCGGATTTTCCACGACGCGCCCGAAGTGGTCCACGCCGGCCGCCCCGGCACCGGGCCGGAACTGAAGCCGGGGATGTTCTTCACAATCGAGCCGATGATCAACCTCGGCAAACCGGGCGTGAAGATGCTCAGCGACGGCTGGACCGCCGTGACCCGCGACCGCTCGCTCTCGGCGCAGTTCGAACATTCGATCGGCATCACCGAGACCGGCTGCGAGATTTTCACGAAGAGCTCGAAGGGGCTCGACGGGCCATTCGGGTGACGTCCTTCTCCGTTGACGGGAGAAGAAGTCCGCCTCTCGCGGCCTAGCCACGTTTGGAATAGGGTCGTTTGCGGCCATAGCTCGCTACACGCCTCTTCGAGGTTTGCGGCGAACAGACGTTTTATAAGCTAGGACGACATCATCACCGAAAATTGCAATCAGCCGCTGGATAGATCGCAGCGGCGTTTGCTGCGCAGGATTTTCAACGGCCGCACGGACCCCATCATCGTCGATGGTCAGCCGTTTCTGACCTACAAGGAGATAAGCCGCTACCTTATGTCTTTGGAGTCCGACGCGCGCGACCAAGCCTACGCGGACATAAGAAACAGCGCAGCCAGTGAGTAGGGATCCAGGCGTAACTTGCGCCCGCCGCGCAAAGTACGATGGGTAATTCGAACTTAGTCGATCAGGCGGGCGCTGGGTTCACCGGTCAAGGTGACGGCAATTGTCTCCCGGGCCGCGCTGGCTTCAGCGACAAGCTCGCTTAAAGCTGTCGCGGTGTCTCGAAACAGATTGTCGCTGATGGGCCGCTCGCCATTGATGAACCGCCGGATAGCCCGCTCATCGATCCTGAGCCGCCGCGAAAAAGCCGTCGTGCCCCCAAACAGCTGGACACAATAGGCGAAGTGATCCTGTCGATCTTGCATCTCGGGGCTCATAACTTGTCTTGCGGTTGAAGCAAGACGGGCTGCTGGCGCAGCTGAGCCAACCACCACTTGGGCGCCTGTTTAGATGGGCCGGGATGACCAGAAAAATCGACGTAACTTCCCGCGCCGGGAAGAAGCTCACAATGGGTCGTTAGCGGACATTGGCCGCCGGACGGGCGCTGCATTCTCAAAAACGCTGGACAAACCCCGGTATCTATGACGAATTCCCCGCACAGCGGGAGTTCGGCGTGCATCAGGCCTGGGGGGCCCAATCATGGTTGACGATAACGATTACCTCGAAGGCTATGTGCAAGGCTTCGCCGCGGTGATGGGCGCCTCGCGTCCGCTGCCGCCGGTTCCGCCGCAGCCGGTCACCCGCCCGGGGCGCACGGCGTTCCAGATGGGCATGATCGAAGGCATCTCGAAGGGCTTCCAGCGCAAGGGCATGGACGCCCCGGAGTTCGTGAAGCCGCTTATTCCCGTGCAGCCCGCAGAGCCGCTCCGCCGGCGAAGGGCGCGATAGCCAGCAGCACCAGGCTGAACGCCGCGGTGAGGGCGAGGCCGCTCTGGCCGCCAGTGGACAGCGCGCCCGCGCCGAACACCAGTAGCGGCACCGCCAGCGGGATCAGCAGCAGGCCCGAAAGCGCGGCGCCGGTGCGCAGGCCCGCGGTGAGCGCGGCGATGGTCACGCCGATCGCGGCGAGGCCGGGGGTTCCGGCGAGCAGGCCCAACTCGACCGTGCGCAGGGTCGCTCCGCTGATGCCGACCAGCGCGGCGGCGGGAACGGCCGCGAGCATCAGCGGCGGGCCGAAGCTCAGCCAATGGGCCACCACCCGCACCGCGATCACCGCTTCTTCCGAAATCCCGCGCAAGGCCCATTGATCGAAAAAGCCCTGTTCCACGTCGGGCGCGACCAGCCGGTCGAGCGGGAGGATCGCCGCGAGCAATGCCGCGACCCAGATCACCCCGCCGCCGGTCCGCGCCAGCAGCGGCCCGTCGGGCCCGACGGCGAACGGATAGAGCATCGCGACGCTGAGGAAGAACAGCACCGGCAGCAGCGTTCCGCCGCGGCGCCCGCCGGGGAGCAGCAGCGCGAGGTCGCGTTGCAGGATCCGGAGCAGCGCGCTCATTCGTCCAGCCCTTCGGCCGCGAAATCCCGCAGCGCCAATTGCCGCATCCCGTCCAGCCGGAACGGCTGGTGCGAGGCGATCACCGCGATCCCGCCATTCGCGCAGTGGTCGCGGGTCAGTTCCTCGACCAGTTCGACCGCATCGGTGTCGAGCCCGTTGAGCGGTTCGTCGAGCAGCCAGATCGGCGCCTTCTGGTCGATCAGCCGGGCGAGCGCGGCGCGCTTGCGCTGGCCGGTCGAGAGATAGCGCACCGGCACGTCGGCGAGGCCGTCGATCCCGAGCAGCGCGGTGTGGGTATCGGGCTGGCACCCGTCGATCCGGCACCAGAAGGCGAGCGCGCCGCGCAGCGGGCGCTGCTCGTCGAGCGCGGGCCGCTCGTCGAGCAGCGCGGCCGCGCCGCCGCGGACGACAGTGCCGGCATAGGGGCGGGCGAGCCCGGCGAGGATCCGCAGCAGGCTCGACTTGCCGATCCCGTTCGCGCCGGTGATCTGCACCGCATCGCCCGGCGCCAGCGCAAGCGACAGCCGCGCGAACAGCAGCCGGTCGCCCTTGCGGCAGGCGAGATTATCGGCGGAGAGGTGAGCCCCTTGCATGGGCGTGCGCTTAAGGGAAAGCGGCGGGCATGCCAAGGAAACCGCTTCCCCCTTGTCCGTCATCCTGAACTTGTTTCAGGATCCATCTTGCCGGAAACACAGGTCGCGCCGGACAGGTGCCGCGGGGCGGCCTCGCTTGCGCTGGAACCGAAGTCTCCGGTCATTTTGAAAAATGGATCCTGAAACAAGTTCAGGATGACGAAGGTGGAATTTAGCGCGTATCGCGTTTCCTGATGTTAACGGATCGCCCCGAAGCGAGCAGGGGCCTCGGAGGAAAGCAATGCCCATCCCCCAACTGACCGACGGCGAGCGCATCGAGGCGATGTCGCACCTCCCCGGCTGGGAACTGCGCCACGACAAGGCCGCGATCCAGCGCGACTTCCAGTTCCGGAATTTCAGCGAGGCCTTCGCCTTCATGACCCGCGTCGCGCTGCTGGCCGAGAAGCAGGATCACCATCCCGAATGGTCGAACGTCTATCGCAACGTCTCGATCATGCTGACCACCCATGACGCGGGCGGGCTTTCGGCGCGCGACATCGCGATGGCGCAGGCGATCGACGCGATCGCGTGATGCGCTGGCTGCTCGTCCTGCTGCTCGCGCTGCTTACCGGGCCGCTGGCTGCACAGGGTGAGCCCAAGCCCGTCTATTATGGGGTATGGAAAGGCACGGTCGGGACCTATCCGGTGATCGCCTGCATGGACCAGGACGGATTGGGGAAGGCGCGCGGGGCCTATTACTACGTCTCGCATCTGACCCCGATCGGGCTCGCGGGCCGCGACGACGGGCCGGACTGGGACGAGGCGGTCGATTACGCCGCGAGCGGCGCGCGCTGGCACGCGGTCGCGGTGAAAGGCGATGTGCTGTGGGCGAGCTGGGTCCAGGGCGGGAAGACCCTGCCGGTCAGGCTCGCGCGGCAGACATGGACTGGCGGCGAGGAGTTCGACGGGCCTTGCATGGGCGATGCGTTCATCGCGCCGCGCGCGGGCGGCGGCAGCGTGGCTTCGGCGGACGCCAGCTTCGACGGCGTCGCCTATCGCAAGCTGACCTATGTCCCGGGCAAGCAGTTCGGCGAGAACGGCTCGATCGAGACTCTTGCGCTGCTGTCCGACGCGCCGGGCGACAAAGCGATCAACGCGCTGCTCGCGAGGGATCTGCCCGACGGCGGGTGGCGCTCGGACTTCATCCAGTGCCTCAGCTTCGAAGTCGCGAACAGCGGCTCGGACGGCTATTTCGGCCTGACGGTCGAGCCGGACCTGATCACCGGGCGCTGGCTCGATCTGACAATCGGCAACGAGAATTCCTGCGGCGGAGTGCATCCGAACGCATGGTCGTCGTTTCGCACCTTCGACCGGCAGAGCGGGGCGGAAGTGAACCTGTTCCGCTGGCTCAATGCGAAGGCGGTCGAGCACGTTGCCGGCGACAAGCCCGAAGACGGCTACGACAAGCTCCTCCCGCCGCTGCGCGACCTGACGTTGGAATATGCGTCGGCCGATGCCGGAGACGCGGACCCCGACTGCCCCGCCGCGACCCGCGACGCCGAGTTCTGGTATCTCGGGCTGGCGAAGGACGGGCTGCAACTGATCCCGAGCCTGCCGCATGTGATCCAGGCCTGCGCGGACAGCTACGTCGTGCCGTGGCGCGCGCTGGCGCCCTACCTCAGCGACGAAGGCAAGGCCGGGGCGGCGGTGCTGAGGGCGGGGTGAGCGGGAGTTCCTCGCGGCACTGGATAGCACCGGAAATGCTGGGCCTGAAGGCAACTTCGGGTCGGTCCGCGTTCGAATGACCGGGATTGGGTGGAAAACGGCCTGCGTATCCTTCTCCCGTTGACGGGAGAAGGATACGCAGGCTTGGCCGCTTGTGGCCTAGCCGGAGTTGGATGAGGGCTGCCTTTTTTGAACTTGCGAGAGCAGGTATGCCGATGGTCACAGATCGAGGGTAAGCGAAGGCAGCACTCATCCAAGCGCCGCTAGCTCCGTTCCGGAGCAAGCTTTGCTATCCTTCTCCCGTCAACGGGAGAAGAAGCCTAACGTCCGCATGGGTCGGTTGCGGACACGCTTCAGTATCGTAAAAGAATACACCATGACCAACAATGCCGACTGGCCCGCCATCCCGTTCGAAGCGTGGAAGGACACCTGCGCCGCGCTGCATCTGTTTACGCAGATCGTCGGGAAATATCGGCTGGCCCACACCCCGTGGGTCAATCATTCGTGGCATGCGACGCTCTACGTCAATGCGGAGGGTCTATCGACCGGCCTGATCCCGGACGGTCCCGGCGTGACGGTGCTGCTGGATCTGCAGCGGCAGCGGGTGGTCCTGTCGAGCGCTGACGGCAAAAGTGCCGGCTTCGCGTTGGAGCCGATGTCGGTCGCGGGGTTCGACGGCAAGTTCAGGGAGATGATCGCCGAGGTGGGCGGAACGCCTCGATACAATGGTTCGCCCAATGAGCTGCCGGATGCCCTTCCGTTCGCGGAGGATACCGCGGAGCGGCCCTGGAACGCCGATGCGGTGGCCCGATTCCATCGCGCGCTGGTGCGGATCGACCGGGTCTTCAGCGAGTTTCGCACCGCCTTCCTCGGCAAGGTCAGCCCGGTCCATCTGTTCTGGGGCAGCTTCGATCTGGCGGTCACGCGGTTCTCGGGCCGCGCGGCCCCGCTGCATCCGGGCGGCATCCCGAACCTTCCCGACCGCGTCACCCGCGAAGCCTACAGCCACGAGGTCAGCTCCGCCGGCTTCTGGCCCGGAGGGAGCGGGATCGAAGAGCCGTGTTTCTACTCCTACGCCTATCCGGCCCCTGAGGGATTTGCCGATCAGGCGGTGCAGCCGGACGCCGCCCGGTTCGACAGGGCTCTTGGTGAGTTCGTGCTGACATACGAGGCTGTCCGTTCCAGCCCCGATCCACGCCAGACCCTTCTGGAATTCCTGCAATCGACCTTCGAAAATGCCGCGACCCTTGCCGATTGGGACGATGGCCTGACCTGCGCAATCGGCCGCAAGGGCATTCCGCGCCGGGTGGGTTGAGGGTGCTGAAGGGGTTGAGAGCGGACAGGTATTTTCTTCTCCCGTTGACGGGAGAAGGATACGCAGGCTTGGCCGCTGGCGGCCTAGCCGGAGTTGGATGAGGGCTGCCTTTTTCCGAACCAGGAAGGCAAAGCATTCGCCTCAGCTAGAATACGTACGAGCACCCCATCGATATTTTGCAGCACTTCGTTGTTCCAGAAGCGAATGACCTGAAAGCCCAGCGCCTCCAACCTTGCCGTCCGGGGCGCGTCGCTTTCCTCCGAATGCTGGCCACCGTCGATCTCGATGATCAGGCGCTTCTCCGCGCACAGGAAGTCGGGGACGGCCTTGCCGCTGGTCGCTTGCCGGCGGAATTTGAGCCCGCCCAGGTTCCGGTTGCGCACATGCTTCCACAGCAGTTGCTCGGCATCGGTCATGTCGCGGCGCAAGGTTCGTGCGTTCGGGTTGGTGCGGCCGATGGTCATCGGTTGAGGGTAAAAGGAAGGCAACCCTCATCCAAGCGCCGCTAGCTCCGTTCCGGAGCAAGCTTTGCTATCCTTCTCCCGTCAACGGGAGAAGAAGCCTGCCCCTTCTCGCCGCCGAGGCGGCAAGCTGCGCTATCCTCTCCCTCAACGGGAGATGAGCTCAAACCATTTTCCTACACGCCCTGAATTTGCCAGACTCCCGGCGGCTCTTTGACCTTGTCGATTCCTCGCGAAGCGGACCCGCGCGCAACCGGCTAGGGGCGTCTTTTCCGTCAGGCCCGAGGCTGTCACTCTCGTGGCTGTAACCCGCGGGAATCCGCGGCTCCCCGGCCCGGACAGCTACCCGGACAGAGTGTCACTTGTGTAACCCTAACCGCCGGCCCGCCGGTTCGCTTCTTCCAGCGCCTTCGCCCGCTTGCGCAATTTGCCCGGCATCCAGCGCGCGGCGAAGCGGAGTTTCTTCGCGGTCTCGCCGACGAGGTAGTGGATCCGGTCGCCGTGGACCGCGTCCCACGCATTCTGCGCGACCACTTCCACCGGCGTGAATTCCAGGCCCGCGTCGACCACCACCTGGCGGATCGAGACGTTGCTGCCCTCGTTCGGCGCGTGCTGCAGCAGCGGCGTGTCGATGAAGCTCGGCATCAGCGAGCGGACCTTGATCCCCTGGCTGCCCCATTCGCCATCGAGGGTTTCGGTCAGCGAGCGCACCCCGGCCTTGGTCGCGCCGTAGATGCTCTGGTTCGGGAAGCCGTAGAGCGCGGCCGCGCTGGCGGTGTTGAGCAGGCAGCTGCCCGGCGCGCTGGCCTTGAGCCAGGGATATGCGGCCTGTGCGCCGAAGATCGCGCCCTTGAGGTTGATGTCGAGCGTGCGCTCGATTTCCGCGCTGGTCAGCTCGGTGAGCGGGCCGGCCAGCGGCACGCCGGCGTTGTTCGCCAGCACGTCGATCCGCCCCCCGGCGGCGGTCGCGAAAGCCGTGAGCGCGACGTCCCATGCGGTGCGGTCGCGCACGTCGAAGGCATGGGCATAGGTGAAGTCGTTGGCGATCAAGCGCTGGGTTTCGGCCATGCCGGCCGGGTCGATGTCGCCGAGCCCGACGAACCACCCCTCGGCCGCGAAGCGCAGTGCGATCGCCCGCCCGATGCCGGAACCGCCGCCGGAGATGAAGATCGCGCGCCGCACTGCCATGAATTCCCTCCGCTTTTGCAAGAGGTCTAGCCGCCACGGGCCGATCTGTCAGCCGCCGCGGGCGAGCCTTTCCCGCGCGACCTTGAGTGAGCGGTTGCGGACGAGCCCCGGGGCCCAGCGGGTCAGCAGCGCGATCGAGCGTGCGGTGCGGCCGACCAGCGTGTGGACCTTGCGCCCGTGCACCGCGTCCCATGCCGCTTCCGCGACCGCTTCCACCGGAGTGAGTTCGAGCCCGGCCGCGACCACCGTTTCGCGCTTGGTCCGGGTGCTGTTGGGGCTGGCGGGCTGGAGCAGCATCGGCGTGTCGATATAGCTCGGCATCAGCGAGCGGACCGCGATCCCGTCGGCGTGCCATTCGACGTCGAGTGCCTCGGTCAGTGAGCGCAGCGCGAATTTGGTCGCCGAATAGATCGCCATTCCGGCAACCCCGTAGATCGCCGAGGCGCTGGCGACGTTGAGCAGGCAGCTGCCCGGCGCGCCGGCCTTGAGCCAGGGATATGCGGCGCGCGCGCCGTGGACCGAGCCGCGAAAGTTCACGTCGATCACCCGATCGATCTGGGCTTCGCTCAATTCGGTCAGCAGGCCGCCGTGGGAGATCCCGGCGTTGTTGACCACCACGTCGATCCGGCCGCCGGCGGCCTTCGCGAAGTCCGCCAGCGCCAGGCGCCATTGTTCTGCGCTGCACACGTCGAGCGGATGCTTCGAGAACGCGCCCTGCGGCAGCGCATTCGCTGTGCCGGCCATGCCCGCGGGGTTGATGTCGCCGAGCCCGACGAACCAGCCGCGCGCGGCGAAGTGCCGCGCGATCGCGCGGCCAATGCCCGAGCCCCCGCCCGAAATGAAAATAGACCTAGGCCCGGGCATGCCGGATTCCCCCCAATAGAAACGCTACAGATTGCGACCCGTACCGTCAGTGTCCGCCGTTGGAACATGAGATCTTATAGTATGCGCCTTCTAGAGCGCTGCGTTGTTATAACAATGCCACGTGAAAATAGCGACCGCTCCGCGATGCGGGCGCCACTTCTCCGCAATGATACGTATGTCCTTCTCGCTCGGCCGTTCGTCCATCCCGAGGATCTTGCCGAGCCCGGCCTGCACCGCCAAATCGCCGGCCGGCCAGATGTCGGGCCGTCCTTCGGCGAACAGCAGGTAAATCTCGGCCGACCAGCGGCCGACGCCCTTGATCTGGGTCAATTCGGCGATCGCCTCGTCGTCGTCCTCGGGCAGCGCGTCGAAATCGAGCTCGCCCGACGCGACCAGCTCGCACAGCGAGCGGATATAGCCCTGCTTCTGGCGCGACAGGCCGCAGGCGCGCAAAGCGTCGAAATCCTGCGCCAGGATCGCTTGCACCGGCACGTCCTCGCCCACCAGTGCCGTAAGCTTGCGCCACATCGAAGCGGCGGCGGCGACGCTGACCTGCTGGCCGACGATGGTGCGCAGCATGGTCGCATAGCCGGTCTCGCGGATGCGCGGTTCGGGATAGCCGACCAGCGCGAGGACCCGCGCGAAAGCAGGCTCCGCGGCGGCCACCATATCTATACCTAGCTTGAGGTTATTTGCTGTCAGACCCATTGCTCTGCCTTGCCAAATCGGGGCTCAGCCCTTAGCGCGCCGATAGTTTCAACGCAAAACACAGGAAGCTTTCCGAATGCCGACATTGACCATCGTGAACCGCGCCGGTGAAGAGACTACGATCGATGTGGCCACCGGGCTTACCGTGATGGAAGCGATCCGCGACAACGGCTTCGACGAATTGCTGGCGCTGTGCGGCGGCTGCTGCTCCTGCGCGACCTGCCACGTGCATGTCGACCCCGCGTTCGTCGACAAGCTGCCGAAGATGACCGTGGACGAAGACGACCTGCTCGACAGTTCGGACAACCGCGACGCGACCTCGCGCCTGTCGTGCCAGGTGCCCTTCACCGACGATCTCGACGGCCTCAAGGTCACGATTGCCAAGGAAGATTGATCCTCGCTCCCCGAGCCTGGCTCGGGGAGGATTTTATTGCGCGAGATCGCCGGGCACCCTAACTCACCGGCATGACTGCACCTGTCCGCCACAACGCGCTCGAATTGATCGGCAATACTCCGCTCGTGCTCCTCGAGGGGCCGAGCGAGGCCGCCGGCGCCGAAATCTGGGGCAAGTGCGAATTCGTGAACCCCGGCGCCTCGGTCAAGGACCGCGCCGCGCTGTGGATCATCCGCGACGCGGAAGCGCGCGGCGAGTTGAAGCCCGGCGGCACGATCGTGGAAGGCACCGCGGGCAATACCGGGATCGGGATCGCGCTGGTCGCCAATGCGCTGGGCTACAAGACGATCATCGTCATGCCCGACAACCAGAGCCACGAGAAGATGGACACACTCCGCGCACTCGGGGCCGAACTGGTGCTGGTGCCGCCGGCGCCCTACAAGAACCCGGGCCATTTCGTCCACACCAGCCGCCGCCTCGCGGAAGAGACGCCGGGCGCGGTGTGGGCCAACCAGTTCGACAACACCGCGAACCGCAAGGCCCATATCGAAAGCACCGCGCCCGAGATCTTCGCGCAGCTGGACGGGCGGATCGACGGTTTCACCTGCGCTGCGGGCACCGGCGGCACGATCGCCGGCACGGGCATGGGGCTGAAGGCGCTCGACGAGACAATCACCATTGCGCTGACCGACCCCTATGGCGCGGCGCTGTACAATTATTATGCCCACGGCGAGCTCAAGGCCGAAGGCAGCTCGGTCGCCGAAGGGATCGGGCAGGGGCGGATCACCGCCAACCTCGAAGGTGCGCCGATCGACACGCAGTTCCGCATTTCGGACGAGGAAGGCCTCGAATGGGTCGGGCGGCTGCTCAAGGAAGAAGGCCTGGCACTGGGCCTGTCGAGCGGGATCAACGTCGCCGGGGCGGTGGCTCTGGCGCGGGAACTCGGCAAGGGCTCGCGCGTCGCGACGATATTGTGCGACACCGGCTTCCGCTATCTCTCCTCGCTCTACAACCGCGCCTGGCTGGAAGCGAAGGGCCTGCCGGTATTCGACTGGCTCAAATGAGCGGATTGCGCTAGATGCGCATCATGCCGACCGATCAAACGATCGACCAGACCGACGAAGACGCGCCGCTGGCCGTGGCCGCCCCCTTGCGGGGCGAAGCGATGCGGCGGCTGCAGATCGGGCTGGCCGGGCTGTCCGCGATGATCCTGCTGGTCAGCCTGGCCAATATCATCCGCGACCGCGCACAGATCACCGAGAACACCACCGTACCCAACGCATCCGCCAGCCTCGATCCGGAATCGAGCCCGGCGAAGGATCCGCTGGCCGATGCGGGGGTCGTGCCCGAACTGCCGGCTTCGGGCCCGAGTGCCGGCGCCGTTGGCGGCGCCCAGTCTGGCAAGGGCAAATAGGCCGGCCAGCATTCGGATGGGCCGCCAGTGCTGACGGCGGCAATCGGGAATCTCACGGGAAAAACCGAGTCGCATGTGCAAATGCACCTGCAAGCCGTTGATTTTGAATAGAACATCTCATGAACACGTGGCAATCGGGGGATCGGGCTTCAAACTAAAAATTTTTTGAATCAATGCCTTATCGCCTAATCCCCTAAAATTCCCTGATTTCCCCTTTCCACCCCGCTTTGCGCGGGTTACACGATCTTTCCATCGGACAATCCGTTCGCTTCGCACCTCGAATTTCGGGTGTCCGGGCCGTCACATCGCGCGGCTCGAAGCGGGGGAGTTTGCCCGGCTTTGAGGGATTTGGCCCAAAGAGGGTAGGGCGCGTGACAGGGGAAAGGCAGGTCATCTTCAGCGGTCAGGAATTCTCGCTCAAGGGCGAGAAGGGCCGCTTCGTGCTGCCTTCCGGCTTCCGCAAGACGGTCGCCCATGCGAGTGACGGCAAGACCCTGTGTCTCGACAAGCATCACCGCTGGAACTGCCTGGTCGGCTTCGGCCTGTCGCGCGAGAGCGATCTCGAAGCCCAGCTCGAGAAAGAGGAAGAGCGGGCAATCCGCCTGGGCCAGCACGATTTCGACAGCGACCGCCGCCGTATCCAGCTGTTCGGCTTCGCGCGCCTGCCGTTCGACGACAGCGGCCGCTTCGTGATGCCGCAGCATCTCGCCGACATCGGCTGCCTCGCGAACGAGGTGTTCTTCCACGGCGCGGGGACCTTCTTCACCCTGTGGAACCCCGACGAGCTGTATCGCATGGGCGAGGGCTGGGAAGCGGCGCAGGCCGCCTGCCGCGCGCTCGCCGCCGAGAGCAAGGGGAAGAAGGGATGAGCGCGCCCGTCGCCCCCCACATCCCGGTCCTGCTCGACGAAGTGCTCGCCGCGCTCGCTCCCCGGCCCGGCGACGTGATCGTCGATGCGACCTTCGGCGCCGGCGGCTATACCCGCCGGCTGCTCGACGCGGGCGCCACGGTCCATGCATTCGACCGCGATCCCGATGCGATCGCGGCGGGGCAGTCCTGGCCAGAAACCGCCGAACAGCCGCCTCGGCTGATCCTCCACCCGCGCCGCTTCTCCGAAATGCTCGCCGCCCTGTCCGAAGCGGGCGTCGCTTCGGTCGATGGGGTGGTGATGGATATCGGCGTTTCCTCGATGCAGCTCGACCAGGCGGGGCGCGGGTTCGCCTTCGCAATAGAGGGCCCCCTCGACATGCGCATGAGTCGGGAGGGCCTTTCCGCGGCCGATTTCCTAAACGCGGCGGACGAGGCCGAGATTGCCGATGTGCTGTATCTCTATGGCGAGGAGCGCCAGTCGCGCCGCGTCGCCCGCGCGATCGTTGCCGCGCGACCGCTGGAAACCACGGGCGATCTCGCGCGCGTGGTGCGCAAGGCGCTCGGCTATCGTCCGCACAACAACAAGGGGCCTGCGCCGAAAGACCCGGCGACCCGCAGCTTCCAGGCGGTTCGCATCCATGTGAACGCAGAACTCGACGAACTCGAAGCCGCGCTCACCGCGTCCGAGGCGCTGCTGAAGGAAGGCGGAAGGCTGGCGGTCGTCAGCTTCCACAGCCTCGAGGACCGGATCGTGAAGCGCTTCCTGCGCGATGCGTCGGGCGGCACCGGCCAGGGCTCGCGCCACCTGCCCGCCGCCAACGATCTCACACCCGCGACCTTTGGCGGTCTCTCCAAGGCTATTCGACCCTCCACGGCGGAGCTCGAGCGCAACCCCCGCGCTCGCTCCGCCACCCTCCGCGCGGCCACCCGCACCGCCGCACCTGGGAGGCAGGCCGCATGAGCGTGACCAATCCCCTCGGCGGCAGCCGTCTGCGGAAAATCGGCTGGGCCGCGGTGCTGGTGACCTGCACCGCGCTGTATCTGATGCTGCATCTGAAGGTGAACGCGGTGCGCGGCGAAGTGCGCCAGGCGGAGCGCAGCATCGTTGCGCTGCAGGGCCAGAAGACGATGCTCGAAACCGAATTCGAGACCCGCTCGAACCAGCAGCAGCTCGCGACCTGGAACGAGGTCGATTTCGGCTACAAGGCGCCAAACGCGAGCCAGTATCTCGAAGGCGAGCGGCAGCTCGCGCAATTTGGCACGCCGCGCGCGAAGGGCGCGCCGGAGCCGATCATGGTCGCCAACGCGCCCCGGGGCGAGGGCGGGGGCTCGTCCTTCTCGCCGATCGCCGGCGAGGCGATCGCCGCCGAACTGCCACGCCGGAATCCACCGAAGCCGGTGACGAAGCCCGATCTGTCGGAACGCCTGCTCCGCCCTGCGGAGCGGGTTGCGCTCGGCGCGGTCAAGGCCGCCGCGGTCAAGGTCGGGACACGGTGAACGCGCTCACCTATAGCACCGCGATCTCGACCGGCCGGGTCGAACTGGTCAACACACGGCAGCGCTCGCTGTTCACCGCGCGGCTGCGGGTGCTGATCGTGGTCGGGCTGTTCACGCTGCTCGCCTTGGTCGCGCTGCTGCGGATCGCCTATATCGGCGTGGTCCAGCCGGGGCCCGCACGGGAATCGATGGCCGAGGCGCTGCTGCCGCCGCGCGGCGAGATCACGGACCGTAACGGCGTGCCGCTGGCGCGCGCCTTCCCCGCCTATGCGCTGTGGTTCAACCCCGCCGCGCTTGGCGACGGGGGCTCGCCGCTGGTCAAGTCGCCCGCCGAAGTCGCGCGCGAACTGGTGCGCATCTTCCCCGACATGGATCCGAAGTGGCTGGCCGCGCGCCTGGCCAACGGCAAGGCCGGCTATCTCCGGCGCCGGGTGCTGCCCGAGGAAGCGAACCGGGTGCAGGCGATCGGCGAACTGGCGCTTGAAGTCCCGCGCGAGACCGACCGTCACTATCCGCAAGGGACGATGGCCGCGCATGTGCTCGGCTATGTCGGGTCCGACGGGCACGGCCGTGTCGGGATGGAATCGGTACTCGACAAGCAGTTGCTCGATCCCGCGAGCCGCGGCCGCTCCGAGGCGCTGTCGATCGACAGCCGCGTGCAGGGTGCGCTCGAAGACGAATTGCGCCGCGGCATGCTCTCGGTCGATGCGAAGGGCGCGGCCGGGCTGGTGCTAGACGTCGATACCGGCGAAGTGCTCGCGCTCGCCTCGCTGCCCGAATTCGATCCGAACAAGATCGATGCGGCGGGCGAAGGCAATATGTTCAACCGCGTGACGAACCAGGTCTACGAACTCGGCTCGACCTTCAAGCCGCTGACCGTCGCCGCGGCGATCGATGCGGGGGTCATCACCAACATGTCCCGCCGCTATCCGGCGGCGCAGCTGCATGTCGCGGGTTTCACGATCCACGACGATGAGGACCTCGGCTCCTCGCTCAACGTGCCTGAAATGCTGATTCATTCGTCGAATATCGTTGCCGCGCAGATTGCCGACGAGCTTGGGGCGGTGCGGATGAAGAATGCGATGGCCAGCCTGCACTTCAACGAGCGGCCCTATATCGAACTCCCCGCGCGCGGCTTTCCGATCTGGTCCAGCGGCACCTGGCCGCGCCTGCGAACGATGACGATCGGCTATGGGCACGGCGTCGCGGTCACGCCGCTCCACCTCGCATCGGCCTATGCCGCGATGGTCAATGGCGGGATGTGGCGGCCGGCGACGCTGCTGAAGGTCGAGTCGGGTCACGAGGTGCCGGGCCACCGGGTGTTCAAGGCATCGACCAGCGCACGGATGAACCAGTTGTTGCGGATGATCGCGCTCTACGGCACCGGCCGCAAGGCCGATGCGCCCGGTTTCCGCGTCGGGGGCAAGACCGGCAGTGCGGAGAAGCCCGGGGCCGGTGGATACCGAAAGCACTCGGTGGTCGCGACCTTCGCCGCGGCCTTCCCGATGGATCGCCCGCGCTATGTCGTGATTGCGATGCTGGACGAGCCGCAGGGTACCGCCGCCAGTTCGTTCCAGCGCACCGCCGCGTGGAACGCCGCCCCGATCGTCGGCCGGCTGGTGCCGCGGATCGGCCCGCTGCTGGGCGTGATGCCCGACGAGACGCATGATATCGACATCTCCGATCTCGCGCCGCTCGTGGCCGGGAGCGAGGAAAAGTGAAGCTGGGCAGGCTGGCCGAAGCGGCGGGCCTTGCCGCCCCATCCAATGCCGACGCGACCGTGACCGGCTTCGCGATCGATCACCGCAAGGTCGCACCCGGCACGGTGTTCGGCGCGTTCAAGGGCGCGAAATTCGACGGCGAGGCGTTCATTCCGGCGGCGATCGCGGCCGGCGCGGTCGCGGTGGTTGCGGCTCCCGGGGCCAGGGTCGAAGGCGCGGTGCATTTCGCGTCCGACGAGCCGCGCCGGACCTTCGCCCGGCTCGCGGCGCGGTTTTTCCAGCCGATGCCCGCCACCATCGTCGGCGTGACCGGTACCAACGGCAAGACCTCGACCGTCGAGATGACGCGCCAGCTGTGGCGCATGGCCGGCGAACGCGCGGCTTCGATCGGCACGCTCGGCGTCACCACCCCGGATGAAAGCATTGCGACCGGCCTGACCACGCCAGACATCGTCACCTTCCTCTCGAACATGCACGGCCTCGCCCGCGAAGGCGTGACCCATGTCGCCTATGAAGCGTCGAGCCACGGGCTTTCGCAGTTCCGCAACGAGGGGGTGGCGGTGGCCGCCGGGGCCTTCACCAACCTCAGCCGCGACCATCTCGATTACCACCGTGACATGGAAGACTATTTCGCCGCCAAGATGCGCCTGTTCGACGAGGTCGTGATCGATGGCGGCACCGCGGTGATCTGGATGGACGACGAATGGTCCAGCCGCGCTTGCGAGCATGCCAGGACACGGGGTCTGCGCGTGCTTGCCGTGGGCGGGCAGGTGGCCGAGGATCGATCGGACTCGATCCGCCTGCTCGCTCGCACGGCCGGGCAATTGGGCCAGGAACTGGCGCTGGCGTTCGATGGCTCGCAAGTCAGGGTCAAGCTGCCGCTGATCGGCGCCTACCAGGCGGCCAACGCTCTGGTCGCGGCCGGGCTTGTGATCGCGACCGGCGGCGATCCGGCGGCGACTTTCGATGCGCTCGGCCGGCTGCAGCCCGTGCGCGGACGGCTCGAACGGGCAGCGATCACCGCGGCCGGGGCGCCGGTCTATGTCGATTACGCGCATACGCCCGATGCGCTGGAGGCCGCGATCGCCGCGCTGCGCCCGCATGTGGGCGGGCGGCTGTTTACGGTGTTCGGCGCCGGCGGCGACCGCGACCAGGGCAAGCGCGCGGGGATGGGCAAGGTGGCGGTCTCGCATTCCGAGGTCGTGATCGTTACCGACGACAATCCGCGCAGCGAGGATCCGGCCGCGATCCGCGCGATGGTGCTGCGAGGCGCGCCCGGCGCGCGCGAGATCGGCGACCGGCACGAGGCGATTGCCGCCGCCATCGCCGAGGCGGGCGCGGACGATATCGTGCTGATCGCCGGCAAGGGACACGAACAGGGCCAGATCATCGGCTCGGGAGACGACATGAAGATCCTGCCGTTCGACGACGTCACCGTGGCACGCGCATGCGCCGCGCGCGAAGGGAGCCTTGCCTGATGGCCTCGCTGCCGCTGACCTGGCTGCCCCAGACTTCCGATGCGCTTCCGCTCGCCTTGTGGGATGCGGTCTCGATCGCGGTCGCGACCGGGGGCAAGCCCTCGGGCCAGTTCCAGGTCTCGGGCGTCGAGATCGACAGCCGCGACGTGGTCGAAGGCGATCTGTTCTTCGCGCTCAAGGGCGAGAGCAGCGACGGCCACGCGTTTCTCGACAAGGCTTTCGCGAAAGGTGCGGCGGCGGCGGTGGTCGACCGCCCGATCGACCGCCCGCATATCCTCGTCAAGGATACCTCAAGCGCGCTTGAGGCACTCGCTGCGGCCGCGCGCGGGCGGATCGTGGGCAAGGTGGTCGGCGTCACCGGCTCGGTCGGCAAGACCGGGGTGAAAGAGGCGATTTTCTTGGCGCTCGACCGCTCCAGCCGCGGCGCGGCGCATCGGTCGGTGCGCAGCTACAACAACCATGTCGGCGTGCCGCTCAGCCTCGCGCGGATGAATGCGCGCGCCAGGTTCGGGGTGTTCGAGATGGGCATGAACCACGCGGGCGAGATCGAAACCCTCACCGGCTTCGTCCGCCCGCATGTCGCGGTGATCACCACCATCGCCCCGGCGCATATCGAGATGTTGGGGAGCGAAGAGGCGATCGCCGATGCCAAGGCGGAGATATTCCTCGGCCTGCAGCAAGGCGGCACCGCGGTGATCCCGGCCGACAGCCCGCATTTCCGCCGGCTCGAGGCAGCCGCGATGGCCGCGGGCGCGAAGATCGTCAGCTTCGGCAGCGCCACCCATGCGAGCGTGCGCCTGCTCGATGCGATCCCGCACGGCAATGGCGGCTCGCTCGTCACCGCCGAACTGCGCGATGCCGAAGCGGGCGACCGGCGGCTGTGCTACACCGTGGCAGAGCCCGGCGCGCACTGGATATCCAATTCGCTCTGCGTGCTCGCGGCGGTGCGCGCCGCCGGCGGCGACCTTGGCGCGGCCGGCTTGGCGCTGGCCGAGATGGGCGGGCTCAAGGGCCGCGGCGCGCGCCACCGGATCGCGGCACGCGGCGGACAGGCCTTGCTGATCGACGAAAGCTACAATGCCAATCCGACCTCGATGCGCGCCACGCTGGCGCAGCTCGGCCAGACCCCGGCCAAGCGCCGGATCGCGGTGCTGGGCGCGATGAAGGAGCTCGGTGATTTCGGTCCCGCGTTCCATGCCGCGCTGACTGAACCGCTGGCGGCGGCCAATGTCGATCTAGCGATACTGGTCGGCCCGGAAATGGACACTTTGGCGCGCGAATTGGGGAAAGGCGCGGCTTCCGCGCTTGGCAAGCCGGTGCGCTTCGCGCATTGCGCAAGTCCTGAGGAAGCGATCGCGGCGCTCGAGGATTTCGGCCTGTCGGCGGGTGACGCGGTCCTCGTTAAGGGATCGAATTCGGTCGGATTGGCGCGGCTCGTCGCCCATTTCGCCCAAAGTGGAAATGGGCGCAAGGACGGCTGATGATCTATCTTATCGCGCATTGGTTGGGCTTCGAAGGGCCGCTGGCGAACCTCGTGCGCTACCAGACTTTCCGCGCGGGTGCGGTGCTGATGACCGCGCTGGTGATCGGGCTGCTGATCGGCCCGCGCTTCATCTCGATGCTGCGCGTGCGCCAGGGCAAGGGCCAGCCGATCCGCGAGGACGGGCCGAAGACCCATCTTGCCAAGACCGGTACGCCGACGATGGGCGGGCTGATGATCCTGGTTTCGCTGCTGGTCGCGATGGTGCTGTGGATGGATCTGCGCAATCCCTTCGCCTGGGCCTGCATGGCGGTGACGGTCGGGTTCGGCTTCATCGGGTTCCTCGACGATTACGACAAGGTCACCAAGCGCAGCCACAAGGGCGTTTCGGGCAAGGTGCGGCTGCTGGCCGAATTCGTGGTGGCCGGGATCGCGGCGTGGATTATCGTCGATCAGGTCGGGGTGACCAATATCTACGTTCCGTTCTTCTCCGGCCGCAGCATTCCGCTGGGCCCGTTCTATTACGTCTTCGCCGCGACCGTGATCGTCGGCTTCGGCAATGCGGTGAACCTGACCGACGGGCTCGACGGGCTCGCGACGATGCCGGTGATCATCGCCGCGGGTGCCTTCGCGATCATCTGCTACCTCGCCGGGCGCGTCGACTATGCGCATTATCTCGGCATTCCGCATGTCCCGGGCGCCGGCGAGCTGGCGATTTTCTGCACCGCGATCATGGGGGCCGGGCTCGCGTTCCTGTGGTTCAACGCGCCGCCGGCGGCGGTGTTCATGGGCGATACCGGCAGCCTCGCACTCGGCGGCGCGCTCGGCGCGATCGCGGTCGCCAGCCATCACGAGATCGTGCTCCTGATCATCGGCGGGCTGTTCGTACTGGAAACCGCCTCGGTCATCATCCAGGTATTCTTCTTCAAGCGCACCGGCAGGCGGGTGTTCCGCATGGCGCCGATCCATCACCATTTCGAACAGCTCGGCTGGCCGGAATCGACCGTGGTGATCCGCTTCTGGATCGTTTCGATCGTGTTCGCGCTGCTGGGCCTCGCAACGCTCAAGCTCAGGTGATCCGCTCGCCCCACTTCGCCGGCAAATCCTACGCCGTCCTCGGCCTCGCCCGCTCCGGGCTGGCTGCGGCCGAGTGTCTGCTGGCGAGCGGGGCACGGGTGGTCGCGTGGGATCGGCAGGACAATGCCCGTGCGGTGCTGGAGGGCAGGGCCGAACTGGCCGATCCGCTCGAGATCAACCTCGCCGGTTTCGACGGGGTGGTGGTTTCCCCCGGCGTGCCGATCAACACCCACCCGATCGCGCAGCGTGCGCTGAACGCGGGTGTACCGCTGATCGGGGATATCGAATTGTTCGCGCAGGCGCGGGCGGATCTGCCGCCGCACAAGGTCGTCGGCATCACCGGAACCAACGGCAAATCGACCACCACGGCGCTGGTCCACCATGTGCTTGAAAGCGCCGGCATCCCGGCGCGGATGGGGGGCAATATCGGCCTGCCGATCCTTAGCCAGAAGCCGCTGCCGGAAGGCGGGGTCTATGTGCTGGAACTGTCGAGCTACCAGATCGACCTGACCTTCTCGCTCGATTGCGACGTGGCGGCGCTGACCAACATCAGCCCCGACCATCTCGACCGTTATGCCGGCTTCGCTGCCTATGCGGCATCCAAGGCGCGGCTGTTCGCGATGCAGGCCCCCAACCGCTTCGCGGTGTTCGGCTGCGACGACGAGCCGACCCGCGCGGTCTGGAATGCCGAAATGGCCCGACGGACGCAGGGCCGGGCGGTGTGCATGGCGGCCGAGAAGTGGGTCGCCAGCCAGCCGGACTGGCCTTCGCTGCAGGGCCCGCATAACCTCCAGAACGCGGCGATCGCAGCCGCGCTTGTGATGGAATTCGGGCTCACCCGCGAGCAGGTGCTGGCCGGCCTCGCCAGCTTCACCGGCCTGCCGCATCGGATGGAACGGCTCGGCACCCACGGCGGCGTGCTGTTCATCAACGACAGCAAGGCTACCAATCCCGCCTCGACCGCCCCGGCGCTCGCCGCCTGGCCGCCCGCGCCCGAAAAGCGCATCCACTGGATCCTCGGCGGCCTGCCCAAGGGCGACGGCCTGGGCGAATGCGAACAGTTCTTCGGCAATGTCGCCGCCGCCTATACGATCGGCGAAGCCGGGCCGCGCTTCGCCGAAATCCTCGATCCGGTAACCCATGTCGAACGCTGCGAAATGTTGAGCGAGGCGGTTGCCCGTGCGATCGCGGCTGCCAGGCCCGGCGATGTCGTGCTGTTCAGCCCTGCCTGCGCCAGCTTCGACCAGTTCCGCGATTACGAGATGCGCGGCGACGCCTTTCGTGAAATCGTCGGTGCGCTGACCGGCCGCGAAACCGCGAGGCCGGCCGAATGAGCGTGCCACCCGCCATTCCCCAGCCCTATGTGCCGCGCGCCGGCGGCGGGGCGCTGGTGCTGCAGAAGCCGCGCCGCCGGCTCGACAAGCGCAGCCAGTTGCGCATCTGGTGGCGCGAGATCGACCGGGTGCTGCTGGTATTCGTGCTCGCACTGATGGCGATCGGCACGGTCGCGGTCGCGGTCGCTTCGCCGGCCAGCGCCCGGCGGCTTTCGACCGCCGCGGTCAAGCTCGACGATCTCTATTTCTACTGGGCGCATCTGCGCTGGCAGGGGCTCGGCCTGCTGGTGATGCTCGGCGTGTCGATGGCGCCGAAGGAATGGGCGCGACGCGGCGCAGTGATGCTATGCGCGGCAATGCTGCTTGGCTTGATGCTGGTCCCGGTGGTCGGCAGCGAAGTGAATGGCGCCAAGCGCTGGCTCCATTTCGGGTTCAACCTCCAGCCGTCCGAATTCCTCAAGCCGGCCTTCGCGGTGACATTGGCCTGGATCCTGTCCTGGCGGGTGCGCGATCCGCGGCTGCCGGTGATCGCGATTGCGACCGGGCTGGTGCTGCTGATCGCGGCGCTGCTGATGGCGCAGCCCGATTTCGGCTCGGCGATCCTCTATCTCGGCACCTGGTTCGTGCTGGTGTTGCTGTCGGGGATCGACCTCAGGCGGATCGGCCTGCTGGCCGGCGGCGGCTCGGTCGCCCTCGCGGCGACCTATCTGCTCTATGACAATGCGCGCCACCGGATCGACGCGTTTCTCGGCGGCGGCACCGCCTTCGACCAGGTCGACCTTGCCCGGCGCACGCTGATGGCCGGCGGCTGGACCGGCAGCGGGATCGGGCTGGGCATCCGCAAATATTCGCTGCCCGAAGCGCACACCGACTATATCTTCTCGGTAATCGGGGAGGAATTCGGGCTGCTCGTCTGCGGCCTGATCGTCCTCATCTATCTCGCGATCGTGGTGCGGGTGCTGGTGCGGCTGATCGAGGAGGAAGATCTGTTCACGATCCTCTCCGCCGCCGGTCTCGTGTCGCTGATCGGCGGACAGGCCTTCATCAACGTGCTCGTCAATCTACAACTGTTTCCGTCCAAGGGCATGACCCTGCCGCTGGTGTCCTATGGTGGGTCATCCACCATCGCTTTGTGCCTGACGGTCGGTCTGATGCTGGCGCTGACGCGGCGTAACCCGTATCTGAGCCGCGACGGGTTCGACTGGCTCGCGCTCCTGCCCACGCCGGAGAGCGAGAAGGTCGCCCGCCCGAAAAGGACGAAGAGATGAGCGGCGTTACCAGACATTACGTGCTCGCGGCGGGCGGCACCGGCGGGCATTTGATCCCCGCCTTTGCGCTCGCGGGCGAGCTGCACCGGCGCGGGCATCACGTCGAGCTGATCACCGACGCGCGCGGCGCGGCGATCCCGGGCAAGCCGGAATACCTCACCGCCCATGTCCTTCCGGCGGGGCGGTTCGGCAAGAACCCGCTCAAATGGCCTGGCGGGATCAAGGCCGTGCTTGAGGGGAGGCGCATGGCGCTGCGGCTGTTCGAGAGCTTCGAGCCTTCGGCGGTGATCGGCTTCGGCGGCTATCCCGCGCTACCAGCGCTGCTCGCGGCGACTTCGGCGAAGATCCCGAGCGTGCTCCACGAACAGAATGCGGTGCTGGGGCGCGTCAACCGCCTGCTCGCGGGCCGGGTAGATGCGATCGCGACCGCCTATCCGGAAGTCGAGCGGCTCAAGGACAGCCTGCTCGACAAGGTCCATCTGGTCGGCAATCCGGTGCGCGCCGAAGTCCTCGTGCTGCGGGACGAACCCTATCCGCCCTTTACCGAAGACGGATTGCTGCGGGTGCTGGTTACGGGCGGCAGCCAGGGCGCGCGGGTGCTGTCCGAAGTCGTGCCCGATGGGCTGGCGATGCTCCAGCCCGCGTTGCGCTCGCGCCTGCAGGTCACCCAACAATGCCGTGCCGAGGATCTCGACGCGGTGCGCGACCGCTATGCGAACCACGGCATTCCAGCCGAGCTTGGGACCTATTTCGAAGACATGGAAACGCGGCTTGCCGATGCGCATCTGTTCATCGGCCGCGCCGGAGCTTCGACCATTGCCGAACTGACCGCGGTTGGGCGCCCGGCGATCCTGGTGCCGCTGCCGATCGCGACCGACGATCACCAGGCTGCGAATGTGCGCGAGATGGTCAAGGCCGGCGGCGCGCGCTCCATCCGCCAGCCCGCTTTCACCGCCAAGGAACTGGCCAAGCAGATCCAGGCGATGGCCCAGCATCCCGAAACCCTCGCCAACGCCGCGCATGCCGCATGGAACTGCGGGCGCCCGAATGCGGCGAGGGACCTCGCTGATCTGGTCGAGAGCTTCGGCGCCGCGCCCCTGATGGATGTGATCCGGGTCAATGCCGGCGAACCGATCGTCTCGGGCGATACGGCGCTGGCGAGGGATGTCGCGGCATGAAGGGGGTCGGCACCGATATCGGAACGATCCATTTCGTCGGCATCGGCGGGATCGGCATGTCGGGCATTGCCGAGGTGATGAACAACCTCGGTTACACCGTGCAGGGATCGGACATTTCCGAAAGCGCCTCGGTTGAGCGGCTGCGCAAGCGCGGGATCAAGGTGATGATCGGCCACGCGGCCGAGAACCTCGGTGAGGCGGCGGTGGTGGTGACCTCGACCGCGGTGCGCCGGACCAATCCCGAGGTCGCCGCCGCGCTCGACGCGCGCGTGCCGGTGGTTCGCCGGGCTGAGATGCTGGCCGAACTGATGCGGCTCAAGTCGACCGTCGCGGTCGCCGGAACCCACGGCAAGACCACCACGACCAGCATGATCGCGGCGCTGCTCGACGCGGGCGGGGTCGATCCCACGGTCATCAATGGCGGGATCATCGAGAATTACGGCTCCAACGCCCGCCTGGGCGGCAGCGACTGGATGGTGGTCGAGGCCGACGAGAGCGACGGCAGCTTCCTCCGGCTCGACGGCACGATCGCGGTTGTCACCAATATTGATCCCGAGCACCTCGACCATTACGGCTCCTTCGACGTGGTCAAGGACGCTTTCGTCGAATTCATCGAGAACGTGCCGTTCTATGGCCTCGCGGTTTTGTGCATCGATCATCCGGTGGTGCAGGAACTGATCGGCAAGGTTCGCGACCGGCGGGTGCAGACCTACGGCTTCTCGGCTCAGGCCGACGTGCGCGGCGATGCGATCCGGCCCGAAGGCGGCGGCAATCTGTTCGACGCGGTGATCCGCCAGCGCGACGGCAGCCAGCGCCGGATCGAGAACATCCATTTGCCGATGCCTGGGCGGCACAATGTCCAGAACGCGCTCGCGGCGGTGGCCGTCGCGGTCGAGATGGGCTGCCCGGACGAGGTGATCCGCACCGGCTTCGCGAAGTTCGCCGGGGTCCAGCGCCGCTTTACCCGCGTCGGCGAAGTGGCGGGTGCCACGGTGATCGACGATTACGCGCACCATCCGGTCGAGATCCGCGCGGTGCTCTCTGCCGCGCGTGAGGCGACCCGGAACCGTGTGATCGCGGTGGTCCAGCCGCATCGCTACACCCGCCTGCGCGATCTGATGGAAGAGTTCCAGACCTGCTTCAACGATGCCGACATGGTCTTCGCCGCGCCGGTCTATCCGGCCGGCGAGAGCCCGCTCGAGGGCGTGGACAGCGGCGTGCTGGTCCAGGGGCTGAAAGACCGAGGCCATCGTTCGGCCAGCGAGATCGCGGGGCCTGGCGAACTGGCCGAAGCACTGGCCGGGATCGTCGAGGAAGGCGATCTGGTGGTCTGCCTCGGCGCGGGCGACATCACCAAATGGGCTGCCGGCCTCGCTCCGGCGATCGGCCAGGCGCGAGAGCGGGCCGCATGACCCGCGCGCCGTTCTCCGATATCGACGAAGTCACCGTTGCGCCCCGCCTCAATGTGCGGGAGGTGCGCGGCAAGCTCACGCCCGACGCGCCGCTGGCGCCGCTGGTGTGGTTCAAGGCGGGCGGGGCGGCAGACTGGCTGTTCGAGCCGGCCGACCTCAAGGATCTGACCCATTTCCTTACCCAGCTGCACGGCCGGGTGCCGATCATGGCGCTGGGCCTCGGCTCCAATCTGATCGTGCGGGATGGCGGCGTGCCGGGGATCGTGGTCCGGCTGGGCAAGCCCTTCGCGCAGGTCGAAAAGCTCGACGACACCACCCTGCGCTGCGGCGGCGGGGCGAGCGGCATCCTCGTCGCCTCGACCGCGCGCGACAACGGGATCGCCGGGCTCGAATTCCTCCGCGGGATTCCGGGCACGGTCGGCGGCTTCGTGCGGATGAACGGCGGCGCCTATGGCCGCGAAGTCGCCGATGTCCTGATCGATTGCGACGTGGTGCTGGCCAACGGCAGCTCGCTCACCCTTCCGGTCGCCGACCTTGAATATACCTACCGCCACTCGGCCCTGCCGCCCGGGGCGATCGTCGTTTCGGCGCGCTTCAAGGGTACGCCGGGCGATCCGGCAGCGATCGGCGCCGAGATGGACCGCATCGCCGCCGCGCGCGAGGAATCACAGCCGCTTCGTTCGAAGACCGGCGGCTCGACCTTCAAGAACCCAGAGGGCCGGAAGGCCTGGCAACTGGTCGACGAGGCCGGTTGCCGCGGCCTCACCGTCGGCGGCGCGCAGGTGAGCGAGAAGCACACCAATTTCCTGATCAACACCGGCACCGCGACCAGCGCCGACATCGAAGGCCTGGGCGAAGAGGTCCGCCGCCGCGTGAGCCTGAGCCAGGGCGTCGATCTCCAGTGGGAAATCCAGCGAGTAGGCAGACCGTGAGCACTCTCCCCAAACTTCATATCGTCGTGCTGATGGGCGGCTGGGCAAATGAGCGGGAAGTCTCGCTGATGAGCGGCAAGGGCGTGGCTGATGCACTCGAAAGCCGCGGACATACGGTAACGCGGATCGACATGGGCCGTGATGTCGCCGCGCGCATCGCCGAGGCCGCGCCCGACGTCGTGTTCAACGCGCTCCACGGCGCGCCGGGCGAGGACGGCACGGTTCAGGGCATGCTCGATCTGATGGGTGTGCCCTATACTCATTCCGGCCTCGCGACCTCGGTGATCGCGATCGACAAGGAACTGACCAAGCTGGTCCTGCGCCCGCACGGCATTCCGCTTCCGGGCGGGCGCGTGGTCAAGAGCGCCGAGTTGCACGAAGCCGATCCGCTCGCGCGGCCCTATGTCTTGAAGCCGGTCAACGAAGGCTCATCGGTCGGCGTCGCGATCGTCACCGACGAGAGCAATTACGGCAATCCGATCAAACGGGATGCCGAAGGGCCTTGGCAGACGTTCGAGGAACTGGTCGCAGAGCCCTATATCCGCGGCCACGAACTGACCACCGCGGTGATCGGCGGGCGCGCGCTGATGGTGACCGAGCTGGTCCCGAAATCCGGCTTCTACGATTTCACCGCCAAATACACCGACGGGATGACCGAGCATGTCTGCCCGGCCGAAATTCCGGAGCGGATCGCCGAACTGTGCAAGGACTATGCGCTCAGGGCGCACAAGGCGCTCGGCTGCCGCGGCGCGACCCGCTCGGACTTCCGCTGGGACGACGAGAAGGGCGAGGACGGATTGTTCCTGCTCGAAACCAACACCCAGCCCGGCATGACCCCGCTTAGCCTCGTGCCCGAGCAGGCGAAGCATTGCGGGATGGAATACGCAGATCTTGTCGAGGCGATCGTCGCCGAGGCGCTCGCGTTTTTTGAAGCCAAGGGGGGCTAGAATGGCGCAAACGATCAAGCGCAAGCCCCAGGGCGTCCGCCGCGCCGCCGCGACCCGCAACAATGCGCGCAAAGTCAGGAAGGCGCGCGGCACCACCGGGATGGTGATCGACGGGCTGATGCGCTGGCTGCCGTTTACCGAAGAACAGCTGCACCGCCTGTTCCTGGCCGGGATCCTCGGCCTTGCGGCGGTGCTGGCATGGTTCGTCGCCAGCCTCGCCGGGGTGCCCGCGATGGCCGCGCAGCAGGTCGTGTCGCTGGCCGACGATGCCGGCTTCGAAGTACGCAAGGTCGAAGTGCGCGGGGTCCAGCGGATGAACGGGCTCAAGGTTTACGAGCGGGTGCTCGGCGAACGCCAGCGGGCGATGCCGCTGGTCGATCTCGCGGCCTTGCGGCAGGAATTGCTCCAGCTGAGCTGGGTCAAGGATGCACGTGTCTCCCGCCGCCTGCCGGATTCGCTGGTGGTCGATATCGTCGAACGTACGCCTCACGCAGTGCTGCAAAAGCCCGGGCGGCTGGTGCTGATCGACGAGACCGGGCACGAGCTCGAACCGATTTCCGCCGCCAATGCGAAGGGCGAATTGTTGATCGAAGGACCCGGCGCGGGCCAGCAGGTCGCGGCGCTCGGTCAGTTGCTCGATGCCGCTCCGGCGCTGAAGCCGCAGGTGACGGGGGCGCAATGGGTCGGCAATCGCCGTTGGAACCTGACCTTCAAGACCGGCCAGGTGCTGGCTTTGCCGCAGGGCGACAAGGATTCGGCCGGCGCGCTGATTTCCTTCGCCCGGCTCGACGGCGTGAACCGCCTGCTCGGCGGCAAGGTCGCGAGCTTCGACATGCGCGCGCCCGAACGGATCTACATGCGAATTCCCGGCCGCTCGGAACCGAGTGCGCTTCCGGCTGTTACCGGCAGCGAGGAGGCGACGCAGGAATAATGGCCCAGACGGCGCGCATTTCCGGCCCCCGCATCACCAAGGTCTTCGGCGCGATCAACGTCGGCTCGTTCCGGATCTCCGCGATGATCGCGGGCGTGACCGAGGGCGGCGAGATGATCGTGCTCGGCTCGGGCCACCGTGCGTCGCAGGGGATCAAGCGCGGCTACGTCACCGACATGGCGGCGGCGACCTATGCGGTGCGCGATGCGATCGAGCGGGCCGAGAAGCTGGCCGGAACGAATGTCTCCAGCGTCTGGATCGGCTGCTCGGGCGCCGGGCTCGCGAGCCGGATCGCCCAGGTCGAGGTGCCGATCGGCGGGCGGCGGATCGAGGAAGACGATATCGAGCACCTGCTGGTCTCGGCGCGCGACGGGATCGTACCCGACGGGCGGATGGTGCTGCACGCGCAGCCCGCGCATTACACGCTCGACGGCGCGCATGGCGTTTCCAATCCTAAAGGGCTCCATGCCGAGCGGCTCGGGGTCGATATCCATGTGATGCTGGCCGACGGCGCGCCGATCCGCAACATCACCGAAGCGGTCCAGAACGCCCATCTTGAGGTCGAGGCGGTGGTCGCCTCACCGGTCGCGGCCGGTTATGCCTGCCTCAGCCCCGAAGAGCGCGAACTGGGTGTGGCGCTGATCGAGCTGGGAGCCGAAGTCACCAATGTTTCGGTCTATGCAGCCGGGATGCTGCTGGGAATGACCGCGATCCCGACCGGTTCGGCCGACATCACCGATGCGATCGCATCGCATTTCGGCATTCGCCGGTTCCAGGCGGAACGGCTGAAATGCGTCTCCGGCTCGGCGATCGCCTCGCCGGCCGACCATCGCGAGATGATTCCGGTCAACGGCCCGGGCGAGGAGCAGGCGTCGCCGCTCGCGCGCCATGCGGACGACAAGAACCGCGTGCCGCGCTCCGAGCTGGTCTCGGTCATCACCGGCCAGCTCGACCGGCTGGTGGGTGAGATCGGCAAATCGTTGAAGGCGCTCGGCTTCACCGGCCAGCGCGGGCAACAGGTAGTGCTGACCGGCGGCGGTGCCGAACTCGCGGGGATCGCCGATTACGCGCAAGGCGCGCTTGGCCGGCCGGTGCGGATCGGCCGGCCGCCCTCGCTCAAGGGCCTGCCCGAAGCGCACGCCGTGCCCGGCTTTTCGACGCTGGCGGGGCTGGTGCTCTATGCCGCGGCCGATCCGATCGACATCCGCTCGATCGGTCCGCGTTACCAGGCGACCCACAAGCTTACCGGCATCGCGCTGGCGCGGCGGGTGTTCGAAGCGGTGAGGGAGTATTTCTGATCCTTTTGCGACGTTTTTTTGGGCCAAAAGGTCACTGTGGATAAGGATCGCGGCTATGTGCCCCCGCGATTCGCTTTATGGCACAAGTGCGACAAGGCATATCTTGGATGCGCCGCATCCTTTGGAGAGCGTAGATGAGCATCAATATCGGCCCCCCTTCGGTTGAAGAGCTGCGCCCGCGGATTATCGTGATCGGCGTCGGCGGTGCGGGCGGCAATGCGATCGCCAATATGATCGCATCCCAGATCGAAGGCGTCGACTTCATCGTCGCCAACACCGATGCGCAGGCGCTCAACAATTCTACCGCTCAAACCCGCATCCAGCTGGGGCCGGACATCACCCAGGGCCTCGGCGCGGGCTCGCGGCCCGAAGTCGGGCGCGCAGCGGCGGAAGAGACGGTCGAGGACCTCGAGCGTTCGTTCGACGGCGTCAACATGTGCTTCATTGCGGCCGGCATGGGCGGCGGCACCGGCACCGGCGCGGCTCCCGTTATCGCGGAGGCGGCCCGCCGCAAGGGCGTGCTCACCGTGGGCGTGGTAACCAAGCCGTTCCTGTTCGAAGGCACCCGCCGGATGCGCGCGGCCGAGGCCGGGATCGAGGAACTGCAGAAGCACGTCGATACGCTGATCGTGATCCCGAACCAGAATCTGTTCCTGGTCGCGAAGGCGGAAACCACCTTCAAGGAAGCCTTCTCGCTGGCCGACGAAGTGCTGCAGCAGGGCGTTCGCTCGATCACCGATCTGATGGTGATGCCCGGCCTGATCAACCTCGACTTCGCGGACGTCCGCTCGGTGATGGGCGAGATGGGCAAGGCGATGATGGGTACCGGCGAGGGCGAGGGCGAAAACCGCGCGCTCGAAGCCGCCGAACGCGCGATCGCCAACCCGCTGCTCGACGGCGTGTCGATGCAGGGCGCCAAGGGCGTGATCATTTCGATCATCGGCGGCGAGGACATGAAGCTGCTCGAAGTCGATGAAGCCGCGAACCACATCCGCGAGTTGGTCGATCCCGACGCGAACATCATCTGGGGTTCGGCATTCAATCCCGACCTCGAGGGCAAGATCCGGGTTTCGGTGGTCGCGACCGGGATCGAGCAAAGCCCCGAAATGGCCTATTCGGCCTCACGCCCACTCGATTTCTCGGCCCCGCGCGGGCCCAAGCGTCCGGTCCTGCCTTTGCCGACCGCCGACGAACTGGCGACCAGCTATGCACCCGAGCCTCAGCCGGCTCCGGTCCCCGCACCGATGCCCCAGGCCTATGAGCCGCTCCCCTATGACGAGAACGAGGGGGACGACGAATACGACGAGACCGCGGATGGCGGTTACGCCTCGCTCACTGGCGGCGAAATCCAGACAGCCACCGCCAGCGAAGAGGAAGAGGACGACGGCCAGGCCGACGACTGGGGCGACATTGCCGGCCCGGGCGGCGAGGGCGACGCGCTCGAACTGACGCTCGAAGCGCCGGAAGGGCCGGAAGGCACCGGCGGCGGCCAGGACGAATTGCTGCTCGATCCCGGCAGGATGATGGATCCGGGCGATGCCGGTCAGTTCGGTGCCGGCCGCCGGCGCGGGTTGGTGAGCGGCGAGGAAGCCGCTTCCGATCCAGCCGCGCGCGGCGCTGCTGCCGCTGGCGCCGATGGCGGAGCGGGCAGCACGCTGTTCGAACGGATGGCCAATCTGTCGCGTGGCGCGGCCAAGACCCCTGACGAGGAAGAGGACGAGGACGATTCTGGCCCGTCGCTGAGCATTCCCCGGTTTCTCGGGCGTCAGAACAACCAGTAACCGGCGGCCGCGGCGGTAACGGTGAATAAGTGGGCAGCGGTGTTCGTCCGTTGTTCGGGCCGGCTTCCCCGGATGGTTACTTGTCCGGTAGGGGTCGGGCACGAGTAATGCTGTGACCGGACATCTAACCCCGCGAGTTTCAAGAGCGCTGGCTGCGCTGACGCTGGCCGTAGCGCCGGCCATGCCCGTGGCTGCCCAGGCGGCGGGCGCGGCGCTCAGCCCCGATGTGCCCGCCTCGCGCCCGGTGGTTCAGCCGCTGCCGCCGCAGGCCGCGACCGAATTGGCCGACGCGTTGCGCAAGCTCGGCACGAATGGCCGGGACGGCGATGCGCTGCTCAAGGCCGGCTGGGCCTCGCTTGCGCTCGATAATGTCGATGCCGCGATCGGCTTCTTCTCGCGCGCCGAGGCGGTGCCGACCTCGGCGGCCGAGGCCAAGGCCGGGCTTGGCGCGGTGCTGGTGGAGCGCAAGCGCCCGGTCGATGCGATCCGGTATTTCACCGACGCCGAAGCCGCAGGGGCCAGGCTCGGCGTCCATGCGGCGCAGCGCGGACTGGCTTACGACCTCGTCGGTGACAACGCCAAGGCGCAGCAATATTATCGCGAGGCGCTGGCGGTGCGGCCGGATGACGAGATCATCCGCTGGCTTGCGCTGAGCCAGGCGATCGGCGGCGACCGCAACGGCTCCGAAACCACGCTGCTGCCCCTGCTGCAGCACAGCGATCTGGCGGCTTACCGCACCCGGGCCTTCGCCTTGGCCGCGCTCGGCAAGACCGAGGAAGCCGTGTCGATCGCCAATGCGGTGATGCCCAGCGCGCTCGCCAGCCGGATCGCGCCCTATCTGCGCTACATGCCCAAGCTGACCAGGGCGCAGCAGGCGGCGGCGGGTATCTTCGGCCATTTCCCCGAAGCCGACGCGATCGGAAAGGACGACCCGCGGATCGTCGAATATGCGAGCGGCGTCCGCCCGACCGCGCTCGCCTCGGCGCCGCTCGATGCGCGGCTGACCCCTACCGGCGCCCCACTCGGCGATAAGAAGCCTGCGGCGCCCCCGCCGGGTGCGGTGGTCTCGCTCGCGAAAGCGGATGCGCAACCGCAAGCGAGTTTCTCGCTCCCGCCGTCCGGTTCGCCGCTGGCGCCGGCGCCTAGACCCACCCCCGCTCCGGCGCTCGCCCCAACGCCGGCGCCCGCTCCAACACCGGTACCCACGCCGCCTGTCCCGACGCCGGCTCCCCCACCCGCCGCCAAGCCGGTCGAGCGTGAGCGGGTGGCTGATGCCTTCGCCGATTTCGGGGTCCGCAAGGCCGCCGCCGCCGCCCCGGCCGCGGGCGCGGTCGATATCACCAAGATCGCGCCTGCCCGCGACGAGCCGAAGAAGCCCGAGGCGGGCGAGGCAAAGGATGCGAAAGACGCCAAGGCGGGCAAAACCGCGAAGGACGCGAAGAAGGAAGCCAAGGCGAAGAAGCCGGTCAACCCCAGCCGCATCTGGGTGCAGGTGGCCAGCGGGCGCGACCGCGATGCGCTCGGCTTCGACTGGCGCCGCTTCACCCGCGAGGAGGGGAAATTGTTCTCCGGCCGCAAGGGCTATGTCGCCAAATGGGGCAGGTCGAACCGCCTGCTGACGGGACCCTTCGCGAGCGAGAAGGAAGCGGGCGCATTCGTCACGAAGTTGAAGAAAGGCGGGACCACCGCCTTCACCTTCACCAGCGACGAAGGCGAAGCGGTCGATCCGGTTCCGGGCGCGTGACGGCGAAACCTAACGTGCCGGAAACCATCGTAACGCACCGTTTTTGCACAACTTGTGAACAGTCTTATAAAGTTTTGCCCAAGCCTGCCGAGGCGGCGGATTGCCGCGGCCTGCCCGCACGACGCATTGATTGCGCGGGATACGCAGATTGAGACCGGTATGATGCGAACGAGCGAAGAGGAAATCGGCGGCGACGACGCGGCTCCGGTCGAGATGCTGGCGCAATTGTTCGACGCGCGCGGCTGGCCGTGCGAATTCGTCAGCGACGACGAGATCTCGGGCGAGATCCAGGGGAGCTGGACCAAGTACCAGCTCCGCGGAATCTGGCGGTCGGAAGACCGGGTGCTGCAGCTGCTGTGCCTGCCCGACATCCGCGTGCCCGACGCGAAGCGGCGCCAGACCTTCGAACTGCTGGCGCTGTGCAACGAACAGCTGTGGCTCGGCCATTTCGACATCTGGTCGAATGGCGGGGTGCTGCTGTACCGCCACGGGCTGATGCTGGGCGACGACGGGCTGCTCAGCCTTGGCCAGGCACAATTCGCGGTCGAGTCCGCGGTTGCCGAGTGCGACCGCTTCTATCCGGCGTTCCAGTTCGTGCTGTGGGGCGACAAGAACCCGGCCGATGCGCTCGCCAGCGCATTGGTGGACGCTGCCGGAGAGGCTTGAAGCCTCCCTCCTTATTCGTCATTGCGGGCGAACGACGAAGCGTCGCGGGACCGTTCGGTCCCACGCAATGACGGGGTTTTCTGAATTCATGGCTTTCCAATCCATCCTGCTCGTCGGTTGCGGCAACATGGGCGGCGCGATGCTGGCCGGCTGGCTCGCGGGCGGCATCCCGGCTGCGAATTTCACCATCGCCGATCCGAGGCTGGAAGCCGCGCCCGATGGCGTGACGCTGGTGCGCGAAATCCCGGCGGAGGGACACTTCGACGCGATCCTGCTCAGCGTGAAGCCCCAGATGCTGGGGGACATCGCCGCGCGGGTCGAACCGCTGGCAGGGCCGGAGGCGACGATCCTGTCGATCCTCGCCGGGGTCGAGCTGGCGACGCTGGCGGAACGCTTCCCGCGCGCGGCGGCCGTGGTGCGGATCATGCCGAACCTCGCCGCGGCGCTCGGCAAGTCGCCGGTCGCGTTGGTTGGCGCCGGCCTGTCGGACGAGGCGCCGGGTGCGATCGACGCCTTGATGGCGCCGCTTGGAACCGCCGAATGGCTCGAGCGCGAGGATCTGATGGACGTGGTCACCGCGCTGGCAGGCTCAGGGCCGGCGTTCGTATATCGCTTCATCGACGCGCTTGCGCAGGGGGCGACCGCGCTGGGCCTGCCGGCCGCTCAGGCCCAACGTCTGGCCCTGTCCACGGTTGAAGGCGCGGCGGCGCTCGCCGCTTCGTCCGAACATTCGCCGGGAGAACTCGCCCGCCGTGTCGCCAGCCCTGGCGGAACCACCCAGGCGGGGCTCGATATTCTCGATAGCGGTGAGGCCCTGGCGCGGCTGATCGAGGATACGCTGCGCGGCGCGCGCGACCGCAGTGCCGAGATGGCGGTGGAAGCGCGCAAACAGGCTTAGCGCCGATTAGGGATTGTGCGCCGGTTTCGCTTGTAAAACCCCGCGGCAACCCCGATATTGCGCCTACCGGCTTGTCGTCGCTCGGCGCCGGAATGGAGCTTGTAATGGCAATTTGGAACGAACCCCGCGGTAGTGAGCAGGGCTTCGGCGCTACTCCCCGTACCAGCGGCTCGCTTGCCGGAGGCGTCACTTTCGACGCCGGCCTGCGCAAGCATATGCTGTCGATCTATAACTACATGGCCTCTGGCGTGCTGCTCACCGGCCTCGTCGCGATGCTCACCGCCAGCAGCGGTGCGGTGTATGCGATCATGGGCAGCGGGCTCGGCATCGTCGTGATGCTCGCCCCCCTCGCGATCGTTTTCGCGATGAGCTTCGGCGTAAACCGCTTCAGCACCAGCACGCTGCAGGCGCTGTTCTGGGGCTTCGCGGTCCTGATGGGCCTGTCGCTCTCGACCATCTTCCTCGTCTATACCGGCGGCTCGATCGCGGCGACCTTCTTCGCCACGGCCGGCGCTTTCGCGGGTCTCAGCCTCTATGGTTACACCACCCAGCGCAGCCTGTCCGGCATCGGCACCTTCCTGTTCATGGGGGTGATCGGCCTGCTGATCGCCAGCGTGATCAACATCTTCCTGAAGTCGCCGGCGCTCTACTGGGCGATCAGCGGGCTCGGTGTGCTGATCTTCGCCGGCCTCACGGCCTACGACACGCAGAAGCTGAAAGAGCAGTACCGCTATGTCGGTGGCACCGAATTCGCCGGCAAGGCAGTCGTGCTCGGGGCACTGACCCTCTATCTCGACTTCATCAACATGTTCCTGTTCCTGCTGCGTTTCATGGGTTCCAACCGCAACTGACCGCAGCAAGGTTCCGCAATATCGTGCCCGGGAAGCCTGTGGGTTTCCCGGGCATTTTCTTGCGCGATCCACGCAGTTGCGGCTATTGCTTCAGGCGGGCGAAAGATCGGGCGGCATAAGGGTCACCGCCGCGCCGGTTATGGGAGAGAAGGACCCTGATGAAACAGACACTGACACGCGCGACCGCGACGGTCGCCTTGGCGCTCGGCCTGGCATCCCTGGCTGCCTGCGGCCCGGCCAAGGTCAAATCCACTCCGCCGCCGCCGGTGATCGCGCTCCTCCCGCCCCCGGTAGTCGCGGTGCCGATGCGGCCGATGCCGCCGCGCTCCTCCGCGATCGGTATGATCCTGCCGACGATCGGGCCGGACGGGGTGCGCAACACCGTCAACGCCCGGCTGAACCCGACCGAGATGGTGTGGAACCTGCGTTCGGGCTGGAACGTCGCGGCGCTCAACTGCCTCGACGCCCGCTATCAGCCGATCCTCGACGGCTACAAGTCGATGCTAAAGGCCAACTCGAAGCGGCTGACCAAGGCCAACGCCGATCTCGACAAGCAGTTTCGCACCCAATACGGCGCCGGGACCAAGGCGATCCGTGCACGCGAGACTTACCTGACCTCGGTCTACAATTATTTCGCCCTCCCGCCTGCGCGCGACTATTTTTGCGAAGCGGCGCTGCAGATGAGCAATGAATCGCTCAGTTCTCCGCCCAAGGATCTCGATGCGTTCGCGGCGGTCCAGCTGCCCCGGCTTGAAGCGGCGTTCGAGCATTTCTTCCTCGATATGGAGCGCTGGCGGATCGACGTCGCCCAGTGGGATGCGAAATATGCTCCGGCGACTTCCTCTTATGGTGCGGCGCCGGCGGGCGGCACTGTCTATACCAACGCGACCTACGGGCCGCAGCCGACCGCGCCGGTGGTTCAGCCGCTCCGCGCCGGCGGGAGCTGAAATTAGCGCTTTCACGGGCGTTGCCTCTTCGCTAAGAGGCGCGCTCTCGCGGGTTGGCCCATCGCATGGGGCCCGCGCGTATGCACTGGAACGGGGCCGTAGCTCAGATGGGAGAGCGCGTCGTTCGCAATGACGAGGTCAGGGGTTCGATCCCCCTCGGCTCCACCAGTGTGTTGCGAATTGCCCCATCGGGGCCTGCGAACCGCGCAAAGGTGGCGTTGACAACTCCGGTCGCCTAGAAGGCGACCGCAAGGCCGAATTGGCCGTCGCGCCCTATGGCGTGGAAGCCAAGGGGCCGGATGGCCCCGCCGGCGATTGAGGCTGAACAAGAATGCATTTCCTCGACCAGGCCAAGATCTTCATTCGCTCCGGCGCGGGCGGGCCGGGTGCGGTCAGCTTCCGGCGGGAGATGTATGTCGAATATGGTGGACCCGACGGCGGTAATGGCGGCAAGGGCGGCGATATCGTGTTCGAGGCGGTGGCCGGCCTCAACACGCTGATCGATTTCCGGTACGCGCAGCACTTCAAGGCCAAGCGCGGCGGACACGGCATGGGCCAGGACCGGACCGGCGCGGGTGCGCCGGATCTGGTGATCAAGGTCCCGTTGGGCACGCAGATCATTTCCGACGAGGACGGCGAAACCGTGCTCGCCGATATGACCGAAGTCGGCCAGCGCGTCACCATGCTCGAAGGCGGCCTGGGCGGGCGCGGCAACGCGAGCTACAAGACCAGCACCAACCGCGCCCCGCGCCAGCATCAGCCCGGTGAAGCGACGCAGGAAATGTATGTCTGGTTGCGCCTGAAGCTGCTCGCCGATGTCGGCCTGGTCGGCCTGCCCAACGCGGGCAAATCGACGTTTATCAACGCAGTATCGAACGCGCAGGCCAAGGTCGGCGATTACGCTTTCACCACACTTATCCCGAAACTCGGCGTGGTACGGCACAAGGGCCGCGAATTCGTGCTGGCGGACATCCCCGGCCTGATCGAAGGCGCGGCCGACGGTGCCGGCATCGGCGACCGCTTTCTCGGCCATATCGAGCGTTGCCGGGTGCTGATCCACCTGATCGACATCGGCGGGGTCGATCCGGCGGAGGCGATGCAGATCATAGAGGCGGAACTCGACGCCTATGGCAGCGGACTGGAGGACAAGCCGCGGCTGATCGTGCTCAACAAGATCGACCTTGCCGATGCGGAACTGGCGGGCGATTTTGCGCGGGAATTGAAGGAAGCGGGCGCCGCGAACGTTTTCCCGATCTCCGGCGCCACCGGCGAGGGGATCGAGGAGCTGCTCGATGCGGTGCTCTCCTATTTGCCGGCGAAGACGGTCACCGAGCATCCGACCGGCGAAGTCGAGGATCTCGACGAAGAGAAGCCCTGGTCGCCGCTCTGAGCCGGACGGAGTCGCCGCTGCGACGAACACGGTTCTCATTCCCGCGCACTCCGGCTAAGCGCGCGGCATGTCGATCGCCCATCTCGCCGACCTTGCCGATGCCGCACTTTGCCCCCGCCTTGTAATCAAGGTCGGGTCGGCGCTGCTGGTCGGCGGCGGCAGGCCGCGCCGCGAGTGGCTGGCGCTGCTGGTGGCTGAAATCGCCGCGGCCCATGCGCGCGGGCAGCAGGTCATCGTGGTAAGCTCGGGCGCGATCGCGCTCGGCGCGGCAAAGCTGGGGCTGGAAAAGGGCGGGCGCGCGAACCTCGCCGATGCACAGGCCGCAGCCGCGGTCGGCCAGATCGGCCTCGCCGGATTGTGGTCCGAACTGCTCGCCGGCCACGGCATCGTCGCCGCGCAATTGCTGCTGACGCTGGACGATCTCGAGGATCGCCGCCGCTATCTCAACGCCGCCGCGACGCTGGGCCGGTTGCTCAAGACCGGCGCGGTGCCGGTGGTGAACGAGAACGATTCCGTCGCGACCGAGGAAATCCGCTTCGGCGACAACGACCGGCTTGCCGCACGTGTGGCGCAGGCGGCCCATGCCACAGCGGTGCTGCTGCTGTCCGACATCGATGGGCTCTACGATCGCAACCCCAAGGAACCTGGCGCGCAATTGCTGCCGCAGGTGCGCGGCGTGACCGAGGAAGTCTATGCGATGGCCGACGATCGCTCCGGCTCGGGCATGGGCTCGGGCGGGATGACTTCGAAGCTGCAGGCAGCCGAGATTGCCGAACGCGCCGGGATTGCGCTGGCGATCATCAATGGCACGCATGACCGGCCGATCGCCCATGCGCTGGGCAACAATGTCGGCACGGTATTCCTGCCGCTGCGCAAGGATGCGGCGCGCAAGGCGTGGCTCGGCGGGCGGATGCGGATGCTCGGCGTGCTCGATGTCGATGCCGGCTGCGCGAAGGCGCTGGTCAAGGGCGGCAGCCTGCTCGCGACCGGCATCACCAAAATCGCCGGGACGTTCGAGCGGGGCGACCCGGTCGCGATCCACGATCCCTCGGGCCGGCTGATCGCGCGCGGGCTGGCCGAATATTCCTCTGCCGAATGCGAGAAGCTCAGGGGCACCCGCTCGGACGAGCATGCCGCGCTGCTCGGCTATGCGCCGCGTTCGGCGGTGGTCCACCGCGACCAGCTGGTGCTCTTGTGACGATAGCGATTACCGGCGCAACCGGGTTTGTCGGACAGGCACTGCTGGATGAGGCCGGGCGCCAAGGAATCGCGGTCCGCGCGCTTACCCGGCGCGAACAGCCGCCGCGCAAGGGTGTGGAGTGGGTCCGCGGCGATCTGGCCGATCGCAAGGCGCTGAGGAAGCTTGCGAAGGGCGCAGAGGCGGTGATCCATCTCGCGGGCGTGGTCAACGCGCCCGATCCGGCCGGGTTCGAGGTGGGAAACGTCGCCGGCACCCTGGCGGTGGTCGAAGCGGCGGTGAAGGCGGGCGTGCCGCGCTTCGTCCATATCTCGTCGCTCGCCGCGCGCGAGCCCCGGTTGTCCGCCTATGGCGCGTCGAAGCGGCGGGCCGAGAAGATGGTCAAGGCTTCGGGGCTGGACTGGACGATCGTGCGTCCGCCGGGAATCTTCGGTCCGCGCGATACGGAGATGTTGGACCTGTTCCGCGCCGCCCGCTGGGGCGTGCTGCCGGTGCCGCAGGAAGGGCGCGTCTCATTGATCCATGTCGCGGATCTCGCGCGGCTGCTGCTGGCGCTGCTGCCCGGCGGCGAAGATGTGACGCACCAGATCTTCGAGCCCGACGATGGGCATAAGGGCGGCTGGGACCATCAGGAAATGGCCCGCGCGATCGGCTGGGCGATGGGCCGCCGGCCGTTCGCGCCGCGCCTGTCACGCGCCACGTTGATGCGCGCCGCCGCGCTCGACCGCTTCGTCCGCCGGGACAAGGCCAAGCTGACCGCGGACCGGGTGAGCTACATGTGCCATCCGGACTGGGTCTGCGCGTTGGGCAAGCGCCCGCCCGCCGCCCGCTGGACCCCGGCGATCGACACGCGCGAGGGCCTGCGGGCAACCGCTGCGTGGTACCGCGAGAACAAATGGCTGTAGCGGCGGCCTAGCCGGCCTGTTCGAGCGCGGCCGCCTTCGGATGCATATGGGCCTGCAGCGACGCGCCATAGGCGCGCGAGGCTTCGCGGATCACCCAGGATTTCGGCTGCTGGCTGGCCTGCCCCTCGCCGCCCGGTTCGGGCAGCGCGAGATCGGCGACGAGCGCGCGGATTTCCTCGCCAGCCGAGGCGCGGGCGCTGCCGAGGCCGGGGATGAGCCGGAGGTCGAGATGGGTCAGGCCGAACGGGAACAACTCGCGGTAGGCGACCCGCTCGCTGAAGCTGCCGCCCAGGCGGATGCCGATCTTGGGCGCAAGCTGCCCCAGCGCATTGTCGACCCAGGCCTGCTGACGCACTTCGGTGCTGCGCACGCGGTTCTTCACCACCACCCAATCGAGCGCCGGCAGATCGAGCCGCGCCCGCTCCTCGCGCAGATCGTTGACCATCCGCGCGAAATGGCCGGGTTTTTTCAGGCGTTTGGTTACCGGGCTGAACTTCCCCATCAAGTCGAGATCGACCGCCGAACTGTTGACCGGGGTCACCAGCGTGTCGGCCATTGCGATCGCATAGCGGGCGATCGCGGAATCGTGGCCGGCGACGTCGATCACGATCACGTCGCATTGCGAGCCGACGCGGGTGATTTCCTGGCTCAACAGCGCGCCGCTCTGCTTTTCGAGCACGATATGGCGCGCGCGGGGGATATCGACCTGCAGGCTGCGCGCGGTTGCATCGCGGTTGACGAACGCCGTGTCGAGCGAGCACTGGCGCCGGTCGAGATCGATCGCCAGCATCTTGTAGCCGGCATGGGCCAGCGCAACCGCGGTGTGGAACGCGAGGGTGGACTTGCCGACGCCGCCCTTCTCATTCGCGAACACGATCACGTGCGCCTTGGGCCGTAGCCGCGAGCAGACCGCGCGCAGGGTGACCGAAGGATGCTCCCCGTCGTAGAGCCGCTCCGCGTCCCACTCGCCGCCGCGGCCGTTGGGCGGTTCGTTCGAATTCGCGAAATTAAACACTGCACCACCCCCGATTCCGCGCCATGCGCGACTCGCTATCCACAAGATACGAACAGATTTTTACCCTGTTTCGCATTTGCGGCAAAGCTGTGATGCGGAATCGTGGAGTAATCTTCTCGAAATAGCACCGCTTTTTAGTTGTTTACCAATAAAGGCGCCGATTCGCTGAGCGAACGGATTACACCCCCGGATCGAACCCTTCGGGCGGGATGCGATAGGCGTCCGGATTGTTGGGCGAATGGATGCCGCATTCGGTCTTGTCCCAGCCCTTCCAGCGGCCCGAGCGCGGGTCTTCGCCCGGCGCGACCTTGTGGGTGCAGGGCGAGCAGCCGATCGACGGATAACCTTCCGCGACCAGCGGATGGCGCGGCAGATCGTGCTCGGCCATGTAGGCCTCGATATCCGCGGCGGTCCAATCGATCAGCGGGTTGAACTTGAGCCGGCCCTGCTCGTCGGTCCGGTCGATCTCGAAGCGCGGCAGCTGCGAGCGGGTGTTCGCCTGGAACGCCTTGCGCCCGGTGATCGAGGTGTCGAAACCGGCGAGCGCCCTCGCCAGCGGCTTGACCTTGCGGATCTCGCAGCATCCGTCGGGATCCCAGCTCCAGCGCAGCCCGGCCTCGTCCTTCTTGCCCAGCTCCTCGGGATCGGGCGTCAGGATGCGCAGATCGGTCAGGCCGATATGGGCGATAAGTTCGTCGCGATAGGCGATGGTCTCGGGAAAGTGCTTCTCGGTATCGAGGAACAGCACCGGGATGGTCTTGTCGAATTGCGCGATCAGATGCAGCAATACCGCGCTCTCGGCGCCGAAGCTCGACACGATCGCGACGTCGCCCAGCAGATTGTCCTGCAGCACGTTGCCGAGCATCTCGCGCGTGTCCTGGCCGCGGAACATCCGGTTGAGACGGATCGCATCGGCCTCGCTGAAACGCGGGCCGGTATCGATCCGGTCCAGGGGACGGGAGGACACGGTGTTAGCCTTGGTCGCCATGGCGCAATTTCCAGATCGGCGCCCGCACATCCGCGGCCGCCTGGTAGACGTAAGGCCAGCGGTCGAGCGCAGCCTGCGCGTCTTGGGGGTTGAATGGTTTGTCGGGCACGAAGCTGTCGAAGCCGCAGCGCCGGTAATGGCCGAGCTGATCGACTGCGACATCGCCCACCGCGCGGAGTTCGCCCTGGTAGCCGGCTTCGCGCAAGATCCGCGCGGAGGAATAGCCGCGCCCGTCGCCGAAGGAGGGAAAGTTCACTTCGACCAGCCGCAGCTGCTCAAGGAACGGCAGGAGCAGCCTGGCATCGTCGCCCGGCTCGATCCGCACCGCGGCGGCATTGGTCTGGTCGAGGAAGGCGTCGACCGTCACCGCCGAAACATCGGCCGGCTCGTCGTCGCGGAAGCGCAGGCTATCAAGCATAGAGGGCCTCCTTGAACGGCTCCATGCCGATCCGGCGATAGGTGTCGAGGAAGCGTTCGCCATCCTGCTTCCGCGCGAGATAGACGTTGGTCGCCTTTTCGACCGCATCGACGATCCCGTCCTCGTCGAAACCGGGGCCGGTGATCTTGCCGAGCGAAGTGTCGTCACCCTCCGAGCCGCCGAGCAGCAGCTGGTAGTTTTCGGTGCCTTTCTTGTCGACGCCGAGGATGCCGATATGGCCCGCATGGTGGTGCCCGCAGGCGTTGATGCAGCCGCTGATCTTGAGCTTCAGCTCGCCGAGCGTGCCGGTCTGGCCGTTGGCGGCGAAGCGCTCCGCGATCTTCTGTGCGACCGGGATCGAGCGTGCATTCGCGAGGCTGCAGTAATCGAGCCCCGGGCACGCAATGATGTCCTCGATCGTGTCGAGGTTCGGCGCACCGAGCCCTGCCGCATCGAGCTTCTGCCACAGCGTGTAGAGATCGGCCTTGCGAACATGCGGCAGCACGATGTTCTGCGCATGGGTCACGCGCAATTCGTCGAAGCTGTAGTCCTTCGCGAGCTCGGCCATCACGTGAATCTGGGCTGCGGACGCGTCGCCTGGAATGCCGCCGACCGGCTTCAGGCTGATGTTCGCGATCGTATAACCGGGCTGCTTGTGCGCCGCGGTGTTACGCTGCACCCACAATGCGAAATCGGGATCGGACAGGTCGAGATCGTCCGCGCCAGCTGCGAAGGCCGGATCGGCGAAGTGGGCCTTGATCCGCTCCAGCTCGGCGATCGGCGGCTCGATGTCGAGCGTCAGCAGATGCGCGAATTCTTCCTCGACCTGGCGGATGTATTCGTCCCTGCCCAGCTCATGGACAAGGATCTTGATCCGCGCCTTGTACTTGTTGTCGCGCCGGCCGTAGCGGTTGTAGACCCGCAGGCACGCCTCGGAATAGGTGATCAGCTGGTCCAGCGGCACGAATTCGCGGATCAGCGGTGCGATCATCGGGGTGCGGCCCATGCCGCCGCCGACGTAGAAGGCCGCGCCGATCTCGCCAGCCGCGTTCTTGACGATGCGGATGCCGATATCGTGCAATTTCATCGCCGCGCGGTCGGTCTGCGACGCGATCACCGCGATCTTGAATTTGCGCGGCAGGGTCAGGAATTCGGGGTGGAAGCTCGACCACTGGCGCAGCAGCTCGGCATAGGGTCGCGGATCGATCAACTCGTCCGCCGCGGCGCCCGCGAACTGGTCGGAGCTGATGTTACGGATGCAATTGCCGCTGGTCTGGATCGCATGCATCTCGACCTTCGCCAGATCGGCGAGGATGTCGGGCGTGTCTTCCAGCTTGATCCAGTTGTACTGGATGTTCTGGCGGGTTGTGAAATGGCCATAGCCGCGGTCGTACTTGTCCGCGATGTCGGCCAGCACATGCATCTGCGCGGAATTGAGCGTGCCATAGGGCACCGCGACCCGGAGCATATAGGCATGGAGCTGGAGATAGAGCCCGTTCTGCAGCCGCAGCGGGCGGAACTTCTCTTCGGACAAGGTGCCGTCGAGCCGACGGCGGGTCTGGTCGCGGAATTCCTCGACGCGGGTATCGACCATCGCCTGGTCGTAAGAATCGTACTTGTACATCAGATCACCCAGTTGCCGGCGTCGGGATCGGCCGGCTTGAGAGTAAGGTCGGGGCGCACGGTCGGGCCGAGCGCGCGGATACGGTCCTTGATATGACCCGGGCGGATGCCGCCGTCGGCCTCGCGGGTCGCGTCGATCGCGTAGGAGGAATTGACCCGGCGCTCGGCTTCCTCGCGCGCGAGGATGGACTCGGCCTCATCGCCGACATCGACCGCGTCGTTCACGTGGAGCGACCAGTCCTGCCCGGTCCACCAGGTCACCTCACCGGTCTTGAGATCGTTGCCGGTCAGTATCTTCATGGTGCCGCTCACTCTTGGGCCTCCAGCGCCAGTTGCTTCAATGTCGCGTCTTCCCGCGCGGTGACTTCGCCGATGATGATGAGCGCCGGGCTCTTCACCTTCCGGGCGATGACGAGATCGGGCAGCCCGGCCAATGGCGCGCGCAGCACGCGCATCTCGGCGCGGTTCGCATTCTCGACCACCGCGACCGGGACATCCGGGGCGAGCCCGTCGCCCATCAATTTCTCGGCGATCATCGGCGCGGTCTTCACGCCCATATAGATCACCAATGTGCGGCCCTTGCCGGCAAGTCCGGCCCAATCCTGTTCGCTCAGCCCCTTGCACTGGCCGGCAACGAAGCTGACGATGCTCGCGCCCTCGCGGTGGGTCAGCGGAATCTGTGCCGCCGCGGCCGCGCCGCTCGCGGCGCTGATCCCGGGGACGATCTCGACCGCCACGCCGGCCGCACGGCAGGCCTCCGCCTCTTCGCCGCCGCGGCCGAAGATCAGCGGATCGCCGCCCTTGAGCCGCACCACGTCCCGGCCGGCAAGCGCCTCGCGCACCAGCAGCGCGTTGATTTCTTCCTGCGGCATCGTGTGGTTCGCGCGGCTCTTGGCGACCGAGACCAGCTTTGCGTCCTCGTGCGCGAGTTGGAGCACCTTGGGATCGACCAGCCCGTCATGCACGACCAGCCTGGCTTCGCCGAGCAGCCGCGCGGCGCGCAGGGTCAGCAGGTCCGGATCGCCCGGACCGGCGCCGACCAGATACACAATGCCTGCAGTCTGCTTCTCCATGGAGGCGCAGATGGCCCTCGCGCGCGGGGATCGCCAGCGAGAATGGTTTTGATAGGGGGTAGGAGAGCTTTAGCTGGCCCGGGGAGGGTGCGTAAGCAAACCGCAAATGTCGCCCCGGGCTTGTTCCGGTGTCCGGCTGATCGGGATCACCCGGGTTGCGCTGAGGGTTTGCGGCGCGGGGCAGCGTCTTTGGCATGTCCCGCGCGCTTGTAACCCGTCACGAAGAGCGAGTGGGCCGTTCGCAAACCCAAACCCGCGCTAAGCCAGCCCGTCCGTCGGCGCCGCGACGCGCCGGCCTTGCCCGTGCCTCGATCCAAGGTGTTCTCCCGCACTCGCCAACGGACGGTGAAGTGTGCCCAGCGTGTGCGCCTTAGCCGAGCAGCCCCATTTCGAGGATCGCGTCGATCCGGTCGATCACCCGGTGGGGGCGGTGTTCGGGCAGAGTCGCCGCCCAGCCTTCGCGGCTGGTGGTGCCGGTGGTGACGCCGATCCCGATCGCGCCGCCGAGCCGCGCCATCTCGGTTTCGACCCGCGGATCATCACCGATCACCGCGATTTCGGCCGCGTCGAGCCCGAGTTGCCGCGCAACGAAGTGCATCGCATGAAGCGAGGGTTTACCGGTGACTTCGGGCTCCTTGCCGGTCACCCGCGCAATCGCGCCCGAGATCGCGCAGCTATAGCCGAAGCTGCGCCCGTCCTTGGTCGCGAAGAACGGCACATCGCTCGCGGTGAACAGGGCGGCGCCGGCCAGCACCGCCTCACACGCCGCGTGGATGTGCTCCATCGTGCAGCCGGGATGCCACGCGACATAGACTGCATCGGCGCTCGCGGCCTCCGCGGCCTCGGGCATCACGGTGCTGACGCCGTCGCCCTCCAGAGCCTCGGCAACACCCTCGGTGCCCAGCACCAGCACGCGCCTGGCGCCGCGATCCTTGAATACGCCCGCCGCGACGCTGTTGGGCGTGAACAGGTTTTCTTCCGGTATCGGCAGCCCGATCGCGCGCAGGCGGGGCGCTTGGACATGCGCGGGATAGGCGCTGCCGTTGGTCAGCGCGAGATAGGGGATCCCGCGGTCCTTGAGCGCGGTGAGCGTTTCCACTGCGCCGGGCAGCACGGTGTAACCGCCGAGCTTGCGGTCGGACAGGATCAGCGTCCCGTCGAGGTCGAACATCACGCCCTTGGCGATGCCGATCGGTTCGTCGAACTGGGTCACGCTTCCACTTCCAATTTGAAACCTTGTTTCTCGACCGTGATCTCGGTCAGGTCGCGGCGCGCCAGCACCGTGCGCAGCAGATCCATCACCCCGCGCGTCTCCGGATTGTAGACCTGCTCGGCCGGCCCGGCCGCCTTCATAGCATCCACCAGTCCTTCGGGCATGGTCGCGCGCAGCAGGAATTCCTCGTCGCTCAGATTTGCGCCGATCCGCTGGCGGAGGCTCTTGAGGTCGGTCATCCCGCTTTCCGCCTGCAATTCCTTCGTGCGCGGGTTGGCCATGATGCGGTCCATCACCTCCGGGTCGACCGGCATCACCGGATGGCCGAACTTGCCGATCGCGAAGCGGATCACCTCGTCCGGGATCACGCCCCAGCGTTCCTTGCCGGTGACGTTGAGCATCGCCTGGGTCTGGAGCATCTGGGCGAAGGGCGTCATCACGATCACCCAGCCGAGTTCGCGGCGGACCCGGCCCATCTCCTCGATCACCGCCTGCTCGAGATGCGCGGCGCCGTGGTCGGCGAGGTGGCGGCGCATCGTGCCGACCATCCCGCCGGGGAGGTTGTGGTTGAAATAGGCCGCGTCGAACGGCAGCGGGTGGCCGGTCGGCAGGCCCTCGGCTTCGGCGAGCGCGGAGAAATAGCGGCTGACTTCGGCCACTGCCTCGTCGTCGATATCGACCGTGTGGCCAAGCGCACGCAGATTGGCGATCATCCGCTGCATCGGCGGGTTGCTGGTGCCGTCGGCCGCGCCGCCGCTCGCGCATTGGACCGCGGTCGCACCGAGATCGACGCCTTCGAGATAGGCCTGCTCGGCCAGTCCGATCGTGCAATGGGCGTGGAGTTCGAGCGGTTTGTCGCCGATCTCCGCCATGATCGCCGGGATCAGCGTCTGCGCTCGCTTGGAGGTCAGCAGCCCGCCCGGATCCTTGATATAGAGCCCGTCGATGTCGGGGCTCGCCGCCATCGCCCGCGCGGCGGCGGCATAATGCGCATCGTCGTGGATCGGGCTGATCGTATAGACCAGTGCGCCAACCACCTGCCCGCCGCCCGAGCGCTTGACCATCTTCGCGACCTCGACGTTCGAGGCGGCGTCGTTCATCGGATCGGCCAGCGCGAAACGGCTGATCCCGTTGCTCTGGAGCGTGCGGAACGCCAGTTCCATGAATTCGGGCGTCGCGGTCTCCCACGAAATGAAGCGGAAGCCGGTCGAGAGGAACTGCAGCGGGGTGGTCGGGCAGGCGGCCGCCATGCCGCGGATCCGTTCCCACGGGTCTTCCTGCTTGTAGCGCACCGCCACGCCCATGTGGGTGCTGGTGGTGAAATCGATCGCCTTGTAGCCACAGCGCTCCATCATCGGCGCGATGGTCAGCGTGCGCGCGGTATCGACCCCGAGCGCGCCCCACAGGCACTGGTTGCCGTCGCGGAGCGAGGTTTCGATCAGTTGGACGTTGGCCATCAACCGACCTTCACGCGAATCAGGGGCTGGCCTTCCTCGACCGCCTGGCTGTCGGGCGCGAGGATCGCGACCACCGTGCCGGCGACGCCCGAGCGGACCGAGTTCATCAGCTTCATCACTTCGATGATCCCGATCGCACTGTCAGCGGTGATGACGTCGCCGATCTGGACGAAGGGCGGGTCGCCCGGACGGGGCGAATGGTAGAAATTGCCGAGCAGCGGGGCGGGGATGTCGACTTCGTCTTTCCCTGCCTTGGCTGGGCTGGGACCTCGTGCCTCCTCGCCTGAGGGCCCCGCCTGCGTGGGGGCTCTGGATTGGGTCGGTACAGGTGCTGGCTCCTCGTTCTCCTCAACCAGTCGCCGGCCCGATCCGCCGCGGCTGACCCGCAGCTTGAATTCGCCGATCTCCAGCCTGAGCTCGGAGAAATGGGAATCGTCGAGCAGGCGGGTGATTTCCGCTATATCCTTGGCGGCCAGGATCATCGCCGCCCTCCGCCGAAGATGTTCATCACGTGGTGGAGCGGGTTGGCCGGAGTCTCGGCGATCGGAGCGGCCTCTTTAGCCGACCACACCGTCTCCGGCCGGGCCTGCAGCAGCATCAGCGCGCCGCTCTTGTCGATCGCCCATTCGATATCCTGCGGACGGCGGTAATGCCGTTCGATCCGGCGGCCGACGTCGCGCAGCGCCTGCAGTTCCTCATCGGTCAGGCAGGGGCGGTCGGCGTCGGCGGCGTCGAGTTCGACTTCGACGATCCCGCCGCCTGGCGCCTGCACCTGCTTCGCATGCTTGTGCGAGATGTCGCGGACGCTGATCTCCCCGGTGATCTTGCCCATCACCCAGCGGTCGGGCGTGACTTCACCCGAGACCACCGCGCTGCCGAGGCCCCAGGCACCCTCGATCGTGATCACCGACTTGTCGCCGGTGGTGGGGCTACGGGTGAACATCACCCCGGCGGTGCGGGCATCGACCATCTGCTGCACCACCACCGCCATCGCGACGCCTTCTTCAGGCAGGCCGTGCTTGAGGCGATAGGTCATGCTCTCGACCGAATAGAGGCTGCCCCAGCATTCGCGCACCCGGGCGACCGTGTCCGCCGCGCTCAGCACCCACAGGAACGTATCCTGCAGGCCCGCGAAGCTCGCGTCCTCGGCGTCCTCGGTGGTGGCGGAGGAGCGCACCGCGACCGCAGCGGCAGCGAGTTCGGCATGGGCCGCAAGGATCGCCTGTTCGACTTCGGCCGGCAGCGGCTCCTCGACCACGCGGCGGCGGAGTTCCTCCGATAGTTTCATAACCGCGCCGAGGTCGGTCCCGTCGACCGCCTCGACCTTCGCCCGCACCGCATCGCGTGCTTCGAGCGCAGCCAGGAACTGCTCGAACGCATGGGTCGTCACCACGAAGCCCGGCGGCACCGCGATGCCCGCGCCGGTCAGCTCGCCAAGGCTGCCGCCCTTGCCGCCCACGGTCGGGCGGTCGGCAATGCCGACTTCGGAGAACCATGCGACGGCGGCGCTCACAGGATCCTTCCCAGCCGCGGGAGGTGGCAGCCCGCAGGGCTGACGAAGGGGGCCGGGTTGACCGCAGCACCTGCCACCACGCGCTTCGCGCGCGGTTCCCGTCCCCCGATGGGGGAGGATCTTTTCAGGCCATCGCCAAACATCACGCGTCTTCCAGCGCCGGTTCGTCGTCGAGAATGGTCACCGTTCCCCGGCCGCCGTCCACGCGGATGCGCTGGCCGTCCTTGATCCGGCGGGTGGCGGTGCCGGTGCCGACCACGGCCGGGAGGCCGTATTCGCGCGCGACGATCGCCATATGGCTCATCGATCCGCCGATGTCGGACACCGCGGCAACGATCTTCTGAAAGATCGGCGCCCAGGTCGGGTTGGTCACTTGGCAGACGAGGATATCGCCCTGCTGCAGCCGGCTGATTTCCTCGACCGATTTCACCACCCGCGCCGGGCCTTCGACCACGCCGTGGCAGGCGGCGAAACCCTTCAGCTCGTTCGAATCCGGTTCACTGTCGGCGTTGAGCCAGGTGTCGAGGCTCTCGCGGGTGATCCCCCACAGCATCACGATCGCCGGATCGTCGATCAGATCGGGCACCGCGCCGAGCGCCGGAGAGCTGCCGTGCTTGCCCCATTCCTCGATCGCGGCGGCGCGCTGCTTGACGATTGCCGGCCAGTAGCTCGGCCCGCGGGCCTCGCCGCCGATCGCCCAGCTGAGCATCAGATCGACGATCGCGCTTTCGAGCTCGTACTGGGTGAGGTGGAACACGTCCTCCTCCTTCTCCCAGAAGCCGTGATCGCGCAGCAAAGCGCCGAATTCGCGGATCTTGTTGAAGAACAGATTGGTGTACCAGTGCTCGCAATAGAATTTGTGGCCCTCGACATAGGGGAACACGCGGTGGGCGAGATTGATCAGCTGGTCATAGGCCGCCCGGTCCTCGTCGGTGTCGAGCAACTCACGGTAATCGGCGACCAGCGCCTCGCGCTCCTCGATCAATTGCGCGGTCGGGCGCTCGATATTGGTGCCGGATTTGATCTTGTCGATATAGCCGGGCAGCGCGGCGAAGGGCAGCGAGAGATCGTCGTTCCAGCTGCGGTGATAATGGTAGAAGCCGTCGCCACTGCTGACGTTGAACCACGGGTTGCGGCTCGTCTCAAGCTCGCCGAGCCATTCCTTGCCCGCATTGCCGACCCGGTCGAGTTCGGCCAGCACCGTGTCGATATCCATCCCGTCGGTGAAATGGCTGTCGACGCCAAGTTCGACCGCGCGGCGGGCGAGGCGTTTCACTTCCTCGTCCGGGCGGAAGATTTCGGCTTCCATCCCCGCGACCATCCGGCTGATCGCCTGGTCGCTAATCTCGGGGAAGGCCTTCTTGCAGAAATCGAAGAAGGTCATGTAGGCGCCATAGCCGAGCAGCAGGAACTCGAAGTGGTGGTGCCACATCCGGTGGTAGCCCTCGATCTGCTTCTGGTAGATGTCGAGGAGGTTGTGGTTCGCTGCAACGCCCTTGCCGCTGTGGACCGTTTCGAGCGGCTCATAGGCCGGCAGCGACGGGGTCGGCAGCGCCTGCGCATCGGCGATCAGGGTCTTCATCTTGACCTTCCACTGATCGTAGAGGTCTTCCCAGTGCTCGTAATAATAGAATGCGCGCTGCTGGAACTCGCCGACGCGTTCGGCGATATCGTCCGGGTCGGTCACCGGCTCGCTGCCGATATAGACGCGGCCGTTGATGATCCGGTGGTGGATGCCCTTGACCGTCGGTAGCACATGCACGCGGGTATTGAACGCGCCCATCGCGACATAGGCGGCCTCGGCCGTGATCATGTCGAAGTGATGCATCGGCTCGGGGAAGTGCATCGAATTGTAGAACCAGAAGCGCTGGTCATCCTCGGGCACGAACTGGGTGTAATAGGGATAGGCGGCCTGCGCAGCCTCGGTGCCCGGCACCACTTTCAGCGAACTCGGAAGGGGAAAGCCCTTCGCTGCATCGGCCATGTTCAACATCCTTCGCTCAAATCCCACGCCGCGTGACTCAAGCCCGCGATCATTTATTACCGAAGGATACGGCCACCACGGCGTCGGCGGTAGGATTCGCGCCCATCACCAATGGGACGAAAGAGCAAGGCTATTGTCTTATTCTCTATCCTCTCCCCTCGCGGGAGAGGATGGCGAAGCTTGCCGCATTAGCGGCTAGCGAGCTTGGAGAGGGGGCGCGGCGCAAGTCCACCTCCAACTTCGGCTAGCAAGGAAGCTCGCAAGCCTTCGTATCCTCTCCCCCAAGGGGAGAGGAGTTAGAGCGAGCATCGTCGCCACCATCGTCGCCACCATCGTCAGGACTGCGGGGCATGGCCCGCGCGCCATTCACGCGGGGTGATGCCGAAGCGCTTGCGGAATAGCCGGGCGAAATAGCCGGGGTCGAGGAAGCCGCTGCGATAAGCGACCTCGCCGATCGAGAGGCCCTGCGCCCGTTGGTCCGCCAGCATATCGGCCGCGCGCTCCAGCCGGGTGGCGTTCAGCTCCTGCACGAAACTGGTGCCGCTGCCGGCGAGCAGGGTCTGGAGATAGCTTTTCGAGATTCCGCAGTCGGCGGCGACGCGGTCGGGGGTGAGTTCCGGGTCGGCATAATCGTTCTCGATCCGGCGCAGGATCTGGCGGGTTAGCCGGCCGCGATGGCGCGTGGCGGGCCCGGAAGTCTCGCCGCCTTCGTGGACCCCCGTCGCGAGCGCGAGGAGGTTGCCGATCTGCTCGGCGATCAGCGAGCGGGGCAGGGTGCTGCTTTTGAGCTGCTCCGCGAGGGTTTCCAGCAGCGCGCCGAGCGGCGCACCCCAGCCGCTGCGGCCGTCGATCGGTCGCGCAAGGTGTTCGCCGACATCGGGGAGGTATTTCTCAAGCCAGCCCTGCGGCATCATCAGATCGAGCGCGCGGTGCTCGGTCTCCATCTCCATCTGGTAGAAACGGGTGTTGTCGAGCAGCACGAATTGCCCGGCTTCAAGGGCGAAGCGGCGGCCGCCCATCAGCGTTTTCATCGTCCCTTCGATCGCATAGACCAGCTGGATCGACGGGGTCGCGCGCATAGCCGCGCCTTCGGCGCCGGTATGGGTGACGCGCTGGGCCGGCGCATGGAGGTGGAGCAGGCGCAGCTGCCCGATCCCGTGGCTGACCCAGCGCGCGGAAAAGGCGTCGGGATCGAACAGTGTGACTTCGATCGGGGCGATCGTGCTCGCGGCCCAGCTGCGCCACTGGTCGATCGCGTCGCGCCGGGCGAGCCCGGAAGAACTCCATTCGCGGTCGTCGTTCGCCTGGCTGTCGCGCGCGCTCATGCATGGTTTATGGCACGGATCGCGCTGACGCAGAAACGGGGGGATATTATCCCCCCGTCAGTTGTTCCCTCTTCTCGCGTTCGGCGCGCTCCAGCCTGCGTGTAATCCGCAAGTCCGCCGCGCGCCCGGCGATGTCCTTTTTGCGGGCTTGCGCCCGTACGATCCCGAAAGGCCATCGGCACTTTCGGTTATCAGATTAGGATAATCCCTTATTCATCGGAAGGATTCCGGCGCATTGTAAACCGGATAAACGCGCATACGCTTTCGTCTGGAATGAAACTATTAACGCGCCGATGGTTGGATGTTTGAGCGGCGCCGGGCCGTTAATTCATCGACCGCCAGCCGCGCGGGGTAGCGTTGAAGCGCTTGCGGAATTGCCGCCCGAAATAGCCGGGATCCAGGAAGCCGCAGCGGAACGCAATCTCGGCCACCGGCAGGTCGCGGGTGCGCGGATCGGTCAGCAGGATATTCGCCTTGTCGAGCCGCACAGCATTCAGTTCTCGCACGAAGCTGGTGCCCGAATTGGCGAGCAGCGATTGGAGATAGCGCTTCGATATCCCCAGTTCGCTCGCGACCATCTCGGGCGAGAGTTCGGGATCCGCGCAGTCGCCTTCGATTCGCCGCATGATCTGCTGCGCCAGGCGGGCGCTGGTGCGGCTGGCCGTCGGCTCGCGTACGCCGACCGCGAAGGCGATCAGATTGCCGAGCTGTTCAGCCACCAGCGGCAGCGGCATCGGGCAGTTCTCGCCCTGCCGTGCGATCGTTTCCAGCAGCGTGCCCAGCGGCGGCGCCCAGCCATCGCGCATCGACATCGGCTGTGATAGCAGCGTTAGCGGATCGGGCACGTGTTGTTCGAGCCAGCGCAGCGGCACGATTAGGTCGATCGCCTCATGCGCGGTGCAGTCGAGTTCGAAGAAGTGGCTGTTGTCGAGCAGCGCGAACTCGCCAGCCTCGACCGTGAAATTGCGCTGGTGATCGCGGCCGGTGAAGCTGCCTTCGATCGCATAGATCAGATGCACCAGATGGTCGCCGGGGTCCGGCTCGGGATCGACCTCGGGATGGACCACTTTCTGCGCCGGGGCACGCATGTGGAGCATTCGTAACTGGCCGATCCCGCGGCTGATCAGGAAGGCATCGAAGCGTTCGGCCTCGTAAACCTCGACCTCGATCGGGGTTTCCTGGCGCCGGACAAAAACATCGGGCCAGCCTTCGACCGCTTCGCTCGGGCCGAGGCCGTCGGAGGTCCAAGCCCAATCCCGATGCGGCATCGCCCGATCAGCCCGCCGTCATGCCCTCGGTGATCTTCTTGGTCTCGGCGCTGGTCGATTGCGGGCCGGTGTTGCGCTTGTGGATCCCGCCCATGCCCGGATCCATGAACAGCGGCGGATCGCCTTCGCGGCGCTTGAGGCCGAACAGCGGGAACAGTCCCGCGTGGCGGCCGAGCCCGTCGAACAGATCGAGGCAGCGGTCGATCCAGTCGCGCAGCGGATCGTCGTCGGCCAGCACCGGGCTGTGCTTGCACACCGAAGCGGTGAACAGGATCGAACCCATGATGCGGTAATCCGCATAGTTCGGGCCATCGCCGCCGAGCCAGCGGCTTTCGCGCAAGGCGATGCGCAGCGGTTCGAGCGCGGCGGAGATCTGCGGCAGGCGGTCCGCCCAGCCTTGCTGCATGTTTTCCAGCGTATTGCCGAGCATCTTCTCGCGCGAATAGGTGATGTATTCGTGGTCGTCGGCATTGGCGAGGTCGCGGTAGTTCACGCAATTGCAGCGCATCCACGGGCCGGTCGCGACGCCCCAGAACCACGAATCGAGCGCGCGGGTCACCGCGGCGACGGAAGGATGCGGGATCAAAGTCGGGCGGGCCGGATATTGCGCATCGAGATATTCGACAATGCCCCAGCTATCGAGCACCCATTTGCCGTCATCGACGATCGCGGGCAGCCGCTCGGTCATCCCGCCGGTACGCTCGGGGATCTTGGTGAAGCCGCCGGGGACCACGTCGAGATCGAAGCCCTTGTGCTTCAGCGCATATTTCGTTGCCCACACGAACGGGCTGATCGTCGCGCCGGTCGACAGGGCGAGATCGTAGAAGGTGATCGTGTTGTTCTGTGCCAAGATGGCTCTCCCGGAGTCGGACTTTGTCAAAGCACGCTAGCTCCGCCGGCATGGTTTGAACACTGACTTATCGCAAATCAGCCTGCCCGGGCGACCTCGGCGAGCACCTTTGCGGCCCATTCCGGACGGCAGATCAGCAGGTCCGGCATGTAGGTGTCGGCCTGGTTGTAAACCAGCGGGCTGCCGTCGATCCGCGAGCAGTGCAGCTCGAAAGCAAGCGCCACCGCCACTGGCGCACAGCTGTCCCATTCGTATTGCCCGCCCGAATGGAGGTAGATGTCGGCCTCGCCGCGGATCACTGCCATCGCCTTGGCTCCGGCGGAGCCCATCGGGATGAGTTCGCCGCCCAGCGCCTCGGCGACGGCAAGCGCCTCGGCCGCGGGCCGCGTGCGGCTGACCACCAGGCGCGGAGCGCCGTCATGCGCGGGGAGAGACTGCGGCTGGTCGGAGCGGAACACGGCGCCGCCATCGAGCCCGGGCAGCGCGACCGCGCCGAGCGTGGCGACGCCGTTCACCGCCATGCCGACATGCACCGCCCAGTCCGGGCGCGCCTCGCCATATTCGCGGGTGCCGTCGACCGGATCGATGATCCACACGCGCTCGATTTTCAGCCGGGCAGCGTCATCCTGTTCCTCTTCGGAGAGCAAACCGTCGTCGGGCCGGGCCTCGCGCAGTGCATCGACCAGGAAGCGGTTCGCGGCGGCATCGCCGGCCTTGCCCAGTTCCTTGCCTGCGTATTGCCCGCTCGCGCGCACATTGAGCAGGATCCGGCCGGCCTCGACGGCCAGCCGCGCGGCCAGCTCGGCGTCGGTCACAGGTCGGGGGTCCAGACCCCGAGGATCCGCTCGACGATCAGATTGGCCGCCTGTTCGGGCGTGGTCGTGGTGGTGTCGATGTGGATTTCGGGCTTTTGGGGCGGTTCATAAGGGCTGTCGATCCCGGTGAAGTTCTTCAGTTCGCCGCTGCGAGCCTTCTTGTAGAGCCCCTTCACGTCGCGCGCTTCGGCCACTTCGAGCGGGGTGTCGATGAAGATCTCGACGAACTCGCCTTCAGGCAGCATCGCGCGGACCATCTCGCGCTCGGCGCGGAAGGGGCTGATGAAGGCGGTGATCACGATCAGCCCGGCGTCGGTCATCAGCTTGGCCACCTCGCCGACCCGGCGGATGTTTTCGATCCGGTCGGCCTCGGTGAAGCCGAGATCCTTGTTCAGCCCGTGGCGGACATTGTCGCCGTCGAGCAGGAAGCTGTGCCGGCTGAAACTGTGGAGCCGCTTTTCGACCATGTTGGCGATGGTCGATTTGCCCGAGCCCGAGAGCCCGGTGAACCACAGCACCGCGGGCTGCTGGCGCTTGAGCGCCGCGTGCTGCTCGCGCCCGATCTCGAGCGCCTGCCAGTGGACGTTCTGCGCGCGGCGCAGGCTGAAGTTGATCATCCCCGCGGCGACGGTCGCATTGGTGAGCTTGTCGATCAGGATGAACCCGCCGAGCGTGCGCGAATCCTCGTAGCGTTCGAACACCAGCGGACGGTCGGCGGTGACTTCGGCGATGCCGATGGAATTAAGCCCGAGCGTCTTCGCCGCGAGATGCTCCATCGTGTTGACGTTGATCTCGTATTTCGGCTCGGCGACCGTCGCGGTAACCGTCTGGGTCGCGAGCTTGAGCCAGTAACCCCGCCCGGGGATCAGCTCCTCGTCGCTCATCCACACGATTGTCGCTTCGAACTGGTCGGCGGTTTGCGGCGGATCGTCGGCGATCGCGATCACATCGCCGCGGCTGCAATCGACCTCGTCGGCGAGGGTGAGCGTGACCGACTGGCCGGCGATCGCGCGCTCAAGCTCGCCGTTCAGCGTGACGATCGACTTGATCGTGCTGGTCTTGCCCGAGGGCACGATCCGCACCTGCTGGCCCGGGGCGATCTCGCCCGAGGCGATCAGGCCGGAGAAGCCGCGGAAGTCGAGGTTCGGGCGGTTGACCCACTGCACCGGCATGCGGAAGCCGCGCGCCTGCGCGGCGGTGTCGGTGACCTCGACCGTTTCGAGATGCTCGATCAGGCTCGGCCCGTCGTACCACGGCGTGTTGTCCGACGGCGCGCGGGTAATGTTGTCGCCCTTGAAGCCCGAGATCGGAATCGCGGTGAAGCCTTCGATTCCGATGCTCTCGGCGAATTCGGCATATTCCTCGACGATGCTGTCGAAGGTCGCCTTGTCGTAGGACACGAGGTCCATCTTGTTCACCGCCAGCACAAGGTGGCGGATGCCGATCAGATGGGCGAGGAAGGAATGGCGGCGGGTCTGGGTCAGCACACCCTTGCGCGCATCGATCAGGATCACCGCGAGGTCGGCGGTCGAGGCGCCGGTGACCATGTTGCGGGTGTACTGCTCGTGCCCCGGGGTGTCGGCGACGATGAACTTGCGTTTCTCGGTCGCGAAAAAGCGGTAGGCGACGTCGATCGTGATGCCCTGTTCGCGCTCGGCGGCGAGGCCATCGACCAGCAGCGCGAAATCGATCTCCTGGCCTTGTGTGCCGACGCGCTTGCTGTCAGCCTCCAGCGTAGCGAGTTGGTCCTCGAAGATCATCTTCGAATCGTAGAGCAGACGCCCGATCAGCGTGGACTTGCCGTCATCGACGCTGCCGCAGGTGATGAAGCGCAGCAGGGTCTTGTTCTGGTGCAGCTCGAGATAGGCCTCGATATCCTCGGCGATCAGCGTGTCGGTCTGATAGATCGGTTCGGAGTCGGCCATCAGAAATAGCCCTCCTGCTTCTTCTTCTCCATCGAGGCGTCGCCGCCGTCCTTGTCGATCACGCGGCCCTGGCGTTCGCTGGTGGTGGTGAGGAGCATTTCCTGCACCACTTCGGGCAAGGTCGTCGCCTCGCTTTCGACCGCGCCGGTCAGCGGATAGCAGCCGAGCGTACGGAAGCGGATCGAGCGCATCTCGGGCGTCTCGCCGGCCTCCAGCCGGAAGCGGTCGTCATCGACCATCAGCAGCATCCCGTCGCGCATCACGGTCGGGCGCTTCGCCGCGAGGTAGAGCGGAACGATCTCGATCTCCTCCTTCATGATGTATTGCCAGATATCGAGTTCGGTCCAGTTCGAGATCGGGAACACCCGGATGCTCTCACCCTTCGCCTTGCGGGCGTTATAGAGGTTCCACAATTCGGGGCGCTGGTTCTTCGGATCCCAGCCGTGGCTGGCGGTGCGGAACGAGAAGATCCGCTCCTTCGCACGGCTCTTTTCTTCGTCGCGCCGGGCGCCGCCGAACGCCACGTCGAACCCGTGGAGATCGAGCGCCTGCTTGAGCCCCTCGGTCTTCCACATGTCGGTGTGGAGCGCGCCGTGGTCGAACGGGTTGATCCCGCGCTCCTTCGCCTCGGGGTTCTGGTAGACGATCAGCTCCATCCCCGATTCCGCGGCCATCTTGTCGCGCAGCGCGTACATGTCCCGGAACTTCCAGGTTGTATCGACGTGCAGCAGCGGGAAGGGCGGCGGCGAGGGATAGAACGCCTTGCGCGCGAGGTGCAGCATCACCGCGCTGTCCTTGCCGACCGAATAGAGCATCACCGGCTTCTGCGCTTCGGCCACGACCTCGCGCATAATGTGGATGCTTTCGGCTTCGAGCCGCTCGAGATGAGTCAATTGTTGCATGATCGCAGCGCCACATGGCGGCTCCGGGGCAGGGGGGCAAGCCTTCGGCCGGGCAGAAATTCTTTGCCGGGCCTTACGTGTGCTAGCGCCCCTTGAACGCGCCCGGGCGCTTCTCCGCGAATGCGGCCATGCCTTCCTTCTGATCCTCGGTCCCGAACAGGCCCGCGAACAGGCGCCGTTCGAAGGTCAGCCCCTGGCCGAGCGGGGTTTCGAAGGCGGCATTGACCAGTTCCTTGCACGCGATCGCGGCGAGCGGGGGCATCGCGGCGATCTTCTCCGCGGTCTTCGACGCTTCGGCCTGCAACTGGTCCGCCGGGACCACGCGCGCGACGAGGCCCGCCTGTTCGGCCTCGGCCGCGCCCATCATCCGCCCGGTCAGGCACATTTCCATCGCCTTGGCCTTGCCGACTGCGCGGGTCAGGCGCTGCGATCCGCCCATGCCGGGGGTTACGCCGAGTGTGATCTCCGGCTGGCCGAATTTGGCCGTGTCCGCCGCGAGGATGAAATCCGCCATCATCGCCAGCTCGCACCCGCCGCCCAGCGCGTAGCCGCTGACCGCTGCGAACCACGGCTTACGGGTGCCGACCACCCGATCGTAGCCGGCGAACAGGTCCGCCCCGAACATCTCCGCGAAGCCTTTGCCGGCCATCTCCTTGATGTCGGCGCCGGCGGCGAAGGCCTTCTCGCTGCCGGTGAGGACCAGGCAGCGTTGGCTCTCGTCGGCCTCATAAGCGGCGAAGGCGGCGACAAGGTCAGCCAGCACCTGGCTGTTGAGAGCATTGAGCGCCTCAGGCCGGTTGAGCGTGACGATAGTCACGGCACCCTGCGTTTCGACAAGAATGGTCTGATAAGTCATAGCGGGGTCCATTCCTCGGCTTCGGGCAGCGGCGCGAACAACGCGTCGATCTTCGTTTCACTTATGCCTTCGGGTGCCGCGGGATTCCAGCGCGGCGAATTGTCCTTGTCGACCAGCACCGCGCGCACGCCCTCGGCGAAGTTGGGCTCCTCGATCACACGGCTGGCGAGGCGGTATTCGATCCGCATTTCCTCCGCGAAATCGGCGATGTCCCTCGCCCCGGCGATCTGGCGCAGCGCAACCTTCAGCGTCAGCGGGCTTTTGGAGCGGAGCACCGCCGATTGCTGCGCCGCCCAGTCGGAAGCATCGTTGGCGAGCGCGGCGAGGATGTCGTCGATCCGGTCGGCGGCGAACAGCCGGTCGATCTCGCCGAGCGTGCCGGCGATGCGAGGTTCGGGCGGCTTGGCCGAAAGTTGGTCGAGGATCGCCGATAGCAGCGCTGGTTCTCTAGCGATCCGGGCCTTCGCCTCGGGCAGAACTTCGCTTGGCAGATAGTGAGTCGCCAGCCCCGCCCACAGGCATTCCGCCCCGTCGAGCCGCGCGCCGGTGAGCGCGAGGAACGGGCCTAGCCGCCCCGGGAGGCGCGACAGATACCAGCCCGCGCCGACATCGGGGAACAGTCCGATCGCCGCTTCGGGCATCGCGAACACAGTGTTTTCGGTCGCCACGCGGTAGCGCGCGGGCAGCGCCAGCCCGACGCCGCCGCCCATTGTGATCCCGTCCATGAAGGCGGCGACCGGCTTGGGGTAGGTGAACAGCAGATGGTTCAGGCGGTATTCGGCCATGAAGAACGCCCGGCCCGCCTTGCCTCCATCCTCCAATACCGAGCGACGCACTGCCGCGACATCGCCGCCGGCGCAAAAGCCCCTTCCCTCGGCATGATCGAGCAGCACAACCTCGATCGTCGGGTCGTCGCGCCACTCCAGCAAGGCGCGCGTCAACTCTGCGATCATGTCGTGGTTCAGCGCATTGAGTGCCCTGGGCCGCGCGAGCGACAGATGGCCTGTGCGCCCGTGGCGGTGCGAATGGACCAATGCGCTCATCCCGCCCGCGATAACGGCGCCTTCAGCCGCAGGAAACCCGCTCGATCACCAAGTCGTCGTCATAGGTCACGGTCAGCCGGTCGGGGCGATAGTCCATCGTCACCACGGTGCGCGGCGGGACCCAGCGCAGCCGTTTCGCGCCGGTCGCCTGGAGCAATTTCGCGCCGAGCTCGGCGGTGGCCTTCTGGCCGACGAAGACCTGGCCCGGTTCGGGCTTACACACGTCTTCGGTCCGGTCGCCGGTGCCGACTTCGCTATTACCGGTCGAAGCGCAGCCAGCCAGCGCCAGCGCGCCGAGAATGAAAAGCGATCGTTTCATCGGTCTCTCCTATGCGCACCTCGTATAACGCAAAGGTTCGGTCATTGCATTCTCGCCGTGTTCGGTGCGGATCAGTTCGCGCCCGTCTTTCTCGAGATGAAGTTCCTCGTCCAGCTTCCATTCCTGCCCTTCGCCCGAGAAGCTGAAGCTGGCGACGACCCGGCTTTCGCGCACATCCTTGACCACGTCGAGCACTGCCCGCGCTTCGTAGAACTTGATCGATTCCGCATCGACCACGATCAGACCCTTGTTGTCGCCCATGGTGGAGGTGCAGTCCGCCGGGACCAGGCCCCAACGCCCGCGCAGCGCAGCTGGAATCTGCAATTCGCGGGTGCTGGTGGCGGAGGGGGTTGGGGAAGAGGCTAGCACCGCGGCTTCCGAAGGCGCCACCGAAGCCTGCTGCGAACCCCCGCAGGCGGAAAGGGCGAGCACGCCCGAGACGGCGGCAAAGCGGCGGATCATGGCAAGCTCCTCGGCGTTTATCCCGGGTCAACGCGCGAAGCGACGTTCCTATCCTAGGTTAGCCCACCACCGCTTCGGCTTCGATCTCGACCTTGATTTCGGGACGGTAAAGCGCGGAAATCGCGACCAGCGTCCCGGTTGGACAGGCCGTTTTCAAGTGCTTGGTGAAGGCCGCGCTGACCGCGTCGGCATCGGCGATGTCGGTCACGAACATGCGCACGCGGACCACGTCCATGATCGTGCCGCCGAGTTCCTCGATGTAGGATGCGATCAGTTCGAAGATTCGGTCCGCCTGCTCGCCGGCGCCTTCAGCGGGCGGCATGCGGTCGTCGATCGAGCCCGCGACGATGATCCGGTCGCCGACCCGCAAGGCGCGGGTGAAGCCTACCTCTTCCTCGAATTTCGAGCGTGGCGGAATGCGCTTGCGGTCGGTCATGGTGTTTCCCCTTCGGTGCCGTTTTGCGGAGCTTTGCCGCTCTGTGCTAGAAGTGCAAGATTGACTTCGACCGTGGAGTCGGGAATCGGGCTCGCCCGACCGCCGCAATCGGCGCAGCAGACTCAGGAGTAAGGCCGTGGGCCTCCATGTAAAACCGATCCTGCCGAAGTTCGGCGCCGAATGTTCCGGGCTGGACATCACCCGCCCGCTCGATCCTGCGCAGCTCAAGCAGGTGACCGACGCAATGGATAAATACGGCGTCTGCGTTTACCGCAGCACCGGTCTCACCGACGAGCAGCATGTCGATTTCAGCCGCAATTTCGGCTATCTCGAACGGGTCCCGGCGCGCGAGGGCTTCAAGATGCGCCTGCCGTTCCGTGAATTGTTTGACGCATCGAACCTCAATATCGAAGGCGAGATTACCACTGACGAGGCCGCGATCTCGTACCGCAAGGGCGACCGGCTGTGGCATACCGACAGCGCCTTCATGGAAAAGCGCACCTCCTACTCGCTGCTGCTCGCCCATGAAGTGCCGAGCGAAGGCGGCGAGACCTGGTTCGCCGACACCCGCAGCGCCTATGACGATCTGCCGCAGGACATGAAGGATTTCCTCGAGGACAAGGTCGGGATCAATTCGCTGTGGTGGAGCCGTAAGAAGGCCGGCGCCGACATCCCCGAGGAAGAGATCGACGCGCGCTTCAAGGCCCGGCACCCGTTGGTCCACACCCACCGCGGATCGGGTCGCAAGGCGCTGTTCATCGCGGCCCACACGATGGACATCGAAGGGATGGACAAGCAGGAAGGCCGCGACCTGATCCACCAGCTGATCGAGCATGCGACCCAGCCGCAATATATCTTCAGCGTGAAGTGGAACGCCGGCGACCTGGTGATCTGGGACAATCTGTGCACGATGCACAAGGGCGGCGAATACGA